>JAUZOA010000042.1 GCA_030706685.1 Bacteroidota bacterium
TGCTTTAATGTCCAGTCATTTATTTCCTTCAACAGGTCATCTTCGCCGGAAGAAAAATGTTCCGCATAAGATTGTACCCTGGGATTTATTAATTCCATTCCTGCAATTTTCGCGAAGATAAAACAGAAGAGGCTGGTTTGTTAACCAGAGCATGAGAAATCATTGTGCATGGATTTCCCGCCCGGGGGAAAAAGAGAGAAAGAGATTTGTCCCGAATGATTTCCTCCTTTTCTCTTTTATCTCTGCGCGATGTCCTTGCCCGGAAAGCTGCAAATTGCTATATCATCTCAATTAGCCACCCTATTCATATCCGCATCTCCTTTTTTTGAAATGAAGTATAGACCCAGGAAAGTAATTAATCCGTTTATAATAAGAAGTTCAAGCCCTATTTCAAAAGATCCAAATATTTCTTTTTGAAATTTATCCAGTACATAACAAATGACGGGCGACGCAACACAAACATACGGCACCCACTTATCTGCTACTTGTCTTTTCGTTATGATGCCGAATGTAAATAAGCCCAATAAGGGCCCGTAGGTATATGCCGCAACTTTCAGGATAACCCCGATCATACTCGGATCATCGATCTTGTAAAAAACAAGCACGAAGATGAGAAAAACAAAAGCCACGACAAGATGTACCCGTTGACGAATGGCCTTCCTTCTCGTTTCTGTCCAGTCCGGTCGCCGTTGCATTCCCAGTATATCAATGCAAAACGAAGAAGTGAGTGCGGTAATAGCCCCGTCGGCACTTGGAAATAAAGCAGAGATCAGTGCTATAATAAATATAACGGAGACAATCGGCGGCATATGATGCAATGCCAGCTCGGGGAAGAGTTTATCACCTGTTGCCGCTACACCCGTCTGTGATGCATATAAATATAACAGCCCTCCAAGAAACAGGAATAGCATGATAACAACCACCATAATGCCTGAAAGAGTGACAATATTTTTTTTTGAGTCCCCTAACCTTTTAACAGAAATGGCTTTTTGCATCATCTCCTGGTCCATGCCCGTCATCGTGATCGTGATAAATGCTCCCGCCAATATCTGCTTAAAAAAAAACAACTTACTGTGGGGATCGGTAAAAAAGAGTTTGGAATACCCTTTTTCTGTCATGGCCGATAAAGCCGATCCAAAGCTCATATCCATTGACTGCAGGATATAAATAACGCAAACGACAAGTCCGGTCAGCATAAAAGTTGTTTGCAAAGTGTCTGTAAAAACTATAGTCTTTACGCCTCCTTCATACGTATAGATCAGTATCATGGCCAGTATGATGAGAGTCGTGACCCAAAACGGGATACCAAAACTTGCAAGTATAGCATCCTGCAGGATCTTTACGACCAGGTACAATCTTGCCGTAGCGCCCAGTGTACGGGAAAGTATAAAAAAAGAAGCGCCGGTCTTATAAGAAAACACGCCAAGACGTTTACTCAGGTAATTATAAATAGAAGTAAGGTGAAGACGATAGTACAGCGGCAACAACACATAAGCGATGACTATATAGCCAATGACATAGCCTATTACGATCTGGGTGTAGGCAAATGATTCTTTTCCCACGCCTCCCGGCACACTCACAAACGTGACGCCTGACAGGGAGGTGCCGATCATCCCAAAGGCCACCAGCATCCAGTTGGAATTCCGGTTACCGATAAAAAAAGAATCATTATCAGATTTGCGAGAAGTATACCAGGCCACCAGCAAGAGAAGAATAAAATACCCGATCACGAAAGAAAATAAAAGGGTCGCTGACATGCATTAATGTTTTATAAATCCGGGAGCCTTGTGCGTTATTAATTTTTGAAGATAAACAAATTTACCTTCCCTTTGCCGCAAATTTATGCAAGCAATAGTTATTCATTCAATGGCTGTATTCTGCGGTTCCAAAAATGGCATCAACCCTCTTTATACCGAACACGCGGTTCAGTTAGGAAAATTATTTGTTCAACGGAATATCACACTTATCTATGGCGGTGGTAATGTCGGCATCATGGGCACTATTGCCGATACAGTCATGGATCACGGCGGCAAAGCGATCGGTGTTATCCCGAAAGTATTGGTTGACTGGGAACGGCAACATAATTCTCTCAGCGAACTTTTGGTAGTTGACGATATGCATACACGGAAAAAAAAGATGTATGAATTATGCGATGCCGCCATCATCCTTCCCGGTGGTTTTGGCACATTGGATGAACTATTCGAGATGGTAACCTGGAACCAGCTTTCTATTCATGACAAACATATATTCATTTTGAATTCCGGCGGTTATTACAACCACCTGGTCGCACATATCCGGCAAATGCAGCAGGAAAAATTTTTATATGAAGCCGCGCAGGAAAGATTGGCCATTATTCATTCTCCGGCCGAATTGATAACTTATTTGTAATACTACCTCCTCCTTCCCTGGAACAATGCAATATTTATCCCGGCGCGGATAATGGGCGCCATAGTTATTCTTTGCTGAGAAGGGTTATTAGGATTATAAGCGACATTCACATAAGGAGAGTAAAAGTTCTTCAGTACATCAACCATAACCGATATATAATAAAAAGAATTGGAGCCGGGTTCCCTTCCCTGCGCGAACCCTCCTCCTATTAACAGCGAATTGACCCCTGTCTTGAATTTATCGTCGATATAATTAACACTTCCCGGAGCGGCAATATATTTCTGCGTAATGAAATTGTGTTCAAATTGTCCCTGTACAAAGAGAAACCTGACCGGGTATAGCCGGGTAAATACCCCGGGTCCATAGACGGTTTCCCTGACCTTATCACTGAATTCATAATAATCTCTTGCCCCATTGTATAAAAAATTGAAGGCAAGTCCCGCATCCACCCAGTTAGCGATCTTGTAACCAAACATAGGGTCGGCGCCCAATAAGGTCTGCCGGTTAAAAAAAGAAACAGTGAAGCTGCCGCCGGCGAAAAGATTTTCTTTTTTAAACCCCTTTTCATCCTGGGCCCATAACCAATTAACCATCGTTAAAAAGAGCAAACATGTAAAAGCATATTTCTTCATAACATTTATTTGAATTAAATAATTATTCCTGTCCCTGCTGTTGGTTAACGTATTCTGTGTTCGTTTAGTTTATCTTGCAAAGAAATTAAAGAATCCTTAGCAAGCCGCCTGCTTTTATAACAGGCCTTTGTTCATTCATATATCGAATACTTTCCCGGCGTTTAAAATATTATTAGGATCAAATATTTTCTTGATGCCTTTCATTAATTGCAACTGGGTTTTATTAAATACAATATCCATGTAGCCTTTTTGAATGAGACCAATACCATGTTCACCACTGATCGTTCCGCCCAATTTTTTTACCAGTTCAAATAAGGCCCGCAGGTTTTTTGTCATTGCTGCATCGCCCAGGCTGTTAGCAGTTCCTTCTTTTTTAATACGGATATGCAGGTTTCCATCACCGGCATGCCCGTAGCATACGGCATGAAAATTATTTTGTTTGCCCAGTTCCTTCACTCCTTTTATCAAAGCGGGCAATGCTGCCCTGGGCACTACGGTGTCTTCTTCGATAGTATAGCCGGCTATTTTTACTGCCTCGGCTGTTCTTCGCCGAAGCTTCCATAATTCGGCTTTTTGCTGCGCATCCTCTGCAAAGGATATCTCGCCTCCTTCATATTTTGTCATCAAGGCAGCAATCTGTTCCATGTCATTCATCAATACATCCATATTATTCCCATCCGTTTCAATGATAAGATGCGCAGCAATATCATCACTGACCGGTATAGCATGACTGTCCACCATTTTGCTGGTAATTTTCAAAGCGTCTATTTCTACCAGTTCCAAACCACTTGGCGTAAAGCCGGCCAGGAAAATCGCGTTTACGGCTTCACTTGCTTTCTCCAATGAAGCAAAAGGTACCAGCATCAGCAGGTCATATTTTGGCAAAGGGATTAATTTCAATACGATCTTTGTAACGATCCCCAGGGTTCCTTCGCTGCCGACAATTAACTGGGTGAGATTATATCCTGTTGAGTTTTTCAACACATTGGCCCCGGTCCAGATTATCTCTCCTGTTGGCAAAACGATTTCGAGGTTTAATACATAATCTTTTACAACGCCGTATTTAACTGCTTTGGGTCCGCCGCTGTTAGCAGCAATATTGCCTCCTATAAAACAGGAGCCCCGGCTGCTCGGATCCGGAGGATAAAATAGCCCTTTTTCTTTTACTGCGTTTTGCAATACCTCTGTAATGACTCCCGGCTCTGTTGTTACCTGCAGGTTCTTTTCATCAATCTCAAGGATAGTATTCATTCTTTCCATGGAGAGCAGTACTCCGCCGAGATGAGGTAAAGCTCCCCCGCTTAAGCCGGTACCAGCGCCCCGTGGCGTGACAGGTATAAGGTGGTTGTTACAGATTTTCATAATACTGCTGATCTCTGCGGCTGTACGGGGTTTAATAACCACTTCGGGAAGAAAGCTTAATGTTTCAGTTTCATCATGCGAATATTGCTGAAGCGATTCTTCGTCTGCGAAAACAAATTGCGGACCTACAATCTTTTTGAACGCCTCAAGCTGTTGCCTGCCCGGTGTCGCCCCTATAAGTGCTCCTGTCATATTAATTTCTTAGCACTGTAAAAATCGGAATAAATCAGGATTTTACGGCAAAGGTTGTCAACCTTATTAAAGATTACAGGGTTGCAAAGGATTTTCAAAAGGTTGACAACCTTTTAATACCCCGATCTGAAAGAAGGGCACATACCGTCGTGCCTGTTGCCATTAAATTTGGTAAAAGTTCCCTGTTTGATCAGCGAGAACTCAAACGCGCCCCGGGTATTGTTATAATCTTTTAAAGTGGATATCGTAGCGTCGTAGGTAAAAGTGAAAGTATAATCCTTTAGCCCGATACCGATCATCGGAATTACGGCATCCTTAGTACGATAGTATAAGCCGCCGATCAGTGTTTTTTCGCCATCGCCTGATAAATTGTAATGAGCATTGGCGCCAACCACCCATTCATACGATTTCGCCTGTAGGGAAAAATAGGTATTCGGGTTAACTATCCATTGATCATTAAGTTTAAAACTGCCGTTGAGAAAAGCGGTATGACGCAAAGGGATCCGGTTATCAATTCCGGGCTGTGGATTAAAAAAAGACTCGCGTGGCCGGTTGATATGAAATGTAGAGAATCCTGCATTCACATAAGTATTTTCATTCGGGAAATAAGCATAGTTCATCCCGGCCTGAATATCGAGATAATTGATATTGTTATAATCCAGTAAAACACTTGTGGGAAGATGGTTGTCAAAAAAATGTCCGTCAAACTGGTCGGGAAACTTCAGGTTGCTCACATTGATCTGCTTATTGGCCCAGCCTATATTAAATCCAAGACTAAGAAGGCTCGCAAGATTCAGCGTCTGGTGATAAGCTACCGAACCGTATATTTTAGTTGACGTGAGATTGCCGCTGCCGGCAACATCATGCAGGATAAGACCGCCAAGACCCAGCCATCCATTTTCACTTTGCATGACCTGCACATCACCAAACAGGCTCATCGTTTTGTAAGGTACCGACATAATAGATGACCACTGGTTCCTGTAATTCATTCCGATACGATAATCGCCATCAGGAATGAAGCCCGTATTGGCAGGATTCGTGCTGAGCGGAGAATTCATGAATTGGGAAAAATGCAGATCCTGTGCATTCACCAAAGACACGATACCCAAAGCACTTATCACAGATATTATTTTAAAATTGATCTTCATTTTCAAAGACTCCTTTTTGCAAGTTACCTTATTAATGTTATATCTCCTTTCCGGGTTGTTTTGGTTTTGTCAAAAAATTCTACATCCAGTGTATAGGCATATACATCCATCGGCTGTACAACTCCTTTTACTTTTCCATCCCACCCTTCAAAGCGATTATTTGTTTCAAAAACTTTTTGACCCCACCTGTTCCAGATGATGAACCGCATTTTGGCAATACCAAATCCCCTTACATATACAATACTGTTCACATCCCCGCTATTCGGTGTAAACGCATTGGGCACATCTAAAACCGGAACAACAATAGTGCTGACGGATTTACAGGCTGTATCGGAGCATCCCACATCATTGAATGCAACAAGACAGGCATTGAAAGTTCCTGTTGCATTATATTGATGCTGGACAGGAGCTCTTGATGTGGTTAATAATGTGTCTCCGTCGCCAAAAAGCCATTTAAACTTCGTGGCGATACCAGATGCAAGATTAGTAAAAGTATTGGGCGTATTCTCAACAGGTGTCACCGGGGTAAAGCTGAAATCAGCAAGCGGTTTCTCGTATACTATAATGGTAAATGTTGTTGTATCTGTCTTATTGCAGGTATTGGGGTCATTGGCAACCATGGTTATAGTATAGGTGCCCGGATCATTATATAAATGGGTTGGATTAATATCCGTTGAAGTATTATTCGCTCCCGATCCCGGGTCGCCAAAATTCCATTGAAAAGTAAGACCGCCGTCTGATGTATTAGCAAACCCGGCTGAATAGGGCGCACAACCTACAGGCGGTGTATCAAACTTAGCTACTACATTAGCAGACACTCTCACATCAAGCTTTATGGAATCAGGGTCATTACAATAAGCTGTATCGTTTAATACAAGAAACGCAGAGTAAGTACCCGGCCCGGGGTAAATATGGTCCACATCGTTCAATCCTGCTACCACTCTTGGACTGCCATCACCAAAGTCCCAGATAAAAGAGGTGTTTGTAAATGGCCTGGACGGAGCTGTCGTAGAAAGATTATGAAAGCGGTAATTAAACTGTTCACAAGGATCCAGCTTTTGATAACTGCCTGCAAGGTCAGCCTTTATATCCCCTACCCTGATATGGATATAAGAAGTATCACGAATATTGCAACTGTTGGGGTCAATCGCAACCAGCATAACACGGTAGGTACCCACAGCATTATAGATATGCGTTTGGGTATAGCCGTTGTCCGGCGCCCCGGCAGATAAAGGCGGTGAATCAGGACCATCTCCAAAATTCCAGATATACTGAACGGCATTACGGACCTGGTCTGTAAAAACAACGGTTAAGGGTACACAACCCGATGTATCTTTTGGCACACCATTAATAGCAGATTGTACACTTGATCCGACACCTGCCAGGTTAAATGACATTTTCACCATCGCCAGGTTACAATAGGCAGCGGCAACGTTATGATTTGGATAGGCTGAACCGACAGTTGTAGGGAATCTCGGACCACCACCACAATTGGCACAAATGGCCTGGTAGATGACCCCATTTGCATCAAAACGGCTTGTCCCGCCGTCTACATGGTCTCCTAATCCTCCATCCTGTCCAAAGAAACTGCCATATAGTTGCTGGGTGGCATTCTTTTTCAGGACAAAGAAATAAAAATCTGCATTATCCACGGAAGTTGCTTTATAAGCATCAGGGGTTACACGCATACCCGTAGTACCTGCGCTTTGATAACCCGATGCAATGATCCCTCCCCACCCGGAAACATAAACGTTCTCACAACGGTCAACCAGGAAAGCCGTAGGGGAAATATTGGGCACCGGGGATGCAGTGCCGAATACAGTGGAATAAACATAAGCCGAAAGATCAGGTTGTAATTTTCCAATGAATTGTTTGGCGCCAGCGTCGCTGTAAAGGGCATTGATGACCGGCCAATTACCTGTAGTTTGACCCATGACATACGGAAAACCATTCCTGTCAAATTGAATACCATATACCTGGTCATAGCCATTGGTACCTATATAGGCCGACCTTACTAAAGCTGATCCGTCATTCTTGATTTCTGCGACAAAACCATCAATGCCGCCATTGGAAGCAGGACCCACCGTCCCGGCATGATTACCCGGAAAATTGGTGCTTTCCGTACCACCAGCCACAAAAATGTCACCTGTAAGTGGTGAAATGGATAAAACATAAGCAGCATCATTTTCACTGCCTCCTAAATAACGGGCAAAAGTCAACCCCGACACATTAGGAGGAAATTTTAGAAGTATTCCATCCTGCAAACCGCCGATAGTTGGTTGAAAAGAACCGGCCGTTCCGGGAAAATTAGCTGAGGATGTACAGGACGCTACATAAATATTGCCCGATCCATCAATAATTACTTCGCTGCGGCTGCCATCTCCATAATTATGTTGTAAAGAATTTGCGCCATTACTGGCTACTTTAATATTAACACCGTCATCAGCATCGCCACCAATTTTCTTGGAACCGATCAGGGCCGAACCCGCAGCATTTAATTTAGTTACGACGATATCGTACCCTCCCCCCGCCAATGTATTGGCTCCTGTGATCGGGTAATCGGGAGAATTGCTTCTTCCTGCTACGATAAGCTCTCCCTGCGGATCTACGACCAGGCTATGAGGCTGCTCATTACCCGACCCACCAATATAGGTGGCATATACCCTGTTTGACCCGGTAGGCGATAACTTAATAATGCCCATATCAATACGCCCCGGGTGATCGGCAACCCCTCCATCAAAAACAGTTTGAAAAGCTCCTGCTGACACCGGGAATCCATTATCAAATACGATACCGCCGCCAAAAAAACTTCCATCAGGGCCATAAGTTGCTGTAAAACCCCAGTTATCCGCATTACTGCCCGAGAACGAACAGAATATCATATTAGGGTCAATGACCAATGTAGCATTCGGATCATAATTCTTTACTTCAAATCTTACAACATTATCCTTTACAGCATATTTGCAGGTGAGTTCTTTTCTTTCTTTGCTATCAGACTGGTAGGAATAAGGAATGGACTCCCTCATATCGCCGATCGAAGTCCCTATGATAAGTTCTTTATTTTTTACCGATAACTTATCGGCTCCTTCGTATTTCAAAGCTATCCTGCTGATATCAGCTCCCGGCCTGGCTATAATATCATATTTCAAAGTTCCCTTGTCCGTATAATATCTCACATCAACATTCGGGTAAACATTTTTGTAGGTTATTGCCTGGTAAATATGGCATTCACCGGCCCATTTGGAAGGATCATTACCGATGAAATAATTGTTGTAAGTAGAGATGGCTTTATCGGGAATAATTTCGAGGTCTTTCGCACCACCCAAAAAATCTACATTGTAAGCATGGCCGCGAAGAATCATTTTCCCGGTTTTGTCAGTAGTTCCGGTACCGGCAAATGCATGACCCATGGCATGCAGTTTCTCATAATCATCCGGGTTATATTTTAAAACAGTAAAGCCGCCTGAACGGATAAAGAATGCCCCTGCACTCACATCTCCTTTATACTTTACACGGGAATCCCACTGGCCTTTGTTTTCAATGAATTCAATATTTCCATAATTCTGTGCTTCTCCAACAAAGGCCGTGATCACGAATGCGAAGAGAATAATAAACTGCTTCAGTGTCAATTTTGTTTCCATTAAATTACTTAAAATAATCGGTAACGAGGCCGAAAACTTGTGTTAAGATATCTTGCTCCAGATAACATTATCTTTTTGTTCTTCCAGGAATCTTTTAAGCTGCAAATTTTCTGCCGAAACAAGGTCCGGATCCCCTTCCAAAATTCCTGTACTCATTTTTTTAGCCAATTCCAGCAATGGCTTATCATGGACTATATTAGCCAGTTTAAAGTTTAATACTCCACTTTGCCTGGTGCCCTCAATATCTCCCGGCCCCCTTAGTTCAAGATCTTTCTCCGCTATTTCAAACCCGTTGGAGGTCGTACACATTATCCTGATGCGCTCCCGGGCCTCATTACCTAATTTCTGGCCAGATAAAAGTATACAGTAGCTTTTATCCGCTCCTCTTCCTACCCTGCCCCGTAATTGATGAAGCTGTGAAAGGCCGAATTTTTCAGCACTTTCTATAACCATCACCGTCGCATTAGGCACATTTACCCCAACTTCTATAACGGTTGTGGAAACCATTATCTGTGTGTCTCCCTCAACGAATCTCTTCATATTTAGCTCTTTCTGCTCCCCGGGCTGCCGTCCATGCACCATACTGATCCAGTATTTTGGCTCGGGAAAATACCCTTTTACCGTCTCGTAACCCCGCATGAGATTTTCGTAATCCAATTTATCGCTTTCTTCTATTAACGGGAAAATGATATAGACTTGTCTTCCTTTGGCCACCTCTGCCCGCAAAAAATCCATGACCCTGCTTCGTTGTGATTCGTAACGGTGAACAGTGGTCACAGGTTGTCTTCCCGGCGGTAATTCGTCAATAACACTATAATCAAGATCACCGTAAGCTGTCATAGCCAATGTGCGCGGAATAGGAGTAGCTGTCATTACCAGTATATGCGGCGGTATCCCCGCTTTTTGCCATAACCTTGCCCTTTGAGCTACCCCAAACCTGTGCTGCTCATCAATGATAACTATGCCAAGGTTATTAAATTGTACCACTTCTTCTATGACGGCATGTGTCCCGATCAGGATTTTTAATTCGCCTTCCAAAAGCTCTTTTAATATTTTTTTACGCTCCGCGGCCCTGGTGGACCCTGTCAGCAACTTAACAGGAATGGCGAGTTCCGCCAACAATTCACTGACCGTTGAAAAATGTTGCCTGGCCAGTATTTCAGTTGGCGCCATCAGGCATGCCTGGTAACCGTTATCTATTGCCAGCAACATGGTAAGAACTGCCACTATCGTTTTACCGCTGCCAACATCTCCCTGTAATAACCGGTTCATTTGTTTTCCTCTCCCTGTATCCATCCTGATTTCTTTCACCACTCTTTTTTGCGCCCCCGTCAATTGAAAAGGAAGATAATTTTTGTAAAATGAATTAAAAAGCTCCCCCACTTTATCAAATACGACACCCCGGGAAAAGCGATGCCGGTTGGATCGCAGCATATTCATGCGAAGCTGTGCCATAAATAATTCTTCAAACTTCAACCGCCTTACTGATTCATCATAAGAAGATGTATCCGGCGGAAAATGAATTTGCCGGTAAGCTGTATACCGGTCTGCCAGTTTTAAAGGTTTTAAAACAGTTATGGGTAAATTTTCAGGAATATCTTTTTCCCTGAGCATGCCCACAAGTACTTGTGTCAATTTACCGATCTGCCTGCCGCCAAGACCTCTTGCTTTTAATTTTTCTGTGGAAGGATAGACAGGTTCCAGGAAGCTTTTCCCTTGTCCCACCCGGCCATTTGTATTTGCTTCAGGCTTTTCCTGGGTGAGTAACTCTATTTCGGGATGGATGATCTGGGGCTTGTTTTGAAAAAAGCTGACCTTTCCATAAACAAGATAGGGATGCCCGCTTTGCAGTGTTTTTTGTACCCAGGAGATTCCCTGGAACCAGGTCAGTTCCAGGGAACCCGTTTTGTCTTCAAGCCGGGCTGTTAATCTTCTTGCATTTTTATTGCCAATTACTCCAATATTCTTTATGATACCGGCTACCTGGATATATTCAGTTTGAAAATTGATGTCAGCCACCCTGTTGATTTTCGTCTTGTCAACATGACGGTAAGGAAAATGCTCCAGCAGGTCGCGAAAGGTAAAAATTCCGAGTTCTTTCTTCAGCAATTCAGCCCGCTGGGGGCCAACTCCTTTCAGGTATTCTATGGGATTGGATAATATGTTGGGCAGCCCTGGGATAATTATTAATTGTTTTAGCAAAAATAGTTTAAAGCAGCTACGCATTTATTCCGTTGCCTGTCGTATTGATTTTTCCCAGAGAACGGTCTGTTTTCCGTTCAAAAATTGTATAAACCCTTTTGCCAGGCAATAATTCATAAAAACAAAATAAAAAGGGATGGTCAGTACACCCGCCTTTTTCCCGGTACTTGTGATCAGCCAACCCAAAAGCGCCATCATATAAAATGACAATTGCCCGTATAAAAAAAACGTATAAAAGGCAGGGGAAGCGATTGTAAAAACAATGAGGATATTTGCCGTCAGCAAAATAACCAGCATCAGCGGGCAGAATATCCATCGTAATAAACGACGGGATATATATTGAAAACTCAGCAAAGGGTGTTTAAATACATTCAAAGCGCTTTTTAAGTAAGCGATGGATTGATAGGCCCCCGCTGAAATTCTCACTTTTCTTTTTCCTTCTTCCCCCAGTGAAAGGGAAGGCCATTCTGTTGCAAAAGCCTGCGGTTCATAATCAATTTTATATCCCCGGATGCAAACTTTCATGGAGATCACAAAATCGTCTAAAATTATATTTTCACCGAGTTCCGGAAACAAATCAGTACGTATAGAGAACAATTCGCCGGCAGCGCCTACTACTGTGTTAAATGCCGCATCCTGTTTTTTCATAAAAGACTCATAATTCCAATAAAGTCCTTCTGCCATTCCAACTGCTGATTGTTGTTTGCTGCCGGTGATTTTTTTTTCGCCGGCAACACCCCCGGTCGCGGGGTTGTTATAATGCCGGACAATCTTTTGAATACATTCCCTGTTCAGCATAGCATTGGCATCACTGAAAACTACTATGGGCGTTCTTACCTGCCCGATCGCTCTTTTTATGGCAGCCAGTTTCCCTCTCCGCTCAGGCTGGTGAAGTAATAGGAAGGAAGGGTATTTTCCGATGATAGTTTCTGAACCGTCTGTTGACCCGTCCGTAACAAATATAACCTTCAGCTTCTCCGGGGGATAATCAATGTCGAGGGTGTTTTTTACTTTTTTCTCCAGTATTGAACCTTCGTTATAAGCCGCAATGATGAGGGTAACCGGTAACCATTCCATTACCGTTTCTTTTCGTGGATGTACGAAGAATATTCCTTTAAAATTATTCCATCCAAAAAGAAGCAGACCGTAACCTAAATAGCAAAAAAACAGGGCTGAAAGGCTAATCCAGAAAAAAATTACAGGAATTGACATACACGGATATTGCGAAAATTACGTTTTTTTAAATCGTAAATCTCCGATTCGTCCGTTTAAAATTGACTTTTTACAGAGAAAAACTACGAGTTAAAAGAAACCAGCTTGCATCATTTTAAAATTCCCGCTACTTTTATCCCGAGAGATTCAACCACCTTACGAAAAACCAGGGTACTAATGAAAAGCCACTTCCAATTCCTGCAGATAAATCTGCATCTCGAGGACTATAAGTTTGCCATACTATGTTTTGTCACTGCTTTTATAGTGACAATGATGTCCATTCCTTTCATCATAAAGTTTGCCAGAAAATACAGCCTCTATGATATGCCGGGTGAGCGTAAAGAACATGTCGTTCCGGTACCTACTATGGGAGGCATTGCCGTTGTAACAGGTATGATGATGGCTTTGCTGCTCTGGCTTCCCTTTCATTATGAAATGCAGCAATTATGTTTCTTTTTTTCCATTGTCGTACTTTTTAGTCTTGGCATCATGGATGATCTCAGGGATCTGTCTGCAAAATATAAGTTCCTGGTGCAGGCCGGCCTGGCTACATTAATGGCCGTGTCCGGTATCCGTATCACTTCTTTTGAAGGGCTGTTTGGTATCTATGACCTGCCTTTGGCCGCCCAGTATACATTCACTTTACTTACCATTGTAGGAGTTACCAATGCCTTTAACCTGATTGATGGTATTGATGGACTGGCGGGTGGTCTTGGTTTTATGAGCCTGTCGACGCTGGGTATATTTCTTACAATAAACGGCGATATAACATCCGCTTTAATAGCTTTTTCATTGGCAGGCGGTATCGTTGCCTTTCTGTATTTTAATTTCAACCCGGCCAGGATCTTTCTCGGCGATACCGGATCCCTGGTACTTGGTTTCAGTATAGCTGTTTTGTGTATCAGGCTTATGCAGGTAAATACTTCACCGGCTCTTCCCCATGCACCTATGTTTATACTCAGTATTGTATTTATTCCTGTATTTGATACAATGCGTGTATTTGCTATGCGGATATGGAAAGGAAAATCGCCTTTTGTGGCAGACAAAACCCATATCCATCACCTGCTGACCACTGCGGGATATGGCCATGCGTTTGCAACAAGGCTTATTTGCTGCATCCATGGTTTTATTTTGCTGGAAGTATATTGGTTAAAAGACATAAAAGAAGAGTATATACTTCTTATTCTTATCACTTTCATGCTTATTGCTACTACCGTACTTAAAAACCTGCGGGTATTGTTTAAAAGGAGGCCAGCGGGCGGTTTTTCCCGTTCTTTTATTGAGAATTAATTTTATTAACAAGGAAGAACTTATTCCTTCACTTTGTTGAATAAATCAACGCCAAGTACCTCTACCCCGGTTACCATTCCGCTATTGTCCTTAATAACCCGGAGCGGGTAAGATTCGCTGTTATTATAAAAATAGGTTTCCGTTTGTGGTTCAAGCACTATTTCCTTGCCGTCCCAGAGTTGTTTTACAACCAGGTTAGTTCCCTTTGCAGTTATTTGTATATAATTATCCGGGTCATCCTTGAGCTGGTATTTTCCTTCAATAACCTTTAACTGATCCGGGGCAGGCTGAATTTTTTTCACTTTAAACCACCTGTCCCTTTTAAACGCCAGCACCTGTGAAATAGTTCCGTCATTTTCTTTGGTGAACGTAAGGGAAAAAAGGGGTGACTCTTTACTGTAAAAATCCAATTCTGATTCTGGCACAAACGGGATTTCATTACCATCCCAATGCTGCTTAAGAACTAAATTATTCCCTTTTACAGAGAACTGTATAAACCTGTCCTTAGTGTTTTGCAGCAGGTACAGGCCTTCGAAGGGCTTCAATTGAGCAGGTGTATGCTGCATTTCTGTTTTTACCACCGGCTTATAGTCTTTAACTCTCTTCCAGATTTCATTATTCACTACGGATACCCGGGTAATGGCTCCCGTTGAATCTTTGATAAAGCTGATACGAAGAGGCCGGCCTTCATTGGCATCGTTGCTAAAAAATGTCAATGGAGATTCCGGGGTTAGTGATATTTCGTTATTATTCCAAAGTAATTTAACCACTAATACTTTTTCCTTTGCGGTAAACTGCACATTCATTTCATTATTCTGGGGGCTTTGAAATACTCCCTCAACAGCTTTCCACTGTTCCGGGCTCAATTGAACGGCCGCTTTTGCTTCCGCGGGCTTTTGTGTTTCCTGGGCCTGCAAACGGGGCGCGTTAAAAGGATTGATAATAATACAGGCTAGCATCATTACGGGGAGCAGTCCATATAATGGGCGGGGGAATTTATTGGGATGTATCATTAATATAAGTTTACGTTTTATGTAATCAGCAAACAGGGTAAATGCCTGTTTCTATTTTATCCAGACCGTATAGACAATATAAGAAATAAGCAATCCCACCAGGGCCACTATCAAGCCTTTTACCCGCTTACGCTTTATAAAAAGCATCAGCAACATCCCTGTGAGAGAAACCAGGGTCATCAATATAGCCGCAATATCGATGAACACCGACCATGCTTTTCCCGTATCACGTCCTTTATGCAAATCATTGATAATACCTACAAAGCCTGCGCTTGTTTTCGTGACATCGTATTCCCCGGTGGCCCTGTTGATAAAGGCATCAGCCGCATAACCTGGTCCCTTGAAAGAAACACCGATCTGGGCATCATCTATCCTGAAATCACTAAGTGCGGCTGTTATACCGCTTTTTTTTCGCAGGTATTCTACTATTTCCAATTTGGCAATCTTTGTAGTATCCGGCGATCTTACCCAGTCCGAATCCAACCGTCCTTTTTCCTCTATGCTATGCAGTTGATTGGCAAATTTATCCGCATGATTTAATGTTAAGCCCGTTACCGCAAAAAAGAAGACAATAGCAAAACTTATCATCGACAGGTAAATATGCAGCCAGCGTGCGAGCATGGCTACCCTGCGTCGCCAGGCAAAATAGCTTTGTTTCCGGCTAATGGAATTATCTTTTGATACAGACTGATTAATTGCTGTTAGTTTTTTTTCGGTAATCAAGGGTGGCTGACGCGATTTCGATATTTCCCGTAAGATTAATCACTTTGGCTGTTTCATCACAGTCAATTTCCTGCCGCATCATTTGATAGGTGCCATGTTCCCTGGATGCTTCAATTTTTATAATGTATTTGCCGGGCTTGACAAAATTGCCATTATCATCTTTGCCATCCCATTTCACTGTATATTTCCCGGCGGGACGTGTGGCACTTGTAACAGAGCCCGAAAAACCTTTGTCGGTAGTATATATTCCGCGGTATTTAAGGTACCAGGATTTAAGCTCGGGCATATACCGGTCGCTTCCATGCCAGACAGAAATAGTCCGGACAGCCGCGTGGTTTTCATCCTCTACCCATACTGCCACATAAGGTCTTTTTACAAATCCTTCCTTCTGGAGGTTTATTTCCAGGTTAATGATCAATTCAAAATCATTATTCCACCCGGTTGTCTCATTTTTTTTGCTGGCTATGTTTGCCGGCAGTTTCGTTTGTTTAGCAGCGGGTGTTTCTAAATCATTCCATCCCTGGCTTGCAATTCTTTCGCCATTCCTGGTGATAATAAGATATTCTGCGCCCGGTACCGTAGAAGCCAGCTTTACACTTTCTGAAGGGCTCATCACATTAAATGCTGTTGCCAATGCTCCTGCATCTTCTGCATGGGGCGCCACTATGGTAGCGCTGAGGATATTATCTGCAGGTTGTCCTGTCCGGGGATCTACGATATGAGAATACCAGTGTCCATCAATCAATTCACCACGACGATAATTGCCACTCGTTGCCACTGCCTTGTTATTGATCAGTACCTGGTCCATCGGTGTCTCATTTTCGGCATCCGCTTTAGGGTTGCTTACTTCCACGGTTTCATCCAGGCTACCTGATATGACGAGATCGCCGCCAATATTGACTACTATGGCATTTAATTTACCGGAAGCCATCGCCGCATCGGCAGCATGTTTTATGATATAGCTTTTTACAAAAGAATTAAGCATCAATGGGGTATTACTCAGATGGGTGGCAGTTTGTGTTGCTGCATCCAGCTTCCAGTGAGGTTGCCGTACTTCCGCAACTGCTGCGGCCAATTCTTCGGAGCCGGGTATACGCTGTTTGGCTGCGGCCTGCCTCCACAGCTTACTTATCACTTCGGCGGATGCATCCAGAGCGCCGCCGCTGCGTACCCGCCATTGATCAAAAAGATTCAATACTTCAAATAATTCCGGCGATACATGAACAGCCTGCTGCGAAGTACTGAACCAGCGGCTGAACTCACTGTTAGGATCATAAGCGCTCAGGATTTTTGCTATCCTGCTGATTTCATGCATGACAGCAGTTTCAGCCGTTGAAGCGTCCTGCCTGGATATGGCCAAAATTTTTAATTCCATTGAGGTACCCAATACATTTTCAAAATGAGAAATGTACAAATGCGGGCTCTTTTTGGATTTGGGGGGTGCAGGGTTACCAGCGCTGCTAACTGTAATAAGCAGGGAGGCAGCAAAAAAACAAACAAAAAATTTCATGAAAGCACATTTTGAGTTGAAAATGTATCTGACGCCAAACAATTGTAAATCCATATGGGTCAGCGCCAAATTTATTTATTATCCCTCACACAACTATCCTTCACCCGTTAAATTCTGTTAGGGTAGTTGAAATTATTATTAACAAAGAAATAAATGCCATCGAAATACCGGCGAATAGCAGGTATACAGAATTTGACGGCCGGGGTGGTAAACCGGTTACATCCAATATAGAAAATGCTGAATAAGTTTTCCTGCACTAATGTCGCTTTTACATCAGCCATCCCTACTTCTTTACAAAAATGGCTTTCGGAAGCATAGCATGGACTCCTACATTACCGTCAACCAACTGGGTGATATTGACATCAGCCGCCACGCTGCAAAGCATATAAGCCTCTGCCTGTGATAATTTTTTTTCATCCACCAGGTAACGGATCATTTCCCGCACTGCAATATGCGTAGCAGCATTAAGATCCCTGTCGCAGCCCATAGTGATAATATGTGTGGGGGTTTCCGCCCGGGGCCAAACAATATTTTTACCCTTCTGCACGATAAATTCAAGCTCTCCTTCAAGGGATGTTTCAATGGCGGTAATATCCACTTCTCCGTTGCCCTGGGCCGCATGTCCATCACCCATTTCAAACAAGCCGCCTTTCACATGAACAGGCAGAAAAAGCGTAGTACCTGCAACTAATTCTTTATTGTCAAGATTACCGCCATGTATCCAGGGTGGCGCACTGTTCCAACGACCAGCTTCCTTCGGAGGCGCTACACCCATGCTGCCAAAAAAGGGGTGAAGCGGGATCTCTATTCCATCCGCAAAGTGACCGGTCATTTTTTCCCGGTCAAGCGGGATGATCTTCATTCTGCGATCGAAGATCTCATCTGACAAAAAACCGTTCTGCCCAATAGCATTATAACCATAAGCTATAGGCATCTTAATCGTGTGTATATGTACTTCCAGCATATCACCGGGCTCCGCGCCTTCTACATAGATAGGCCCGGTAAGTATATGGCCGCCGGGTCCGCGGTCTTTGACAGCCTGCACTTCGCGTAATTCTTTTTCTACCTGGTCTGCCGGAAGCCCCGCGCCTTCCAACCTGTCTGGTGAGGAAGTAATGAGAGTGCGCACCCGTACATAGTCCCCGGATTGAATGTGAAGAACCGGTCGGGCTTCCGACCAATAGTTTCCCCAAACTACGGTGCTATCCGTAGGATTTAATACATAGGGGTTGGTCGCCGAACCTTTCTTCTGGGCTATAGAAGAAATTGGCAACATGATAAAAACAAGGATAACAGTCATCCTGGGTATAAGGGCAGTTAGCATGGTATTTCTATTTATGATTGGGATCACCGATGGTTTGCAAACCGGATCGGGTTTCAGTGACAAATATACCGTTTGCAATAATGTGGGAGAGTCTCAGGCCAGGAATAAAAAACAGGAATAGAGTTTTTACCAGTGAGGAAAACAGATTAATACAGTAAGAATGTATCTGTTTGTGCCAATTCGCCTGCTGACACAACCGGGAGCAGTGCCTTCACTTGTGGCCTATCCGAAAATATTTAAGTAAATGGTTATTTTTTCATCGCTTCTGCCAGCACTTCTTTATTCAACCGGAGATATTCCTGGTCTTTTCCATCGGTAGCCATCTTAATGCCTTCATTGGCTGTTGCAATCGCACCGGCCTTATCACCCATTTTTAATTGTATCCTTGCTTTCCAGTATTTCGCATTATCAGCATTGGGTACCGCTTTTTCAAATTCCTTTATCCATTCAAATGCTTTATTCATGTCCTTATCATGGTTGTAATAGTAAATCGCAGCAAAGTAATAGGGTTTTTTCTCACCCTTCATAGCTGCATCTATATTAGCCATTATGCGGGCATCGGGATCAATTTCCAGGTGCATCGATACGATTGTATTTTCCCATAGCAACTGGAGATCACAATGATCATTAAAAGTATTGGCAAATTGAATAGTAAATGTTTCCAGCTTCTTATCCAATTTTCCCGGTTTCACTTTAAACCGCAATACATCCTTTGTGGAATCATAGGAATAAGCGCCCCATTGCTGAGCGGTCTTATTAATAATTACCGTCCATTCATTTACCCCGGGTATGGTGAAAAAAGAATACTCGCCCGGGGCCAGCCAATGCTTTTCAATCCGGATACTATCGGTAATCTTGAATTTCGTAGCATAGTTGGCGCCGGTACGCCAGACAGTCCCGTATGGTTCCATCGCCCCGAATATTTTTCTTCCTTTCACATTAGGTCTCGAATACGTCACAGTTATTTGTCCGAGTCCAAAATCCTGTTCTATCTTTTGCAAGGTGCTTGGCTGTGGGATTTTAAGGTCCTGTGCGCCGGCTCTAAAGACACAAAAGGCTGATAAAACAACAAGACAGGTGGCAATACATTTCATGATCAACGATTTTATTTATTTTATAAATTCACCGGTCGATGAACACCTTCAAAAATAGGGTAAAAAAAAGGCCGATTATTATATTGCTGCCACCGGCAGGTATGCCTTTACGAAAGGCAAAACCAGGTTCCCCAACGGCTTTTCTATGGCACAGGAAGCACGAGTGTATTTTTCACGCCAACTCACAAGATTCGCCAGATGGCAAAGAGACAATGCGCCGTTATACTTTGTCCCTTGCAAAACCAACTGTCTCACGATATAATTGAGGCGCCACGTCGGCATTATTCTTGAAAAACCGGCTAAAATAATATTCATCATTAAATCCAAGCTCGTAAGCTATTGCCTTAATTGTTTTTGAAGTAAGGTAGAGTTCCCTCTTTGCTTCAATAATGATCCGTTCAGAAATCAGGTCGGTCAGGGTTTTATTGAAATAGGTCTTGCAGATTTTGGCAAGGGCTTTGGCGGAGATATTCAGGAGATTGGCGTAATCACTTGCAGAGTGTTTTGTTCTGTAATGCGTTTCAATGGCGTCTTTCAGGTTTTGCAAAATAAATGGCTCTTTATTTCCGGCAAACTCCTTTTCAGCTTCCGGTACTCCGCTGATTTTTATCCTGGATGCGGTTATTAAAAAAACTTTCAGGTAAGAAATCAATAATTCATACTGGGCCAGTTCAGTGTTCTGCATTTCTGTTTCCATTTGCTGGATCAGGGTTTCAAACTTTTGAGTGTCCGCCGGTTCTATCGAAAAAAAAGGCGGCTGGTAAATATTATTGAACAAAATACCATTACAGGCCACTTCTTTCTGGTGTTTATGAATACAGAAAAAGTCAGGATGAAAGTTGATAGAAAAGCCCTTTAGTTCCTTTTTGCTTAAGATCATATAAGGCTGGTAAGGCGAAAAAAACATGATTGTTTTTCCCGAAAAATCATATTCTGAAAAATCGGCTTTTATACGGCCTTCCCCCTGTGTTATAAGAATGATCGAATAATAATTCAACCGCTGCAAGTGGTCAAAATAGCTATTGTCCTCAAATGGAAATATTTTGAAGGCAAGATGACCGTTGAGTGGATTAATTAACGTCAAAACAGCCTGGTGATTCATTTTAATTTCCTATCAATCTCTTTTATCGGTAAATCATTAATACTCGCGTATCGCTTTCTCATTAAACCATTTTCATCAAATTCCCACATTTCATTTCCATAACTCCGGAACCAATTTCCTGAGCCATCGCGCCATTCATACTCAAAACGCACAGCCATACGATTTTCACGAAAGCCCCATAATTCTTTTTTAAGCCTGTAATCCAGTTCCTTTTTCCATTTCCTTCTTAAAAATAATTTTACTTCTTCTCTCCCGTTAATAAACTCAGTCCTGTTTCTCCATTCCGTATCAATACTGTATGCCAGGCAAACTTTTTCGGGGTCTTTTGTATTCCAGGCATCTTCTGCCAATTGAACTTTTTGCAGGGCTGTTTCCATCGTGAACGGCGGTAAAGGGAATTTTTGCTCCATAAAATAAGTTGTAAAGTTCGTAAATATCCCGGTGACTATGTCTACCGGGATAATATGTGTACCGGGAAATGAATAGATTTTGGGTAGTGTCCTGGTTTGAGATATGGCCGCAGAGAACCACAGAGTAAAAGAGGGTTACAGAGAAATAATCATACATACTCTGAGGTTCTCTGTTTCTCTGCGGTCCTCCGTGGCCAACATGAAAATTGAAATCGGGACACTACTGGATTTTGTGACTCAGGCTGCCTCTTTCTCCAGCGTTGAGGCTATAGGAAAATCAATGGGAATATTTGTCAGGTTATGCAGGTAGTTCATAGCAATCTTGTCGCTAACCTGTAAAATAAGATCGACGAGATTTCCATTATTATATCCTGCTGAATAAAAATCATTCAGCGCCTTTTCGGACACATGGCCTTTCTTTTCAGTAATTTCCTTTGCCAACACTATCATCGCATTCAACTTAGGATTAGTACTGTATCCCTGCCGGATATGAATAATCTCTTCATCCGGAAAACCATTCATTTTACCAAGCACAGTATGGGCGCTCTGGCAATACCTGCACCCATTTACTTCGCTGACCACAAGGTTCACCGCTTCTTTTTCTTTGTTGGAAAGCGAGGTCTTTGCGTTTTGAAAAGAAAGATACCGGCTCAGCCCATGGTCGGAATAGGCGATTGTCGCATACAGGTTGGGCACCATTCCCAGTACCTTCTTAAGCGTATCGAAATTGCCCTGGTTTTGTGAAGAAACTTCTTCTCTTGTCGGAACATTAAATGTGTTCATTTGATTAAGCTTTTATGTTTCGTCGTTATTGACGATACAAAATTGCCGCACATTCCTGTCCGGGAAAATAGAGAATTGACGCTAAGGGATGGACAATTTTCCCTTGTATCCATTGTTCCTTCTGTTAACGGAATCAAATAGCCTGCTTTTCCTGAAGCTTTCTATGCATTATTTTTCCTTCCCTGGCAATTATTTTTATAATTTCTTCTATATCTTTTTTGGAAGTTCTGAAGTTTACAATACAACCCCTCAGGCAATACTTTTCTTTTACAATAGCATTCGATAAAAACACCTCGCCCCCCTTTTGTAATTTATTGAGCAATGCTTCGTTTAATGTATTTAAATACGTTTCCCTGTTTTCGTCATTCTGGGCAATATCAACAGGTACGTATCTTAAAGTTGTAATACTTAAATTTTGTGTTATTGCTTCAAGCTCCGGGTGGCTGTTAGCCAGTTCAAAAAATAATTTTGATAGCTCTATATCTTCACTAATCATTTTAATATATCCTCTCCTGCCCACCTGTTGTAATGTTACCCAAACCTTTAATGCCCTGAAACCACGGGAATTCTGAAGTCCGTATTCATAATAATTTTGAACCAGGGATTCTTCGTTACTGCTAAAGTTGTAATAGGCCGGGTGAGAACTGTAGGTGTCGGTCAGGTGTTTTGGATTTTTTACCAGTGTGCACCCTGCTTCAAGCGGACTGTATAGCCATTTATGCGGGTCAAGAGCTATAGAATCGGCTTCCCCGACACCTTCAAACAACATTTTCTGTTCGGGGATGACTGCCGCCGGAATACCATAGGCGCCATCAATATGAAACCATAAATCATAAGTTTTACAGATAGTGGCAATACCTGAAAGGTCATCTACAACTCCCGTGCTTACATCCCCGGCTGTACCTACTACAATAAATGGCTGGTAGCCTTTTTCAAGGTCATTTTTTATAGTGCGTTCCAACACTTCATTATCCATTCTATTAGCGGCATCGGTTTGTATCCAGCGTATGGATTTAGAGCCATGACCAAATAAAATAGCGGCTTTTTCTATCCAGGTATGCGTAGCTTTCGAACAATAAATAGTCAGTTTCGGCGATGCGCCTGGAATCCCATCTTCCTTAATATTACCAGGCGCTTTAGCTGTTCTTGCAGCCAAAAATGCAGTAAAATTTGCCATATTACCCCCACTAACTAATATGCCGCCATAGCCGGGAGAAACCCCAATAAATTCCGCCAGCCATTTTACGGTTTGCTTTTCAATTTCAGTAGCTATGGGACTTAATATTTGTGCCCCGACATTTGGATTAACGGTAGCCGCTAACAAATCCGCCAAAGCGCCTATCGGAGCAGGAGACGAAGTGATATACCCTAAAAATTTTGGATGCCCGTTCAACAGCGAATGGTTGAATACCAAATGGGAAGTTTTGGAAAGTATTTCTTCTGCAGAAATGCCA
The DNA here is from genome assembly GCA_030706685.1 of Bacteroidota bacterium. GTDB lineage: Bacteria > Bacteroidota > Bacteroidia > Chitinophagales > Chitinophagaceae > VBAT01. The sequence goes on from JAUZOA010000042.1 coordinate 23,481, forward strand.
TTTTCCGGTAGTGATGAAATTCCAATAATACTTTGCAATTGCCCGGGAGTCTCCCCGGTTGTAACGGGTCTTTTATCTATTGTGTCGATAAAACCGGCAATCGTATCGATTAGCTGGTGACCCATTCTTTTAAATTCCTCTTTACTGATCCCGATGGGTGTTTTCCGGCTGTTTGTCATATTATATTTTTTAAATGTGCTGCAAATCCAAAAGCAACAACAGGTAAGTTAAGAAAAGCGGGCAAGTCCGGTAGTGGATCAATTAAAAATGTGGCCACAGAGTAAACAGGGTGGTTTCTCTGTGGTACTCTTTTACTCTGTGTTCTATGTGGCCATATAAGCATTGAAACTGACCCGCTGCGGGGGTTCTATTAAACAAATATAAAAGTCATTACGTAAACGATTGAACTATGCCATTTGATTGGCGGGTAATTGGCTTGCATGGTAAATCCCAGGCGGGTAATTCACGCAAAGCAATTTCTCTCAACAAAAAAGGGGGAATAAGCGAATGGCCTATTCCCCCGGATCAAATGCACCGTATTACTATTCTCCTTTTATTTCTGCGCAATAAAAACCAGGAATTGGTTGTGCAGAAAATGAAAATCATCAGCTACCAGGTATGGCTGCAAGGCTATAGAAATCGTCTCCTCGACAGTTTGCCTGTTGCTGTTGCTCACAGCCGCAGCAGCGGGCCCTGTTCCCATAAAGCTTTTAATACCGTCAGCAAGACTGGCATAAAGAGCAGGACATGCCACCGTAGTCTTATAAATGAGCTTTAACCCGTTATTTTTAAAATGGCTTTCAATCTTTCCATCTTCGGAAAGTGCAAAAGGGCCTGGGGTACCCGGAGGAGGTGGGGGCAATAATGTCCCAATTGCCTTTAGCACATTAGTCGCATCGCTCGTTTCCGGTTTATCCCAAATACCAAGTACCAGCCGGCCACCTGGCCTTATTACTCTTTTTGCCTCTACCAGCGCTTTTTCAAAACTTCCTGCATACTGAAATGAATTGAAACCGGTAACCACGTCAAAACTGTTGTCTGCAAAAGGCAATGTCTCAAGATCTTCTTCCAGGAAATTGTTTTGGGGATTACGTTCTTTGGCTACTTCCAGCAAGCCCGGAGCTGCATCCACGCCAATCACCTGCGCGCCGGCCTTTATGGCCAGGCTACTGAAAAGACCTGCGCCACAACCAGCATCCAGCAATATCTGATCTTCGGTCAATTTTAATTGTTCCAACACTTTTTTGTACATGGGTAAAAACCAGGGCTCAAAATGCTGTGCCCAATACTGTGGCGCCACACTCCACAGTTTTCCTTGAATTGTCTTTGTGCTCATTGAAATAAAATTTAATAATTAGGACGCAAAAATATAGAGCAGGCTCCCGGCAGATATTGCCCAAAAGTCCAGAAATATGACTGACAGGCTCAGGTAGTTGTTTGCAGTTTTACGGATGCAGGAGAAGTGCCGAATCGCTGGCGGAAAGCCCTGCTGAAATGGGAAGCGCTTTCGAAACCGCTTTCAAAAGCCGCTTCAGAAACTGTTTTGCCCATATTGCTGAGGAGGTGAAGGGCATGATTCAATCTTTTTTCCATTAGCCATTTACCCGGAGAGGTATGGTAAAGCCGAAGGAAATCTCTTTTAAATGCAGACAGGCTCCGCGAACTTAACCTGGCAAACTCTTCCAGTTTCAGGTTAAAGCAAAAATTATCTTCCATCACCCTCTGCAAGGATACGTTTTGAGGCCCTTTCAGTAATGAACAGAAATAAGATAGTATTTCACCATTCATGGGATTATCGGCCATGGTAAGAATCAATTCCCGGAATTTTAGTTCCAGTAAAGATTGATCGGGTTCGCCGCTGGCATTAAAATAAGCCATCATCGATTGAAAGAAAGCCTGTACTGCGGCGTTTTTATCTATGGCAATAACAGCGTCATATTCTTTCCCGGATTGGTGAATAGGGGTTGATTTTCTTTTCAACACTTCACAAATAAATTCATCAGGAACAAAAAACAGGAGGAAGCAAAACTCCGTATCGAAAAATTGTTCTACAATACAAGCGCCTTTTCTTACAAACACGCAACTGCCTTCACGCAGATCATAGGAGCCGTGGGATGTATGCCAGATCTTCCTTCCTTCTACCACGTATATGATATAATTATGGTGGCTCCAGAGATCCTCATATTTGTTCTTAAGCCCGCAATTAAAAATAGTTAAAAGCGACTCCCCGCAGGTAAACTGCCGGAGACGATTAGGGCTGGTCGCTATATGTGTGTACAGGTTATACAAAAAGAAAGATTGACCGGCAAAAGTAATACTTACAGGGGACATCTGGTCTGCCAGCACAACTGTTTGGAAGATCATAATAAAGAGGAGTAATGAATAAAGGAGAATAAGAAAACCGCGCATTTATCATTGGCATATAAGACCGGTGTTGCCATAAGAAAAACAGTTAAAGCTGTTCAGGGATTATTTTCTTTTCATAGCCCACAGTTAAACCCCTGCTGGCAGACAAGGCAAAACGAATTTTCCCGGATTTTCCTCTCCCCCCAACTGAGTTTTGCAAGACAGGCTAATAACCCCGGTAAAAGTAAACCTGGTGTGTCTGATCTATACCTTTACCGTATAAAACAGGGATCAAACACGGATCAAACACGGATATTTTCCCTCTTTTGTCCCTGTATAACCCTATTTTTCTCCCTGTATTATTATTTTTTAATATGATGTATACCCGAAAAAAATCCGGGTGGAACAAGGCTACAAGTCATTTTTATTAATGCTATCCTTTCATGGATCGCGGCTCCGGGCGAGCCCTATTATTGTCTCATCCGGGAAGGGAATTTTATATGTAAAAAGACCTTATCAAAAAGCACAAAACCTGCATCCGTGTTCCGTACCTACGGCACTTCTAAAAAGATGTGTCCTAACGGTGGGGTTTAAACCGGGCTATGAAAAAGAGATTACCCGGTAATCGTTTTAACGATTTCAGGTATTGGCCCGGAGATGGTGAAAATCTTCCGAACAGTTGTGGTCTACCCGGAACCGGTAAATCTGAAATGAACGAGTAGCCCCTGATATATTATTTTCCAGCACAAAAGCCGGTAGGGTCTGATTACCTGCTTTTTACACAAAACCGTTACCAATCCTAGCCCTTGTTTGTCCAATTGTCCGGTTCCCTGCCCTTCATTCGTCATATAAATGTCCCGGGGGATCCGGGATAATAAAAACCCTTTGGCCTGGTCGTCGTTAAAACAATTCACAATTGCACTTATGAAAAAATATTTCCTCATTGGTGGTACTATTACTTTTATCCTCATTTTCAACGCAGGGTATATCTTCCATGAAATAATTATGGGTGATTTTTTCAAGGAACATATCGGCGCTATTCAAAGAAAATCCTACATCATTCCCCTGATCGCCCTTGCCTTTATTCTGTACACAGCTTTCCAGGCTTATTTCCTGCCCGTTTATTTTGAATATGCTTCCGCCAGGTATCACTGGGGATTGACGAAGACCGCGATTATATTCGGGGCATTGATAGGATTTTTCTGGGATGGTTTGCAGGGTGGAATGATAGAAGTCGCTACTTTTAAAATGCCCGCCATTGTATTCTGGTATGACTCCGGCTATCATACCCTTGAAGGCGTCATCACCGCCTTACTGCTTTCTTACTTCTATAAAAGGTATTATTTCCCGGTACAAAATTGACAGGTTGGATTGAAAGCCATTTACATGCATGGGTGCAGTCACGGCACAAAATATTCAGTACTGTCTCCGTTTGAAAATGGCCGGTAAGACGGAAAGTCGATAAGTTCTGATTTACAAGTCTTTTTTTCTTATTGTCTTCCCGTTTCCCGGCAAACTGATATACTACCAAATATTCTCATAAATTGCAGCTATTGTTCCTTACAGATTTATTGGCGCCTTTATTAGTCCCCGGGTAAGAAGTATGGTTGTCTTTATAAGGTCATATAATAGTTCTGAATTAAGAATATAACTAAGTACACAACTCTTTCTATAGCTTATGTCAAAGCAAATACAGGTAAAGGATAAGACTGAAATTACCGAAACAATCAAGATTTTGCCTTTCAGGAAAGAGGTAAGAAAAACCTCTCCTCACAAGCACAACAATTATTTTGAGATCATTTACCTGTCGGGTGGCAGCGGCTATCATTCTATTGATTCCCGCAGATACCCCGTAATACCCCCCATTATCTATTTTATCAGGAAAGAACAGGCCCATCATTTTGAACTGGAAGGCGAGCCCGAAGGCTTTGTGATCATTATTAAGAAAGCGTTTATTGAAAAGAGCCTTGACAACGAATTGAAATTATTATTAACGAAAATCAGCAGCCAAAACTGCCTGGGTATTGAAGATAATACAACCATTCATCATTTGTTTGGATTGCTATCCGGAGAAAATAAAATCCAGGCTGAAAATACTTTTCATATTATTGAAGGGTTGCTCAAAGCATTACTGGCAAAAGTCCTTGAAGTGGCCAGGCCATTTATCAACAACACTGAAATAAGGTCCGACTTGTACCAGTCCTATCTTGAGCTATTGAATAATGGGCAGGTGGTTAAAAACTCAGTGCATTATTACGCGGAAAAATTGAATACCTCTCCCCAGAACCTGAATGCTGTTTGCAGAAAAGCTGTCAATCAATCCGCAGCGGCCGTGCTGGCTGAATCCATTATCAGTGAGGCCAGGCGCTTATTGCACTACACCAATAGTACGGTTTCAGAAATAGCTTTCACGCTTGATTTTACAGATGCATCGCATTTTGTGAAGTACTTCAAAAGAATTACCGGCCAAACGCCTCAAACCTACCGGCAGGCAAGTGACTAATACTACATGCTTTGCCGGGAAGGCGGGAAGACGATAAGAGAAAATGATTTGAAAATTAACGCTTACCGACTTCCCGTCTTACCGGCTATTTTCAAACTGGACCACTACTTATTCCTCCAATACCATGAAATTTTCAAATATACCATGAATTAGCTTATTCATTGTCTCACATTTGTATAAGCCTTTATATGTTTTGGGTTGCTGCTATAATAACATTGTCTTCTTTACAAACTCTAACGGCTGAAACAATATGCCTAAAAAACTCTTTGTAATAAGTACAGCAGGAACATCTGTTTTAATCCGCCTGTTGTCATGGATTTTCCCCTTGTTTCTGTTGATAGCAGGATTTGAAAAAGCAACGGCACAGCCTACCCGCCTCTCTATAAAAGAAGCGTTACAAAAAGTACAGGCCAATCTTCCCCAGTTGGAAGCTTTCCGGCAACAGGCATCAGCCACCCAGCAAGATATCCGGTTGGCAAAAAACAGCATAGTACCTGATCTTACAGTCGGTTACCAGGTCAACCTGGCAACGTTCAATAATATTACCGGCATGAGTTATCCCGGTTTTTTATTACCTGTCAGCGGACCCCCTTCCATAAATAATGATTTAAACTTTGTTCCCGGCTCCGCGGCAGGCGCATTAATTAAATGGAACCCTGTCAGTTTTGGCCAACGCAGTGCCGCTATAGAAAAAGCCACAGCCCAGTTTAAACAGGCGAATGCCACGTATAATGAACAATTATTTCAATACCAATACAACGCAATAAATATCTATCTCGAAGCCGTGTACTATAAACATCTATTAAAAAATGTACAGGCAGCCATTGATAGAAATAACACGGGCCTGGAGCAATCCCTGGTACTTGCTAAAACAGGATTGCGGCCAGGCATTGATACTTCCCGGTTTCAATCGGCCATTGCCCAGTCTGAAATAGATTTTTTGCAAACAGAAAGAGTTTACCAACAAGAGTTAACTGAATTAAGCAGGCTAACCGGTATAGATAGTTCTGCTGAAAATATTGTATTGACTGATACACTGTTCAATACAACTGTCATGATGCCGGTTGATACCGTCTCCTACATTATCACACATCCTTATTTTCAAACACTTGAAGCACAGAAAAACAGCACCGCCGCCAGTCTGAAAGAAATACAAAAATCATGGGTGCCACAACTCGATATATGGGGCAATATCTATTCCCGTGGTTCCGGCGTAGATGCGGCCGGCCACATTAATAAACCGGATGGATTTAATTTATCACGTACAAACGCCGGAGTAGGTATCCAACTCAGCTTTCCTGTTTTACAGTACAGCAAAGTGAATATTAAAAAAAGACAGTACCAGTCATTACTAAAAGCGGATGAGGCAAGACTGGCCCAGGCGCAACGGGATATTACCAAACAAACGGCAACCGCTTTACAGCAATATCAACAGGATATAAAGATCGCGGGCAAGTCGCCTGTATTATTAAAGGCAGCCACGGCTGTATATGAAGGATTAAAACTGAGCTATGAGACAGGCTTGACTGATTATACACAGCTTGCCCAGGCCCAATACGAATTGCTCAAAGCGGAAGTAAATGATGCCAATGCCCTGTTACAGTTATGGCGTTCTTTACTGGCCGTAGCCGTTGCAAAGGGCAATTTGAATTTATTTACCGATCAATTGAAATGACAGTATGAAGCTTATAACGGCCGCACTAAGGCATCCCATTACTATATTGGTTTCTGTACTGGCCATCATTTTTTTCTCCTCACTGGCTATTCGTAATACAAAGATTGATATTTTCCCCAGGCTGGGTTTACCGACGGTCTATGTAGCTCAACCCTATGGCGGTTTATCGCCCGAACAAATGGAAGGTTTTGTAACTTCTTATTACGAATATCATTTTCTGTACATCACCGGGGTAAAATATGTAGAATCAAAATCCATACAAGGAGCCGCCCTCATCAAACTGGAGTTTAATGAAGGAACGGATATGAGCCAGGCAATGGCGGAAGTAGTGGGTTACGTAAACCGCGCCCGGGCTTTTATGCCACCGGGTACTGTACCTCCCTTTGTCACCCGTTTTGACGCAGGAAGTGTAGCGGTAGGGCAATTGGTCTTTAGCTCAGAAACACGTTCACTGGGTGAAATTTCTGATTTGGCTTTATTTAAAGTGCGTCCTATGTTTTCTACCTTACCGGGTGTGTCTGCACCACCTCCTTTTGGCGGTAATCAGAAAACGGTATTGATTACAGTTGACCCGGATAAAATTCGCAGCTATCATCTTACGCCCGACCAGGTAGTGCAATCGTTGCTGAAATCTAACACGATTAGTCCGGCAGGTAATGTACGCATCGGCGACAGTACTTATATTACTCCGCAGAACAGCGTAATTGAAAACCTGCAGGATTTACAGAATACCCCTTTACAAATGGGCAGCGGTGTCGCTGTATATGTAAAAGATATAGCGACTGTTAGCTTAGGTTCTGATGTTACCAGCAGCTATGCATTGATTAATGGCAAACGTTCTGTGTACATTCCTGTAACCAAACGGGCCGATGCTTCTACCTGGGATGTGGTGCAGAGAGTAAAAGCCGCCTTGCCCGATATGCAGGCAGCTATACCCGACGATATTAAAGTATCTTATGAATTTGACCAATCCGGTTATGTTATTAATGCCCTAAAAAACCTGCTGTTTGAAGGTGGCCTCGGAGCCATTCTTACAGGATTGATGGTATTGTTATTCTTAAACGACAGAAGAGGCGCCCTGATAGTCATACTGACCATCCCACTTGCCTTATTAAGCTCTGCAACATTATTATATCTCTTTGGGCAAACCATCAACATCATGACTCTCGGTGGCCTGGCCCTGGCAGTAGGCATATTAGTGGACGAAGCCACCGTAACCATCGAGAATATTCATCGCCATCTTGAAACGGGCAAAACCAGGGCCAGGGCCATAGCCGATGCCAGCAAGGAAATCGCCTTGCCCAAGCTCCTGATACTTTTAAGCATCCTGGCGGTTTTCGTTCCTTCCTTATTTATGAGCGGTGTACCCAGGGCCATGTTTCTTCCGCTTTCACTGGCAGTAGGTTTTGCTATGATCGCTTCATTCCTCTTGTCACAGACATTTGTACCCGTGGTGAGCAACTGGTTAATGAAACACCGTTTAACTGAAAAAGAAAAAACAATTTCCAATAACTTATTTAACCGTATCAAAAACAGGTATGTAAGAGCAGGACAACGTATCAAAACAGGCAGTGGCATTCTCACTGTTTTATTTATTGCAGTATCTATAGGACTGGTCATATTATTATTTTCACTTACCGGTACAGAAATATTTCCCAAAACAGATACCGGGCAAACCCAGGTACGTTTGCGTTTGCCGGTAGGTACAAGATTAGAACGTACGGAAGACGCCACAAGAAAGTTATTATCCCTGGTAAACGATATTGCAGGAAAAGAAAATGTAGATATTACATCCGCTTTTGTGGGAACACAACCATCCAGCTTTCCTGTAAACTATATTCATTTATGGACAAGTGGCCCGCATGAATCTGTAACTAAAATAAAATTAAAACCCGGTGCTATTGCTATTGAAACATTTAAAGAGAAGGTAAGAGCATTGGTAAAAAAAGAAATACCCGGTGCAAATATATCTTTCGAGCCCGGCGACCTTGCAGAGCAAGTCCTGAATCTCGGGTCTACCAATCCTGTTGAAATTGCAGTGGTAAACAAGAGCCTGGATGATGGTAAAAAAACTGCGATGCAACTGGTGAAGCAATTGTCGGCCATACCATCATTAAGAGATATACAGGTTGCCACACCGCTTGACTACCCTGCCATTAAGATTGATGTGGACAGGGTAAAGGCAGGCCAGTTGGACATATCAGCAGACCAAATCGCCCGTTCTGCAGCAACGGCTACTTCATCCAGCCGCTTTACTTCACCGGGCTACTGGTTAGATAAAACCACCGGCACCGCCTATATCGTACAGGTACAATATCCGGAATACCGGATGAACAGCACGGCTCAACTGGAAATGATTCCTGTTGCATCAACAAATGGGAATATACATCTGCTCAATGAAGTAGCCAGTTGGAAACGCATCACTATGCCCGGCGAATATGACAGGCTTAACCAACAGCGCTATATCACTATTACAGCCAATGTACAGGAAGAAGACTTAGGCAGCGCATTCAAAAAAGTAAATGCGGTTATTAATAATACGGTCATACCTAAAGGTTCTAAAATCTTGCTCCGTGGTCAACCCGAGTTGCTGCAACAAACCTTAACCAGCTTACAGTTTGGTTTACTGATCGCCATTGTAGTGATCTTCCTGGTCATGACCATTTTCTTTCAATCTTTCCGGGTTGCAGCCATCACGCTATCGGTTGTACCTGCCGTGGTAGCGGGTTCGCTGCTATTGTTATTAATTACCGGTCAAACCATGAATATACAATCCTATATGGGAGCCATTATGGCGATAGGCGTGGCCATTGCCAATGCGGTTTTGTTTGTAACCAATGCTGAACAATTGAGGAGGCAGGGGAATATCAATACAGCTCATTTCAAAGCTGCTGAAAGCAGGATACGCCCTATCTTAATGACCAGTCTCGCCATGATAGCAGGTATGTTGCCAATGGCATTGGGCCTGGGCAAAGGAAGTGAACAGGCAGCGCCACTGGGTATTGCCGTCATTGGCGGGTTAATTTTTTCTATGCTTGCTGTATTATTCTTTTTACCGCATGTTTTCCAATGGGGAATTGGCAGAAGAAAATATACAGCCGCATCGATGGACCCCGGCGATGTGAATAGTAAATATTTTAATGAATAATGAAAAGCAATATATTATTAATGAAGCGCGTCATTCTGCTATCCTGCACCACCCTGGCATTGGCAGCCTGTAATAACAATCAGCCGGCTAAACAAAGTGCTGCTGCCAATGTGCAGGATACAGTACCTGTTTTTATTTTGCATGATACCAGTGTGGCTAAAAATATTGAACTGCCCGCAGAATTATTGCCGTATGAACAGGCGGCCTTATTTGCCCGGGTGCAGGGTTATGTGAAAGAAATGAAAGTGGATTTGGGTGACAAGGTGCGCCGCGGCCAAACTCTTGCATTGATTGAAGCCCCGGAATTGCAGACGAAGTATGCCGAGTTTCAATTATCCATGCAGGCGGCAAAGGCAAAATATATGAGCAGTGAAGATGTCTACCAGCGTTTATATAAAGCGTCGCAGGCCAAAACAGCGGGTATTGTAGCTCCCGTTGATCTTGAGCGAAGCCGCAACCAGTTGATAGCGGACAGCTCTTCGTATGAAGCCGCCAGGAAGCTGGCCCAATCTTACAAAGAAGTAGCTGGCTATTTGGAACTGGAAGCCCCGTTTGATGGAATTGTTACCGGCCGTAATGCAGACAGGGGGGCGCTCGTTGGCACCAATCAAATGCTGTTGACAGTACAAAATAACCGGATACTGCGTTTGCGAATCGGTGTTCCGGAATTATATGTAGCCTCCGCTACAGCAAAGAAAGATATTAGTTTTCGCGTGGATGCGTACCCTGAAAAATTATTTACGGCAACCCTTTCGCGCAAGAGCGGCAGTATAGACCCTTCAACAAGGACAGAACAGTGGGAATTTATTTATGATAATAAAAACAATGAATTAAAAGCGGGCGCTTTCGCTTATGTAAAATTAAACCTGCAAAGAAATAACAATTCTTTTGTGGTCCCTCCTGTTGCTATTGCTACTACCCAGGAACGGAAATTTGTTATACTGGTAAAAAACGGGAAAGCAGAATGGGTGGATGTACGGCAGGGTATGTCTACCGATAAAGGCATAGAGATTTTTGGAAACATTCATAATGGGGATACACTTGTAACCAGGGCTACTGATGAAAGGAAACCGGGAAATATTGCCTATTGGAAAGTTATAAAATAAATTAAATCTGCTGTTTCATTTCCCGGTATAGAATATATTTTACCATTCAATCAAATAGTATTTGATGAGGCAGCTTCATAAGGTATTTGTTTCACGCAGGGGACGCCAATATTTCACGCAAAGCGCGCAAAGTTAATGCAGCGACGCAAAGGGAGCCTGATACTTTGCGGCCTTTGCTCCTCTGCGTTCTCTGCGCGAAACCTTTTTATTATAAATCATATTTCCCGTAAAGCCCGCAAAGTTAATGCAGCGACCAAAGAGAGTCTTAAACTTTGCGTCCTTTGCTCCTTGGCGACTTTGCGTGAAATAAATGCCTTGTAAAACAGCATCTCCCCCTCAGCTTCCATGATCCTGTACTGTTCATCCTTTAAATCCTGCCGATGGTGCTATTTTTGCCGGAAGAAAAACAGGAACCGCCGCAGGGAAAAAGGTAGTTTTAAATTAATTCCAAAATCATTTCTTCAACGTTTTATTATAAGACCGGCGATGTTGCCATGGCCTGTTTTGAATTTAAGCATGCGATAAAGGAAGAAGTCAAAATGATTATGTACAACCGATACAGCCTTATAAATACATTAATTGATCTTTATGAAAGAAAATAAGTTACTGGAGCAGGCAAAAGAATATGCAGTGAAATATCTTCTTGAATTGCCGGAAAAAAGAGTCTTCCCGGATGAAGCGGCATTAAAAGAACTGGAAAAGCTGTCTGTTCCTCTACCCGGTTCTTCTACAGATCCCGAAAAAGTACTTGAAGTATTAAACACAATCGGGTCACGCAATACTGTGGCAAGTAACGGTGGCCGGTATTTTGGATTTGTATTTGGCGGTACACTTCCCGTAACATTAGCCGCGAACTGGTTGGCATCCGCCTGGGATCAGAATGCCGTGTTTAAGCTATCATCTCCTATTGCCGCGCAGACGGAAAAGATAGCAGGCAAATGGTTGTTGGACCTGCTGAAATTACCCGCGGATTCAGCAGTCGGATTTGTAACGGGAACTACCATGGCAAATTTTTGTGGTGTATTAGCTGCCCGGCAACTCATTTATGAACGACTGGGCTGGAATAGTAAGGCTCATGGGATAAATGGCGCTCCCCCGATCCGCATAATTGTTGGAGAAGAAGTTCATGCCAGTATGCTTAGAGCCCTGATTCTTGCCGGCTTCGGTTTAGAGAACCTGGTAAAAGTTCCGACTGACGACCAGGGAAGAATAATTGCCGCTAAGATGCCTGAACTGGATGCATCAACCCTGGTCTGTTTGCAGGCAGGGAATGTCAATACTGGCGCTATTGATCCGATCAAAGAAATCTGCCAGCTAGCCAGGGAAAAGCGGGCCTGGGTACATATTGATGGAGCATTTGGTCTTTGGGCTGCTGTTTCCCCAATGAAATCTCATTTGATAGAAGGGTGCGGACTCGCGGATTCATGGGCAATTGATCTGCATAAATGGCTAAACGTTCCTTACGATAGTGGCCTGGTAATTTGCAAAGACCCCAAAGCATTACAAAATGCCCTCGCTGTCAGCGCTGCTTACCTGCCTGATTCTGTTGAACCCGACCCCTATTTTTATACACCGGAAATGTCAAGAAGGGCAAGAGGAGTTGAAACATGGGCTGCTATATATTCATTGGGACAAAAAGGAGTAATTGAATTAATTGAGCGCTGTTGTGGCTATGCTGAGCTATTTGCCTCCGATTTAAAGAAGGCTGGGTTCCGGGTATTGAACGATGTGGTGCTTAACCAGGTGCTTGTTTCTTTTGGTGATGCGGCCCTGACAAACAGGATCATCAAAAAAATCCAGGAGGATGGAACCTGTTGGTGCGGGGGTACCATATGGAAGGGAACAACAGCCATGAGAATCAGCGTATCCTCATGGATGACAACCAAAAAAGATATTCAAAGATCTGCCGCTTCAATCATTAAGATTGCCAATGAAGAAATCGCTGCAAAAAAATAAACCGGGTGAGAAGTAGAATGATTAAAGAGGAAAACTAAATAAAATGGCCAGGTGATTTATTTACGGGTACAAAATATACGGACCCTTGATGATAAAAGTTTAGCAGTGGTCAAGTTTGAAAATTGGCCATCACCAGTTTGTTTTGACAACCTGTAAGCCGGGACCGGAACCCTATTTACTTGTTGAAGAATTTTGCAATTTCCTGTAAAGAAAAAAACCTGCAGGTATCGGTAGCCAGAATGACAATGCCCGGTACAATAATGTGACAACTGCGGCCACAGCAACCGGTACCCCAAGATGCACATAGAAGAAGGTCATACTCCCTTCATAGAGGATCAGTGCTCCCGGGGTAAACGGTAATAAAGAAATAATTTTTGCCAGGACTAACCCCACCAACGCGGAGAGAAATAACACCGGCACGCCAAGCCCGTGAAAGAGCGCGTACAAAGTGAGTGAATCGCAAAGAAAAATGCAAATGTGAAGAAGAATCGTTTTGATAACGATGGGGGTATGCTCTGCATAAATGCGCCACGGATTTTTAATGCTGTCAAAATGAATCTTTTCAAATTGGCTGATACTTTTTTTCAGGAACCGGATGCGTGACAGCTTTTTGAGCAATAAAACGATTGTCTTGCCTCTCCCCAGCAACCCAATAAGTAATGCAAAAAATACAAAGGCGCCGATTCCGCCTAAAAAAATGAAGAAGAAATATATCGGTATCCCTCTCCAGAATAAACAAATGAAAAGAAGGATGAGAATAATGCAAACAACAGCCGTATAGAATGTGAGCAATTCAAGCAATAGTAAAGAATAAGCACGGTGCTCAGTGACCCCTCTCTTCTTCAGAAAATTAAAAAAGTAGATATTGCCACTTAGCTTGACGCTCGGAACAGTTTGGTTAATGAAGAGTGTCACAATACTGGCCTGGAATAATTGTTTAATCGGAATGGAAGATTTTGGCTCAAAGGTTCGCAGTAAGCCACGGACGATAATTGAGTTGAAAAGATAGGTTCCCAACTGCGCAGCTAACGCAACAGCAAGCCAGGCAGGGTTAACTTTTATAAAGAGCGTTATATCATCCCTGATTTCAGCAAAGTAATAAATAACGAAGGCAAAAATCAGGATCACTAAAATATAGAAAAATAACTTTGCTTTTGAGAAGGTTAATCCTTGCTCTTTTGGCAGCATCTCTTTGGTTTCCATTGTAAATTATTAGCAAAATTGGGACGGAAAGGTAGGCAACTTTACAAACAGTGATTTTTTCTAAACCATAAAGAGCCAAAATGATCACTGAACCTGCCAGCTTCAATCTGCCAATCTCCTCTTTCAAAAGCTGGCTCCCGGCGTTGGCGCCTGTATCACAACTGTTCGGAAGATTATAGTAAACAGGAGTAATGAATAAAGAAAAATAAGAAACCCATGTATTTATCATTGCACATAAGACCAATATTGCTGTAAGAATACAGCTAAAACCATTCAGGACTTATTTCCTTTTCATAGCCCACTGTTTGAATCCTACTGTCAGGGCACAAATAATAGGTCAGTCACGTTGCTCCGTAGGAGCATCCTGTTTATAGAAACCGAACATATTAATGCGCCCAGGCTCCATAGGAGCTTCCTGTAATAAAACAGTTGTACAGGAGGCTCCTACGGGGCCACGCTATCTTATTTGATAGATCGTTATAAACAGGGTGCTCCTACGGAGCTTGGTATCTATAAAAAGTAGTGTCCTGACAGTAGGATTCAAACAGTGGACTATGAAAAAAAAGATTACCCGGTAATCGTTTTAACGATTTCAAGGTATTGGCCGGAGATGATGATAATCTTCAAAACAGTTGCGGTGTCTGCCAAACCTATGCTTTGCGGTGATATAAAAACGGATATTAGAGTCTCTTGTACGGTTATTCATGCCTTAGTGTCAAACATCAAATAGCCTGATGATTGCAGTCATTATTCAGCGCATAATGATCCTCTATATTTGAAAAAACAAAAGAATGAAAAGGCTGGATAATAAAGTAGCCATTATAACCGGGGCAGCTTCCGGTCTTGGCAGGGCAATTACAATGCTTTATACGGCAGAAGGCGCGAAAGTTGTGGCAGCAGATATTAATGAGAAAGCGCTAGGCGTGTTAAAAGATGAAGTCACAGCAAAGAGCGGCACTATAACTATTGTTGTTGCAAATATGGCTAAAGCGGATGATATTGAAAATATGGTTAAAACAACTGTTGATACCTATGGAACCGTGGATATCCTGGTAAACAATGCCGGCATCATGGATGATTTTAGCCCGGTTGCCAATGTTACGGACCTCATGTGGGATCGGGTTATGGCCATCAACCTGAACGGGCCTTGTAAAGCCATGCGCAGTGTATTAAAAATTATGCTTGAAAAAAAATACGGTATTATCATCAATATTGCTTCCATAGGCGGGTTGCAGGGAGCAAGAGCCGGAGCAGCCTATACAGCCAGTAAGCATGCTATCATCGGGCTTACAAAAAATACAGGTTATATATATGCCAAATCCGGCATTCGTTGTAATGCTATAGCGCCCGGAGCGATGGATACCAATATCAGCGCTACAATTGATTTTACTAAAATATCCGCATTGGCAAATGAAAGAATAATGCCCGGCATGGTTTTAAATCCAAGGTCATCAAATCCTGCGGAGGTCGCTAATATCGCGCTCTTCCTCGCTTCGGATGAAGCAAGCTTTATAAACGGGGCGGTGATAACGGCAGACGGTGGATGGACTGCTTACTGATAAGAAGCGGGTAATTAATAAAAACTACATCAGATCAATGCCAATAAACGGCCATTAAAAACATTATTAAATAGAATTTTTACTCCATTGGTTGTCGTTTCCCGCTAAATGGATGCAGATTAATCTTAGAGAAAATAAGGGAGCACCAATGACGATCCGCAGGTAGCTCTGATACGCGTAGCTGTCAAAAAAGAAAATCGTTATACTTCGTTTGTTGGTACTCGCTTACAGTCCATAATTCTGCAAAATGCGTTAGACTTAACGGAAAACATCAAAGGTGTAAAGCTAAACAATCCCGCTTCTTCATCTAATTGTCTAAGTATTTCTGTAACACCAAATTTCATGAAAGTTGTAATAGCCTATCCGCCAACAGTACTGTATGTTAGCAGCAGTCATAGTTGACATGTAACTTCCTTTACCGATATAAACTTAAATCGCATCTGTCCTCTTTTGATAATCTTTCTTACGATTATTTGTGTATCGCAGGGTTGTCCTTCGCCATAAAGATTAGTTATAGACCAAAGTAATTTTACGTCATCAATCCTACGAACTGTTCTTTGTGATAAATACACTAAATGTTTAATCTTACATTCCTGGAAATACTTTAAAAGAGAATCGTGAACGAAGAATTCAGGCACAACTGCGGTTAATTTTCTGCATATAGAATCAAGACAGCCGGGATTTTCTATAAATAATTGAGAGAAGTCGTCGGCGAATACATTGCTTATAGCAACCATCGAGGAGTCGTTTGTAAAATAAGTAATATTATCATATCCGCCGGAAAGTTTCAGTCTCTTAATGGCTGTGTTTGTCAAGACCGACCACTTCTGTCCATGAGAATAGTGGGAAAGAAAAAGGCTAAGAATAATAGTGAGATGTTTCATGATTTCCGCTCACACATAAATATACGATACTAATACGGCATTCTGCAAACATAACTCTGATGCTGGCCAATAGATTTGCATTCGCAGAAATTACTGCAATTACACCATCGGTTGGTGTTTCCCACAAAATGGATAGCAGATCAATCTTAGGGAAAATAAGGGATCACTAGCGATGATCAATAGTTCGCTCCGATACACATAGCTATCAAAAAGGGAAACCGCAATATTTCGTCTATTGCTGCTCTCTTACAGTCCTTAATTCTGCAAAATGCATTAGACCTGATGGTCGACCCCAAAGGCGTGAAAATTCCTGCCTGTTAAAAAAAATCTAACAGATTGTTGCGCGGTTGTTAAGCACATTTTTATATTATTTATGTAACCCAACCATAATTTATTTTTACTAATCTTTAAGATAAGCCACGCTACACCTTCACCATAACCAAATTTCGGGATTGGGGATTCTCAGAATGCTGAGGCCGGGTTTTCAATAAATTTTTATTTGAAACCAGGTCATTTGGCCTGCCATTCCAATGACTACTGCTTCATGAAAAGACAGGTAATTTTAGATTTAGATACATTTTAAAATAAAATAGCATGAAACAACTTTAAAGACAAACGGAACAACAACTTTTTACGTAAAAACTTTAAAAAATGAAAAAGACGATCTTGGGTTTAGGGATTTTTGTAACGGGAGCAATGGTTTCCTGCAAAAAGGACAATTCTGCCGGTACGGCCGGGTCAGCCGCTATTCAGCAAGCGGCGGTCCAACAAAGGGCCATAGCCATAGCGGCCAGCACTACAACGGCGGGTGATTCCATATATGTAATACATACCTGCGGGACCGGAGATAAGCTGTCCGCGGTAGATTTCAGCGCCCTTCCCTCCACGGTAACCGATTACCTGGGTACCAACTATGCTGGTTATACGGCCGTAAAGGCTTTTGACATTAACAATAGCGCCGGAACATTGAACGGCTATATTGCTATTATTCAATATAACGGCAACCCTGTTGGAATTAAATTTGATGCGTCAGGAAATTTCGTGGAAGTATTGGAACAGCGGGAGGGGCGCGATTTACTTGGGTCCGGGTGGCACCATGGAGGATGCTTTGATAACAGGGATGCGGCGCATAGGGACACGATAGCGATAAGCTCGTTGCCTGCTGCCATACAAACTTATCTTGCTACGAACTACCCGCAGGATACCCTGTTGCATGCGTTTATAAAAAGAAACGGTGATTATATAGTTATAAGTACGAATAATGGGTTATTTGCAACGATATTCACCTCTTCAGGTTCATTTATTACCCATGTTCCGCTAGCCGCGCACAATGGCCAGGTTGTGTCAATAGATGCCAACGCGCTCCCCGGGGCTGTTACGAACTACTTGACGGCAACCTACCCGGGATATGTATTTGAAAAAGCGTTTTCATATATGCAAAACGGTTTGGTGAAAGATTATTTGGTGATTATCGACTCCAACAATACCAAATACGGTTTACTATTCGATGCGACCGGTACTTTTATTGGGGTAAAAGTAATCAGGTAACATTTTTTGAAGTTAGTGAAGTTTGAAGCCGCTGCCTTTGCAGGTAGCGGCTTTTTTATGCGCGAAACATTACGACAGCGTTGTTGTTTCCCGCTAAATGGATAGCAGATCAATCTTAGGGAAAATAAGCAAGTACCCACGCTTATTTGTCCGTCGCTCCGATACGCATAATTATCAAAATGGAAAATCGTTATACTTTGTTTGCTAGTAAGTATATATTTTTCAGCCTCCAAAGGAGTCCTTTGGACAGCATAGCCCCGCCTGTAACAGCTAGTCCTTACCCAAATTTACCAATTACTGCTTGCGGAATAATTATGTCTGAAAAATGAGACCTGTTGTGGTTTTCGTCAGGCTTTGCACTAGGTAGAGTCTGTGTTACTTTCTTTTCTTAAAAAAA
>JAUZOA010000043.1 GCA_030706685.1 Bacteroidota bacterium
CAGGATTATCAGAGCAACCAATATAATAAAGATCTAAAGCCTCTGAATACAGGATGTAAACAAAACAAGACATCCTTAAATAAATATTGTGGACCCTGTTGGGATCGAACCAACGACCCCCTGATTATGAGTCAGGTGCTCTAACCGTCTGAGCTAAGGGTCCAGTCCCGATATCAATCGGGAAAATATTTTTTATAAAAAGAACTATATAATCGAGCCAACGACCCTCCCGACTTATGTCGGGATGCTCTAACCGTCTGAGCTAAGGGTCCAGTCCCGATATCAATCGGGATTGTAATGAGGCGCAAAAATAGAAAAATATGATCAAGAAAGGACTATTTGATCTCTTCAAAATCAATATAATCTTCGGAAGCAGATCTTTGAGATGATTGAGTTTCGGCTGAAGGCCGGCCAAATCCTTGTTGTTCTTCCTGCATATGAGCATGCATTTCCCTGAATTTCTTCTTTATGTGGCGGGTAGTATTATATACAGGTATAATGAAATGAAAGATCAGTTTATACAAAAACCAGATAAGCAACCCATATAATAAAATACGTATCATAGCGAAGGATAACAAAATTACGGCCCAGGGGTAAATTGGGAGATGAAGGTGATTGGGGAAATTGTGAAATTTTTGCCAAATAGACCATTTTCTAATGTCCCGGTTCTCAAGCTGGTTTGGAAGAATAATGTGCTTACGATTTTAAACAAATTTCCCTCCCGATGCAAGAGGGACCCCCTATCCCCTTCCAATTATTTGGATCGAATACCTATTTTGTCCTACTTTTGCAGCGGAACAGATGTTAGAAGGGAACGAGACCGTTCCCTTCTTCTTTTATCTAATATGAACATGGAAGACCAGGTAAAAGCGCTCGAGCAAAAGGTTGGAGCCCTGATCCGTGACGAACCGGGAGTCTTCCTGGTGGATATCCGGATCAAACCGACCAATAACGTAAAGATTTTTGTAGATGCTGATAACGGGGTGAATATTGATAAGTTGGTTCAATACAACCGGCGGCTGTATAAAGATCTTGAAGAAAGTAATTTTTTCCCGGGAAATGATTTTTCCCTCGAAATTTCTTCACCCGGTTTGGACGAACCCCTGAAACTGCATCGCCAGTACCTGAAGAATATCGGCCGCTATGTGGAAGTGATAAAAAAGGATGGTACCAGGACAGAAGGAAAATTAGTCAGTGTCACCGAAACGGAAATTACGGTAGAGGAAGAAAAAGGAAAGAACCTGCCTGGCCGGCAGGCAAGTAAAAAAAAGGAGATGATAACACATATCATTTCATTTGATAACATAAAAACAACAAAAATTCAAATTAAGTTTTAAGAAAAGCCTTTAGCTGTTAGCTGTTAGCTAATAGCTAGAAGCTCACAGCTAAAAGCTAAAGTCTATGGCAAGTATTAATCTTATTGAAGCGTTCCAGGAATTTAAAGACGCGGAAAACATTGATCGTCCTACTATGATGAAAGTAGTAGAAGACGTATTCAAGACCCTGCTGCGCAAAAAATATGGCAGCGATGAAAATTTCGATGTTATCGTCAACGCGGAAAAAGGCGACCTTGAGATTATCCGTCGCCGGATGATCGTGGAAGATGGCCAGGTAGAAGACCCGCTCGCCCAAATCGCATATTCCGATGCTACCCGGATCGAGCCCGACTTTGAAGTAGGAGAAGAATTATACCAGGAAATAGACCTTTATGATTTTGGCCGCAGGGCTATCCTGGCCGCCAAACAAACATTGGCCAGCCGTATCAGCGACCTGAAGAAAAATGTACTGGCAAAAAAATATGGCGACAGGACCGGTGAAATTATCAGCGCGGAGGTTTACCAGGTTTGGAAAAAAGAGATATTATTACTGGATGAAGAAGGAAATGAGCTGATCTTACCCAAAAGCGAACAGATACCCCAGGATTATTTCAAAAAAGGAGAGAATATCCGTGCCGTGGTGAAGAAAGTGGATATGAAGAATAATAACCCGGTTATCATTCTTTCAAGAACTTCACCGGATTTCCTGGCCAAATTATTGGAAATTGAAGTGCCTGAAATATTCGACGGCCTGATTGTTATTAAAAAAATAGTTCGTGATCCGGGAGAAAGAGCTAAAGTTGCTGTAGAATCGTATGATGATCGCATTGACCCTGTAGGCGCCTGCGTGGGTATGAAAGGCAGCCGCATTCATGGCATAGTCCGTGAACTGAAGAATGAAAATATTGATGTTATCAACTGGACAAGTAATACACAGTTGCTGCTTCAACGATCTTTAACACCCGCGAAGATTACCAGCATGGAGCTGGATAACGAGAATAAACATGCAAGTGTTTACCTGAAACCCGACCAGGTTTCCCTGGCGATTGGTCGCCGGGGTGTAAATATCAAACTGGCCTGCGAATTGACAGGCTATGAAATAGACGTTTATCGTGACACGGAGGATGAAGTAGAGGAATTTGATATTGATTTGGAAGAATTCAGCGATGAGATCGAGCCATGGGTAATTGATGAATTGAAACGCGTAGGTTGCGATACGGGCAGAAGTGTATTAGCCCTGAGCCCTGAAGAACTGGAAAGAAGAACGGATCTTGAAAAAGAAACCATCGCAGAAGTGAGAAAAGTGTTGCAGGAGGAATTTCAAAAGGAATGATAAAGTGAGTGCTGAATGGTGAGTGAAATTAAAACTCACCACTGACCACTCACCATTGACAATCTAAAAACATTGAATGGCAGAATTAAAACTTCCAAGATTACTGGCCGCGGCCAAAGAGTTTAACATCGGGCAGGATACGCTTATTGACTTCCTGATTGGTAAAGGATTTCCTAAGAATGATCTGAAACCAACGTCTAAGTTGACGGAGGAGATGTATCGTTCCCTGCAGATGGAATTCTCAAGCGATAAGGCGGCCAAGATGAAGAGCGACCAGGTAGATCTTCCCAAGGGCGCGCAGGCTGAGGCTAAAAAGAAAAAGGAAGAAGAAGAGATCAGTTTCAAAAAAGAAGAGAAAAAAGTAGTTCAGAAAAAAGAAGAGCCCGTAGTAGTAGAAGCTCCGGCAGCCAAAAAAGAAGAACCGAAGAAAGAAGAAGAAATAATTAAAATAGAAGCGCCTGAAATTGAAAAACCCAAAGTAGTTGACAAAATTGACCTTTCAGCGATAGATTCATCTACAAGACCTAAAAAGACGGTAAAGAAAAAAACGGAAGAAGCAGTTACACCTGCTGTCGCTAAAGAAGAAAAACCTGCGGAAGAGAAAAAGCAGCCCTCCAAGGAAGTTGCAACTGAAGGCGGAAAGAAAACGAAAAAAGAAGAAGCGGCTCCCAAAAAAGGGAAAAAAGAAGTTGCCAAAGCGGAAGAGAAAGAAGAAGTAGTTGCAAAAGAACAAGCGCCCGAAGTTGAAGCTATCACTCATATTGAAAATATAAAGGCGGATAAATTAGAGGGCCCCAAGATCCTCGGTAAGATCGAGTTGCCTGTAGATAGTGATACAAGGCCCAAAAAAGAGGAGAAGCGAAAAAGAAAGCGCATCCCGATTGAGAAAAAAGAAGTCAGGAAAGAGGATACTGCGACTAAAGATAAAAGACCAGGCGGCGGAGGTTTCAACAGGCCTGATCAGCGTGGCAGAACTGGTGGTGGCGGTGGACGAAGAGATGGCAGGGGTGGAGGCCGCCGGGAAGAAAAGCTGATTGATGAAAAAGAGATCCAGGAAAAGATAAGAGAAACACAGGCCAGGCTGGCCGGCGCCGGAGGCAGGGGTAAAAGCCTGAAGGCAAAGATCCGTCGTGAGAAAAGACATGGATTGGCCGAAGCCGCCGGTGAGGCAGCCGAGGACAACAAACTGCTGGTAACAGAATTTATCAGTGTGAGCGAGCTCGCTAACCTGATGAATGTAAGTTTTGCCGATGTTATCAGCAAGTGTATGGGACTCGGTATCATGGTATCTATTAACCAGCGTCTTGATGCTGAAGTAATAGAACTGGTAGCCAGCGAATTTGGATTTGATGTGGAGTTCATCGATATGGAAAAGCAGATGGAGATGGAGGAAGACGAAGATGATGAGGATAATGAAGAAGAATTAAAGTTCCGCTCTCCTATTGTTACGATCATGGGTCACGTAGACCATGGTAAAACGTCTTTGCTGGATTATATACGCAGCGCGAATGTAGTGGCGGGAGAAGCCGGTGGCATTACCCAGCATATCGGGGCCTACCAGGTGGAATTGCCAAACGGAAAACAAATCACTTTCTTAGATACGCCCGGTCACGAAGCATTTACTGCCATGCGTGCAAGAGGCGCCAAAGTAACCGATATCGCGGTGATCGTTATCGCTGCGGATGATGCAGTGATGCCTCAAACCCGTGAAGCGATCAGCCATGCGCAGGCCGCAGGGGTGCCCATGATATTTGCTATTAATAAAATGGATAAGGATGGAGCCAACCCGCAAAAGATCTACGAACAGCTTTCACAAATGAACTTGCTCGTGGAAGAATGGGGAGGCAAATTCCAGAACCAGGAAATATCAGCGAAAAAAGGATTGAACGTTGACAAGCTACTGGAGAAAATATTACTGGAAGCGGAAATCCTTGACCTGAAAGCTAACCCTGACCGTGAAGCAACCGGTACCATTATTGAAGCTTCTCTCGATAAAGGCCGGGGATATGTAGCGACATTATTGGTAGAAAACGGAACATTGAGAATCAGCGACCTGATTGTAAGCGGCCAGTACTATGGTCGTGTGAAAGCAATGTTCAATGAAAGAAATAAGAAACAGGACGAAGCCGGTCCATCAGCCCCTGCTGTGATATTGGGTTTGAATGGCGCTCCCCAGGCAGGTGAAAAATTCAAAGTATATGCCGACGAAGCTGAAGCCAAAGAAATCGCCAATCGCCGCGCACAGATATTGCGGGAACAGGGTATGCGGGCTAAAAAACATATTACCCTCGATGAGATCGGTCGTCGTTTGGCATTGGGTAATTTCAAAGAGCTCAAGATAATTATCAAGGGTGATGTGGATGGTTCAGTAGAAGCATTGAGTGATTCGTTGCAAAAACTTTCTACCCAGGAAATATTGGTAACTGTTATACATAAAGGCGTAGGACAGATCAATGAAAGTGATATTGTGCTTGCGGAAGCTTCGGATGCTATTGTTATTGCCTTTAATGTACGTCCTTCCTTACAGGCAGCAAGACTTGCTGAAAACGCGGGTATCCAGATCAGGATGTATTCTATCATCTACAATGCGATCGAGGAAGTGAAGAGTGCGATGGAAGGTATGCTCGAGCCCACCATCCAGGAAAAAATCGTTGCGAATGTGGAAGTCAGGGAAGTGTTTAAGTTTGACAAAGCTATTGTAGCGGGTTGCTATGTAAGAGACGGGAAGATCAAACGCGATTCAAAAGTCCGTCTTATCCGCGACGGTATCGTGACCTACCCGACAGCAGAAGGCGCCAGCGCGGAACTCGCTTCCCTGAAACGTTTTAAAGATGATGTAAAGGAAGTGCAGGCCGGAATGGAATGCGGACTTACCATTAAAAACTATAGCGACCTGAAAGTAGGGGATGTGGTAGAGGCATTTGAAGAAGAAGAAGTGAAGAGAACGTTGTGAGCTTTTTAGCTGTTAGCTAACCGCTTTTCCCTCTCAAACTTTTGTTAAATACCCCTTAAAGTATTTCCCGGGTTGACAGGTAAAACTATTTTTGAATAACATGTTTCATACAAGAAAAATACTAACCGCTTTTTTCCTTTTTTTCACGGGCATTGTGGCCGCACAGGGACAACCCAAAAAAGCGGTAGCTGACAAAATAATTGCAGTAGTAGGAGATCGTATCATTCTTTATTCAGATATAAAGAATTCCATCAGCGACCTTGCGCGCCAGGGAGTAGCTATCCCGGATAGCGCAGAATGCCAGATCACGGAGCAGGCTATTGTTTCCAAAGTACTGATGTTGCAGGCGGAAAAAGATTCTTTACCGGTGACGGATGAAGAAATAGAAGCAGAACTTGATCAAAAGGTACGTTATTACATTAACCAGATGGGATCACAGCAGGCATTGGAAGATGTAGCCGGGAAAACGGTATACCAGATCAAAGATGATGCGAGAGAATCGGTGAGAGAAAGAAAGCTGGCGGAAGCCATGCAGCAAAAAATTGTCGGCGGAGTCAAGATCACACCTACTGAAGTAAGAAACTTTTTTGAACGTATTCCCAAAGACAGTCTTCCATTTTTTGAAACGGAACTGGAGATAGGGCAGGTGGTTATTTATCCCAAAGCTTCTCATGACCTGGAACAATATATTGTTTCAGAAATGAATAATTATAAAAGGCAGGTTGAAACAAAACTGGCCACCTTTGACCAACTGGCCAAGAGGTATTCCGAAGACCCGGGAAGTAAGGACCGCGGAGGCGATTACCAGATCAACCGCAATGAAAAGACCTGGGATCCTGCATTCCTCTCTGCTTCTTTCCGTTTGAAGAATGGTGAAATATCGGCGCCGGTAAAATCAGATAAGTTCGGGTATTTTCTTATCCAGATGGTGGAGCGTAAGGGAGATGATGCGCATGTGCGTCTAATTCTCCGTGTGCCGCCCGTAACGGATGCTGAACTCAACCTGGCTATAAGTAAGCTTGATTCTGTACGTTCAAAGGTGGTAGCAGGTACATTAGGATTTAATGAAGCGGCATCAAAATATAGCAATGATGAAGCGGCTAAATTCAGCAGCGCATTTATTCTTAACCGGGAAGGGGCTCCCTATGTTACTATTGACCAGTTGGACAAAGATATGGTAGCTATGATCGGCAAAATGAAAGTAGGCGATGTTTCAGCGCCGGTAATCTTTACCAGCGACCAGGGTAAAAAAGGTGTTCGCATTGTTTATCTTAAATCCAGGTCTGAACCTCACCGGATGAACCTGCGGGATGATTATAGTAAAATATCCCAGATGGCATTGGAAGAAAAGAAAGGGATAGTACTCGATAAATGGCTGAGAGAAAGAATTCCTACTTACTATATTATGGTAGATAATGCGGCCGCAGCCGATTGCCCGAAGGTTCAGAAATTTGCGAGTAGTGATTCAAAAGGGTTTTAATTAACGTAGTCTGCAATAAAGAACTATAAACTGTCCCGCTATTGGCGGGACAGTTTTATTTTACACAAGTCTGACACGCTTTCAATTAAAAATTGTAATATAGCTTTTGAATAGCACAACCAGACTGTCTTTACAGTGGCAAATCATGAAGGCTTTATTAGTAGCATGGATAAAACCTAACCATGATGAAATCGCTGTTTGAGCAAAGTTTAATAGGCCTTTTCCGTCATTCCAGCCAGGTTTTTTTCATTATTACGGATATAAAAGGCCATCTCCTGTATGCCAACCCATTGTTTGGTAAAAGATCAGGATTTACTGTGGACCGGCTTCCGGCTTTATCCATTAGAGAAATTATTGCTAAGGACGACATCAATCAATGCTTTTCAGCGATCGAAAAATGCCTTGAAAAAGCCGGCCGTCCTGCCACCACGGGTCCTCTAGGCCTGCGGCACCCCGGATATCCTTCAAAGATTTGCTGGGAATTGTCTTTGGCAGGCAATGGAGCCGATGAGCCTGAAAGGATTCAATGGGTAGGGATCGAAGAACCTGCAGGGGATAAACTACGGCAAAGCGAATTATTTTATCGTAATCTTATTGCTGATTCCTTAGATGGTATTTTACTCACCAGCACGGAAGGCATCATCAGTTTTGCTTCAGCATCGGTAAAAAAAATAGTAGGATACGAGCCGGAAGAGTTGCTCACAAAAAACGCTTTTGAATTTCTGCACCCTGACGATCGTGCTTCCGGCGCCGCTGCTTTTTTTGAAGAAGTAAAAAAAACACCGGGATCAAAATTTATCAATGCAAGGATAAAACAAAAATCAGGGGAATGGCTATGGTGCATGATCCGTGGTCATAATCTGCTTTCCAATCCTCATGTGGGAGCCATGCTCATTTATTTTTGTGATGATACTGCGCGTATAAATGCCGAGGCGGCCTTAGTGGAAAGCGAACAGAGATTTCGCCATCTCATTCACAACCTGAAACTGGGAGTTCTCCTCTTGAATGAAAAAGGACAGGTGCTTATTTGTAATGAGCCGGCCTACGAATTATTTGGTCTTACTGAAAAAGACCTGGTCGGGGTAGCTATCCTTGATTTGGACTGGGATATTATTCGTGATGATGGCACAGGATTTCCCCGGGATGATTACCCCATATCTATTGCCCTCCGAACCCGGAAAGCGGTCAGGGATATCGTAATGGGAGTTCATAAAGCAGGCACTACAGAAAGAGTATGGGTGCTGGTCAATGCTGAAGTGGTAACGGATAGCAATGATAATATTCTTCATGTTATCTGCTCCTTTACTGACATTACAGAGCAAAGACGTTTGGCCCAGCAACTGATAGACCAGGAAATTCAGAAGCAGAAAATGCTTTTAAGGGCTACTATTGACGGGCAGGAAAAAGAACGCAGCGAAATCGGCCGGGAATTGCATGATAATATCAGCCAGCATCTTACTACTACCCGTCTTTATCTTGAAGTAGCCAAAGAAAAGGCAAGCGGGGAATTGCTCAAAATGATCAACCAGGCGCATAAAGGGTTAATGGATATGGTGAATGAAATCCGGCAGTTATCCCAATCCCTGGTTCCTCCTTCATTAAATGATATCGGCCTCGTGGCTTCTGTCAAGGATCTGTGTAATCCTTTAAAAAATACACATGCTTTCGATATTGATTTTCAATACAGCGATTTTAATGATGCGCTGCTATCCGATAATATGAAACTGATGTTGTTCCGGATCATCCAGGAGCAGGTCAACAATATCATCCGTCATGCGCAGGCCAGTTCCATAAAAATTGATTTGCAAACAGGAGAAGGTAAAGTGATGCTTTCTATCACGGACAATGGCAAAGGCTTTGATCCAAAATCAATAAAAAAAGGACTTGGCTTTAACAATATGAATAACAGGGCGGGGCTATTTGGCGGAACAATCAGGATTGACTCGGCCCCGGGAAAAGGTTGTACGGTACAGGTAACAATACCGTTGTAAAAATTTCTCACACTACGAACCCGTTCGGATAAATTTCGGTACTGTCCTGTTTTGAAAGGTGGGATTCCAATCATTGCTGCGCAGGTCATTCCCGGCCTCAGAAAAAAGGCGTTAAGAAAATTGAATCGGCAGGCGTTAAAAGAAAAACACCATGTTCTGAAGCCGGGCTTTGTAAGTAGTCGAAAAGTCGCACTATTGCCGGGCTTTATTCTATTGCCCGGACTTGTTTTTCTTAGCCGGCCGATTCAATTTTTAGCCTTTTTTCTGAAGCCTTGATTTTTTGCTCCACTTTTTTATCAAGAAAAAAGTGGAACGGAAAACTTCATGGGGTAGGAGATTCAGCATCATTCGAAACTTGCCATATTGCTAACTTTAAACCGTCAAAACCTAATTTTTCCCTGACAGTAATGATTTCCCTCCTGTCTGAGGGGGGATCAAAATTCCAGAATGGACAATGCATAAATCTTACCCGAATTAATACAGCCATTTTACTGCAATCGCCTACCTTTGCGGCTCGCCTGCTGAAGCTTTTTGTCTGCCGAAACTTACGTGTAGCCGGATAGCGGAGGCATGGCCTCGTTAATATGCAGGAGATTTCATGAGTGATCCGATTAAACACGAATGCGGGTTAGCATTCATCCGGCTGAGAAAACCTTTCTCGTATTACCAGCAACAATACGGTACCGTGATGTGGGGGCTGAATAAGCTGTACCTGCTGATGGAAAAACAACACAACCGTGGCCAGGATGGCGCAGGAGTTGCGGCGGTCAAATTGGATGTTGAACCCGGTTATCCGTTCCTGCACCGTATCCGTAGCAATGCTCCCCAGGCTATTTCAGATATTTTTCAGCAAATAGGTAAAGAAATTGAGGAACTGGAAAAATATAACCCTCATATTAAGAGCCACCCGGGTTTAATGAAGGGGAATGTGAGTTTTCTTGGTGAGCTTTTGCTTGGGCATCTCCGTTATGGCACGCAGGGAAAAAATAAATTAGAATATTGCCATCCATTCATTAACCGCGATATTATTCCTGCAAGGAATCTTGCCCTGGCAGGCAATTTCAACCTTGTAAATTCCGATGAATTATTTGAACTGATCGGGAAAGAACCGCATCCCACAGTACGCTTCAGCGACCTTGCAGCGATGATCGAACTCATGCATACTTTTTTATGCAAGGAGGACGAAATATCGCCCCAGCAGATGGATATTAAAAAAGTGCTGAAAAAAGCGCTCCCACTTTTTGATGGGGGCTTTCATGTTGGGGGAATAACAGGAAATGGTATTGGCTTTGTATTCCGCGACGCAAATGGTATCCGGCCGTCTTATTATTTTATCAATGATGAAGTAGTGGTGGCGGCTTCAGAGAGAGCCGCTATCAGAACGGCATTCAATGTTGGTGAAAATGAGGTGAAAGAACTGATGCCCGGCCAGGCCCTGATAGTAAATGAAAAAGGAGAAATTGAAATTGCGCAAATCCTTGAGCCGAAGGAAAGGAAGGCTTGTAGTTTCGAACGCATTTATTTCTCACGGGGAAGCGATGAAAAAATATATAAAGAGAGGTCGGCTTTGGGTTATCATCTCAGCGACCAGGTATTGAATGCTATTAATCATGATCTCCGGAATACTATTTTTTCTTTTATTCCGAATACGGCTGAAGTCGCTTTTTATGGCCTGGTGAAAGGATTGGAAGATTACCTGGCAAAGGTGAAAATCGAAAGGATACTGAGCTGGAATAAAGATTTTGATGAAGAAAAGCTTGGCGAGATGATCAATCGCCGGGTGCGCATTGAGAAGATTGCCATTAAAGATGTGAAGATGCGGACATTTATTACGGAAGATGCAGGCCGTAATGAAATGGTACAGCACGTTTATGATATTACCTATGGAACCGTGAAGTCCGGGGAGGATACCCTGGTAGTGATTGACGATTCTATTGTAAGAGGCACAACCCTGAAAGAAAGTATCATCCGTATGTTGTCAAGGCTGAAGCCGAAACGCATAGTTGTTGTTTCTTCGTCGCCACAGATACGTTATCCCGATTGTTATGGGATCGACATGAGCAAGATGGGTGATTTTATTGCCTTTAACGCGGCGGTACAGTTGATGAAAGAAAGAAAAAAAGAAAATTGCCTGAAAGAGCTATGGGAAAAATGCAAGGACCTGCAAAGAAATAATCAATTGCATACTGAAAATATCGTCAAACAATTATATGACCAGTTTACTACGGATGAAATATCCCAGAAGGTCGCGCAGCTGATTACCCCGCCTGAAGTTACTATTCCTGTCGATGTGATCTTTCAAAGCATTGAGAACCTTCACCGGTCCTGCCCGAGTAACCTGGGCGACTGGTATTTTACCGGCGACTATCCTACTCCCGGGGGGAATAAAGTAGTGAATAAAGCTTTCATGAATTATATGGAAGGGAAGAATGTGAGAGGGTACTAATCCCCCGCCCCTAAAGGGGCCTGGTACAAGCGGTATATATTTCAATGATCTTTCAATAGTTTTGATAAGATGAAAAATCCTGGTAGCGGAAAATCTCATAGCTCCCCTTCAGGGGTTGGGGGTAAAATCCTCCTGCTTATCCGCCATGCCAAGAGCGACTGGAACGGAGCATCTTTAAGTGATTTTGACCGTCCGTTGAATGAAAGAGGCAAAAGAGATGCCCCGGTAATGGCGCACCGGTTACTGGATAAGAAGATCAATATTGATGCTTTCATTACAAGCCCGGCCAAACGGGCAAAGAAGACCGCCACTATTTTTGCGAATGAATTTAAAAGAGATAAAGATGAAGTAATCCTCCGGCAGGAATTATATGAAGCTCCTGCTGAAATATTTTATAAAGTGATCAGTGCAATAGATGATCAATTCAATTCTGTCGCGATATTTTCTCATAATCCCGGGATTACTGATTTTGCCAACAGCCTTACGAATGTAAGAATAGACAATATTCCTACCTGCGGCATCTTTGCCCTGAAGATAAATACCCGGCATTGGAAGAATTTTAAAGAAGCCGGAAAAGAGTTTTGGTTTGCCGATTATCCGAAGGCGGAACACAAATGACAGGGGTCAAACGAATTATCATAGATAATTTCCCTGTTCTCTTTATCCCCGGGGCTTTTTTAAACTTACTAAATATACTCCGCCAAGGATCATAGTACCCGCGAAGATCTTTGGTAAAGTAAGCTGTTCATCAAAAAACAAAACAGCGATGGTGACAGCAAATACCAATTGTATATAAATATAGGCGCTCGTAACCCCCGGCCCTAATATCCGGATACCATAGGCATTAAACAAGTAGGCAAGGAATGTACCTGCTAATATTACAAATAATAAAACGCCTGTTTGGGTCAAAGTAAATTGTTGCCATTGAATTTCGCCAAACTGCAGCCATCCTACCGGTAACATCATAATGAACCCGAAAGTAAAAACCCATCTTATTACCTGCAGGGGCGTATATCTTTCCATGAGTGGTCTTACCAGTACAAAATAAAAAGCATAGGAGATACCATTAAGAAGAATAAATACGTCGCCGGTAAGATAATCTTTTGGCTGGCTGGCGCTTTGCCTGCCTGTTATCAGTAAAACAGAACCAGTAATGCCAATGGCCAACCCTGTTATGTTTACAATAGTTATTCTTTCTTTTAACATCCAGAAAGCAAGGAGTGTAATCAATATCGGGGAACAGAGCATAAGCAAGGAGGCATGTATGGCAGTGGTCATGGTGAGGCCTTTGATAAAGAGCATCTGGTTGATGGCTACTCCAAACAGGCCGCACAGGATAAGCCGCATCCTGTCTTTCCTATTGACGGCAACTTTGTTTTTCGCAAAAAACCAGGAAGCCCAGAATAATAAAAGGCTTCCTCCCACACGGAGAAGGTTTAGGGCATAAGGTCCTACGGGCGATGGCGAGATATACTTTACAAAACTGTAATTGATAGCAAAGAACAGGTTAGTGGCTAAAACTGCGATATGAGCTTTGACAGCGGGTTTCAGAAAATAAAAATAAGACGCAAAGGTAAACGGGGATGATCAATGTTTCAATACCGATTGTACAAATCGTGAAACAACCTGTTGCAGATTGTTTTCTTTTTCAATACCTGTTGTGGTATAAGGAAATAATTTTGCTGATTGCAATGCTGATAAAAGGGAAAAAGAATTTTGAGAAATACTTGCCAGGATCTTTTTTCCCTGCAAGTATTTGGCAAGGTATTCCTGTTCTGTCTGTCCGGGAGTGGGTACCAATATACTTTTCTTCTGCAATTTTATTATATCCATGATGGTACTATACCCGCTCCGGCCGATGATATATTCCGCCTGGTTCATTTCATTATTTAATTCTTCGGCGGTAAGATGATTGTAAAACTTAATGGAGTTGGAAGAAGGCACGAGATTAAGAGCGCCGGGAAGGCCTCTTACAATTGTGGCCGTAGCCGGATAATGCGCGATCTCTTTAATGATCTTATTTTCAAAAATACTTCGTTGGGGTTCCGGCCCGGACAACAGTATCAATAGATGATCTTTTATTCCTGGTATTCCTGTTTTAATGAATCGCGACAAGGGGCCGGTATAATGAACCGGGATTAGAGGTTCTTTTGACGGATGGGAGAGATCTCCCGCCAGGTTAAGTTCCCCTGCCGCATCCGGTACCCAGCATTCGGTAAAGCGATTGATATAGCTATAATTTCTTTTTTGTATCCATCTCTCGGGCCATTTGCCCCAGGGGCTTTTAATGGTGAGCTGGTGAGTGATGAAAACACATGGGAGATTTTCATGATATAACCCATAGCGATTATCGGAAATGACTGCATCAAACTCCTGTTCTTTAACTATTTTTTTCAGCCACTTATTTTCATAGCGGATAGCCCTGAGTATTTTAGGAGATTGAATGAAAATATTCCATAGCATACCCATTGCTGACCGGCCATATTTTACATTGTATCCGGGCAAGTGCAGGAAGGGAAGCCCCGGAAATTCCTGCTTTAGAAGGGTTTCCTGCGCTCCTGCTGCGGCCAACCACACTTCGCAATTCAGGCGCAGTAATTCAAAAATAATGGGGATGCAGCGGGTGGCATGACCAAGCCCCCAGTCGAGCGGAGCCACGAGAATTCGTAGTTTACGCTCTGAAGGCAAGTATTTTTCCGTTTCAGGGAGGCTAGTATAAAAATTTCCTGAATTCAAACCCGTTGCATACTATTTTGTTTGTAAAATAGTTTAATTTAGAAACACCAATCAATCTGTCTCTGTCAAATACGAAGATTTTATTCCGGATTAAATTCAAATTATGAAGACAATCAACAAAATAGCATTAATACTGTTACTGGCGGGTATGGTTGTTGTTTCGGCTTGTAGCAGGAACTATTATTCCGGTACGGGTAAAGGCAGCAACTGCGGCTGCCCCAGCCATAAAGGAATGTCAGGGTATTAAAAGAATGTCAGGGGTAATAAAAAATAAACGGCAGTGATGAAAACTCCCAATCGAGATCTGTTGGTTCTCCTTAAAAATGAATTTGCCAGCGAGCGTTCAATTGAGCAGGAAGTAGAATCTATCAATCATATATTGGTACAGGCTGAATCATTGGAGCAATTTTGCCTGTCACATGAACTGGTAGACCGCAACTGCATTACCTCCAGGCCTAAAAAAATCCTCCGGGCCATCCGTTTTGCTGAATTGAAGCCTTTCCGGTTTTTGATTAACAAGAATTAAGGGGAATTTTTTAACTACTTCAATTTTTTCAGGGCTTCTGCCAGTTTCCCGATCATTTCATTTATTTCTTCTTTTTTACAGGTACCTACGCTCAAACGATACCAGGGTGAACTACGGTCAGTTCCAAAAGCATAGAAGGGAACAACTGCCAGCTTTGCCTCATTCAATACATAGGCTGTTACATCGCTTTGGTTTTCCAGTATCCTTCCTTCCGGAGTTTCCTTCCCGGCAAGGTCAATCTTTATAGTAAGGTAGATGGCTGCTTCAGGACTAATAGCATCAACAGGAAGTCCTTCTTTTTTCAACTGCATAAAACCACTGTAGATGCCATGCAATCTGTCTTCTATTTCTTTTTTGAAGCGGGATAAATATTTTTTAATCCCGTCGCTGTTGTGGAGATAACGGGCTACTGCTTTCTGCTCTGCCATGGGCGCCCAGGCACCAAGATGCGTGAGGATCGCTTTCATTTTACCGATGACTGCCGGGGGCCCAAGACTCCAGCCTACCCTTACACCGGTAGCGGCAAACACTTTACTGATCGCATCTATGAAGATTGTGTAATTGCGCATTGCGGGTCTCAACGACACCGGGTTGTAGTGCTGAATATTTCCGTAGGTAAGATGCCAGTACATCTGGTCATACATGATGTATAATTTCTTTTCATTGTCGCCCCTTCGTTTATTTTCTTCCAGCACCAGGTCGCAGATGGCTTCAAGGTCATGTTTTTTGAAAGTAGTGCCGGTAGGGTTTTGCGGTGAACATAAAGAAATCAGCGCGGCCTCTTTGATATGAGGCAGGATATCGGCGGCAGTCGGCATAAAATTATTTTCAGCTTTAGCCTCGATAACGATATGTTCGCCTCCGACAAAATGAGTATAATGATTATTATTCCAGCTTGGCACGGCATAAATGATCTTATCGCCTTTATCACATATAGCACGAAATACGGCATAGATCAAAGGACGTCCGCCGGAGGCTACTAATATTTCATTAGTGCCATAATCCAGCGCTTCATTGTCTTTAATAAAAGAAAGAATAGCTTCACGGAGGTCAAGATTACCTTCTGCTGCCGGGTAATTAGTAAAATGCCTGCGGTAGGCTTCCACTATTTCATCTTCCAGGTCCTTGGGTATGGGAAAAATGGAAGGGTCAAAGTCGCCCACGGTAAAGTTATAGATGCGTTCACCCTGGCGGATTTTTTCCCTTATTTCCCCTCCCAGTTTTACGATTTCAGAACCAATCAATGTTTCAGATAGGTGTGACAGTTTCATTGCCGGTTTTTGGGACAAAAATAAATGGATTAAAGCAGACAACAAGAGGTGCAGCTATAGCAAAACACTTTTATTACATGAAATAAAAAAATAGCCACCCAAATGGTGACCATTTTTTTGTTTCTATCCTGGTGTTAGTAAGCTATTAATGGTGATGATGGCCGTGATCCCTGTCAATATCGTGCCGATCGTGATCTCTGCCTTTTCCATTATCATGGCCGGCATTATATCCCGGATGACCCCTGACAACATAATATTTTGGGTCATCGCTGTTACGGATTATTGCCTGAGAATGATTACCTCTGTACCCGGCATATCTTTCCCTATCGGCTCTGAAATGCCGGTAAGGCCTGGGTTCATTAACAACAACTTTATAGCCGTTGTACAGGTCATAATTCCTGCACCTGGGCGGTAATGAGCTGGAATATATCCACCTGCCATCGGACAGATAAATAAACTGGCGGGTAGGAACATAATAATAGGTTTCAATGTCAGGCAGGTAATAATATTCCGCATAATCGTACCCTGCAGGTCCCCATACTGGTTGTGATCCGATATTAAAATTGACATGCACACGAACCTGCGACTTCGCATCATTAAATACTATTGCGGACAAAAATACTCCTGCGCAAATGATCATCTTTTTCATACACTTAAAATTTGATTCAAGTATACTTTTTCAAAGACGGTGCCAAAAGGGGCGAATACGCTGAATAGTGTTTTTCCACATTCAGTAATAACCGAAAAGAGGCAAAGTGAAAGGGGTGAATAAAAGAGATGTTAAAATGGTAGAATGGGGATATCGCTGCGAATAGTTATATCATGTCAAATATATTTTATTCAATACTTTTCTTATCGGGGGTATGTACGAGAAATTAATTATCCTTTTTTATTTTACCCTCTTCAGTATATTTTTTTTCGATATCCTTTGCTTTTTCAAAATCCAGGATCACACCATTGATACAATACCGCAATCCCGTTGGCGGAGGGCCATCATTAAAGACATGTCCGAGGTGAGCTTTGCATCTGCCACATTGCACTTCGGTTCTTATCATGCCGTGAGAGTGATCGGGGGTATTAATAATACTTGTTTCACTGATGGGTTTATAGAAGCTTGGCCAACCGCAACCGCTTTCAAATTTTGTGTCACTTTGAAAAAGAGGGTTGCCGCAGGCGGCACAATAATAGGTTCCTCTTTCATGAAAATTTTCAAATTGGCTGGTCCAGGGTCTTTCAGTTCCTTTTTGTCTTGCTATGTAATAAACGTCTTTTGGCAAAAGCTTTTTCCATTCTTCTTCACTAATATTCACTTTTGATGTATCGGTGGTAGAATAGATGAGATTGCCTTTTTTGGACTGGTCAGAGCCCTCTTTTGCAGGGCTATGCTCTTTTTGTTTGTTGTCCATATTTATTGAATTATTTTTTAATGAACTGCTTTGCGAATTAGTGCATTGTTGCAATATAGCTGCCAATAATAGTACCGGGATAGTACGGATCATTCTCATCTTGTTTAGATTAACAAATTTACGGTAACAAGGTTTGGCCGGTTTGTCGCGCAGTTGTCAGTCCTGTTTCTTTAACATTTTGGCTAAAGCCCGCCGGGACTGTATGTCAGGAATTCCAATTAAAAGTCAATTCGGCAAAGATTATTTAAGGTCTGTACGTTATATTTGTTTTTCACCAAGGTTAGCCAGCATTTATGTTTAACTTGATCCTTTTTGGTCCCCCGGGAAGCGGCAAAGGAACCCAATCCGAAAAATTAGTAGAGAAATACGGACTGGTTCATCTTTCTACCGGCAACTTATTGCGGGAAGAAATTGCCAATAAAACTCCTTTGGGCATGGAAGCCAAAAATTTTATGGACAAGGGGCAGCTTGTGCCTGACGAAGTGGTCATTGGCATGATTGACAATTGCCTCGATCATCATAAAGATGCCAAAGGTTTTTTGTTTGATGGTTTTCCCAGGACCGCGGCACAGGCGGAGGCATTGGATAAATTACTCCTGTTAAAAAATACTTCGATAGCCGCTGTATTGGCATTGGAGGTAACTGAAGAGGAATTGGTAAAAAGATTACTTAACCGGGGCAAAACATCCGGGAGAAGTGACGACACCGATGAATCGGTGATCAGGAAACGGTTTGCTGTTTATATCAACGAGACCGAGCCCGTTGCCGGGCATTATAAAAAAGAAAAGAAATTTCAAACAATAAAGGGGGAGGGATCGGTAGATGATATTTTCGATTCCCTCAGCGCCGTGATTGATAAAAAAATGAAATAAGAGGCGAAAGCCGCTTGCCGGGAGTCTTCCCGTTTTCGTAAACTTGCAAAACTTTTGCTTCCCGGATGAATTTTGAAAAAGAAAATTTTCTTCGCACTAAGTTAATACGCTATATGCAGCAATTGAACCCGTCCACTCCTCCCAGGTGGGGTAAGATGAGCGTACAGCAAATGATAGAACATTATTCGGGAGATGCTGTTCGCACTGCAAGCGGTCGTTTGAAAATAGAGAAGATCATTACTCCGCCGGAAAAACTGGGACTGATGAGAGAGTTTATGATGAGCGATAAGCCATTTAAGGAAAATACCAAAAACGCTTTGCTGGGAGAAGAGCCGTCCCCGGTACGGTTTAATACCGTGCAAGCAGCTATTGGCGCCCTTCAACAGGAACTAATATATTTCTTCGGAGCTTTTGCCAGGGATCCGGAACTGGTTACACGCAACCCCTTTTTTGGCGATTTGAACTTTGAACAAAATGTCCAGCTTTTATACAAACATGCCCTTCATCATTTGCGGCAATTTGGAGTAGAACCAATGAATACCTAGAATTTTGATTTTATTACTGAGTCGGCTTTTTGCAAACTTCCAAGGATCGCTTCTTTTACTTTGCCCACCTTTATTTTTTCTTCCGTAAGATATTTTATCCTTTGTTCCAGGTTGTTTTTCGCGGAATCGAAATTGAATTCTTCCATCCATTTATCCATGGCAAGAGAAGCATTATCAAGATGGCTTATGAGCGAGTCTAATTTTATTTTATAAGGCTTTGCGGCTTCCCGGGCTTTTGCCGGCAATTTGTTGATAGAATCAATTAATCGTTCTGCTTCTTTTTTTGCTCTTGAGATCAGTCTCGTTTTGGCCATTCCGGCATCATGTCCTGCTATTACCTGGTCCTGGAGGCTATCCGCCATTGCTTTTTGACTATCGCTGCCTTCTTTTGGTTTAATACCCGAATTATTGCACGCGCCAAGCGCCATCAATAAAAATGCCGGTAGAATGAGATAAATGGGTTTCATTGAAACTGTTTTATTAGTGATGCTCTTCATTTTCGCATTTTTCCATTATTTCATGAAAAATGCTGTGAAGGCCGGATAGTTTTTCTTTGATGATTTTATCGGCAGCCTTTGCTTTTACCAAATCATTCAATTCCCTTGTTCCCCTGACTAATTTTTTCAGGGAAGCGCTTACTATTTTTTTATCATACCCTTCCGGGGCAGTGGATTTTTCCCAGGTAATGGCCTTTTCCATCATTTCCCGGCTTCGGCTCTTGATCGGGTCAAGTTTTCCTTCTTCGGAAGGATGAAAGGTCTCCTGCATTATGGTATGAAAATCATTCATTTCTTTCCAGGCCTTTTTCTCTTGCGTGTGACCAGAAGCGATAAGGGCAAATGTGGCAATAAAGAGGCAAGCGATTCTTTTCATATAAATCTTATTGATCGTTGCAAAGATAACTACCGGGAAAGTATTAACAGGTAACAAAAATCGAAGTCGGCCGCCGGGTATTTCAAATACATTTTCCCGCAACGCAAAGAACGAATACCGGACCTATACGTTGCACTTTTGGGTCGTTGCGGGATTTATTTGACTTTTGGAATCAGCTCCTGTTCTTTTCTTGGTTTTTCAGGTAATTTCGCTCATTCCAAATAAGACTTGCTATTATGAACAAACTAGAGAATTATGTTACAGGGAAGTGGATTCAGGGTGATGGCGACGGGCAGGTATTATACAATGCAGTAACAGGTGAACCGATAGCTGCAGCCACATCGAAGGGACTCGACTTTAAAGGTATCCTGGACTATGCAAGAACGACCGGCAATCCCGCTTTGCGTAAAATGACCTTTCATGAAAGAGGCAATATGCTTAAAGCATTGGCGATACATTTAAGAAAACATCTTGATGAATTCTACCGGGTCAGTTACCAGACAGGAGCTACCAAAGCAGATAGTTGGATAGATATAGAAGGCGGAATCGGCAATCTTTTTGCCAATGCATCTCTCCGAAGAAAATTCCCTGATGAATCATTTTGTATAGACGGTGAATCGCACAACCTGGGAAAAGCGAATAGTTTCATGGCAACGCATATTCTTGTACCGAAAGAGGGGGTGGCCATTCATATTAATGCATATAATTTCCCGGTTTGGGGAATGCTGGAAAAAATCGCGGTGAACCTGCTTGCCGGTGTTCCCGCGGTTGTAAAACCTGCTACGGTTACTTCCTATTTAACGGAAGCAGTAGTGAAAGAAATAGCAGCCAGCGGAATTTTACCAGGTGGGGCTTTGCAATTAATCTGCGGCAGTGCGGGCGATATACTGGATCATGTTACTTCGCAGGATGTGATAACTTTTACAGGATCGGCTTCTACCGGCCTGAAATTAAAATCTCACCCGGTGATATTAAAAGAATCGGTCCCTTTTAATATGGAAGCAGATTCATTAAACTGTATTGTATTGGGGGAAGATACAAGACCAGGCCAACCCGCGTGGGATATTTTTATTAAAGAGGTCAGAAAAGAGATGACTGTAAAGGCGGGACAGAAATGTACAGCTATTCGCCGCATATTTGTTCCTGTGAATAAAATGGAGGATGTATGGAAGGCAATTGCCACGTCTCTTTCACAAACAACAATCGGTAATCCACTGAATGAAAAAGTAAGAATGGGTTCATTGGCGGGAGAAGAACAGAGGTCGGAGGTCAGAAGCCAGGTACAAAAACTCCTTGCTTCTTCACAAATCATTTATGGTTCGCTGGAAAGTGTAGAGGTAGTAGATGCAGATTCAAAGAAAGGAGCATTTATGTCGCCCGTTTTGCTGATGAATGATAAACCATTTTCATCAACAGCGGTGCATGAAATAGAAGCCTTTGGTCCTGTCAGTACTATTATGCCTTATAAGAATATGGATGAGGCCATTGAGTTGAGTAAGAAAGGGAAGGGAAGTTTATGTTCCTCTATTGTGACGGGGGATAATAAAATAGCGAAGCAATATGTACTTGGCGCTGCTACCCATCACGGTAGGATATTAGTGTTGAATGAAGAGTGTGCCAAAGAAAGTACAGGGCACGGTTCACCCCTGCCATTGCTGGTACATGGTGGTCCCGGGCGGGCAGGCGGGGGAGAAGAAATGGGTGGTATCCGCGGAGTGAAACATTATATGCAAAGAGTAGCTGTTCAAAGTTCGCCAACAACCATAACAGCGATTACCAATGTTTACCAGCAAAATGCAAGGGGAAGGGATCCCGGTAAGCATCCTTTCAAAAAATATTTTGAAGAACTGGAAATTGGCGACCAGATCATCACGGAAAAGAGAGTGATTACTTCAGAAGATATAGACAGGTTTGCCGACCTGAGCGGGGATCATTTTTATGCACATCTCAGGAATACTGATTTTGCAGGTACTATGTTTGAGCGGCAAGTAGCGCATGGTTATTTTATTATCAGCGCTGCTGCCGGGTTGTTTGTAGACAGCTATGAAAAGAATCCCGTCCTGCTAAACTATGGTATAGACGAACTTCGTTTTACCAAACCCGTATACCCGGGCGCTGAAATCTATATCCGTTTTACCTGTAAAGAAAAGCTGCCGCAAGACCCGAAAGATGAAAATGATATTCCGAAAGGAATTGTAAAATGGCTGGTAGAAATATTGGATGGAACAGAAGAACCGGTAGTAGGGGTAGCGACAATATTAACAATGGTAAAAAAAAGAAAAAATTAAATATCATGCTAACAGAAGTTAAAGAGGGGTATGTAAAATCTGAATTTCATAATGGTATCACGACTATTGAATTTTTCCATCCTCAAAGCAATTCATTGCCTGCCAGGATACTGGAAGAATTAATGACTGTGATTCATGGCGCGGGGAATGATGCGGATACAAAAGTTATCATTCTTCGCTCTGCAGGCGAAAAAACGTTTTGTGCCGGCGCCTCGTTTGATGAATTGATAGCTATTAAAAATGAAGAGCAGGGCTTACAATTCTTCAGCGGGTTTGCTCATGTGATCAATGCCATGCGGGTATCACCCAAATTCATTATCGGGCGTATACAGGGGAAATGTGTAGGTGGAGGTGTAGGCCTGGCTGCTGCGGTTGATTATGCCATTGCAACAGAGGGGGCGGAAATAAAATTAAGTGAATTAGCTATGGGAATCGGTCCCTTTGTAGTGGGCCCGGCCGTGGAAAGAAAGATTGGGAACTCTGCATATTCACAGTTAGCCATTGATGCTACCATGTGGCGCAACGCTGATTGGGCGAGAAAGAGAGGATTATTTGCTGAAGTCCATTCTCATGTGGATGGTATGGATGAGTCGGTGGCCAGGCTTTCAGAGTTGCTCGCTCAGTCAAGTCCCGTCGCCATGGCAGAAATGAAAAAAATATTCTGGAAAGGAACAGAACATTGGGATAAACTGCTGATCGAAAGAGCAGCCATCAGCGGAAGATTGGTGCTGAGTGATTTTACAAGAAAAGCCATTGAAAAATTTAAGAAGAAATGATCCGGCAATTCAGTGAGAAAGATTTTAAGAGCATCTGTGATAAGCTTTCTAAGATAGACAAGGATCTAAGGCTGATTATAAAAACTCATGGGCACCCGCCAATGTGGACCCGGCCTGCGACCTTTCAAACATTAGTACTTTTCATTCTTGAACAACAGGTTTCGCTGGCTTCCGCCTATGCGGCATTTAAAAAATTAAAGCAGAAGGTTGGATTTGTAACACCAGGCAAAATTCTTAAGTTGACGGATGAAGAATTACGATCATGCTATTTCAGCCGGCAAAAGATTGTGTATGCCAGATGCCTGGCTAACGCCGTTCAATCCAAACAACTTAGTCTAAGAAAACTATCTTCCGCCACCGAGGATGAAATAAGAATTGAATTAAAAAAAATAAAAGGTATCGGCGACTGGACGGTAGATGTCTACCTTATGCATGCTCTGCAACGTACCGATCTTTTTCCTTTAGGTGATATTGCCCTGGTAAATAGTTTGAAAGAAGTAAAACAATTGCCCCATCATATTACCAAAGAAGAAATGCTGGCTATTGCCGAATCCTGGAGACCTTACCGAACCATCGCATCTATGATACTATGGCATGCTTATATTCAGAAAAGGGGAATAAAGCTGCAGGGCTAAGAGAATAAGCTAAGAGGGCAAAGAGAAAAGGAGATGAAAGAGACAATTCTTTTTCCTCCTTTTCTCTTTTTATCTCTAACTATATATTCAATCCTCCACAAACACTAATCGTTTGCCCGGTAATATAAGACCCCATATCGCTTGCCAGGAACAAAGTAACATTCGCGATATCTTCCGCGGAAGCAAACCGTCCGAGAGGAATACCCGCTTTATATTTCTCACCTGCATCGCCTTCTTTTAAATAGCTGGTCATATCTGTTTCCACAAAACCGGGGGCAATAGCATTGCAGCGGATATTACGGCTTCCCAATTCTTTGGCCACACTTTTGGTAAAACCAATGATACCGGCTTTGGAAGCAGCATAGCTGCTTTGTCCCGCATTACCCATTTCACCAATGATTGAACTCATATTGATGATTGTGCCGTTTCTCGATTTCATCATCGGTTTGATTACCTGCTTGGTCATATAGAATACGCTGTTCAGGTTTGTCTTTATTACCTCGTCCCATTGTTCCGGCGACATGCGGAGAAGAAGATTATCTTTTGATATGCCGGCATTATTTACACAGATATCTACGGTGCTGAACTCTTTTAATACATTACCCACAAAAGCTTCGCATTGCGCAAAATCACCGGCATTGCTTTTCCAGGCTTTGGCTTTGACACCCGATTCCTGTATTTTTTTTTCTAAGGCAGCTGCTTTTTCAGCACTGCTATCACTAACGTAAGTAAAAGCAATATTGGCTCCGTGTGCGGCAAATTTTAGGGCAATACCTTCGCCGATACCGCGGGCCGCACCCGTAATGATCGCGACTTTCCCTTCTAATAATTTCATATGCTAATTGAGTTGATGAATTACAATGAAATAAAATGAATTTGTAAATATATTGTACGATAATTAAATGTGCTACCCAAAATAAAATGGCAAAACCCATGCTTTACATTGATTGCAATAGTTGCCGGTAAAACGATTATCGCAGTTTTTACAAATTGGGGAGGCTGGTTGCATAAAAACTATGTTGTGAAAGTAAGGATTTCTTCCACAAATTTTCTTTCATTGCTCAGCCTTGGTACTTTATGCTGGCCACCCAGTTTCCCTTTACTGCGAAGCCAGCCGGTAAAGACTCCTTTTTTTAATGAATGTATAATTGGCATTCGCAGGGCAATATCCTTGTATCGCTTGGCTTCATAATCGCTGTTGATGCTTTTTAATGCAGTATCTAATTCTTTGGTAAACCCATAAATCGTTTCCGGCTCTTTTTCAAATTCAATCAGCCACTCATGGGCGCCATTGGATGTATCCGAGAAATAAACCGGGGCCGCCGTATAATCATTGACTACCGCGCCGGTTTTTTGAGAAGCGATAGCAATGGCTTTGTCGGTATTGTCAACAATCACTTCTTCACCAAAAGCATTCATAAAATGTTTCAGCCTGCCGGAAACTTTTATGCGAAAAGGATGCAGTGACGTAAACTGGATCGTATCGCCAACGATATATCTCCATAGTCCGCCGTTGGTAGAAATCACCTGCGCATAGTTTTTCCCTATCTCCACTTCCTGCAGCCCGATAGTAGATGGATTCTTTTTACCATATTCACTTACCGGCATGAATTCCATAAAAATCCCGTGGTCGGTAAATAATAACATGCCGTTATCGCCGGGTCTTTCCTGTGCAGCAAAAAAACCTTCACTCGCATTATACATTTCGAGATAATTGATCTTCTTACCGATCAGTCTTTCAAACTGTTCTTTATACGGAGTAAAGGAAACACCGCCATGCATGAATAATTCCAGTGATGGCCATACTTCCGCCATTGTTTTTTTCCCCGTGATCTGCAAAATGCGTTTAAATAATACCAATGTCCAGGGAGGTACCCCGGAAACAGAAGTGACATTTTCCCTGATCGTACTGGCTGCCAGTTTTTCAATCTTGCTCTCCCATTCATCCATCAAAGCGATACTAAGGTCAGGTGTTCTCAGCCAGTGGCCCCAGAAGGGAGTATTTTGCAGCAATACCGCACTCAGGTCGCCATATTGCGCTTCATTGTTCATGGGATTGATATTGTGACTACCACCGATCACCAGGCCCTTGCCCGTCAATAATTCTGATTCGGGATTGAACTGGTAATACATCGTCAGCACGTCTTTGGCTGCTTTGAAATGGCAATCTTCGAGGCTTTCATCACTGATCGGTATGAATTTGCTCTTATCACTCGTGGTGCCGCTGCTTTTGGCAAACCAGTAAACGGGAGTGTTCCAGAGAATATTTTGTTCGCCATTCATAATCCTTTCGATATAAGGCTTCATGTCATCATATTCATGAACAGGGACAGCTTGTTTAAATGAATGGATGTTGAACAGCTCATGAAACCGGTATTTTCTTCCAAATTCCGTGTATTGAGCCGAGGTAACGAGATCCTGCAATACTTCACGCTGGGCTTCCTCCGGGTTATTTTTCCATCCTTCAATGCGCCAGAGACGCATACGGGCAAGCGATGATATGGCAGGGCTAAGAAGACTCATAGCTGCGGCAAGATAAAATTATTACCTGAATATAGGGCAGAGTATCATAATAGCTTTCTTTTCCACAAAAGGAAGCTATGCTTTATGTTTTTTATATAAGGTCGGGGTATAATAAAAGAACAACCGGTAAGTATTGTTGAGATCATATTGGTAGCCGGAATATTTTTGCTGGTAGACGACCATATAACCTGTATCAAAATTCAGGTCCTTTGTCAGTTTTTGGCGGATACCGGCAAAAAAACGGTTTTGATCAAATGGATTGAACATTACTTCCTTACCTGCCTGTAAGAGTATTTCGTCCGACAGGCTGAAGGCGGGAAGTTTATCATTTTTAAAAACCGGGATAGTAAAACTCAGGAGGTAACGAAAGCGGTCAGTAAAACGATGACCCCCCGTAAATTTATCCCCCGAAATTTTTTGCTGCCAGCGTTGCTCATTGCGGAAGCGCTGCAGGATACTTACTTTATGAAATTCTGAAAGAAGTAGTAGCTGCTGGTATATCCTGTCTTCATTGGAAATGGTGCTCCAGCCCGGGGTGGAGGGATGCAACCACATGTGTCCATAACCAAGCGCCACTGAAAGATTCTTATCAACATTGTATTGAATAGCCGTGCGGACAAATTCGAAACTGCTTTGCGCCAGGAAATTATTCTTCCGTATATGCGCATCGGCTATAATAGCCCAATGATA
This sequence comes from Bacteroidota bacterium, assembly GCA_030706685.1. Taxonomy (GTDB): domain Bacteria; phylum Bacteroidota; class Bacteroidia; order Chitinophagales; family Chitinophagaceae; genus VBAT01. The sequence continues at coordinate 26,661 of JAUZOA010000043.1, forward strand.
GCTGACCTGGCTGGTTGTGTTTACTGAAAACCAGGTTTGAGTTTGGTAATTGACCTGGCGGCTTGTTTGCGCTGTTATAGGGAGCGTACAGATTAAGCCCATAACGACCATAGAACAAATTTTTTGCAACGGTACGGATGCGGCTAAGAAATTTTTCATACCACAAAATTATCCTGCCGCTACTGCGGTAAAGATGATTTGGGTTAGGCTTTTGGAATGAAAAAGATGATTAAAATTAGCCGGTAAATTTTGAAAAATACAAATAGCTGTATTGTAGGACGTCCCTTACAAACGAGGCGCGGAACTTACCCGGCACTTCAAAAAATCAACCAGGAAATCTATAATGTATTTCCGGCAGGAAGGTCTTCCTTATTATTATTTTTTGGCTTCTTCGTGCAGCCAGTCTTTTCGTTTTAGTTCAAAATTTCTCCCGAGATATAATTTCCTTACCTGTTCGTTAGCCGCCAACTCTTCCGATGTGCCATGCTCGAAAATCTTTCCTTCTATCAGCAAATACGCCCTGTCGCAGATGGAGAGGGTTTCCGTTACATTATGATCCGTGATCAGGATGCCTATATTCTTATATTTCAACCGGGCTACGATGGCCTGAATGTCTTCTACAGCGATGGGGTCAATGCCGGCAAAGGGCTCATCCAGCAAGATAAATTTAGGGTCAACAGCCAATGCCCTTGCTATCTCAGTTCTTCTTCTTTCGCCACCGCTGAGTACATCGCCGTTGCTTTTGCGCACATGCTGCAGGCGAAACTCATTGAGCAAGGATTCCAGCTTATCCTTTTGTTCCTGCCGGGAAAGACCGGACATTTCCAGTATAGCAGAAATATTATCTTCCACGGTCAATTTGCGGAATATAGATGCTTCCTGCGGCAAGTAACCGATCCCCATTTTGGCCCGCTTATACATGGCGAGCCTGGTAATGTCCTGGTCAGTAAGATATACTTCGCCCTCATCAGGCTTTATCAGGCCCACCACCATATAGAAGGTAGTGGTTTTGCCCGCACCATTGGGACCAAGCAACCCGACGATCTCACCCTGCCTGACGTCAATACTGACATGGTTGACGACCATTCTTCCGCTATAGGTTTTAACAAGATTTTTGGTATGTATGCTGACCGACATAAGGAGCAAAAATAAGCTATGGACATAAAAGGAAGCTTTAATATTTTGATTTAACAAGGCTTTGGACTAATGCCCCTTCATCGTTAGCTTTGCACCACTTTATTATTACCCCGCAAACAGGGTAAAGTAACAATATACTAATGAAAGTTACCGATCATATTGCACAAGCGAAAGGAACGCTTATCTCATTTGAAGTATTACCACCCCTGAAGGGAAAAGGAATTGATGCTTTGTATAAGCATCTTGATCCTTTAATGGAGTTTAAGCCTTCCTATATCAATGTGACTTATCATCGCAGCGAACATGTCTTTAAGAAAAAAGCGGATGGTAGTTTTGAAAAAGTGGTGACCCGCAAACGACCGGGTACCGAAAGTATCTGTGCGGCCATTATGAATAAGTATAACGTGGATACAGTTCCTCATCTTATCTGCGGCGGTTTTAGCGTCAATGAAACAGAAGACGCGCTGATCAATTTGCATTATCTCGGGATTGACAATGTGCTGGTGATCCGGGGAGACGCGGCTAAAAATGAAACCAATTTTGAACCAGAGCCCGGGGGTCATAAATATGCGATTGACCTGATGAAACAAGTAACCAATCTCAATGCGGGAATTTACCTGGAAGAAGACCTCAAAAATTCCCATAATACGAGGTTTTGTATCGGTGTAGCCGGTTACCCGGAAAAACATTTTGAAGCACCGAATATGGAGTCAGATCTCCGTTACCTGAAAGCCAAAGTAGACAGCGGGGCTGATTATATCGTCACCCAGATGTTTTTTGACAACGCGAAATATTACGCCTTTGTGAAAGCTTGCCGGGATATAGGCATCACTGTCCCGATTGTGCCGGGTATTAAACCCATTTATTCCAAAAAGCAATTGACCGTTCTGCCAAAGACTTTTCATATTGACCTGCCTACCGATCTATCCAATGAAATCTTAAAATGTAAAACAGAAGAAGATGTTGAACAAGTAGGAACGGAATGGTTGTTAAATCAATCAAGGGACCTGAAAAAAAGCGGGGTACCCGTACTTCATTATTATACGTTGGGCAAACCGCACATGGTGGCGAATGTGGTGAAGGAGTTATAGGTACGATGTACGGGATATGAGGTACGAAGTACGTCAGTCCACGCACCGGAGATATCTTCTATTGCGGAAAAGGCGTACTTCATACTTCGTAGATCGTATTTACTTAGAGATTTGCGCCAATACTTTCTGATCAATCACTACCGGGTATTTCTTATGCAAGTCTTGTATCCACTGTTCTTCCAGCCATGCCTGGTAATCGTTCATCACGAGCCCTTTGGCTTCAGTAAATGATCTTGGGGATGATTCCGTATATACTTTTAATATATAGGCAAAAGAAGCCGTATTGTCTGATGGGTTGGGCGTTTCCGGGGTCAATAAGCCGGGTTTGGGAACCATTTTTCCAAGACCAGGCACCTGTTCCCACTCATACCGGGATGAATCGGTTACCACTTTCTCGCTGAAAGATTCCACCGCTTTTTTCCATCCGGATGGATCTTTTTTTAACTGGTCATGTAAGGTTTTGGACACAGTTGCGTCGGAACAAAAGAATATGATAGCATCGGCGCTTGGTTTCCAGTTGTATTTATTTTTATTTTTTTCATACATGGCAACTAATGCCAGGGAATCATTTTGTGTCCTGTTCCATATTTCCTGTTGCATGATCTCAAAGAAAAGATTGCCGTCCCTGAATTCATTCATCTGGATACGGAACTCATCACTGAAATCTTCCAAATGGGAGCGGTAGTAATCATACATGGCCGATTTGGAAAAGTCTTCCATCAGGTCGGGGTAAGTTTTCAGTCCGCTCCTGTCGGCTTTGTAACGATAAGCCTGCGCAAAAGCGATCCATTGCGTCACGGTAATGGTGGTATCTCCTATTTTGAATAATGGTGATTTCATATTCATGGCTCTGCCGGCGCCAGCGGGCTTGAAATCAAGGAGACTGTCACTAAGCGCCCATAATGCCGCATCATTATAAGGAAGTTTTTGAAGCCCCGGTTTCTTCTTCACCCGTTCGTAAATAAAATTCTTGGCGGTTTTCCAGCGATCATCAGCCGTTATCTTTTGTTTCAGGTCATCCATATTTTCCTTGTTCTTCGGATCAGTGACGACAGGTTTGGCCTGGACCCTTTTTACAATATGGTAGCCATAAGAAGTTAAAAATGGTTTGCTGACCGCGCCATCCTTTGGTAGCGACCAGATGAAGTTTTCAAAACCGGTGTCGTATTGACCAACAGAAATATCCGGGATATTGCCGCCCGTAGCAGCGCTGATATAATCATTGCTGAACTGGCTGGCTAATTTGCCAAAATCATCACCGGCCATAATCCGGGCATATAATGAGTCGGCAAGTAATCCCGCTCTTTTTTTGGTCGCTTCATCTGCGCCGGGAGGAAAAGCGATTAATATTTGCTGGATCTTCACCTTGCCAATCGCTTTTCTTTCTCCAAGATTTTTAAAAATATGGTAGCCGATCTTTGAAGTAAAAGGCTTTGCTATTTTACCGGGCGCTGTATTGTAAACAATGTTTTCAAAAGTATACGGCAGGGTCAGCACAGTAATATAGCCCAGGTCACCTTTATTGGTTTTGGCCGAAGGTTCATCGGAAAATTGTGCGGCCACTTTCAGGAAATCTTCATTGTTGTTAAGCTTTGTGAGCACATCATTCAACTTTTGTTTGGCCCGCATCGTATCCACAACTCCTGCAGCATTGGTAAATGAAATGAAAATATGACCGGTATGAATGTCCTTTAAACTCCGCTGGAAAGCTTCTCTGGTAAGGCGGTCTATCGCGTCGGGATCGCTCATGTAATTTTCAATGATCTGTGCCCGGAGATTTTCTACTTCGCTTTTTATTTGCGGCAATGTATCATAGCTCCTGTCGTGGGCTTCCTGGATCTTCAATCTTGAATTAATATACAGGTCAAGATAGTCCCGGATAGCTTTTGCCTTATTAGCAACAGGCTGGGAATTGTTTTTATTGTAGGCCCTCAGGAAATCTTTGGCATCAGCAGCATATTTTCCGTAAGTAAAAATAGTTTGGGAGGAGGCGGTGGAGAAAAGGCCAAATGCAAGGAGAGCAGTAAGCCATTTTTTATTCATGGTATTGAATTTTCTTTGATTTTCTGATTGCAAATAAAATAACCGGTCGTTATTGGTTTTTCAGTTTTAATTGCAATATATCATCGGTTTGTTGCCATGTCAGTTTTTTGGCAACGATCCGTTTGTCTTTGTCAAGCAAATATACTGTAGGTAAAGTCTGTACATCGTACAACTGCGAATAGCCGGGAATATTGGCATCCACTCTTGTTTTTTCATCTGCTTTGGAATAATACACGTTTGTCCAATCCTGCAAGTGATGGTCATTGATAAAACTCAGCCAGTCTTTTTTTGTGCCGCTGGTTTCTTTGGCAATAGCAAACATTTTTACCCCCGCCGCTTTCCATTTGGCCCGGTACATTGAGTCCAATACAGGCAAAGCTTCCTGGCAATGACTGCAAGTAGGGTCCCAGAAACAAACGATGGTAAACCTTGATGTGTCAGTATACAGGGAAGTTATCTTTCCGGCTGTATCGGGCAGGGCAATATTTTCTGCCGGATTGCCCATGATATTTGCCATCAGGCTGTAAGCCCTGTCCCTGATTACTTTCTCGCCTTGTGGTGTAAGCCAGCTATATTCCTTTTGAGAAAAATATTTTTGATATAAATGCACAAAGACCGCGTCTTCCCACATGTATTTTTGATTAAGATAGCGGTTCACGAATTTTACCAGCAGGAATTTTGTCATTTCTTCACTGATGCTGGCATAACCAAGCATCCAGTCCAGTTCGCTAATCACGGAATCCGGTTGCGGGTACACAAGGGTGTTAAAATATTTATCCAGTCTTTCATCAAACAAAGAAGCAGGCGTGCGGGTAATACGGTCATCCCAGAAATTAATGCCATCCCAGTAATGGCTTTTAAAATAATGATAAGCAAAGGCCGAATCATATTTTCCGCCGGGTTGTTTAGTGGCCGGGGGTACTTCCGGTTCTTCCATTAAATGAAGTAAAGTGCTTAGAATAGAAGTGGGGTTTTTGGCAATGATATTCTTCCGGTATGCGGCGATGATTGAATCTGTTTTTTTCAACTGGTTATTCCAGCGGGCGGAATCCCTGGACGTGGTGGACATCGAAAGATTAGTCCTGGCAACGTCTATTTCCTTGCCCTTTTCCGCCATATATGACTGGTAAGTATTAAAAAGAAGATTGTCGGGAGAATTAATAAAGCTCTTTTCTTTCTTTACAGTGGCTGTATCGGCTACAACAGAAAAGTGTTGCTGTTTATCCAGCAGGATCTCGAAAAAATTATTTTTGGCAGGATAGACGATAAGATAAATGCCGCCGCCTAACTTTTTAGCGCCTTTGAATACGCCTTCGCTTTTATCATTCAGCTTTACCGAATCATCGATCGGGTACTGTTTGCCAGAATAATGGCCAAGAAAGATATACTGATTCTTAAAAGGCTTGAGCGTGACCTTTATTTCGTAACCATTTTGGGCAAAAACGATAACAACCGCCAGTAAGAAGGGGATCAATAACAATTTTTTCATGAGCCAGAATAATCAGGTAAAGATATTTAAAAGGTTGAAAAGGTTTAAGGGTTTAAGGTTTAAAGTTTTTTTAGTTCAAAAGACCTTTTTTCAGGGAAATTGGTTGCCAGGCCAGAGGTTAATCTTGCTATTTCCCCGTCTTTAGGATATTATGCCTGCCAGCAACCTTCAACCGTTAAACCCATAGCTTTGCGCCGTGAGAAGAAAAAAGAAAAACATAGTATTGGAAAAGCTGCTAATCGAGGATTATGCAGCCGAAGGAAGGTCACTGGCCCGGTGGCAGGGAAAGGTCGTATTCGTCGAAAGAACGGTTCCCGGGGATGTGGTGGATGTTTTTTTGTATAAAAATAAAAAAGACTGGGCCGAAGGCTACCCGCTTACCTTTCATCAATTATCACCTGTAAGGGTTACCCCTTTTTGTAAGCACTTTGGCGATTGCGGCGGTTGCCAGTGGCAAATGGTGCCTTATGAGCAGCAACTACAGTTCAAGCAAAAACAGGTGCAGGATGCTCTGCACCGTATTGGTAAGATTCCGCTCCCGGAACTGCTTCCCATCATAGGCGGCAGGAACGATCGCTATTATCGTAACAAACTGGAATATACATTCGGTACCTACCGGTATGTTCCTGAAACTGAATTCAAAAAAGCCCCCCTAAATTCCCCCAAAGGGGGGACTTCCGGAGCCTCGGATAAGGCAGAATCCTTCGAATTATTGGAGTCTTCTGAAACCTCCTCCTTTGCAGGAGGTTTGGAGGAGGCCCGTGGGGCTGTCGGTTTTCACGCCAAAGGACTTTTCGACAAAGTGGTCGATATCAAGCATTGTTATCTGCAGCCTGAACCATCTAACCAGATACGGGAAACTATCCGGGAATATGCGCTTGCCCATGGTTTGTCGTTTTATGATGTACGCCATCATACAGGGTTCCTGAGAAATGTACAATTAAGGATTTGTACCACGGGTGAAGTAATGGTGAATGTTATCGTGGCGGAAGATGATACTAAAAAGACAGCACAATTGTTAGAGCACCTAAAGCAAACGGTACCTTCCATTACCGCTTTGCTTTATACTCTGAACACGAAAAAAAACGACAGCCTCTACGATCTGGAACCGGTTTTATATTCCGGCAAAAATTATGTTATTGAAAAACTGTCTCCTGGTCCCGGCGAAGAAGATTTTCAATTCAAGATCGGGCCGAAATCTTTTTTTCAAACCAATACATACCAGGGAGAGCAATTGTATAAAATAGCCAGGGATTTTGCAGAACTTACCGGCAATGAAATTGTATATGATCTTTATTGCGGTACAGGCAGCATTGGCATTTTTGTGAGTAAAAAAGCGAGGAAGGTTATTGGTGTGGAAATGATAGAAGCGGCGATCGGGGACGCCAGGGAAAATGCGGCTATGAATAACCTGCACACCGCCGAATTTTATGCCGGTGATGTGATTGATATATGCAATAATGAATTCTTTGCCGTACACGGTCGGCCAGACGTGATCATTACTGATCCGCCAAGAGCCGGAATGCATGAAAAACTGGTGAGAAAGATATTGGAAATAGCCGCACCGGTGATAGTGTATGTAAGCTGCAACCCTGCGACACAGGCCCGTGACCTGAACTGGCTCGGTGAGAAATATGCCGTCACAAAAATTCAGCCGGTGGATATGTTTCCCCATACATTGCACATTGAAAATGTAGTGCAGTTGAAATTGAAATAATGTCTTAACAAAAGTTATAATTCCTCCGGTTATATTAGTTTATATCATAACGGTTAAATTTGCAAAATGAGCATTTACCAGTATCAGCGTCCGCAATTGTTTCCACCTGTGGTAAAAAACCTGCTTATTATAAATGGGTTGGTTTTTGTGGCGCAAGTAACTTTTGGCAGCAGCCACCCTTACACGATTGAAAACCTTTTCGCGCTGCACGATGTACATTCTGTTTTTTTTCAGCCTTTCCAGCTTATTACTTATATGTTCCTGCATGGAAGCTTTGATCATATATTTGGGAATATGCTGGCCGTATGGGTTTTTGGAGGCATGCTTGAAAATTACTGGGGTGGGAAAAAATTCTTAACGTACTACCTGGTAACCGGCGTGGGCGCTGGTTTGTTACACCTGGGCGTTTTGTATCTCGAAATGAATCCCATCATGGAAATTTTCAGGACCATTCCCGAAGAAGAACAATTAAACCTCCTGAGATCGCCCCAATTTAAAATAAACGTTCCTACTTTGGGAGCGTCTGGCGCCGTCTTCGGCTGCCTGGCCGGGGCCGGCATCTTATTTCCCAATGATATTATACGTATTAATTTTATATTCCCCGTAAAGATCAAATGGTTGGTTATTGTATATACCGGTATTGAGCTTTTACTGGCGATTCGGAATTCAGCCGGTGATGCAGTAGCTCATTTTGCCCATCTTGGGGGAGCTATTACAGGGCTTATTCTTCTTTTTATCTGGAACAAAACCAAGCGTAAAACGTTGTATTGAGGGATGAAAAACAGGCAATACAAGGAAAATTATAATCAGGTATGTTCTTTTTAAACTCCTTTTTTCTTTCATGCTTTTAGTATAACGAACAGAATCTATGGCCTACCGGGAAAAAGAATATAAGCGGCGTTTATTAACAGGGCAGGACAATAATGCACTGATCATACTTATTGCCATCCACCTCGTCGTATTCGTTATCTTCTTCTTTATAAAAACGATGATGAACCTGCAGCATGAAAAAGAGCAGGAGCTGACACAGGTATTTAACGAAAGAATATTGAGTTGGGCTGTTCTACCGGCAAGTATTCATAAGATCGGATCAAGACCCTGGACCATTCTTACGTATATGTTTACGCACGATGGTTTTTGGAACCTGCTGACCAATATGCTTTGGTTGTGGGGGTTTGGCCGCATTCTGCAGGACCTTACAGGTAACCGTAAAATATTCCCGGTCTTTTTGTATGGAGCACTGGCCGGGGCCATCGCATTCGTTCTTACTTATAATCTTTTGGATTCGCTGAGAGATCAATTGCCTGTGGCATTCCTGCCAGGTGCATCCGCCGGTGTAATGGCTATAGCGATAGCTACCACGGCTGTAGCACCCGGTTATCGTCTCTTTCCTATGCTCAATGGGGGCATACCACTATGGATACTTACAGCGATCTATGTCATTATTGACCTGTCCGCAATCCCGGGCAGGAATCCCGCTTTCTATGCCGCTCATCTTGCGGGAGGATTCACCGGTTTTTTATTTATGTATTCTTACCGGCGGGGACACGACTGGGGCAACTGGATTAATAATTTTTTTGACTGGGTCACTAATCTTTTTAATCCTGACAAACCCCGTAAAGGAAAAGATATCAAACAGGAACTATTCTACCGTTCGCCGGGCCAGCCTTATAAAAAAACACCCAATGTAACGGAGCAACGGATTGATGAGATCTTGGATAAGATCAGTCAAAAAGGATTTAACTCCCTCAGTGAAGAAGAAAAGGATCTGCTAAAACGGGCCAGCCAGAAATAGAACACTGATGACAGGGTCAAAATAATTTTTACGGATTTTTGCTCACAACAGTAAACTTAATAATCGGTTTGTATTATCTGTGAAATCGTATGAAAACACTTGCGGTGCAAAAAAGAAAAATCAATATTTATCCGCCCAATCCTTGTTCCAATCAACACTTCTATCCAAAAGGACTACATATTGGGTTAATTCGGTCTAATTAATGAAATTCGTGTATGGCTACAAGGATCCGCCTTCTTACCAAACGATTTCTTATTTTACTCAATGCAGGGATCGTATTCTTTTTTTTACTGGCCTGCCTGGCTCCTTATCTCAATCCTCAAAGATGGTGGTTCATCTCTTTCCTGGGCATCGGATTCCCTTTTTTATTGATAGCGGTGATCCTGTTTATGGGGTGGTGGCTGTTTATAAAAAGAAAATTCGCTTTCATATCCGCAATCGCGCTGTTGCTTGGTATTAAAAGTATCAGCGTTCTCTTTGCTTTTCATATTCCCCAACGCTTTGACTATAAAAAGAAACCCGGCTCTATCCGGGTCGCCAGCTGGAACGTGGCAAGGTTTATCGAAATGAAACGAAATAATAATAAAGGAAGCCAGATCCGGCTGAAGATGATGGAACTGATAGGGCAACAGGATGCCGATATATTTTGCATGCAGGAATTTTTTCATTCATTGGATTCGGCCTGGTACCCGAATCTCGATTATATCCGCAATAAATTTAATTATCCCTATTACTATTATTCCCACGACAATGATGGCGATAAACATTTTATTGGTAATGTAATTTTTTCCCGTTATCCTATCATTGACAGTGGCATGATACGTTACCCGAGGCCTGCCTTACCCGAATCGCTGATGCATGCTGACATAAAAGTGAATGATGATACGATCCGGGTCTATACTACTCACCTGCAATCACTGCAGTTCCAGAAAAGCGATTATGAAAAAATAGAAAAGATAGAAGAGGCCGATAAAGACCTGGTTTCTGATTCAAAAACAATTTTTTCCAAACTCAGAATGGGTATCGCCTATCGGAAAATCCAGACAGGGATTGTAAGGCAGTTGCTGGACGACAGCCCCTATCCCTATTTATTTTGCGGCGACCTGAACGATGTACCTAATTCCTATACTTATTTTACGATCAAAGGAAACCTGCAGGATGCTTTCCTGAAAAAGGGATTTGGCGTTGGCAGAACTTTCTCTGCGTTGTCCCCCACTCTTCGTATAGATTACATATTCGCGGATAAAAATTTCAGGATCGAACAGTTCAACCGGATCGTAAAAAATTATTCTGACCATTACATGATCCTTTCGGATATACACCTGGAAAAACCATAGTCTTTCCAACGGAAAGGGTTTCTCACAAAGATGCTAAGATCACAAAGTATTTATGTTCAGTTGAAATTACTTTGTGTGCTTTGTGTCTTAGTGGGAAATAAACATTCCGGCTATGATAATCTTTGGACGGAATTAATTGCTTTACCAGCCCGGAGAAATGTTATTTTTGCCACATTGTATGAGCGATCTGAAAGTTTATAATTCCCTGACACGAACAAAAGAAGTTTTTATACCCCTTATTCCGGGACATGTGGGCATGTACGTATGCGGACCCACCGTTTACAGTGATGTGCACCTGGGAAACTGCCGTACTTTTATTTCTTTTGATATCATTTATCGTTACCTCCGGTACCTGGGATATAAGGTGAGGTATGTGAGAAATATTACCGATGCCGGTCATTTAGAAGGCGACAGGGATGAAGGGGATGATAAGTTTTCAAAAAAAGCGCGGTTGGAACAACTGGAACCCATGGAAATTGTACAAAAGTATACTCTGGGTTTTCATAAAGTAATGCAGCTGTTCAATACGCTGCCGCCTACTATTGAGCCCACTGCTACCGGTCATATTACGGAACAAATCAGGATGACGCAACAAATTATTGACAATGGGTATGGCTATGTGGTGAATGGCACGGTCTATTTTGACGTAGAAAAATATAATAAAGAAAAACCTTATGGCATACTTACCAACCGGAAACTGGAAGACCTGCTGGAAGGAACAAGGGAATTGGGAGGGCAGGATGAAAAAAGGGGGCGGCTCGATTTTGCTCTTTGGATAAAAGCGGGCCCTGAACACCTGATGCAATGGCCATCACCGTGGGGCATGGGTTTTCCGGGCTGGCATATTGAATGTTCAGCAATGAGTGAAAAATACCTGGGCAAACAATTCGATATACATGGCGGAGGTATGGATCTGGCGGCTACACATCATACTAACGAAATCGCGCAATCGGAGGCCTGTTATCATACTTCGCCGGTACGATATTGGCTGCATACCAATATGCTTACAGTAAACGGTGTGCGGATGAGTAAAAGCGCCGGCAACGGATTTTTACCGGAAGAATTATTCAGTGGCTCGCACCGGTTGCTGGAAAAAGCGTATTCGCCAATGAATGTCCGGTTTTTTATGCTGCAAACACATTATCGCAGCACATTGGATTTTAGTAATGAAGCTTTACAGGCTGCTGAAAAAGGTTTGAAAAGATTGTGGGAGGCTTATGAGTTGTTGGTTGGATTCAAATGGACGGAGCCTGCTCACGGGAAGAGCATTGATAAGGAGCTTGATGCGAGGGTGCGAAAGTTAGTGAACGAATTTGATGAAAACATGAATGATGATTTTAATACGGCAAAAGTATTGGCCAGCATGTTTGAACTGGTGCCGGTCATCAATTCTATTAAAGATAAGACTATCACAGTATCAAACTTGTCAAAAGAAACACTGGAGCTATTGCAGGCCAAATTTAAAAGTTACCTGGAAGATGTATTTGGCTTAAAATCAGTGAATGAAACTGATAATAACAAGCTGCAGGGGGTGATGCAGTTGTTAATTGATATCCGTAAAGAAGCCAAAAGCAAAAAAGATTTTGTTACCTCCGATAAGATCAGGAACCAGCTTTCTAAACTTGGTATCATGGTCAAGGATGAAAAAGACGGGAGTATTAATTGGACGATAGAATAAGCCGGATTATTAATTATCCGGAGCCAGTTCAATACGGGGGAATAATTAATAATCAATAATAAATAATCTGCTCATGCGATCTCTTCTGTTGCTTGTTCTGTTTATTTTCCCTCTTCTCGTTTTTTCACAGATCAAAAAAGCACCTGAGCATAATGACGGTGAAGGCCCCTGGCCGCAATTGATCATTCGCGGAGTTATATTGATCAACGGAACCGGCGCTCCTCCCATTGGCCCGGTTGATATAGTCGTGGAGAAGAATCGTATCAAAGAAATAAGTGTTGTCGGCTCTCCGGGTGCTGCTGTTGATATTTCCCGGCGGCCTAAATTGGCAGAAGGAGGCAAAGAGCTGAATTGTGAAGGAATGTACCTGTTGCCGGGTTTTATAGATATGCATGGCCATATTGGAGGTGATCAGCAGGGTACGCCGGCTGAGTATGTATTTAAATTGTGGATGGCGCATGGTATTACCACCGTCCGGGATCCCGGATCAATGAACGGATTGGATTGGACATTGGATGAAAAAAGGCTGAGTGCTACTAATAAAATTACCGCGCCGCGTCTTTTTGCCTATACGGTTTTTGGGCAAGGAAATAAAGATGCGATCACGACTCCGGAGCAGGCAATAACCTGGGTAAGAGACAATGCTAAAAGGGGGGCCGATGGCATAAAATTTTTCGGTGCGCCACCGGAAATTATGAAAGCGGCCCTGGAAGAAAATAAAAAACTGGGTTTACGTTCGGCTTGTCATCACGCACAGATGGATGTAGCAAGATGGAATGTATTGAACAGCGCAAGGGCCGGGCTGACAAGTATGGAACATTGGTATGGCTTGCCCGAAGCTTTGTTCACTGATAAAACGATACAGAATTACCCGCTCAATTATAATTATGCTAATGAGCAGGATCGTTTTGAAGAAGCAGGCAAATTATGGAAACAGGCGGCGCCACCCTTCAGTGACCACTGGAATAAAGTAATGAATGAACTGATCTCTCTTGATTTCACGATTGACCCCACCTTTGAAATTTACGAAGCCAATCGCGACCTGATGCGGGCCAGGAGAGCCGAATGGCATGAAGATTACACATTGCCTTCATTATGGAACTTCTATGAACCGAGTCGTATATCGCATGGTTCTTACTGGCATAGCTGGGGAACTGAACAGGAGATTTCCTGGAAGGAGAATTACCGGTTATGGATGACTTTTGTGAACGAATACAAGAATCGCGGAGGCAGGGTAACGGTTGGAACGGATGCGGGTTATATTTATGAGCTGTATGGCTTTTCCTATGTGAGGGAATTGGAATTGCTGCGGGAAGCAGGTTTTCACCCCCTCGAAGTAATACGTTCCGCTACCTTATATGGAGCGCAGGCATTGGGTATGGACAAAGAGATCGGGAGCGTTGAAGCAGGAAAGCTGGCCGATTTTGTTATTGTGGATGCCAACCCCCTCGAAAACCTGCAAGTGTTGTATGGTACGGGTGCTGTTACATTGAATGAAAAGAATGAAGTAGTGAGAAAAGGAGGCGTCAAATACACAATCAAGGACGGGATAGTCTATGACGCGAAAAAACTATTGGCGGATGTGAAAAAAATGGTGGATGAAGAAAAAGCGAAGACAGGATTTAAGATTGTGCAACCGGGGATGAAATAGAGAATGATCAGTTGTCAGCGGTGAGTTGAGAGTAACCAGTAGCGTATATAAGTAATTTTCGAGATCAGTATCATTAAGTGTAAAACTCAGTATTTAATCGGACAAATAGCGTCAGTTGAAAAGGGGTGCCGGCGTCTTAGTGCAGCGGTATCATTGCCCTTGCCTATCGTGAAGCAAGCAGGAATTTTTCCTGTGTTTCCTCCCGTGCAGTCCATCCCTGCTTTTAGGTCGCTTTAGCTACTATTGTTTTGCCTTCCCACTTGCGAAATACGGCTGTCTGCCGGGAGCCCTTTTGAATTTATCCGCTATGCTACTATGGTTGGCATGTGCTGTCCAATAATTTTTCATATGTCAAAGAGCTGAAGCCATCCTATGATATCCTTTATTCCATTGTGTCGCTGCCAGGGAGAGGGTTTCCGGGTTCGCTCTTCCCGGTAATCCTGGGCGAAAACTCCCTTAGCGATGAAACAAATCTACGATCAACTCCTACCTGGTTTCTCAAAAAAGGGACGGGATTCTCCAAAACCTGGGACGAAGTCGTATCAATCCTGGCACGAACGTCATTTTTGCCTCGACGGAGCCTCGAACGAGCCTCGAAGAAGCCTCACAGAAGCCTCAAAGAAGCCTCAAAGAATCCTCGATGGAGCCACGATTTTCTATCGAAATCTGAGGCAACAC
>JAUZOA010000044.1 GCA_030706685.1 Bacteroidota bacterium
GAGGAACTACCTCCGGGGCCAATGTGTGGGCAGCCATTCAAAGGGCAAGAAAAATCGGGGCGGGAAAAAAAATAGTGACCGTTGTGGTTGATTCAGGATTAAAATATCTCCAGGGTGATTTATACCGGTAAAAAACATCTCGACAGTGGTTTGGCAAGAAGCCAGAATGGTAACGGGTGATAAGAAAAATACCGGCAACAACGTTAAAAAAGCAATTGTCATCATCTCTTGTTTTTGTAGTTTTATCACAAGTAATGAATGATATGGGTATTGTATATGCAGAAATAGAATTAATAAATGGCGGCGATCTTGAGATGGTACGGCGAAAGCTAATGGACCAGGATGAGGTAAAACGTATGTACGTAACTGCCCTGGTTGATTCCGGCTCCATTATGCTTTGTATCAACGAGAATATACAGGAGCAACTACAACTGCCCGTTGTTGATAAAAGAAAAGCCCAGATGGCTAATAGTGAAATTGTAGAATGTGATGTGGTGGCCCCGGTTGAATTACGGTTTAAAAACAGATCAACAACCTGCCGGGCTTTGGTGTTGCCGGGCAACTCCGAAGTGTTACTCGGCGCCATACCCCTTGAAGATATGGATGTTCTTATCCACCCGCAACGGCAGGAATTGATTGTACATCCTGACCATCCTTACTTCGCTCAAATGAAGGTCAAGCTGACCAATTCTCTATTTCTATAATTATGATCAACCCCTGGATAAATCACCCAACTATTTTAACCGGCAAAACAGTTGACTTAATACCCCTGGAAAAAGAACATTTTAAAGAATTATACGCGGCCGCTTCCGACAAAAAACTATGGGAGCTTATACCTACCGATTGTTCAAAGCGGGAAAATTTTAATATAGCTTACCATTTTGCTTTAACAGAAAGAGAAAAGGGGAACCAATATCCATTTGTAATCTATCACAGGCCAACCCATGAACTTATTGGCTCTACCAGGTTTTTTGAGATTTTTCCCGAAGACAAAAAATTAGAAATTGGCTGGACCTGGCTAATAGCCAACTATTGGGGAACAGGAATAAACCTGGAATGTAAACTATTATTACTCACTCATTGTTTTGAAGTATTAAAAACAAGGCGGGTACAGTTAAAAACGGACGCAACTAATTTGCGATCAAGGAAAGCCATTGAAAAAATCGGCGGGCAATTTGAAGGTATTCTGCGAAAAGATAGAATTAAAGAGAATGGCGAATCAAGGAACGCCGCTTATTACAGTATCCTGGATGAAGAATGGGCAACCGTAAAACAAAAAATCATTATCCGGCTTGACGGCAGGTCCTGAGTACACAAATCCAATGAAACATACCCTGCTTCAAGCTCAAAACAACATAATTTTCGAATGCATAATGATACTTTGCCCCTGAAAGTTGGGAACAAAATAGCCCTTTAAGTAACCGGGCCCGGTGTTGTCCCGGCATTCAATAAAGAAATCGAGCCGTCCCCTTACCCGGTTCTTTTCGGCTTCCTGAATTCTTTCAGCTTATCATTGATATAAAGCAGCATCCCCTGCCTGTCGGATTTCCTGCAAAAGTCATAGGAAGGACGATAACGATACATAAACAGGGAAAGAGAGTCCCCTTTCAAACCGGTTAATTGGCTTACCCATTCCACAGGAAAAGAACGATCAATATAGTCGTCCTGCTCTTCTTTTAGAAGCCGTTGTTTAAGTGTTCTTTTCTGTCTCGCCTCTTTGGACATAGAGCTTATCGGGCTAAAAGAGATTCCAAAACCATTATCCGGCCTGTAGGGAGTTTGTGTTTTATAGATCTCGCTGTAATACCCGCGCCTCTTCAATGAATCTTCCCGGTAGCTGCTGGTCAGCTTTACTGTTTCCAGCGTAATAATCCTCCTTTGCAGCGTAACATCAAATGGCGTCAATAACATGTGAAACCGGACAGTGATAGTATCCGGGGCAAATCCAACAGCGGAGAAAATAAGCGTATCACCCTCTGCTGCCAAAATACTATAGCTGCCATCCTTACCTGAATAGACCGGCAGCTTCAGGTTTTTATTAAATACTGCTGCAACAGGAATAACGGAGTCTGTAATAGAATAAATTTTCCCATTTACTTTTTGCTGACCATAAAGAAAAGAGCAAACATTCAGCAACAATATAAGAGCAAGGGCGCCGCGGTTAGTCATAGTTAAAAATAGGCGGGTTTATTTAACTCTTATCATTGACCATTTCAAACTTTTGTTAAAGCGGGCCGGTCATTTTCATTTCACCGGATGCAGATGGGGGCTATCGGAATATCGGATAGCCCGTTTCATGGATTAATGATAAACCAGGAATTCATGAATTGAAATATGTCTTTGGATTTTACAGTTTTCGCGGCCGGTAACACAAACAGAAATAAAGTTTTGCCAATTGTCAATTTTTACCCAAACTCTTTAACCTATAACTGATCACTATCAGCGTTTCAGATAACAATGATCATGCATTTATAATAATATATGTAATAACCTTACAGAGGTTTTTCATAGGATATTGGGTTTTAGAAACCGGGCCGGTATTTTTTCCGGCCCTTTTGTATTTATGATGCATTGTATTTAAAAGCCCGTTTTGCAGGCAAACAGTTTTTTCCGCTTTTAGTAAGAGAGTTTTCCTTTTTTAGCAACACCTCCCCTTTTTCTTTTGCAGACTTTTATAAAAAATCACCTTTATGAAATATGTCCTTACCGGGATAGTTTTATTCACCCTTACAATTCCCTCTTTAGCACAAGACCGCATGTTTGCCTATACTTATCAAACAAATGTCCTGAATAAAGGCGACTTCGACATAGAATTTCAAAATACGCTGCGTACCGGGAAAATGGGAGCTTACAGTCCTTATATATTCGGACAACATCTTGACCAGCGGCTTGAACTCGAATTCGGGCTTGGAAAAAACGTTCAGACATCATTTTATTTCAACTCAGAACTTTTTCATTATGCCGATACCTCTTCAGAAGCTTTAAACCAGGAATTAAAAGTCAGTTTCAGCAATGAATGGAAATGGAAGCTATCCGACCCCGTTGCCAACAAAATCGGGTCGGCTCTATATGCCGAGCTGGAGCTGGGTGGAAGTAA
The DNA here is from genome assembly GCA_030706685.1 of Bacteroidota bacterium. Lineage (GTDB taxonomy): Bacteria > Bacteroidota > Bacteroidia > Chitinophagales > Chitinophagaceae > VBAT01. The sequence goes on from JAUZOA010000044.1 coordinate 3,098, forward strand.
CGTGGAGTTTGAAGGGAAATTAATTTTGGACAAAAGACTACGAAATGAACTATTTGCATTCAACCTCGCCGGCAAATATGAAATAGAGAAAGAAATTTACCGGGAAAATAATACGACTAAGTCAGCATGGACACATAACTCGCCTGTTGAACTCTATTTTGGTTACATGCACTTCCTGAAGCCACAAATCGGAATAGGTTTTGAAATAAAAAACAACAATGACATCACCCGCGAAGACGGTTGGAGAAATTCTGTATTGTTTGGCGGTCCTTCCCTTTTTATATCCGCAGGAAAGTTCTTTACCACCTTATCTGTCCTTCCCCAGTTCATTAATTTTCATACAACAAGCGCGGCCCCCGGGAAACGCGACCGCAACGATTTCGAGGCGATGGAATTCCGCATCCTGGCTGGATTTGATTTCTGATGAAAACAAAAAGAAACATATTATTTATTTTGTTGGCTTGCATCATTTGCAGTTGCGGCACACAATTGTATTTTCCCAGGTCCGCTGATACAAAAAAACAAGAGCAACTTTTAGCAGGAAGAAAATTATACACCAGTTATTGCAGCAGTTGCCATAATCTTCATTTACCCGGGCAATTTACAGCCGGTCAATGGAAAATGAAAGTTGACGCCATGCAGCCGAGAGCTAAAATTACAGATGAACAAAAACAACTCATCTTGCAATACCTTATCTCAGAGCCCTGAAGATATTTTCCCGCCCGGTTTTTATCCCGGTGTACCAATGCGCCCGAAAGGTCAGGGCGTTTCAATTTGAAAATAGCCGGTGAGACGGGAAGAAGGATAATATTTCAGTTTGAAATATTGAAACTGAGACACTGCCGAAAGATCCTATACTATCGATTTTTCTGAAACTATACTTATTTAATACAAACCCTGTATGATCTGTCAGGTCATACAGGGTTTGTCGTGATAGATTGTTTGCTTTTTGTCCTATCCCGGTTTTATGATTGTGTTTTATATACAAACTCGTCCAGCATAATATCTGTCACCCCATCATGTTTTACAACTCTCAGCTTAGTTGGATAATAACCTGTCTTCTGAACTTTTGCAGGCTGGGGAATTGCTCTTTCGAAATTGCTGTTATTCTTTAAAAATTCCAGTGTTATCATGGGTTCATAAAAAGTCACTTTGCCATCGTAAGAACCATAGATGAATGTTTGTGTAAATCCCTGGCCATTAAATTCACCGGAAGTCAGGTCAACCCAATGGGTGCCCATTTGTGGTACGCCGCCACCGGGGTTAAAATAATTGGCAGGAAAATAAGAGGGCGCCGGCCAGTTTTTAAACTTCAGGCTATCCATATTATACGGTGGAATGGCAGCCACTTCAGCGGGTGTCATCATATAAAAATGAAAATCGAAATGCGGCTGATCATAAATGCCCGGGGGTTCATGTCCATTGGGATTCCAGTCCAACCCGGCATGATTGAAAGGCGTTACATTGGCCTTGGGAGGAAATTGCAAAGTCCAGTCATTCTCATCGCCGGCGCCTCCTCCTACCGGAACACTGTTCAGCGCTGCATCGGTTAAAGTAATAGCCAGCCGTTCAGGGTTTCCCGAATTATCGGTTTGTATCCAGGACCATGCTTTACCATTGTGTACCTGTATTTCGGGTCCCTTAAAAATGCCTGCTTTGTCATCACCAGGTTTTTTGCAAGCGGTGAATAATGCGGCTACGGGCAATAGCACCCATAAAAATTTCTTCATCATTGAAAATGATTTAATGATTAATGATTAATTGACAGGGCAAAGATGTTCAGAGGCGCTCCGGAAATAAAGTGAAGGATAAATGAGTTGGCACAAACTCTGAATGAATTGTTGGATGATGTCTTGCGAAAAATATTGGATACAATAAAAAAAGCCAGGTACACCTCCAGTAGTTATGAATGGGGATACCTGGCCGGATTAAAAAAACAGGGGCCGTCAAACGGGTATGATTATTTACTTATGGGCAATTAATAAAAATTCCTATGATAAACCGGGGCACAATTAAAATCGCCGGGGGACAAAAATATTTTTAGGATTGCCGCAATGCTGCCTGAACTTTCTGTTCAAATACTCCTGTGGATTGTACCAACTGATCCGATTCAGGCCTGCGGGCATTTTTTTTAGCCCACTGGCTCAACTCCATTCCGCCGGAATAAGCAAGAGCATTAGTCAGGCTTATATCTACTGATAAACCCCCGCTATCTTCTTTTATCCAGAATTGCCATTGCCCGGTAACATCCTCCAAGTCCAGTGTGCTGCTCATCGTAAGAGGCGCCCTCAACCGGGCGCAAACAATATAAGCGGAAGGATCCACCAGGCGATGGTCCTTGTTTTCCCAGGTATAATCATGAAGAAAAGATATTTTTTTTGTGGTAATGATGCCGCTGCTGCGATCAGTATGATCAATGGCAATATGGTTTTGCTGCAAAAAATCCAGCAGCCGGTTCCAGGCGGCATCAGTTGATTCCCTGGTCGTAAAATGGAATGGTAATTTTTGATATTTCCCCGAAACAGGGATCGGCCTTGCATCACCACAACCGCTGATCACCGCAAGAAAGAATGTAAATGTCAAAATATATTTCATAAAATAATTTTTGCGCTACTAAATTAAAAAAGAGTGATGTGGGACTATATGATACCTGTAGTTATGATACTGTTAAATAACAAAGCCGGGTTCCTGTCGCAACAGGCGTCCGCGAAAGAATCCCGGTGACCCAAACCTGCCCGCCGTCCCTGAGAAGTTTGAAGAATTGTATATATCTTGTTCCCGAAAGCAACTGCTGAAATTCCTGTATGGGTTTAAAAATCGTAAACCGGAAATAAACCGCAGTATATGAAAAGCGTTTTACTGGTTGTTCTTCTTTTCCTTTTATCTTATCCTGTTCGCCCGCAAATAATTAAAAAAGACGGGGAGTATACGGGGATTGACAAATTCGTATTGGGTGAATCGAAAGCTAAATTTACCGGCAATATTACGCTGGCCAGCACGTACAAGAAAAACAATCATGAGTTCACGGCTTATTATTATTCGCCTTTACCCAATGAAACTATAGAGATAGCCAATACCCGGTTCAATTACATACTGATGACCTTTGACGACAGCGACAGGCTATGCGAACTGTCGGTAATAAAGTTTTATAAAAAAGCGGATATCCCCCATTATGAAAAGGAAGCGGAAAAAGATTTTAAAAAGATAACGGCTTACCTGGCTGAACAACTGAATCAAAAAGGGGAGTCAAAAATGTATTATAAGCATCCAAAATCAGTGTTCAAAGGACAGGAATGGCTGGGCACAAAGACTTTTCTCAAAGTAAGAAAATCCTATTCGGCCTATACGTCCAGTATTGAGATCTATTTTAGTTTCCGGGATTAAAACTATACTACCAAAAGTCGCCAACCCCGGGTTTCCTCATCACGCTACTTCTCCCCGTGGATCATGCCTGAAACTATATTCTTGTATTTTCCTCTTTCTGCCTTTATAACCCCGGCGATATGTATGATCATGAACAACAACAGGAAGTTGACAGCCGCAGCATGTATTTCTTTTACAGAATGGAATTGCGGGGTAAAATAGATTTTCGTATTCCTGTTCACTGCCATCCATATACCCGTCCCGGCTAATAGAGCGATCAGTATATACGCGAGCAGGTAGATGATTTTAACTGCGAGATAATGACGGGCTGTCTTTTTATCCTGTTTCAGCTTCAGGAAGCCCACGGCATTTTTAATGCGACGGCTGAATTGCTGGTTGCGGGGCTGAAAAAATTCGCTGGCAATGCGGAAAACAAAAAGACCGCTGAGGATATACCCGAATAGGCTGTGCCACTTCCAGACAGCATCTCTCAATACAAAAGTAGTATCCCATATTTGTTCTTGGGAAAGATGGGCGCCCTGCTTTTGCAATTGCTGATCCAATACACCCGCAATATGGATATTATTGAAAAAAAATTTACCCGTAAATGCCGTCAGTAGTATGAAACTCATGACAAAAACGCTGGCCCAGTGCCATAAACGAATAGCTCTTGAATGAGCTTCACTGAAAGTTACCCTGTCCATCAGATATTTTTTTACTATTAAAAAATACAGGTTGAAGTTGGAACAGAAATAGCGATCAGCACCTTTCCGGCCATAAAGATCAATAATCATACGCGGAAAATAAGCTTCTTGCTGAATGAACTGCGGTTTTTCGTCCATGAATTGAAGAAAAATGCCAGGTAGCAAATCTGTCTTCTTTACACAAATAATGATGATGATGATTCCCTTTCATTCAAAAGCTTCTTCAATTGCCCCTGTTGTTCTTTATCAACCCCTTTACGATAAGTATTTATGCCATTAATAATCTTTAAATTACCTTCATACCCGCTTAGATTAATATAATACTGCAGCGGGTTCGATTCCTTATTGCAGCCCTTCGGGAAATTCCATTTATAAACTATTATTATGGTTCCCTTTAAAAGACAGAATACTATTTCCTCCCTGGTACCTGTCCATTCTTTACGAGTCATTCTTCCAAACTGCAAAAAAAAGAAATGGCTGCTGGTGAATATCTTTATTATTTTGAACTTATTACCGGGACCGGGCATTGCCCAGAATATATCAACGCTGGCAGGGACAGGTACTGCCGGTTATAATGGCGATGGAATTCCCGCTACCTCTGCTCAATTAAACGGCCCCCAGGGGATAGCCCTGGATGCATCAAAAAATATTTACATAGCCGACCTGGTCAATAGCCGTGTCCGCAAAGTAGATAATGTCACAGGAATGATAAGCACCATTGCCGGAACAGGAACGCCTGGCTATAATGGTGACGGGATCGCGGCTACCGCCGCACAAATATCTTTTCCATCAGCTCTTGCCTTTGACGGGAACGGGGATCTCTATTTTACAGACAGGGGTAATCACCGTATCCGCAAAATAAATATGAGTACCGGCATGATCAGTACCATCGCCGGAACAGGAACGCCCGGCTATAACGGTGATGGAATTGCAGCCACGGCTGCCCAGTTGAACGCGCCTAACGAAGTAGCTTTTGATACAGCCGGTAATTTATTCATAGCAGATTGGCAGAATCACCGTGTACGAAGAGTAGATAAGGTGACAGGAATGATCAGCACGATCGCGGGCACAGGTACTGCTGGTTATAATGGCGATGGAATTCCCGCTACCTCCGCTCAAATAGACGGGCCTTGCGGAATAATCTTTGACAAGGCGGGAAATATATACTTCGCGGAATATTCGGGTCATCGTGTCCGCAAAATAAGCGGTGGCACCGGCCTTATCAGCACTATTGCCGGTACCGCCACTGCAGGCTATAATGGCGACGGCATCCTGGCAACAACAGCTCAGTTGAGCGGTTGTGCCTACATAAAGTTTGATGACGCGGAAAATATGTATATCGGGGATGCTTTTAATGCACGTGTCCGCAGAATAACCGCCAGCACGGGTATCATCAGCACCGTAGCCGGTACCGGAACAGCAGGATATAACGGGGATGGAATTCCCGCTACTACAGCCCAATTGAATTTGCCATTTTATATTTATTTTGACCGGCCACAATGCTATATGTATATCGGGGATTACCAGAATAATCGCGTCCGGGCCATTGCCGGAGGGTTTATTGGATGTGTGCCGTTGCCATTAGAACTGCTTTACTTTACAGGAACAGATAAAGGCAGCTTCAATCTTCTGCAATGGCAGGCTGCCGGTAAGATCAATGATGCAGCCTTTAGAATAGAAAGAAGCAATGATCCCCGAAGCTTTGAAACTATAGGTATCGTGAATGGAAGAGGCAATTCCACGTCCAGCTATTCATATTCTTTTCTTGATCAGTATCCCCTTGCAGGAATAAACTACTACCGCTTGAGGCAAACCCAGAACGACGGTCAATTCATTTATTCATCTGTCATTACTGTAACAAAGCGGCAGACAGGCAATAACCTGTTCATTACGATGTATCCCAACCCGGGCGATGGGCGGGTAACGATCAGCAGCAGCGCGATGATGGAAGAGTTGAAAATTTCAAACCTGGCCGGGCAAATTATTTACCGGATGATACCCAGAGCGAGAAATACATCCCTGCAACTTCAGCAACCGGGAATTTATTTTATCCAAATTACCGCTGCTTATCAGACTATCACCAAAAAATTGATTGTATCGCGGTAAAAAACTTCCCGGGTTACAACCCCATCTCATAAGCCAGCTTCATATAATGCCTTACTTCTTCATTAATATCTTCTAAGTTGTACATCCGGAAATGATGGTTGAACTGCTGGCTGCCGGGTACCTGTGCAATTTTATGGAAACATAAATTATCACTGTAAGGCTTATTGAACGGAAACACCACATCAATAAAATTTTTGCCAAGCCGGGTAATGTAAGCGATCCGGGTCTTCGCAGCAAAAGCGATCATTGATTTTGCCGGGTGGATAGTCACCTTGCCTGTTTGCCGGTATTCTCCTGCAAAATGCCAGAACAGTGAAATAGTATATGCTGATTTACCGGCGAGAAAATCAGCCAAAACTTTATCTCCGCAGGAATGTACCTGGTTAGTATTTACAAATTGCTGGCCGCATAAAGGGCAGGTCCACATAGTATAAAAATAAGCAATCCGCTTTTCTCTTTTTTGCAGACAATTAAAGGTAGTGGCCAATTTTAGTCCTGGTAAAAGAAACTTAGATTAAGCTCCTTCCTGCTGAAACGCCGAAGGCGGATCGTTGCGAGAAATAAATACCTTTTGACAGCCTCATCGAATAATAACCGAACAGTTTGTGTATCAAAACCGGACAGTAATACCCGGGTAAACCCCGGCGACAAATTAGTTGATAATCACTTACAATTATGGCACTATCTTGGAAATCCAGGATTACAAACCCGGTTCTCCATGATCCAAAATTTTTTCAAACCCACCGTCAGGAATCTCTGGCGCAACAAAAGTTTTTCAATTATCAACATTGCGGGGCTTGCAATCGGAATGTCCGCTGCGATTCTTATCCTTTTGTGGGTACAAAATGAATTAAGCACTGATCGTTTTTATAAAAATACCAGCAGGTTGTATGTAATGTACAACCGGGATAGAGTGGCCGGTGAGTGGCAGGCATGGAATTTCTCATCCAAAATGCTTGCCCCGGCATTGAAGCAGGATTACCCCGAAGTGGATAAAGCGGCAAGATTCAGAGATGTTACTTTTTTAGTGACCGTCGGTGAAAAACACTTGAATGCGCAGGGTGCTTTTGCCGATAGCAGTTTCCTGGATATGTTTGATCTTTCATTGCTAAAGGGCAATGCTGCACAATCCCTAAACGGAAGCCAGGATATCGTACTCACACAAAAACTGGCTATAAAGCTATTCGGCAATGAAGATCCAATGGGCAAAATAGTACGCATTGACAGCACTGAAAATTTCATCGTTACCGGCGTACTCAGGGATCTGCCGGCGAATACATCTTTTGATTTTGAATATTTGTTACCCTGGGCTTATACGACAAAGTTGGGCTGGTTCGGCGATTCCTGGGATTTTAATTCGGCCACAACTTATGTTTTGCTTAAAGAAGGCGCGTCACAGGCCAGGTTTGATGCGGGCGTAAAAGACATCATTATAAAACATTCGAAAGCAACTACACAGGTGTTCACGCAGCCATTAAGCAGGATGTATTTGTATGCCAAAGATGATAATGGAAGACTTGTTGGCGGACGGATAGAAATAGTACAGCTATTCATCGTCATCGCCATTTTTATTTTGCTGATCGCCTGTATCAATTTTATGAACCTGAGCACGGCAAAAAGTGAAGTGAGGGCAAAAGAAGTAGGCATACGCAAAGTAATAGGCGCCAATAAGGTTTCTCTTATCGCCCGCTTTATCGGCGAAAGCATCTTCGTTTCATTCACGGCGTTTATCATCGCCCTGTCCCTGGTACAGCTTTGCTTAAAGGATTTTGACCAATTGGTCGGAAAGCAATTGTACATCGACTACAGCAATTTATATTTTTGGCTGTTTGCCATTGGCTTTATTTTATTTACCGGAATCATTGCGGGCAGTTATCCCGCCTTCTATTTATCTTCCTTTAATCCTGTCAAAGTATTTAAAGGAACATTCCGACATATCAATGCACTGGTCACCCCGCGTAAAGTTCTTGTCGTATTGCAATTCAGCTTTGCGTTAATACTGATCATCAGTACCATCATTGTAGAGCGCCAGATAAAATATGCACAGGGCAGGGATTCCGGTTATAATAAGGATAACCTGGTATTTACTTTTACACAAGGTGATGTACCTAAAAATTATGATCTCATAAAACATGACTTGCTCAGCAGTGGTGCCGTAACAGCGATGACCCAATCAGCAAGCCCCATTACGAGACGCTGGGGTGGAGACTGGGGCTTTTCCTGGCCGGGCAGTACAGAAGAAGACAAAAAAATTGAGTTTGTGCCGCTCGGCTCAGATGCTGATTTCATAAAAACAATCGGAGTTACATTAAAAGAAGGACGTGATATTGACGTTTATAAATACCCTACCGACAGTACCGCTGTATTGTTAAATGAATCCGCTGTAAAAGCTATGCGTTTAAAAGACCCGGTCGGGCAAATTATCAGGCATGAAGGTGACCCCGATCGCCATGTAATAGGCGTTGTAAAAGATTTTATCCTGGAATCTCCTTATGAAAGCAAGATCAATCCCATGATGATTACGGGCCCCCTCCGGTTTTCCCAGGTGATTCATCTTAAATTAAACCCGGCGAACACTACCGCGGATAACCTGGCAAAGACGGAAAAAGTTTTCAAACAATACAACCCCCAATACCCGTTTGACTATGTATTTGCCGATGAGTCGTATGCCCGGAAATTTGAGAATGAGCAACGGATAGGCAAACTGGCTGCATTATTTGCAGGTCTCACTATTTTTATTTCCTGCCTGGGCCTGTTTGGATTGGCCACCTATGTTGCGGCAAACAGGAGAAAGGAGATTGGCGTACGTAAAGTGCTTGGAGCCACCGTTGCCAATATCACCCTGTTACTTTCAAAAGATTTTATACACCTTGTTTTAATTTCCATTGTTATCGCTTCTCCCATTGCATTTATAGCGATGAACCGTTGGTTGCAGGCTTTTAGTTACAGGTTGCAAATCAGTTGGTGGGTCTATATCATGGCAGGTTTACTGGCTGTTATCATAGCATTGATTACAGTAAGTTTCCAGGCCATCAGGGCCGCGACAGCCAACCCGGTAAGAAGTTTGAGATCCGAGTAATGTATCGGTCTATATACCCTATGTTCTCAAAGTTAAAATTATTAATATATTAAAATCAAATTAGAGCCGCACTCTCTGACGCATATCCCCTTTCATAAAACAAGCGCCCGGAAGATTTCCACTTACTATTCATCAACAAATTAAACATAGCGTCTATGTTAATATCTTTTTCTGCCAACAAATAAGCTGGCATAATTTTTAACGCCTATACAAAAACCAGCCTTATGATTCGTACATACTCTTCAAAAGCGACCAGGAAGTTGATATTCCAGTTTATAATGGAAAATATAGACTACCAAAAGAGATGCTTGTACTTGCAGGAGATTATTTCGCTGGGAAAAGTAAATGATGTGTGGAGGCGGGCGCTGTCCGCTTTTTTTGATAACCCGGCGGTTAGTTCCCTGAAAATATTCAGTAAAAATTAAAAAAGTGAGGCCGGAGCACCTGTGATCTAATTTCGGTTATTCCATGCATAAGTTTTGAACCAGTCATTAAACTCGTTCACCTTTGCCTGGTTATTCTCCAGCCATTTATTATTTTCCGCATTATTAGCAGATGAATAAATAATATGGCAGAAAGTATTGAGATATTCCTTATGATACAGGTCTGAAAAAAAAGCTGCATAATAGGTCCAGCCGAATCCTTTTCCTTCACCCAGGTGTGTACTCAGGGAGCTAAAGACCATTTCAAGGTTCCTGTACATCCTTTCAACGGGAGTTTCTTTTTTATTTTTATCGCTTTCGTTCAATGCAGCACTAAGGCTCATTCCCACTTCCACGGTGTGAAAATCATCGGGCGCATCTTTATTCTCTTCTTTAGGGAAAGACAACGTGATGGAAGTGGTCTTCTCCCCGGTCTTTTTTACATTCAGCCCGATCAGCGTTTCCGCATTGGCAAGATGGTATTGGGCCCTTTCACCTTCCGGTTCAATAGCAAGAAAGGTCAATGACGCCAGCAGTCCGTATACTTTATTACTCGTACCAAGCGCCGTGCTTAATAAATGATGAGACGAGGCATGATAAGGATTCTTCATGATCGACAACTTATCCGTCTCGATCGCTTCTGCAATCCGGTTGACCCCGTATAAGGTAATGGCCTTATTAAAATAAAGCAGCCCTGTAGCAGGATATTTTTTTATGCCTTCATCATATATCGCAAGAGCTTCACCGGGCTTACCTGTCAAATCAAGACAACTGCCATATTGGATATAAACCGCATAGTTAGCAGATCCTTCTTTATAATTTTCAAGGATGAATTTCGATAGCCGGATGCATTCATCATATTTCTTCATTATCCAGAAAGTATATGATTTTTCATAATTAGCTGAATAATCATTTTTATCAATGACCAGCAGGCTATCATATTTCCTGATAGCCTCTTCGTAAAGCCCCTTGCTGCGAAGCGCTGCGGCCTCCTGCATAAACGAATCGTGATCTTTCTGGGCAATTGCCAATAAGGGAAAGAGAAGAAAAGGAGAAACCAGGATAAGATGTTTCATAGACCTTATTTTTTGTATCAAATTACAGCTAAAAATGAAGAGCCGGAAGAAATATTTGTTCTCCCGTGCCACAGGATAAAAAGAAAAGAGTTTTGGGTTTAATTGATTTTCCCCGCTATTTTTAATTTTTAACCAAATCCACTTTTCTAATATGATAGCTGAACTGAGGCTTTATCTTTCCTCCGTATTGCTGAGTATTGTATTGTCCGTACCTCTCTGGATAACAATTGCATTGATAAAAGGTTGGCCGGTCAGGATGACTCTTCCGTTCTTACTCCTTTTTGCTGTACTGTCGTTACTTTGCTTTTGTTGTTATTTGCTGATCCCGATGGCGAAAATTCCGGAAAGAAAGAAGATGCTCTTTTTCTACCTGCCTTTTATTGTTGCCATTATTGCCAGGGGATACTATGTATCTAATGTGTTAAGCGGGAGAATCGCAGAATTTAATTTTTCATGGAAAAACTCCCTGGTTAAGCCATGGCATGGGAAAATTGCAGAATGCCTTATTATATTGATAGTTTGTTTAATTATGCAGAGGAAGTACCGGGCTTTGAAGGTTGAAATAAAGTAATAGCGGAAATGGGAATGTTATTTTTATTTTGTCATATCTTTATTAAACTCCGCACTCCCATAAAATCTGCCTGATCCGTGTCATCCGTGTCTCATTTCCTTACTTCATGACTGGAAGTTCAATATAAGTAGCGTACTTCGAATTATAGTAGATCGTCTGCGTCGCTTTTATAAAATCTGATTCCTTCGCTTCAAAGATATTCGGCACATATTTCTGCGGGTTACGGTCAATCACCGGGAACCAGGTGCTTTGTACTTGTATCATGATACGATGACCTTTCCTGAAGACATGATTGATGTCGTGCAGGTCTATCACAAATTCTTCCGGCTTGCCGGGAATCAATGGCGAAGGATTAGAAAAGCTTTTGCGAAAACGTCCCCTGAATACTTCCATCGCCACCGGTAATTGATAACCACTCATACCAAGACTCTTATCGAAAGCCGGATATACATCGATCAGCTTTACGACCCAGTCAGCATCCGTTCCGGTAGTGCCCGCGAAAAGATGCGCCAATATCTTTCCTGTTACCGCCAGGTCTTCTGTCAATGAATCCATCACAAAACTTATTACATCGGGTCTTGAATAAACAAAGCGCTGGTCTTCCACCTGCCAGGGGCGCCAGCGGCTGCCGGGGCCATAAGTCGCTTCAATAGGTTGTATCCGGTAGGGAACAGGTTTCATAGGATCGCTCATATAACTTATTTCTCCTGTAGCGGATGTGGGTTTATTAAATGAACAGGTATTACCCGGGCCAGCATACAATTTCTTTATCTCCGCGTCTTTCGGCGGCCAGGTACTATAAGTCTTCCATTGATTACTGCCTGTTTGAAAGCAATAAGCTTCTTCAAATTTTCCATCACCTTTTCCTTTCAGCCAGTAATCAAACCATTTTTTCTGCAATGCCTGGAACCAGGTACCGGTTGCGCTTTGAAAGGTGATCCTTCCAAGTCCCTCCCCCCTGTCCCTTGACCATTGACCATGATTCCAGGGACCGAGTACAATATGATTATTATTGGCCTTATCCTTTTTCTCCATGTGCTGGTACATCAGTTGAGGCCCGTTCAGGTCTTCCTGGTCGTAATACCCGCCCACATGCAGTTGAGGTATTTGCGCGTACTCCACATAATTCAGCGGTGAGTTCTTTTGCCAGAAACTATCATAGTTGGGATGCTGGACAAAATTGTTCCAGGTAGGTATTTTATTGTGGAAATATTTTTCATTCACGTTTTTCAGTGAACCCAATTTTAAATACCAGTCATAGAGATCGAATTGAGGAAAGGGGAAATCGCTGTCGGTAGTTTTATCATATTCCACTTCATAGGTATATTCCATTCCATAACTCAGGCGGAAAGCGCCATTGTGATGGAAATCATCTCCGAGAAACAGGTCGCTCATGCAAGCTTGTTCCGACGATGCTTTTAAAGCAGGATGCGGATCAACAGCGCCTACCAATGCCAGCCAGCCGGGATAGGAAACTCCGACGATGCCTGCCTTACCATTATTATTGGGAAGATTCTTTACCAGCCAGTCAACCGTGTCCCATGTATCAGTGCTTTCATCCACAGCATTTTTTTGAGTAGCATGTATCAAGGGCTGGTGAATCTGCATGGTTCCTTCGCTCTTATATTTGCCGCGGATATCCTGGATCACGAGGAAATAGCCCTCTTTCAGCATGATGCCAAACCCTCCAAAAAAGGAAATACTAAGCGAACTATCATTTGGTATACCGCGGGGATTAGCGCCATACGGCGTGCGTTGCAGCAATACAGGATAAGCTTCTTTCGCGTTGACGGGCGAAAAAATAACGGTATGCAGTTTAATCCCGTCCCGCATGGGTATCATGGCTTCCGATTTCTTGTAAAAGGCGATAGAATCTGTTTGTGCGAAAGCAGTGCTGACCAGGAAGGCAGCAATGAACATGAGGCTAAAAACTTTCTTCATAGTGAACTATATGGTTGATTGTGGATGGATAAAGATAGGAAAGTTCGGAGGGATTGGCTATTACGTTACACAGATGAAATAATTATGCACCAGATCATATTGTTAGCATCAGTTTTATTGTGTTTTGTTCGAATAAGGTGGATAATCCTGTTTAGTCTTATATGACCTGCTGTGTTCGTCTACGATAACCTCAGCATGGTATGCCAGTTTCTAAATTAAAAAAAATATTTCAGCAGGTGCTTCCAATTCCTCAGCGTGCTCCACTCACCCAATGCCCCGGTGCTTGTCACGCGTATTGGTGGACTAAGGTACTCTCTACTATACAGTAGCCATAAAGTAGGTATATAGTAGATATATAGTTACTATGCTGTCAGGTCAGGAAAGGGTCAGGCGAGGGTCAGGTCAAGGTCAGGAAAGGGTCAGGGAAAAGTCAGGCAAGAATCAGGCAGAAGTCTCGTGAAAATCACGTACAAAAAAGAAGAATATTGGAAAACGCGGCTTCAACTTTCCTGCCGTTGATTCCATCTTTCAATTTACAAAAAAAAGGCCATAGCAAAGATTAAACAGGGAATTATTTCGTCGCCTGGCGAATCCCCGGGTCAGCTTTTTAAAAACCGTTATCCGGGTTTGCTGCCCTGATTAATGTCACAGGCGTAAGTTTTACCTTTACCGGGTATCAAACAGGCAACGACCCCGTAAACCATGCAGGATAATTACAGCACTCCAAGGCTTTTACTGGATAAACTGACTTTACGCGACACTGAATTCATTTATGAATTAGTAAACACTCCCGGATGGATAAAATTTATTGGGGATAGAAATATCAAGACCCAAGAGGACGCCATCGCCTATATCCAAAAACTTATTGACAACCCGGCTATTAATTATTGGGTGGTGAAAAGTAAGGGCCAGTCCATCCCGATGGGTATTGTCACTTTCATCAAACGCGGCTATTTGGAGCATCACGATATTGGCTTTGCCTTTCTTCCCGAATATTCGAAACAAGGATATGCTTATGAAGCCACAATAGCCATATTAGATGATGTAATAAAGGATCCTCTCCATACACAGATTCTTGCGACGACAATAAAGGAAAATACTAACTCGATCCGTCTCCTGGAAAAATTAGGCCTCCAATTTAGCCACGAGATTCAAATCGGCAACGAAATGTTGCAGGTGTATGCTGCTATGACAGATAAACTGCTTATAAACCATCTAACGCAACCGGCTGATAAGGCCAATCAAAATCATCATCATGAAAAAAACTAACCCCCTACCCGGAAAGAAAAAAATCAGCCGCGGTGATTTCATCCGTAATGCCGCATTAGCTACTGCAGGGTTTTATATTGTACCCCGTCATGTACTGGGTGGAAAAGGATACCTCGCCCCAAGCGACAAACTTTATATCGCCGCCATAGGTTGCGGAGGCGAAGGTGAAAATGATATTCATCACCACGCAACGGCTCCTAAGAAAAACGCAGTGATAGCCTTTCTTTGTGATGTGGATGACCGTATGGCGGCGCCACGCAGAAAGGAATTCCCGCAGGCAAAGTTTTATTACGACTGGCGGGAGCTATATGAAAAAGAAAATAAACAGTTTGATGCCGTTTCCATCGCTATCCCTGACCACAACCACGCCATTGTAGCATTAAGCGCCATGAAAATGGGCAAGCATGTCTATCTTCAAAAACCTTTGACTCATGATATTTATGAAGCCCGCATTCTGACACAGGCCTCCGAAAAATATAAAGTAGTTACCCAGATGGGCGACCAGGGCGCATCCTGCGAAGGTATGCGAACATTACGCGAATGGTTTGAAGCGGGACTCATTGGTGACATTACTGACGTATACAACTGGACGAACCGGCCTGTCTGGCCGCAGGGAATACCCTGGCCCGATCAACATCCGCCTGTTCCCAAAGAATTGAAATGGGATTTATGGCTGGGCACGGCCCAATACACTGATTATATAGATAATCTTGTGCCTTTTAACTGGCGCGGGTGGTGGAGATTCGGAACAGGCGCCTTAGGCGATATGGCTTGTCATATCATGGGGCCGGCTTTCAAATTATTGGAACTTGGCTACCCCACTGAAGTTACCTGCAGTGCAACCACCGTTTATTCAGGAATATTCAAAGAAGCCGATTATCCTGAAAGCATTCCGCCATCCAGCAAGCTCCGGTATAAATTCACATTAAAGAATGGAAAGGAACTGAAATTGTATTGGATGGATGGAGGCATCGTTCCTGAACGGCCGGATGAATTGGATGCTGATCTCAATTTAAATGAAGCGCTCGCGGATGTCCCGGAAGAAAATGATTATGAAGGAGGCACCCTGTTTGTCGGTACAAAGGGAAAGATTTCATGTGGCTGGGGTGGCTCACATCCCCGGTTGTTGCCACTCTCACGCAATAAAGAAATAAATATTCCCAAAAAATACCCGCGTATCGAAGGTGATATGGATGGCCATTGGTGGCAATGGATTGATGCCTGCATTGCAGGATATGGAAATGCGACAGTGGATTCACCGTTTGTGGGTTATGCAGGGCCGCTTACCGAAACGGTGTTAATGGGTAATTTGTTATTGCGCAGTTTCAATCTCCCTGTAAAAGGGAAAAACAATGAATCCGGAACGCCCGGCAGGTATATTGCTTACAAATGGGATGGAGAGAATATGCGCATTACGAATTTCGAACCTGCCAATCAATTTGTAAAAAGAGAATACAGGAAAGGCTGGGGAGAGTTAATATTGTAACGCTTCATATTGCTGATCGGTTGTAATCTGCAATATAATAAACAGCTATCCTCTCCTATTCGCGCAGTTATTGAATATCCGTCACTTCGCGCAAGACAGCCATAGTGATGTGAATCATTCATTGCTTATTGCATTTCGTATGTAAGATAAATTTGTACAGATCATAAACGGGTAATCAAATGAATACTATTGCACAAGAATTTACAGAACAAAGCATTTCAATAATCGTCAACAAGAACACTCCTAAAATAATGAAATGCCTGGACCAGTTAAGTGAAGCACAAATATGGCAGCGGCCCAACCAGGCATCTAACAGCATTGGCAACCTGTTGCTTCATCTTTGCGGCAATATCAGGCAATATATCATGGCCACCTTAGGCGATCAGCCGGACATCCGGGAAAGAGATAAAGAATTTTCCGCTAAAGGCGGGTACAATAAAGCAGAACTTCGGAATAAATTATCGGCTACCCTGGATGAGGCGGTTACTATTATAAAAAATATGGATGAACCCAGCCTGATGAAGGTGTATTCTGTGCAGGGATTTAATTATTCAGGCATAGGGATCATCGTTCAGGTAACAGAACATTATTCTCATCATACAGGCCAGGTTATTTTCTGGACAAAGATGCTGACGGGGAATGACCTTCGTCTTTATGTTGATCAAAAAATCCTGACAAAATAAAATGGCCGGTAAGACGGAAAGTATCTTTTCTCAGAGACTCACCGTCCTCCCGGCAAATAATTTCTTTTTTACGCAACAAGACTTACCAAACCTTCACTCTCTTATCTTTTGGCAACCACATACGATCTCCTTCCTTGATTCCAAAGGCATCATAGAATTCCTGCATTTGTTGCAAAGGAAGAAGCGCTCTCCATTCGGCAGGTGAATGCGGATCGGTCAATATCAGGTTAGCCTGCGTTTCAGGAAGGGCCATGCCGCGCCATACCTGCGCCCAGCTTAAAAAGAATCGCTGATCGGGTGTAAAGCCATCTATCTTTTCATTGCTCTTGCCTTCCGGTGTTTTTTTGAATGCTTCATACGCCATTTGTATGCCACCGAAATCAGCAAGGTTCTCACCAAGAGTAAGCCTGCCATTGACATGCAATGTATCGAGCACTACAGCGGCATTATACTGCGCTACAACAGCATCGGCCAATACTTTGAATTTATCAGCATCCTCTTTTGTCCACCAGTCGCGCAAACTCCCGTCGGCGTCATATTGCCGGCCCTGGTCATCAAAACCATGTGTCATCTCATGACCGATCACCGCCATGATCCCCCCATAGTTAACGGCATCATCAGCGCCAAAATCAAAGAAAGGAAATTGTAATATCCCGGCAGGAAATGTGATAGTATTTTGTATTGGGTTGTAGGAAGCATTCACCGTAGGGGTCGTAAAACCAAATTCCGTGCGGTCGATCGGCTTTCCGAGCTTATTAATATTATAGTTATAGGCCCATTGGGAACAACTTCTTACATTATTCAATAAGGAATTTTTATTGATCATTACTCCCTCGTATTCTTTCCATTTATCGGGGTAAGCGATCTTCTTAGTAAAAGCCATCAGTTTTGCAAGCGCTTTTTGCTTGGTATCCTGGCTCATCCAGGTCAGCCGTTTGATGCGTTCGGCGAATGTTTGCTGCAGGTTATTCACCATTTCGAGCATGCGTTGCTTGGCGGCGGGTTTAAAGAATCGGTCTACGTACAAGTGACCCAGCAATTCGCCAAGACTGCCATCAATAAGATTGGCCATGCGTTGCCAGCGGGGTGTTATTTCTTTTTGTCCGCTGATGGCTTTTTGAAAATCAAAATTGGCATTCACAAAATCATGGCTGAGATAAGGAGCCGCGTTTTTCAATATTTCAAACCTGGCGATTTGCTTCCAGGTATCCAAAGGCAAGCTGGTCAAAAGACTGTCTAATGCACGAAAAAAAGAAGGAGTGCTTACGATTATAAAATCCTGTTTGGGGATATCCGAAGCGGCAAACAGGGCAGGAATTTTTAATGTTTTAAATCCGGCCGAAAATTCATCGGGTGTATATTTATTGTACCGCTTTTGGGGATCTCTCAGTTCTACCCGGCTCCATTGCGCCCTGGCAATAGCTGTTTCCGTTTGTACAATATTGTCTGAGATCTGTTGGGCTTCCGTGGAAGAAGCACCGGTTAAAGTGAAAAGCTTTACAATATATGCTTTGAGCGCTTCCCGGACCGCTTTGCTGCGCGCGTCATCTTTTAAATAATAATCCCTGTCGGGTAAAGTAATACCGCCCTGCCCAAGGTGTATCCGGTATACATTAATATCCTTCGCGTCCTGGTTGACGAAGGCGCTGAATAGTCCGCCGGCGGCACCCCGGGTACGAAGTTTCATCAGGGTATTGAGCAATTCATTGATATTACCGATAGCATCAATGGTTTGCAGGTCTGTTTTGACAGGCGCTGCTCCGGCCTTTTCCAGTTGCAGGCTATCCATGCCGCTGGTATAAAAATCACCGCACATTTGTTCAGCCCTGGTTCTTGTTGTTTTTTTGGATGATTCTTCCAGCAGGGTTTTTAAGTGCTGCGAACTTTCTTCGCGCAACATATCAAAACTTCCCCAGCGTGTCTTGGTGGAAGGCATGACCGTTTTTTTGAGCCAGCCCCCATTGGCATATTCATAAAAGTTATCACCCGGTTTTACCGACAGGTCCATATTGGCCTTATCAATATATTTTACCTGGGCATTGAGAGTGAATGACAGGATTGCAATAAGAATCAGCGATAGTGTTTTTTTCATGCTTAAAAAATTGTGGAGGTCAAGATACAATTTTTTATCTATCACCAAATATTGATATGGCTACTGCAATATTTCATTTATACATGGTCACTTCTACCCTTCCGTCCGGGTAACCAATGATCGCCCGTTTGGTCATATGAATAAAAAGTCCTGTTTCCACCACGCCGGGAATCCCGTGCAACAAAACATTTAAGGAAGAAGCATCTTCAATTTTTACGAACTCACAATCGAGAATATAGTGGGAATGATCGGTGATAAATGGGTAGCCATTCACTTGCCTCAATATCACTTTTGAACAAAGACCCTGCTGATTGATTTGCCTAATGACCTGTTTATATCCAAATGGAATGACTTCAACAGGCAAAGGAAATTTTCCGAGTTGATCCACCTGCTTTGAACTATCGGCAATGATGACCAATTCACGGGATGCGGCAGCCACTATTTTTTCCTGCAGCAATGCCCCACCCCCGCCTTTGATGAGCTGGCCTTCCGGGTCAATCTCATCGGCACCATCAATTGTCAGGGCCAGTTCGCCGGCCGCATTGAGATCGGAAACCGCGATACCCAGCTCTTTTGCCAATTGCCCTGTTTTGGCAGAAGTTGGAATAACCATAATTTGCAATCCTTCTTTTACCCTTGCGCCCAGTTCTTTTATCAACCAATAAGCAGTAGTTCCCGTGCCAAGGCCTATTGCCATTCCCGGCTTTACAAGGCCGGCGGCATAAATGCCTACATTTTTTTTAATTTCTTCCCGGGATAACATAGCGATTTGCTGCAAGATGATTGGGAAATTAAAATTAAGATGTTTATATCATTCCCCGTTCCCGGAATAACTTATAAACCAGGGATTAGTAATGCCGGAATATGGCTATTTCTTTTTATTCAGCAAGGTATGAGGTGGCACCATAAAAATACTGGCATTTATCAGCGGGGCGCCCCTGAGTTTATTACTGATAACCACATCTGATCTGGCGCTGGAGCCATTGGCCAGGTTAAAATGCAGGTTTCGGCGATCATAAGCTTTGTAACTTTCCCCGTAGTATATTTTTTTTCTCACTTTTTTTTAAAAAAACTGAGAAATACCGGATAATATCATGCACTAAATGCTTACACTTACTTAAAAGACTAAGCATTTACACCTATTATAATAACCTATTAGTACGATTTACTATTTTTTTCAAAATGCACCCGACCATCACATCGCTAAAATATTTACTTCGTTTAATAGCTAGTGATGTTGTCACACGAATGTCTGGCTATAAAGTTTAATGTATAAAACTTCCGAAACCCTTATAATAGTACTTGTTATAATGCGCAAATGCTTTTATTGATAATTATCAAAAACACTTCCTCTTACTTTTCCACAGTGTTTTTCTCAGGTAGAATAGCAGGATCATTTTGTCTTTTCTGCTTCAAAAGAGTATTCTATGCAATTTCAAAAGATGGAGTATTTACCTTTTATTCAACCGGGAGATCGATTAATTTTATAGACAAATAATACCTTATGAAAGCTCAAGTTGTTTTTTTATCAATAGCCATTCTTGCTGTTAATTCATCAGGAACAATTTATTCTTCTTTGACTGAAAAGTCATTGAGCAACCAGTCAGGTGTACTAATGAAAAAGCAAAATACTGATTTTGCTTTTTTCAGGACACATCGCCAGGGAAAAGGAGTAGAGTCTGTATGGGGACTTACTTCAATTGACGGAGTAGCCGGTTTTCTTGTACAACGTACATACGATGACCCTACAGATCCCTATGCAATGTGGGAAGACCTTGGTTCAGTGCCTTCCAGCCCATTTCGTTCATTTAAATATATTGACCAGACTGTTTTTCCCGGTTATATTAATTACAGAATTAAAGCAATGATGGCGGATGGCAGTTCAATAATTTCAGAAGTGTCGGGTGTCAGGATAGTTAGCCATTAATGATGTAGCTAACCACATGAGATCTGCGCATTATTAAAAATGTGCTTATGAAAAAAGCTTTACACTTAGTCCTTTTCCTGCTGATTATTACTTCAGGCGGCTATGCCCAGATCACGTCGCCTGTTATCAGGGCTAATTTTGGAGTAGATGCTGATCTGCGGTCAAACTTTTTTAATGGTCTTGTTCAATCAGGTAATGACGACTGGTTCACGCTGCCGGGGTCAGTTGGAACGGGAAAATTTGTAATTGATACTACGGGAGCAGCAGCCATAACAGCCCGTTATCCCGGCGATATTCCTTTTCGCAGAACAACTTTTGGCAAAGGAATGAGCTATCCCCCGTTTAGTGTGGTCAACAATCGCCTATTGCTCGATGCAGCTTTTGTAAGAGATTTTCATGGTGATGATTCAACTGTTTTTGCCTCAGGCGCCAGTAAGAACGGAGATAATCCTGCTGATTGGTCGTGCCCTGTATCACAGGGTATCCCTGACAAAAATGATATCCTGGATATAATGGTGCATGTAAGAAGGGCCGGCCCCAATCTTACCGATTCACTCTGGATGATGGGGGGTATGTCTCTCGACAACACTACCGGTGACAGGTACTTTGATTTTGAAATGTACCAGACTGATATTACTTATGACAGGCCGGCGCTGAAATTTACTGGCTACGGGCCCGATGCCGGGCATACAAGCTGGCAATTTGATGCCGCGGGAAATATCATCAAGGCAGGAGATATTATTTTCAGTGCCGAATACCAAAGTTCCTCACTTACATTTATTGAAGCACGTATCTGGATTGATAAGGCGTCTACGTCAATTACGCCACAGGCATTTGACTGGAGCGGGCAATTTGACGGAGCTTTTTCCGGGGCTACTTACGGGTATGCAAGCATTCAGCCTAAGGCCGGGGGCACCTACTATACAGGTCTGCAATGCGCGAATAATACTTGGGGAGGTCCTTTTTCTATTATATTACAAAACGATGCTATCGCTACCGATTATTCTGCCAAACAATACGTTGAATTTTCTGTAAACCTTACAAAGCTTGGGTTGGATCCGGTAACTTCTTTAGAGGGTGATCCTTGCGGTGCCCCTTTTCGCAGGTTACTCGTAAAGACAAGAGCTTCTGCATCATTTACAGCACAGCTAAAAGATTTTGTGGCGCCGTTCGCATTATTTGCCGTTCCGAAGGCGGATGTACAAACTACTACTCCTTATCTCTGCGCCCAGGGATCAGTTGCAGAGATCCATGTCGCAAATCCTGTGTCCACATCCGTCTATCAATGGACAACGACAAATGGAAATATTATAAGCAGTGCTACGGGTCCATCTATCATTGTAGATACACCCGGCACTTATATTGTCACTCAGTATTTACTATCCGGCTGTTCTGTTTACGCATCAGACACTATCCAGGTGTTGCCTATGCCAGGTTGCGTCATCCTGCCTGTTGATTTTATTGATTTCCGGGGAGCATACAGGAATGGTGTAGCGCAATTAAACTGGAAGGTGATGAATAATGAATCAATACAATATTTTGAGATACAAAGAAGCGTGGACGGTATCAATTTCATGGCCGTTGACCGGGTAGACAAACAACCCCCGGAAGAAGGAGCAGTGGATTACAGTTTCCGGGAAAATATCGGTACCCTGCCCGGTTCAAGAATATACTACAGACTACTAATTGTAAATGCGGATCATACAATTAAGTATAGTCATATCATCAGTCTTTTACTAAATGCGGCAAACGATAAGGTGATTATTTTCCCCAATCCGGCGAAAGATGTTATACAGGTACAGGTATCGGCTACAATCAACACAAAAATGAGAATTGATTTACTGGACGCTTCCGGGAAAAGGGTTGTAACCTACAGCACATCCGTGCAAAAAGGGAATAATGTAGTAGTGCTGGATGATCTTGCAGGTAAACCACGTGGAGTATACCTGGCCATAATATACGTAGGCGATGAGCTGTACCAGCAAAAAATATTACTGATGAAGTAATAACAGTATTAAAATTGACAGTACTACATATCCTTTAACCATTCCAAGTGGAAGTGAATCCGGCTTAAAAATAAAATTAGCCAAGCCGCTTCACGCGACGCTCGATTCTTTAGTGATTGACTTTGATGCCGCTCTTTCGATCCTGCAAACCGGCAATGGCGATTATAAACTAAAGCCGGTACTAAGGATCAAATAACTCCGGCAATATATTGTTAACTCATAAGAGCATTCTTTAAAACGAATGCTCTTTGTTTTTGCAGGCAGCGCGAGCTGCATCCCGGCTACGTAAACCATCTCCGTATAAATGTGAAGTGTATACCGGCGGAATTTTACAGAAATGGTAATTTGAAAATTCACCCGGTATCTTACCTTTATTACTACCAAAACTCATAATATGAAACGCGTTTCCCTGTTGTTTTTACTGGTTGCGCCTTATTGGTTATTCGCGCAACTGCAATACCCCGCTACAAAAAAAACCGACTTTGTTGATGATTACAATGGCATAAAAGTAGCCGATCCCTATCGCTGGCTGGAAGATGATAACAGCGAAGAAACAAAAGCCTGGGTAAAGGAAGAGAACAAAGTGACTTCTTCCTATTTTGACAAAATAGCTTACCGCAGCCAGTGGCTAAAACGCCTGGAAGAGCTTAGCAATTATCCAAGGTATACAGCGCCTTCCCGCACGAACGAATATTATTATTATTCAAGGAATGACGGCCTGCAAAACCAGAGCGTGATTTATCGCCAGAAAGGGCTTAGCGGCAAACCGGAACTGGTATTAGACCCTAATAAATTCTCCGCAGACGGAACGACAAGCCTTGCTACATTTTCCATTTCGAAAGACGGGCGATACGCCGTAATAGGAAAATCAACCGGTGGCAGCGACTGGAGAACATTTTTTGTCATGGATATGAAAACGCTCCAATACCTTCCGGATTCATTGAGCTGGGTAAAAGTTTCCGGCGCTTCCTGGCAGGGTGATGGGTTTTATTATAGTCGCTATCCTACTCCCGATAAAGGAAAGGAACTTTCCACCAAAAATGAAAACCACCAGGTCTATTATCACAAAGTGGGCACATCGCAGGACAAGGATATATTAATATATGAAGACAAAATCAATCCCCAGCGTTTTCACAGCGCTTTTACCAATGAAGATGAGAGATATGTTTTTCTCAATATCAGCGACCGCGGAAAAGCAAAAGATGGCAACGCGCTCTGGTATTTTGACAACAAAAGCAATGATAAAACTTTCAAACCCATCATAAAGGAGGCCGGGGATCTGCATTATACATTCGTAGATGATGCAGATGGTAAATTCCTAATCAGCACGAATGACGGCGCAAAAAACTGGCGAGTGGTATTGATTGATCCGTTAAATCCCGATCGGTCAAACTGGAAAACGGTTATCCCCGAAAAAGAGGAAGTGATTGCCGGCATATCATCAGCCGGGAATAAACTTTTTGTCACTTACCTGAAAGATGTGACCAGCCGTGTATATGTTTATGACCTGCATGGTAAATTTCAAAAAGAGGTAAAGCTCCCGGCCCTTGGCACCACGGGAGGCTTTGGAGGATGGAGAGATGATAAGTCTGTTTTTTATACATTCACTTCTTTTACTTTCCCTCCCACTATTTATCAATATGATATTGCTACCGGTAAAAGCACATTATTCAGGAAGCCCGAAGTAAAATTCAATCCCGGAGATTATGTAACCGAGCAGGTATTCTATCCAAGTAAGGATGGCACAAAAGTTCCAATGTTTATTGTATATAAAAAAGGTACCATAAAGAATGGAAAGAATCCGACCATGCTGACAGGTTATGGCGGTTTTAATATCAGCAGTAATCCATCGTTTAGTGCCCCGAGGATCACCTGGCTGGAACAAGGGGGGGTGTTCGCGCTGGCCAATATGCGAGGGGGCAGCGAGTATGGAGAAAAATGGCACGAAGCGGGTATGCGGTTTAAAAAACAAAATGTATTCGATGATTTTATCGGCGCGGCGGAATACCTGATCGGTAAGAAATATACTTCACCTGATTATCTGTCCATACAGGGAGGCTCGAATGGAGGTTTATTGGTGGGCGCCGTGATGAATCAGCATCCTGAATTATTCAAAGTAGCGATCCCGCAGGTAGGCGTGATGGATATGCTCCGCTTTCACAAGTTTACGATCGGCTGGAACTGGATAGCCGAATACGGAAGCAGTGATAAGCCCGACGACTTTGGCAATCTTTATACTTACTCCCCTCTTCACAATATTAAAGCAGGATTGAAATACCCGGCAACGCTCATTACTACAGCCGATCATGATGACAGGGTGGTACCGGCTCATTCATTCAAATATGCCGCTACGCTCCAGGAAAAATATAAAGGCGATAATCCAATACTCATACGTATCGAGACGAATTCGGGTCATGGTTCAAGCAACCTGAAAAAAGGTCTTGAGCTAAGCGCTGATATTTATTCATTTATTTTTTATAATATGGGGCTGACGCCAAAATTTCCGGCTGCGCTTAAAACGGGCGATGACAAAAAAGCGTTTTGAGATTAGTTTCCCGCAACGGCAAAAGTGTAACTGACTAAAACCAGCGTTGGTCTTTGCGTTGCGGGATATTTTTCTTTCAACCCTATCAGAGCTCCTGTTTATAATCCTGAATTAACCTGAAGCATGATTATTGGTCACTGAAAAATGAATTTAAGCTAACAAGGCTCCTGTGATGGCATACATTTATACTTACCTTTAATCGACTCGCCCGCCATTTCATGAAACATTTTCTTCTATTCTTTTTTTACTGCTTTTCTTCAGCGAAATCGTTTTGGCCCAATCAACAAGAACGATAAGGGTAAAAGCGGGTGATGATCTCGCGCAAGCCTATTCATCCCACGGCTTTTACCGGTTCCCGGCATTTAGTAAAGCCACTTTGTACTATAAAGGCGGCAGCCGGAATGAAGGCCAGCTTTTCAATTACAATATTCTTTCCGGGAACATGCAATTTGTCGGTCCAAAAGGTGATACCCTTGATCTTGGCGGGCAAGCCAATATTGATTCAGCTGTCTTTGATAAAACCAGTTTCCTTTACAATGATGGCTGGATGGAAGTCGCAGCCAGAGCAGACTCACTTGCCTTACTGAAAAAAATAATCATCAAAACACAGGTAGAAAATATTGGCGCTTATGGGGTAGCCAGCGCCACTGCTTCCATAGACAATATCAAAAGTTATTCAACGGGTACCGGCGTATACAACCTCGTGTTGAACCAGGATGTTGTTATTGTCGAAAATATTTCCTGGTTTTTCAAAGATCAAAATAAAAATATAACTAAAGCATCCAAATCGGTTCTCCTGAAATCTCTGTCTGCTCCTGCCCGGGCCAAAGCGGATGCTTACCTGAAACAAAACAAGGTCAATTTTGAAAAAGAGGCGGATCTCAGGAAATTGATGCAAGCTGTTGCCAATTAGATAATGTATCAATTTAGTAAAACAAATACCTCCCACAAACACAAAGATCACAGAGCGCTTGCCATAAGTTGAAATTTTCTGATGTCCGTTGTGCCTTTGTGGACAAACTATTCAAACTGCTGCATTACTAAGAATCCCTCTTTGCAAGAAATCAATCTTACTTTTAATAGCTTTGCACCTGCAAAGTAAAAATTTTCTTTCCCCCCACAGTCAATGAGAAATAACCCGGCTGAAAATGAAACAGAGACACCCCGGAAATTATTACCCGGTTTCTACAGCCAGTATGGATTAAATGATGATGGCGGGCAAAGCAGCCGCTATGTTAAAATAGAGTTTACTAAAAAATTTCGTCTCTATTTCCCCAATTTCGATGCGAGACGCAAAGCCGTTTTCAAACACGATGTGCATCACATCGCAACAGGCTATACAAGCACCTTCGAAGGCGAAACGGAGATAGGCGCATGGGAAATTGCATCGGGATGCCGTCATTACTGGGTTGCATTTGCATTAGACCTTCATGCCATGATGATCGGGATTCTTTTCAACCCGGTTGGTGTATACAGGGCTTTTATCAAAGGCAGGCGAACCCGTAATTTATACCGTGATGCTTTTAGCGACAAGCAACTGATGGACACCCCGCTCGTTGAAATACAGAAATATATGCTCCTGGATAATTATCCGGGAAAGAAGAAAGGGAATGGCATTGACCTTGTTCTTTTTTTGCTGACTGCTTTATTGGGTACGATATATTCTCTTTTATCATTGGTTTTGCTGCCGTTTATTATTATCTATACCCTTTTTATTATTGCCCAAAAGAAATAATGCACTCATAAGGCTGATCGTTGAATTATTTCGGAAATTTGTGTAAGGGAATAAAAATAATGCGGGGCCCTTTCTTCGTCAACAATCATGCACATACTTATAGCACCTAATGCTTTTAAAAATAGCCTGACGGCGAATCTTGCCGCAGAGGCTATCAGCAAAGGATTACAGCAAAGCATGCTTGCCTGCAGCACTGTCCATTTTCCTGTCGGTGATGGAGGTGACGGCACAGGCGCATTGTTGATGGAATACATGAAGGCAAACAGGGTAAACATCACAGTTCATGATCCTCTTCAAAGAGAAATAAATTCCTGTCTCGGATTCACTTTCGGCAATCAAACAGCGGTCATTGAACTGGCGGATGCTTCCGGCCTGCGATTGTTGCAAAAAAAAGAATATGATCCATTACATGCCACCACTTTCGGAACAGGTGAGTTGATCCAATATGCGCTTGAAAAAAATGTAAAGAAGATCATTCTTTGCATCGGTGGAAGCGCGACAGTAGACGGGGGAATGGGCATTTTGCAGGCGCTCGGTATGAAATTTCTTGACGCTGACGGAGCCGGTTTGCCAAACGGCCCCCTTTCATTATCCGGTCTGAAAAGAATTGATGTATCAGGCATCAACAAAAAAATATATACAACGGAGCTGGTTATCTTATCTGATGTAGAAAACCTGCTTCTTGGCGCTAATGGCGCTGCCGCTGTATTCGGGCCACAAAAGGGCGCTTCCTATGAAGATGTTCAGCAACTTGATAATTGCCTGGCGACATTTCGGGATATTGTACTTACGAATACAGGGAAAGATATGAATGCTGTAAAATATGGAGGGGCAGCCGGGGGTGTTGGCGCCAGCCTGCATGTGTTGCTCCATGCAAAATTGGTGAATGGGATAGAATATTTCCTTGACAGCACGGGGTTTGATAAAGCATTGGCTCAAACCGATCTTTTAATAACCGGGGAAGGGAGCATCGATGCACAAACGCTCCAGGGCAAAGCGCCATTTGGCGTGGCCCGGCGCGCCAAAGAAAGATCCATTCCTGTTATTGCTCTTGCGGGCAAAGTGCCTCTCAAACCCAACCTGCAATTGCAGAGGTATTTTGATATTCTGCTACCCATCAATCATGAGGCGATGGATATTGAAACTGCAATACAAAACACGTACGACAATCTTCTCCGCACTTCAAAATTACTGGGTGATTTAATGAACAGGTAAATGACTTGGGAAGTACTAGGAAATTCTTTACGAGTCCAGAGTAATTTCATTGCCTTCCATAATTTCAGTATGATCAAGCGGAATAAGGTTTTGCCCGAAATAAACCTTATTATCCCTCATGCGATAGGCAGAAAGCGTAGCTAATGGTTCCATTCCTTTTTTACCTGTATCCTGGTTGACCGTTGTAAGTATACATCTTGAGCAGGACTTAACAGCGGCAAACCGGTTTTGACCGATCCGGAAATTTTTCCAGTTGTCTTCTTCGTAAGGTTCACCACCGGAAAAAACGATATTGGGGCGAAACCTGTTTATCGGCAATGGCTCCTCTAACCTTCTATTCAGGTCGTCCAATGAGCTTTGTCCAATAACCAGGAGCGGATAAGCATCAGCAAGACTGACATGATTATTATTGATGGAGAAAACAGGATCAACGGGTCTTGAATTATTTTCCGGAAAAGAGACAAGCCGGCAATCCATTCCAAGTATTTTAGAAAACCAGGCGCTATGTTGCCTGCTTACTTCATGCACTTCTGCCCTGTCATTCCATATTTCTGCAGACAGAGTATTATTTCCTGAACTAAAAGGAAGATGTATGGACTGCCCGGAATGCCGGATAAAAAAATCCCCGGAATCATAAGATAATTTAAAAAGAGCCATCTCCGGGTAAATTCTTTGTGTCATGAACTTATTGTGGCTATCAATCAGCATCCATCGCCTGTCATACGCAAGACCCTTGGGCAATACTTTCGCCGTATGAACCCGTATTCCTCCCAAAGATTTTACCGGGTATATCCATATTTCGGAAACAGTTAATTTATTCATGGCATCCAAACCTGGCTATATGACTATTTGAGTGTTACTACTTAAGAAGATATAAGATACATGATTTAAATCAGTTACTCACTCAATTATTATCAGGTAATTAAAACGCCTCAGGCGCTTACTTTGAATTCCAAATCCCCACTATGAAGAAAGTACTTATCCATACTCTGAAGAGGTCAGACCTTACCCGTCTTTCGCCAGCCGTCTCCTTGACCCTCATCTATCTTACATTAAGCATTCTTTGGATATTACTAAGCGATTCTTTAGCCACAAGGATCGCGGGAGATAATATGCCAGTATTGGAAAAAATACAGGAGTTCGAAGGACTCATTTTTGTCCTGCTGTCCGCAGGAGTGCTTTATTTTCTCAGCAGGGGGTTTTACAGAAATATGTTGAACTCTTTCCGGCAAAAAGAGAGCCTGGAACAAAAATTCATGGCCCTGAATGAAGCAGCCAGGGAAGGTATATTTGATTGCGACCTGGAAAGCAGGAAGGCGCAACTAAACAGTAAGATGAGATTCTTCCTGCCAACTCCCTGCAATGAAATAGAAAATTTCTGGCAGGCATACCAGGGAAGAATTCACCCGGAAGATATGCCCCACTTTACAGAAGAATATACTGAAATCATTTCATCCCGCAGATCGAACTGGCAGTTGGAATACAGGTTACTGGGATCTGATAACAAATACTATACTGTTGCCAGCAATATTTACATATTACGTAATACACAGACAGGCCAGCCCACCCGGCTGATCGGCGCTATCCAGGATGTAAGCGATCTTCGTAACCTGCAGGCAGAAAAATATGAATCAGAATTAAAGCATAAAAGAAGATTAGCCGTTTCTATCATAAGGGCGCAGGAAAATGAACGTAACCGGTGGGCACAGGAACTGCATGATAATGTCTGCCAGATGCTTTCTGTAGCGAAATTATACCTCAGGGAAATGAATAACCGCCCGGGATCCCTGCCTGTACTGCTTCCCGAAGTGACAAAAATGGTTTCGGATGCCATGCTGGAGATACGCCAGCTTTCCGCCAATATCAGGCCTCCCTCTTTTTCGGAAACAACTTTGCAGCAGTCGCTCGAAAAACTGGCAGCCGACATAAACCGTGTCAAAGAGATTAAATTTAATTTCAGCATCAATGATATCACTGAAATAAAATTATGTGATGAACAGAAATTAATGATCTATCGTATCGTGCAGGAGCAACTGAATAATATTATTAAATACGCGGAAGCAAATAAAGTAGAAATAAACCTGGACCAGGCGAAGGAAATGATCAATATTATAGTAAAAGACGATGGCAAAGGTTTTGATCCTTCCTGTATCAAAACGGGTATCGGTCTCAGGAATATTCAAAGCCGGCTGCAATTCTACAAAGGGAATATGCACATAGAATCATCACCCGGTCATGGATGTGTTTTATCTGCCGCCTTTAAGCTGCAGGCTTCATAAAATGATCAGAGTTGACCATTTTCCTGCAGCCAGTTTTTTAGCCGCTCTATCCACTGATCGTTGGTTGTTTTATTGTTCAGGCCGAATCCATGGCCTCCTTTCTGGTACAAATGCAATTCCGCCAATACATGATTTTTCAGCAATGCTTCATAGTAATGTATACTGTTTTCAGGATTTACCGTTTTATCATCCCCGGCATGTACCATAAAAGCAGGTGGCGTTTGAGGGGTAACCTGCCATTCATTAGAATAGTTTCTTATCATTTCAGGTGAAGGGTCTTTGCCGATAAGGTTAACCCGGCTGCCCATATGGGCCAGGCTGTCGGTAAGACTGATGACCGGGTAAATAAGAATGGAGAAATCAGGCCGCAATGAAATATTATGGGGATTATCAATAACTGCTTTATCGAAATGAGTAGAAGAAGTAGCCGCCAGGTGTCCCCCGGCAGAAAAGCCCATGATACCTATTTTTCCCGGATCAATATTCCATTTTACCGCGTTCTCCCGAACCATTTGAATGGCTCTTTGCGCATCCTGCAAAGGGCCGATTGATTTATCGATCATAATAGAATCATCCGGCAGGCGATATTTCAATACAAAGGCGGTAATGCCCCATTCATTAAATACTTTAGCAACATCCGATCCTTCGTGACCAAATGACAGCCGGGTATATCCTCCCCCGGGACAGATAATAATCGCTGTTCTCTTTTCCCCGGGTTCACCCGGCGTATACATCGTCAGGGTAGGAACAGAAACTTTGCTAATCCTGAGATTATTATCGGTTACTGCTCTTTCTTCCCTGTCAGGTAAAGGCTTGCTATTGGGAATACTTTCATACAATGCCATTACATCCTGTGCAGGCAATAGTTCACTTAAAAGGAGACACCCGGTTAATAAGACAAACATTTTTTTCATGTTATTCATATTCGCAATGAAATAAAAAAGGATATTATTCTTTTAAAGCTTTTTCAATATTCCTGTCCGGTATCAGCCATATGACGGCCACGAGAAAAAAAAGACTGGCTGAAATAGCAGTATGAATAAAGGCAGCAGGCACGGCCGATAAATAAAGAAGCAGGGAAATTACTCCTTTTTTAGATTGTTTTTCCAATGGTTCCCGCAGGTGTGTATTGTGGGGGTGACTACCCGCAATTACCCGTAGCAAAATATAATACGCTATACTACATGTAGTCTGCAACACCGCGTAAGCCGCAACGGAGATCCTCTCAAAATGATTTTCCCCCATCCAGGCGGTAGCAAAAGGAATAAGGGAAAGCCAGAAAAGCAAATGGGTATTGGCCCAGATTATTTTGCTATTGATATGCGATACGGTATGCAGCAGGTGATGATGATTGCCCCAGTAGATGGCAATGATAGTAAAACTTAATACATAACAGGTAAAAACCGGAACCAGTGGCCGGATAGCTTCCCAGTTCGTGCCACGTGGCGTTTTCAGCTCAAGCACCATGATCGTAATAATAATGGCCAGTACCCCATCGCTGAATGCTTCCAGCCTTGTTTTTGTCATGCCCGAAAATAATACTAAAAAATAACCGCTGTGCCGGGATTTGTCAACTTCATTAACTTTACTATTCTATGACAGGATTTTCGATACAAACACAAGACGGGCCACTTATTCGTTTCAGGTTTTATCATGATTCAGCATCATGTACGTCCGAAGCTTTTTGGAATAGCCTGCCTTTTTCGAGGGTTCTTTTTCATGCAAGAGTATCCGGCCAGGAGATCTGGACAGACGATGCTCCCAAATTGGATATACCCCAGGAAAATTCTTCAGTATTCGCCGACCCGGGAGAAATCGCTATCGGCCCGGTAAAGCCGCAAAGAAATAAGGTAGCCGGGATGATGGGGATTTTTTATGGTGAAGGAAAGCTGGTGGACGGCAGTAATATCTTCGCGAAAATTTTTGATGAAGATCTTCCCTTACTCAAAGAACTGGGTGACAAGATATGGAGACAGGGTGCAGGGGAATTGAAATTTGAAAAAATATAATCAACTAAAAATGCCCGGGCTCACAGGCGGCATCGATTTTGCATGAAGATGACCGCGATCCTGCACCTGGTTTCGATATTCTATTTTTTTGTTTCTTTGCACACCACCAGTCAATACTACTACACATGAAAGACGTTATCATCCCTATGGATTTTTCGGAGACTTCGTTGAATGCCGCCCGCTATGCCGCTGAGATGCTGAGCGGCAAGCCCGATACCCATGTCATCCTGTACAACATGTTTGAAGATGAAGACAATGCTGAAACTTCGGTCCAATATCTTGAAACCCTGAAGTCTGAATTATTGCAAAAGGGCGTTACGAATAATATTGAATGTATAGCGGAATATGGCGATGACCTGATTGAAAGTCTTGGAAGATTAGCTTACCAAAAAAACGCAGAGCTGATCGTAATGGGCATTTCGGAAAAGGAAGAATGGAGGAGAGTATTTGTGGGCAGTAATACGCTTAAGATGGCCGACCAGAATGTTTGCCCCGTCATGATCATACCCCCTGTTGCCAAATACAAGGGCATTAAAAATATTGCCCTGGCATCAGATTTTGAAAACGTTGAAGCGACTACCCCCCTGCTGGCCATAAAAACTGTCCTCGAAATTTTTCCTGCGAGCTTGCATATCGTGAATGTAGACAATGAACTTTATGTATCATTGACCGAAGAGTATCTCGCGGAAAAAGCAAAACTGCAGGAGATGTTCGCGGAGTTTAATCCCGAGTTTTATTTCATCGGCATGAACGATTTCTATGAAGCCATTGAACAATTCTCAAAAGACAGGGATATTGACCTGGTTATTGTCATTCCCAAAAATCACTCGTTTGTTAACAAGCTATTAGGCCATAGCCATACTAAACAGCTTGCTTTTCAAAGCAGCGTCCCTATACTGGCGGCGCACGAATGACGACTCCATTCCTGCGGCTTCGTACAGTAATTCATTTTGAATAGCGGAATGGGGAAATTTTATTCCCGAACAAATTTCCCTCCCGATGTAAGAGGGATCCCAATCCCAAAATTTCAAAATACGGTACTACCCGGTTCTAATATACTTGCAATCCTCCCCCCATTGCCTTATTTTTGCTGTACGATTGCAGGTTTCATGCGCTTTTCATTTCATATAATCCGCGTTTATAAGTTTGCCGATCTGCTGCCGGCCAATTTTTACATTCCCGATTAATATTTACCTGCTGCCTGCAATGGAATGAAGTTTGGGTGGCTTCTCTCTGTGTTATGATCCAAAAAAAGAGTTATCATGGCTAAAAACAGCAATAAAATATCTGTTACTTCAGAAATAGGAATGTTGAGAAGATTACTGGTGCATAGTCCCGACAGCGGGCTGGGAAAAGTTGTTCCCTCCAAAGCGCAGGACTGGTTGTTTGAAGATATCGTTCATCTTGAAACTATCCGCCGTAAAGAATATGATTATTATACCAAGTTGTTGTTATATTTTCTCGACCCGGGAAAGATCAGGGGACGCCTGGCAACCATTGACGATCCCAGGAACAATTTTGATTTTTATAAGCCCGGTCATCCTGCGTTCTTTCGCTCCGATAAAGTGGTCGAGCTCCAATGGCTGCTGAGCGAAATATTGGAAGATCGTGAAATAAAATTGAAACTCATTGCCTCCGTTTGTGCGATAGAAAACTGCTCTTACGAAACACAAAATCACCTGGCGACACTTACACCGGTTGAATTGGCTAAGGTTTTTATCAGCGGCTCATTAACGGAAGAAGAAATGTTGTTTCCCCCTGTTCCCAATCTTATTTTCACCAGGGATATCGGCATCACCATTAATGATCATATACTCTTAAACAAGCCGGCAAAAAAAGCAAGGACAAGAGAGGCCTTACTGCTAAAATACATTTTCTTTAATCATGCACTGTTTGCGGCTTACCGCAACAACATCATTGAAATCCCGGATACATCACACCACTTTCTTTTACCCAAAGAAGGAGATGATAAAAAAGTAACATTGGAAGGCGGTGATATCATGGTCATCACCAGGGATCATCTTCTTATCGGGTTGAGTGAACGAACTTCGCAGGAAGCCGCGCATCATGTGATTAACATTTTGTTTGAAAAAAACATCGTCAAAAAGATTACGGTGGTCAAGATACCGAAGAAGAGGGATTATATGCATATTGATACCATTTTTACACAGGTAAAAAGAAATATATGGGTGATGCTGGGGAATTTCTCCAAAAAAGCAATCAAGAAGGAAGATGCGGATGCGGTGCAGCGAATATTAGAAGGAGTAAAAAAAGAAGACAAGATAAAGATCACGCAATTCCGGAAAAAAGATCCGTCGAACCCGGCTCATTTTGATAATCTCGAAGAGTTGCTGACCGATATCAGTGAAAACGACCTGGGGGCCAAAGGCAAGGTAAAATTCATTTATTCAGGTAATAACGAATTCCCTTTCGACGCGCGTGAGCAATGGACAGACTCCTGCAACCTGCTGGCTTTGAAAGAAGGCGTCGTACTTGGCTATGACCGGAATGATAAAACCGTGGAAGCCTTTAAAAATGCCGGATTTTCCATTATTCATGCGCATGACCTGATACCAAAATTAGAAAGCGGTGAAATAAAGGCAGAGGAAATGGAAGATACCCTGATAACGATGCCATCGGCTGAACTGTCAAGAGCCAGGGGCGGATTTCATTGTATGAGCATGCCCCTGTTGAGGGATGATATAGAATAATGAAATAATATACGATGTTAGATGTACGATGTACGCAAGTCCTTAGAAACAAGTCTCTTTAAATATACGGAGTGGCGTACATCATACATCTAACATCGTACATCAAATAATCATGCA
Source organism: Bacteroidota bacterium (assembly GCA_030706685.1). Lineage (GTDB taxonomy): Bacteria > Bacteroidota > Bacteroidia > Chitinophagales > Chitinophagaceae > VBAT01. The sequence continues at coordinate 38,434 of JAUZOA010000044.1, forward strand.
AACCACTTCCCATATACTGATGATACGGCCGGTTAATTTTGGCTTCAACCCCGAAACGGCTGTAAATAATGCTTTCCAGGTAAAAGGAGATGATGATAATACGCAGAATAAAGCATTGAAGGAATTTGACGACTTGGTGAGCCTGCTACGAAAAAATGATGTTGACGTAACCGTTGTTGAAGACACTATTGAACCGCATACCCCTGATTCCATTTTTCCCAACAACTGGGTATCTTTTCATAATGATGGCAGCCTGCTGCTTTACCCGATGTACGCGGTAAACAGGAGAGCGGAGAGAAAAGAACATGTCCTGGAAAAGATTAAGGAAAAATTTGTTATCAGGAAAAAGATTGACCTCAGCCGGTATGAAAAGGAAAACATCTTCCTCGAAGGAACGGGCAGCATGGTGCTCGACAGGGATAATGAAATAGCATATGCCTGTCTGTCACCAAGAACAAATGAAAAAGTGTTAGCTGATTTTGCCCGGCAAACAGGTTATACTCCTGTTGTATTTCATGCTATTGATGAAAAGGGGCAGGCCATTTATCATACCAATGTGATGATGTGCGTGGCCGACAAATACATTGTTATTTGCACTGATTCCATCCGGAATAATACAGAGAAAGAAAAAATAATGACCGCAATAAATAAAACCGGTAAAGAGATCATTACTATCACACCGGATCAAATGAATCATTTTGCCGGCAATATGCTCCAGGTAGAAAACAAAAGAGGCGAAAAATTATTAGTGATGTCAACACAGGCTTATGTATCGCTGACCGATATGCAGAAAAGTAAACTTCAATCTTTCAATACCATTATCCACTCCCCTCTTACTACGATTGAAACCAATGGCGGCGGTAGCGCCAGGTGCATGATGGCGGAAGTGCATTTGCCGGTGCTGGAATAATTCAATTAGTTTTATTTTTATACTATGAAAAAAATAAAATGCCTTACAGCCGGCCTGCTGCTCTTTTCTTTCCCTGGCGTTTGCCAGCAAACTTATAAAGATTCCATCCAGGCTTATATCAAAAATTATACAGATAAACATGAAGTAGTAACCGGCGATGATAAAAAATATCTCAACTTCTTCCCCATCAATGAGCATTTCAGGACAACGGCCCTCTTTGAAAGAGTAAAGAATGGCAAATGGTTTACCATGGAAACCTCGGGCAATCTGAAACAAGTCTTCCGGGTATATGGCATTATTCATTTTACCATACATGATACAGCGCTTACATTGAATATCTACCAGTCGCAACGGCTGATGAACGTAGCTGAATTCAAGGACCAATTGTTCCTTCCTTTTACCGACCTGACATCCGGCGAAGAGAGCTATGCAGCAGGCAGGTATATTGACCTCGTCTTTGACGATATTCTCGACAATAAAGTAGTCATTGATTTTAATAAAGCCTACAACCCTTACTGTGCTTATGCAAGCGGGAAATACAATTGCCCCATACCTCCGCGGGAAAATAATCTTACTATCGCGATACTTGCCGGTGAAAAGAATTATGGCAAGCATAAATAGAATTGAAGTTTATTCAAAAGTTTTTTTCAATCCTTCATCAAAAGACACCGGGTTATATCTCAAAATCTTTTTTGCTTTATCAATAACAAATCCTGTTTTCGGCGGGCGTTTTGCCGGTTGCGAGAAATCTTTTGCTGTTACTTTATTGATAAGCGAACTATTTAATCCCAGGTACTCAGCCGTTTTAACCGCCATCTGATAAGGCGTAAGCACATCTTCGCCGGATATATGGTAAATCCCTTTTGCTCTTTTTTTAATTACCGCTATTATTCCGAGAGCAAGATCTTCCACGTAAGTGGGTGTGCGTACCTGGTCGTCTACCACGTTATACCTTTCTCCTTTTTCAAGTTTTTCCTTTACTATACTTAAGAGATTGCCTTTTCCCGCGCGTGGCTTGCCATAAACAAGGATAGTGCGAACAATCGCCCAATCATACACGTATTCCTGTACCGCTTCTTCCGCTTCTAGCTTTGTTTTGCCATAAAAGTTTAACGGCCCGGGTTTATCCTCTTCTTTATACATTCCTTTTTCCCCGTCAAAAATGAAATCGGTGGAAATAAAAATGAAAAAACTTTTATATTCTTCCGCGTTAATCAATAGCGTAACTGCAGCCTCTGTATTTTCCCGGTAAGCCTGCCATTGGTTTTGCTCGCAATCATCCGGCTTGCTCATCGCGCCGGCATGTACTACTGTATCCGGGGCATATTTTGCGAATACATCATGTACCCTGAACGGATCAGTGAAATCCATTTCACAATAAGTGAAATTATCATAATTATGAAAAGGTAGACGGCATTCTCCTTTACCTGTCGCGATAACCGTATAATTATCCTGCAATAATTTTTCAATAAGATAATATCCAAGAAAGCCATTGGCGCCTGTAACGAGGATTTTCATTTTTTCAAGATAATATAAAAGAGCTTTTGTTCAAAAAATACCGGGTTCAGCTAGTAGATTAATTTGCCGGGAAGACAGGAAAACAATAAAAAATGGTTGGTCAATCAGGCCCTGCCGTCTTCCTGGTTATTTAAAAGTTGATACCACTCAAGTTCATAAAGTAAGCTATTCTTTTA
>JAUZOA010000045.1 GCA_030706685.1 Bacteroidota bacterium
CTTATGTGGTTCATTTGACCAATGCGGCGGGTTGTGATTCAGCAGCAACACTGAACCTGGTTGTCAATGCAACAACGAGCAGTACAACGGATGTAACGATCTGTTCTAGTGCATTACCATATGTCTGGAACAGCAACAGCTATAATGCAGCGGGTACTTATGTGGTACACCTGACCAATGCGGCGGGTTGCGACTCGGCAGCGACACTGAACCTGGTTGTCAATGCAACAACGAGCAGCACAACGGATGTAACAATCTGCTCCAGTGCCTTACCATATGTCTGGAACAGCAACAGCTATAATGCAGCAGGTACTTATACAGTTCATTTGACCAATGCAGCGGGTTGTGACTCAGCAGCAACACTGAACCTGGTTGTCAATGCAACAACGAGCAGCACAACGGATGTAACGATCTGCTCCAGTGCCTTACCATATGTGTGGAACAGCAACAGCTATACGGCGGCAGGTACTTATGTGGTACACCTGACCAACGCGGCAGGTTGTGATTCAGCAGCGACACTGAACCTGGTTGTCAATGCAACAACGAGCAGCACAACAGATGTAACGATCTGCTCAAGCGCCTTGCCTTATGTGTGGAACAGCAACAGCTATAATGATGCAGGAACTTATACAGTTCATTTGACCAATGCGGCAGGTTGCGATTCAGCAGCGACACTGAACCTTACAGTGAATGCAACGACGAGCAGTACAACCAATGTAACGATATGCTCCAGCGCATTGCCTTATGTGTGGAACAGCAACAGTTATACAGCGGCTGGTACTTATGTGGTTCATTTGACCAACGCGGCAGGCTGTGATTCAGCAGCGACACTGAACCTGACTGTAAATGCGACGACCAGCAGCACGACCAATGTAACGATCTGCTCCAGCGCCTTGCCTTATGTGTGGAACAGCAACAGCTATACTGCGGCTGGAACTTATACAGTTCATTTGACCAATGCAGCGGGTTGTGATTCAGCAGCGACACTGAACCTTACAGTGAACGCGACAACCAGCAGCACGACCAATGTAACAATCTGCTCTAATGCACTGCCATACGTCTGGAACAATCAAGAATATATTTCAGCAGGCAGTTATGATGTGCACTTTACCAATGCGGCAGGTTGCGATTCTATTGCTACTCTTGTATTAAATATCAATACAACCCCGCCGGCGCCAACAATCAGCGCGAGCGGAGCAACGACATTCTGCCAGGGAGGAAGCGTAACGCTTACATCCAGCCAGGTAAATGGTAATTTATGGAGTACCGGGGAGACAACGCAAAGTATTGTAGTAAGCACATCCGGTAGTTATACAGTATCATATACTTCACCCAATGGATGTACGTCGGATATATCATCTCCCACAGCAGTAATAGTGAATGTTCCGACGAGCAGCACGACCAATGTAACGATCTGCTCCAGCGCATTACCCTATGTCTGGAACAGCAACAGTTATACTGCAGCGGGAACTTATACAGTTCATTTGACTAACGCGGCAGGTTGTGATTCAGCGGCGACATTGAATCTGGTTGTCAATATAGCCACCAGCAGCACAACCAATGTAGCCATCTGTTCCAGCGCCTTACCCTATGTGTGGAACAGTAACAGCTATACTGCAGCGGGTACTTATACAGTTCATTTGACGAACGCGGCAGGTTGTGATTCGGCGGCAACGTTGATCTTAACAGTCAACCAGGCTACTGTGTCTACAACAACGATCACCAACTGTGACAGCTTTATATGGAATGGTACAACCTATACGACATCGGGTACTTATGTGGTTCACCTCGCCAACGCGGCCGGATGCGATTCAACAGCAACATTAATATTGACGATCAATCACAGTACCAGCAGTACAACCGATGTAACAGTATGTACCAATAATTTACCGTATATCTGGAACAACGACACCTTGTCTGAAGCGGGTACATATGTAGTTCACCTGGTGAATGCCGCGGGCTGTGACTCAACCGCGATGTTGAACCTGACGGTAAACGTAACACCCACTTTGTCGGGCAGTTTAACAGGGTCGGTCTTAACCGGGAACTCGTTTACTTATACCCCGACAAGCTTTACATCAGGGACAACGTTTAACTGGTCACGCGCGGCAGTAACGGGTATAACCAATGCGGCTGCAAGCGGTACAGATAATATCAATGAGGTATTGGCATTGGATAATCCATTAGGCTCCTCCGTCAACACCACTTATGTTTACACGTTAAATGCCAATGGTTGCAGTAACATACAGAATCTTGTAGTGACGGTGAACCCCTCAGGTGGAAAGACAGCTTTGACCCCTGTGTCATTACAACCGACCGACACATTGAGCGGCTTAACACTGAATGTAACCGCCATGCCTAACCCAACCACTTCTTCCTTCAACCTGGTCATAAAGAGTAATAAGGAAGGACCGGTAACGGTGAGAGTAATGGATCATTTCGGGGTGATGGTAGAAAATCATGAAAAGATTGCATCCAATACGACGCTCAGTATGGGTTTTGGATGGTCAGGAGGAGTTTATTATGCTGAAGTGATACAGAATGGCAAGCGAAAAGTAATTAAGCTCATCAAGACAAACTGATAAAAGGTGGCCCTGAAAGGGGCCATTTTTTTTGCTAAATGGATAGTAGCAGGCGGGAAGACGAGAACAGGTAAATAGTACAACTACGGTGAATTACAAGTGTATAACATTACCTGTAATTTTTTTTCAAGTATTTGAGATTCATGTTATTTAATTATGTAATTTTCCTGCCGAAACCAGAAGTCCCCTTGAGCCGCTAGGCTTCAAAAAACATCCGAAGTAATATCCTTTCGTTGGCCACACCAAAGTAGTAATATCCTTTCTAAAGAACTTGGGGAAAAGCACCTCTGAATTTTTTTATTATTAAACTATTGAATTCGTCATGGTACGAACCCTCTTGTCATCTGCTTGCAGGAAAGGATTGTTTGCACTTTTCTTTACCTTCATCCTTTGCGGCATTGTTAATGCCCAAAACCCTATCGTAACTGAAAATGCCCTCGCCGGTACTCCCAAAGCAACATGGGATATCAGTGGTGCAGGCGATCTTACGATACAAGGATTTGCTACAGACTTAAGCGTTAATAAAGGACAAACGGTCCATTTCAAAATTGACGTTACTCCAGCGGCTTCTTACACTATCACCATCTATCGGCTTGGTTATTACCAGGGTAATGGCGCCAGGCTTATTGCCAGCCTTGGTACTTTTGCAGGCACTTCCCAGGGTAATGGACTCTATGACGCCAGTACAGGGTTGCTGGATTGCTCTCCCTGGACCGAATCCGCGAGCTGGGCTGTTCCGTCTACCGCGGTTTCCGGACTTTATATTGCAAAACTTACAAAAACAGGTGGCGGTTCGAGTCATATTCCATTTATTGTTCGTGATGATGCTTCCACTTCGGATATACTTCTTAAAACCTCGGACAATACCTGGCAAGCGTATAATGCTTATGGTGGTAATAGTCTTTATGTGGGATCTACTTCTTTTTCTAATGGCCACGCGGCCAAGGTAAGTTTGAACCGTCCTTATATTACACGTAGTGGCGGCGGCGGCGGCGGTGTTGCGCAAGACTGGTTTATGAATGCTGAGTATCCCATGATCAGGTGGCTGGAAAGAAACGGTTATAACATTTCCTATACTACTGATATGGATATGGACAGGAGCACGACTCCTATTACGCCATCCATACATAAGGTGATTATCTCTTCGGGTCACGATGAATATTGGTCATTGAATGAAAGAAACAAATTTGAAAATGCAATGGCGGCAGGAGTACACCTTGCATTTTTCAGCGGCAACGAAGTTTACTGGAAAGTAAGATGGGAAAATAATAACCGGACATTGGTTTGTTATAAAGAAGGATCACAGGGTGAGAATGTATGCGGAGGTAAATGTGATCCTACTTCTGCATGGACCGGTTTATGGAGAGACGGGGCTCTTTATGATGCGGGTAAACCCGAAAATGGATTGACGGGGCAGATTAGCTGGAGCGATGTGAGCGCAGCGATAACCGTTACGGGCGCTTATAAGAGTCTTCATTTCTGGCGGGGAACAAGTGTTGCCTCTCTCTCGGCAAGCGGATCGGTTGCATTTACCGCCGGCACACTTGGTTATGAGTGGGACTTCCGGCAATGGTCAGAAATCTATCCGCACGGCCAGATAGCATTATCCAGTCAAACAGTTAGCGGAAAGGAATACAGGTTATCCTTATATCGTCATCCAAGTGGCGCTCTGGTTTTTGGAGCAGGTACGGTTCAATGGGCATGGGGATTGGACAATATACATGACAATGGAAGCGCTGCTGCCAATAAGGACATGCAACAGGCAACGGTGAACTTATTCGCGGATATGGGTGTACAGCCGGCAACCTTAATGTCGGGACTTACACTGGCTTCTGCTTCGACGGATTTTACAGCTCCTGTTGTCAAGATCACATCACCCGCTAACAGCGCTTCTTTAGCTGTTAATAATACGGTAACGATCACCGGCACTGGCAGCGATGCAGGCGGAGTAGTGGCAGGCGTTGAAATATCTGTTGATGGAGGAGCGACCTGGCAATTAGTGAATGGAACTACAAGCTGGACTTATTCGTGGACGCCGACTTTACCGGGCGCCGCTACGATTAAAGTCCGGGGTTTTGATGACAGTGGTAATATGAGTGTGCCGGGTGCATCGGGATCTTCCAATAATATTAATGTTACCATTACCGGTAGTAATCCAACTTGTCCCTGTACTATATTCCCTTCATCTGTTACTCCCGTGAATCCACTGGATTTTGATGGACAACCTCTGGAACTCGGTTTGAAATTCCGTTCTTCCCAGGCAGGTTATATTACCGGTATCCGTTTCTGGAAAGGCGGAGCTGCTAATAATGGTACCCATATCGGTCATTTGTGGAGCAATACAGGTACCAAACTTGGAGAAGCAACTTTTACAGGGGAAACTTCTTCCGGCTGGCAGACAGTAACATTTGCAAGCCCTGTTCCCATTGTGGCCAATACTACTTATGTTGCTTCTTATTTCAGCCCTTCAGGATATTATTCAAGCAGTAATCCCTTCTTTAGCGCCCCGATAACGAATGGTTATCTTACTGCATTGGAGGATGGCCAGGAAGGGCCTAACGGCATATATATTTATACTTCAACGGGTGCATTCCCCGGGAATAATTATCAATCAACTAATAATTGGGTAGATGTTGTGTATAACCCAACCTTTACTCCCGATACCACTCATCCTGCGGTTAGTATTACGGCGCCCGTAGCAGGTAACGTTTCAGGTATTGTAAATGTGACTGCCAATGCTACTGACAATATCGGTGTAGCGGGTGTACAATTCCTGCTCAATGGCGCCAATCTTGGTTCAGAAGTTCTTACTGCACCATTTACTACTTCGTGGAATACGACAACAGTCGTTAATGGTACGTATACATTAACTGCCCGTGCCCGTGACGGAGCAGGAAATACGACCACATCAGCCGGGGTAATTGTTACTGTCAACAATGTGCCCGATACCACGCGGCCCACTGTTTCTATTACCGCACCTGCGGCAGGAACTGTTTCAGGTAATGTCACTATCAGCGCCAATGCTTCTGATAACGTTGGCGTGGCAGGTGTACAATTTTTATTGAACGGAGCTGCTATAGGGGCGGAAGATGTTGCTGCGCCTTATTCTATTTCCTGGAGCAGTTTTACGGTAGCCAATGGAACTTATACCTTGACAGCCCGTGCCCGTGATGCAGCCGGTAATACAACTGTATCAGCCGGGGTTGTTATTACTGTCAGCAATAGCAGCAACCTGATTGTGGCGCTTCCTTTAAATGAGGGAACAGGTACTGCCACAGCAGATTTTTCAGGCAATAATCATAACGGTACACTGAGCGGCGCGACATGGACAACAGGAAAATATGGACAGGGTGTGAGCCTGAATGGCACCAGTAATTATATCAATATCCCGGATCATACTGATTTCACTCTTGATCCGGCGCAAAGCTATACATGGAGCGGCTGGGTTAAGAATACCAGTTTTAAAGAATGGAGCTGCGTATGGAGCCAGACCGTTGACGGCAATAATTTCTTTTACTTCTATGCACATACATCTACTGACCCCGATGGCGGTCCTGTAACCAATGGTGTATCGGTATATTGGTGGACCAGCGGCGGAACCAATAAGATAGGCGCCCATAGTTCTGATAATGTTTTAACATTGGGACAATGGAGTCATATCGCCGTTACCTATGACGCAAGCCAACCGCAGAATAACCGCTTCACTATCTATGTAAATGGTGTGGATGTAACGGTGAGAACAGATATTGCTTCAACAGGTACGATCACAGCGATCGACCCAACTAATATCCGCATTGGTTCAGATCAGCCTTATGGCGAATATCTTACCGGTGCAGTTGATGAAGTAAGATTTTACAAAAGACTTCTTTCAGCGGCAGAGGTACAGACTGATATGAATTCACCTATTGCGCCTGATGTTACGCCTCCGACTGTATTATCCGTTTCCCCGCTGAGCGGGGCTACAGGTGTCAGCACGAGTGCGGCCGTTTCAGCTATCTTCAGTGAAGCCCTCAATGCTTCTACTGTAAGCGGAACAACATTCCAGTTGCGCGATGCTTCCAATACACTGGTCACGGCTACGGTTACTTATAATGCGGCTACCAATACAGCTACTTTAACGCCATCAGCCGCGCTCTCCAATTCAACCGTGTATACGGCAACGATCACCGGGGGGGCATCAGGAGTTAAAGATATTGCAGGCAATGCGCTGGCAAGCAACTTTACCTGGTCATTCACTACTGTTGCCGCCGATGTTACGCCTCCGACTGTATCATCTGTTTCCCCGCTGAGCGGGGCTACGGGTGTTAGCACGGGTACTGCTCTTTCAGCTATCTTCAGTGAAGCCCTCAATGCTTCTACTGTAAGCGGAACGACATTCCAGTTGCGCAATGCTTCCAATACACTGGTCACGGCTACGGTTACTTATAATGCGGTTACTAATACAGCTACTTTAACACCATCAGCCGCGCTCGCCAATTCAACCGTATATACCGCAACGATCACCGGAGGCGCCTCAGGAGTTAAAGATATTGCGGGTAATGCGTTGGTAAATAACTTTACCTGGTCGTTTACCACCGTTGTCGGTGATACTATTCCTCCAAGCGTATCATCTGTTTCACCGGTTAATGGAGCAACGGGTGTAAGTACCGGCACGACGGTTATTGCTAATTTCAGTGAAGCGGTTAACGCCTCCACAGTAACGACATCTACCTTCCAGTTAAAAGATGCGGGTAATAATGTTGTAGCGGCGACCGTCGCTACGGTATCCGGCCAGTCTACATTGACGCCATCATCATCACTTGTTTCAGGAACACTCTATACAGCTACCATCACAGGAGGCGCTTCCGGAGTTAAAGACTTAGCCGGTAATGCCCTGGCCAGTAATTTCAGTTGGTCATTTACTACCGCGGTGGCGGATATTATTCCTCCAACGGTATCATCTGTTTCACCGGCAAATGGAGCAACAGGTATAAGTATCGGTACAACTGTTTCGGGAATATTCAGCGAAGCCATGACGGCTTCTACTATTAGTAGTTCGACTATTCAATTGCGTGACGCTTCCAATACATTGGTAACCGCTACGGTTACTTATAATGCGGGTACATTGACAGCGACATTAACTCCGTCTGCCGCACTGGCTTATTCCACCACCTATACGGCCACCATCAAAGGAGGTGCTTCGGGTGTGAAAGACGCTGCGGGCAATGCTCTCGCGAGCGACTTTAGCTGGTCATTCACTACAGTTGCGGCGCCACCTGTTACAGTGAGTATATTTCCGGCTACGAGTACGCCAACAGACCCGGCAGATAATGATGGATTGGCAATTGAAGTCGGGGTCAAATTCCGTGTTACGCAAGCGGGATTTATTACAGGCATCCGCTTCTATAAAGGCGCCGCCAACACCGGCACCCATATCGGCCATATATGGAGCAGTACGGGTACCAGGCTGGGAGAAGCAACATTTACGGGTGAAACGGCTTCGGGTTGGCAACAGGTATTATTTGCCACACCTGTTGCAGTGGCTACCGGAACTACTTATATCGCTTCTTATTTCAGCAGCGCGGGTTATTATGCGGCTTCTAATCCTTACTTCACTACGGCAGTCGTCAATGGCCCGTTGCGCGCATTGGCAGATGGTGAAGATGGTAGTAATGGAGTTTATATATATGCGACAGCCTCTGCCTTCCCCAATCTTAGTTACCAGTCCAGTAATTATTGGGTGGATGTAGTATTTACTACCAGCCTGAGCGGGAGGATGTCAGGTCATCAGCCAACACAGCAATTGCCTGCGGGAGAAACGGAGGCGAAGAAACTGGTTGTAAAAATTTCACCCAACCCCTCATCGTCATCCTTTAAGTTGATTGCAATGAGTGATGATAAAACGCCGGTGACGGTCAGGATAATTGATATGTCCGGAAGAGTACTGGAAAATTATGTGAAAGTAGTGCCCAATAGTCTGTTGAGGCTGGGTGAGACGTGGACAACGGGTACTTATTTTGCCGAGGTGGTACAGGGTGATCAGCGAAAAGTAATAAAGATTATTAAAGTAAATCAATAACTGTATTATTCAGAATAAATGGGTTGTCCCGAAAAGTCGGAGAAGAAAAACTTTCCGCAATGACGCAAGGAAAAAGAATTAGTAAGATAAATTCCAGGCGTTGCGTCTTAGCGCCGCTGTGAGATTTTTTCTGATTTTTTTGGACAGCTTTATGAAGGTTTAAAAGTATCAATAACCCAAACATAATTGGGTTTTGATCCCGAACCAGTAATGCCCCGTTTTTAACGCTCAATATCCTCTAAAGAACCACGGGCTTTTGATTATTATCAATATTCAACCACCTAACATGGCACAGAAGTTTTTCTATTCAAGTCGTATGAAACAAGTTTTTTTATTGTTTCTGTCACTTGCGTCATTTGGTTTTTCGTTTGCTCAAACCTCGATATTCCCATCAACATCTGTTCCGGCTATTGTTGCCGATAATGACGGGACGCCGATCGAACTGGGGCTTAAATTCCGTGTTACCACCGCAGGTTATATAACGGGCATTCGTTTTTATAAGGGCGCCGCCAACACAGGTACCCATATCGGTCATTTATGGAGCAGCACGGGTACCAAGCTGGGTGAAGCGACTTTTACCGGTGAAACAGCATCGGGCTGGCAACAAGTCTTATTTGCCACCCCGGTGGCTGTAGCCATTAATACAACTTATGTCGCCTCTTATTTCAGCAGCGCGGGCTATTATGCAGACAATACCCGCTATTTTACCACTGCTACGGTAAATGGCCCCCTTCGTGCGCTGGCAGACGGTGAGGATGGAGTCAATGGCGTATATATCTATACAACGGCATCTGCTTTTCCTGTTAATAGCTACCAGTCAAGTAATTACTGGGTAGATATTGTTTATGCTACCACGATTGGCCCTGATGTAACGCCACCGACGGTAACATCTGTGTCGCCGGTCAATAACGCTACAGGAGTAGCTGTCAGTAGTCCTGTTTCAGCCATTTTCAGTGAAGCGCTTACTGCTTCCACTGTAACTAATTCAACTTTTCAATTAAAAGATGCGGCTAATAATATTATTGCAGCAACTGTTACTTATAATGCCACTACTAATACAGCTACATTGACTCCATCGGCGGCCTTATCAAGCTCAACGGTCTATACTGCAACGATTACCGGGGGCACTTCGGGTGTGAAAGATCTTGCGGGCAATGCGCTGGCAAGCAACTTTACCTGGTCATTCACTACTGCTGATATTATTCCTCCAACAGTGTCGTCTGTTACGCCGCTCAATGGTGCAACCGGCGTGAGTGTCAGCACTGCCGTTTCCGCGATCTTCAGTGAAGCCATGACTGCTTCTACTATAAGCGGGACAACTTTTCAATTACGTAACGCTTCCAATACATTGATCACGGCTACTGTTACTTATAATGCCACAACTAATACAGCTACATTGACTCCATCGGCAGCCTTGTCCAGTTCAACGGTTTATACGGCAACGATCACGGGAGGCGCTTCGGGTGTGAAAGATCTTGCGGGCAATGCGCTGGCAAGCAACTTTACCTGGTCATTCACTACGGCTGATATTATTCCCCCAACAGTATCATCCGTTTCACCTGTAAATGGCACTACCAACGTAAGCCCCACTACTGCTGTTTCAGCCATCTTCAGCGAAGCGATGACTGCATCCACGATAAGCGGCACTACATTCCAGTTGAAGGATGCATCTAATACATTAATTACAGCTACCGTTACCTATAACGCAGCTACCAATACAGCTACATTGACTCCATCGGCGTCGCTGGCCGGTTCAACTGTATACACTGCAACGATCACAGGAGGCGCATCGGGTGTAAAAGACCTTGCAGGCAATGCGTTGGTAAATAATTTTGTTTGGTCGTTTACTACGGGAGTTGTTGATCTTACACCTCCAACTGTTTCATCTGTTTCACCGGCGAATGGTGCAACAGGAGTAAGTCTCAGTACTACTGTTTCAGCGATCTTCAGTGAAGACATGACCGCTTCTTCTATAAGCGGCACAACATTCCAATTGCGGGATGCTTCTAACACATTAATCACTGCTACTGTTACCTATAATGCTACCAGCAGGACAGCTACGTTGACCCCATCGGCTGCGCTGGCAGGTTCAACGGTGTATACGGCAACGATCACAGGAGGCGCATCAGGCGTCAAAGATCTTGCAGGCAATGCATTGGTCAATAATTTTGTTTGGTCATTTACAACATTAACCCCGGATGTTACGCCTCCAACGGTATCATCTGTTACACCGGTTAGCGGCGCTACCGGCGTAAGTCTCAGCACTACTGTAACGGCCATCTTCAGTGAAGCGATAACCGCGTCTACGATAAGCGGTACTACTTTCCAATTGCGTAACGCAGCGAATACATTGATCACCGCCACAGTTACTTATAACGCGGCTACTAATACCGCCACTTTAACGCCATCGGCAGCATTGGTCAACTCAACTGTATATACGGCAACGATCACAGGAGGGGCATCAGGCGTCAAAGACCTTGCAGGCAATGCAATGGTCAATAATTTTGTCTGGTCATTTACTACGCTTGCCGATGTGATACCTCCGACGGTTACATCTGTTTCCCCGCTGAGCGGGGCTACTGGCGTAAGTGTCAGTACGGCTGTTTCAGCGATTTTCAGCGAAGCGATGACTGCCTCTACCATAAGTGGAACAACATTCCAGTTGAAAAACGCATCCAATACATTAATAACAGCTACCGTTACTTATAACGCTGCTACCAATACAGCCACATTGACCCCATCGGCCGCGTTGGTCAATTCAACTGTATACACTGCAACCATTACAGGAGGCGCTTCAGGTGTGAAGGATGCGGCAGGTAATGCATTGGTCAATAATTTTACCTGGTCATTTACTACCGTCAGCGCCTCAGCGCCTACGTCTACCATATTCAAACTGACGGATGCCCCGACTACACCGCTCGATAATGATGGAGCCCCGATTGAGCTTGGCGTAAAATTCCGGACAACCCAGGCCGGGTTTATAACAGGTATTCGTTTTTATAAAGGAGCAGGTAATACCGGTACACATATAGGACATTTATGGAGCAGTACCGGAACAAAACTTGGCGAAGCTACCTTTACGGGTGAAAGCGCTTCCGGCTGGCAGCAGGTATTATTCACTACACCTGTTCCTATTACAACCGGTGTTACTTATGTGGCTTCTTACTTTAGCCCCAATGGATATTATGGGTACACCAATCCTTATTTTACAACGGCGGTTACGAATGGCCCTTTGACTGCTTTGGCCAATGGACAAGACGGAGGTAATGGTGTGTATAGTTATTCAGCCACACCGGCATTCCCGGTCAGTACTTTCCAGACAAGCAACTATTGGGCTGATGTTGTATTTACCACCAGCGCAGGCCCCGATACAATTCCACCTACCGTGCTATCTGTTACACCGGCAAATGGGGCTACAGGCGTTAGCGCCACAAGTTCTCTTATCGGCGTATTCAGTGAACCGGTGGATGCTACGACCATAAACAGTTCAACAGTGGAAGTGCGTGATGCGTCCAATACGCTGGTGCCGGCTACGATTACTTATACAGCCGCCACCAATACGGCCACCTTAACGCCAACTTCTACGCTTGCTTATAAAGCTATATATACCGCAAAAATTAAAGGAGGAGCAGCCGGCGTTAAAGATGTAGCGGGTAATGCATTGGTCGCTGATTATACCTGGACATTCACTACTTCCGATCCTCCGCCGACAGAAGGACCGGGCGGACCGATATTGGTTGTCAGTACTTCCACCAATCCATTCAGCCGTTACCCGGTTGAAATACTCAGGGCGGAAGGATTAAATGAATTTGCTGCGGCGGATATTTCCACGGTAACCGCAACGATGCTGAATAATTATGATGTAGTGGTATTGGGAGAAGTAACGGTTACGGCCGCGCAGGTAACCATGCTGACCAACTGGGTCAATGCAGGAGGTACGTTGATTGCCTTTAAACCCAGTTCCTTATTAGCTCCTTTATGCGGGTTATCAGCTGCAGGGGGAACACTGGCCGATAAATATTTATTGGTGAATACGGCTTCTGGCCCTGGTGTGGGTATCGTTAATCAAACCATTCAATTTCATGGTACGGCCAACCTGCATACATTAAATGGGGCCACGAGTCTTGCAACACTTTATTCCAGTGCAACAACCGCTACGACTAATCCGGCTGTGACAACGATCAACGCAGGAACAGGTAAAGTCATTGCCTTTACTTATGACCTTGCTAAATCTATCGTATATACAAGGCAGGGCAATCCTGCGCAGGCTGCAACAGAGACAGACGGGCAAACACCGATCAGGCCGGACGATCTCTTTTACCCAAGTTATGTGGACCTGAATAAAGTGGCCATTCCCCAGGCAGATGAACAACAGCGCCTGTTGGCCAATATTATTATTCAATCCAATCTTAACAGGAAGCCGCTTCCAAGATTCTGGTACATGCCCAATGGATATAAAGCTGCTGTTGTTTATGCCCTCGATGACCATGGTACATCATCCGGGACACCCGATATATTTGATAAAATGATCGCCAACAGTCCTGCAGGCTGCTCTCTTAGTAATTGGGAATGTTATCGCGCAACATCCTGGTTCTATGTGGGCATACCTCTTACCAATAGCCAGGCGGTGGCATATAATTCACAAGGATTTGAAATGGGGGTCCATGTTCAAAATGGTTGTGGTAATTTCAGTTCATTTGCGGACCTGGATGCCAATTATGTTAATCAATTACAGCAGTTCCAGGCGACCTACCCGGGAATACCGCAGCAAACGACACACCGCTTCCATTGTTTGGTATGGAGTGATTGGCTGACACAGGCAAAAGTTGAATTGTCGCACGGGATGCGCTTAAGCCTCGACTATTATTATTGGCCGCCGACATGGGTCAATGGACGACCGGGTATGTTTACGGGATCCGGTATGCCAATGCGTTTCGCTGATACGAATGGGGATATGATTGATATTTACCAGGGAGTATCGCAACTCGTCAATGAAAATGGGATTGATTATGCTGTTGATGTAAATACTGTACTGGATAACGCTCTTGGAGCACAGGGATACTATGGCTTCTTTGGAACGCATGATGACTACCGGGATGTAACATTCTCCAATACGGTAATCGCTTCCGCGAAAACCCGTAATGTTCCTATTATTTCCGTCAAACAGGCTTTGACCTGGCTGGATGCACGTAATAGTTCTTCCTTTGGCAATATGACCTGGAGTAATAACCAGCTTACTTTCTCAGTTACGGCAAACAGCAACGCGAATAAAATACAGGCTATGTTGCCGTTTAATGCCGGAACCGGCCAGTTAATTTCAATTACGCTCAATGGAAGTTCAGTAGCTTTTACTACGCAAACGATCAAAGGAATGCAATATGCGTTCTTCTCACCGCTTACCGGGACGAATACTTATGTCGCCACTTATGGTGTAGTGGGTGGAAGAGTTGCCTCGCAACCCGTTGTAATTGCTCAACCGCAACAGACATCTTCACCGGCAACTGCCCAAACATTACCGGACGCTGGTAAAACAACAGCTCAGAAAGCACAGGAAGAAACCTCCCGGGTGAAATTGGATGTCAGTGTGATCCCGAATCCCGCTTCTTCTTACTTTAACCTGGTTATTGTTACTACTGAAATGAACCCTGTGACGGTAAGAGTAACAGATATGTTTGGCAGAGTGATAGAAACTCACGAAAAGATTACCACTTCCGGTATTTTACGGTTAGGCTATACCTGGGCCGCAGGAAATTATTTTGCGGAAGTGATAGAAGGCGATCAGAGAAAAGTTGTGAAGATGATTAAGGTAAATTAGATACAATTCACGGGGTTAGTATAAAAAAGCTCCCGCCCGGGGGCTTTTTTATTTAAAAAATTTCGCCGAATTGATATAGATCAAACAATGGAGGACTGTAAAAATCATTTAAATAAAGCGGGAGCAGCCGGTGAGCAGTTTGGTTTTTTTGTTCCCAATCAGGGCCCTTCGCCGGCCTTTTTTTGAAAATATAATTAGGATAGCGTTGTCCGCAAATAAATTTTACCTAACTTCCCCTAATATCGGGCGAAAGCCTTTTTTTTAATATCCTCTGCTGAGATTCCTGTTTTTTAATATCCTTCTAAAGCACTTCATTTCCAGGTTGCCTTAAACGGGCATTGATTATTTTTTGCTATCCATTCCAATGAACTACTTCCGGCGTCCCGGCATCCTATTTTTTTTTATATTAAAACCCCTGAATTCTTTATGGCAAAGAAATTCTTGTATTCCGGCCAACTGAAGATAGCCTTATTTGTATTGATCTTATCGGCGTTTTTTACTTCGCCATTTTCTCCAAAAACCATTTTTTCTTCAACAAGTGTTCCCTCTATTCCCTTGTATGATGCCGGGATGCCGATTGAAGCAGGTGTTAAGTTCCGGGTGACGCAGGCAGGTTATATCACCGGTATTCGTTTTTATAAAGGAGCAGGTAATAGAGGAACTCATATTGGCCATTTATGGGGCAAGGACGGCACAAAGCTGGCGGAAGCAACTTTTACCGGTGAAACAGCCTCAGGATGGCAACAGGTATCTTTTGCTGCACCAGTTGCTGTTGTTGCAGGCACTACTTATGTCGCTTCTTACTTCAGCAGCTCAGGTAATATTGCACTCAGTTATCACTATTTTACTTCGGCTGTTGCGAATGGCCCTATCCGGGCATTAGCGGATGGGGAAGAGGGAGGCAATGGCGTATACACTACTGCCGCGGCAACACCAGCTTTTCCAACCAGTACGATCCCATCGGCTAATTTCTGGGTAGATGTTGTATTCAGAGCGGGTTCAGATGGAAGCGGCGATCTTACAGCTCCAACTATTGTATCTGTTTCGGCGGTAAACGGGGCGTCGAATGTAAATATCAATACGGCTCCATCAGCTAATTTTAATAAAGCAATGAATGCTTCCACTATCAACAACTCAACAATTGAATTGCGAAATGCATCCAATAATGCAGTCATTGCTTCCACCATTACTTATAACACTGTCATCCATACTGCAACAGTAATGCCTTTGACGGCATTGGCTAATTCAACCCAATACACTATCCGGGTCAAAGGTGGCTCATCCGGCGTCAAAGATGTGGCAGGGCTGGCTATGATAAAAGATTATGACTGGACATTTACCACGGCAGATCCGCCATTACTATCCCCGGCTGAAGGGCCCGGCGGCCCGATATTAGTGATCAGTACAAGCTCCAATCCGTTCAGTCGTTATACAACCGAAATATTGAGGGCAGAAGGATTGAATGAATTTGCTGCTGCCGATATTTCGGCTGTCACTGCAGCGGTATTGAATAACTATGACGTAGTGATATTGGGAGAAATGACAATGACGGCAGGACAGGTTGCCCTGCTTACCAACTGGGTCAACGCCGGCGGTACATTGATTGCCTTTAAACCATCCTCATTATTGACACCGTTACTGGGAATAGCCAACACCGGCGATGCGTTAAATGATAAATATTTATTGGTGAATACTTCAACAGAGGCTGGGGCCGGTATCGTCAACCAGACCATTCAATTCCATGGCTCAGCCAACCTGTACACATTGAAGGGGGCTACAAGTATTGCTTCACTTTACTCGGATGCCAATACCGCTACCAATTTTCCCGCCGTGACATCCCGGAATGTTGGTACAAATGGCGGCAGGGCTGTTGCTTTTACGTATGATCTTGCAAAGTCAATAATCTATACAAGACAGGGGAACCCTGCATGGACGGGTCATAAAAGAGACCGGCAAAAAGATCCGATCCGTCCGGATGATCAATTCTTTCCTGATTGGATAGATTTTAATAAAATAGCCATTCCCCAGGCTGATGAGCAACAGAGATTGTTGGCTAATATCATTTTGCAAAGCAATCTTCATCGCAAACCATTGCCAAGATTCTGGTACCTGCCAAGGGATCTGAAAGCAGTTATTGTGATGACCGGCGATGATCATAATAATAACGGAACAGAGGGTCGTTTCAACCACTACAAGACACTGGGACCTAATACAGCGCAAGATGTGACAGACTGGAGAGCTATAAGAGGTACCTCTTATATGTATCCCGGTACACCTATAACCAACGAGCAGGCAATGGCTTTTGAATCGGAAGGTTTTGAAATAGCCCTGCATCCAACCACGGGCTGTGTTGATTATACAGCGACATCATTGCGAAATGATTTTACTATACAACTTGGACAATTCACTTCCCGTTACCCGGGTCTTTCACATTCAGTTACCAGCAGGACCCATTGTTTAGCCTGGAGTGATTGGTCGTCCACACCCAAAATCGAATGGCAAAAAGGTATCCGCCTGGATCTGACCTATTATTACTGGCCGGAAGCCTGGATGCAGAATCATCCCGGTATGTTTACCGGTTCGGGAATGCCGATGCGATACGCCGACACGGATGGTTCGCTTATTGATGTTTACCAGGCGGCGACGCAAATGACGGATGAAACAAATATGGATTATACATCTTTTTGTAATTCCCTGTTGGATAAAGCGCTTGGAGCTGAAGGGTATTACGGAGTTTTCACCGCCAATATGCATAATGATTTCAATCCAAGCCCCGGTTCTGATGCGATCATAGCAGCCGCGAAGGCAAGGCGGGTACCGGTAATATCAGCCAAACAATTGCTGAACTGGCTGGAAGGAAGAAACAATTCTTCCTTCGGTCATATAATATGGAGCAATAATCATCTTAGTTTTACTGTGACAGCACGAACTGATGCCCCGAACCTGAAAGCCATGTTGCCGCTTTATTCCCAGGGAGGGCGCCTGGTATCCATTCAGCGGGATGACAACCCGGTTACCTTCACCACGCAAACGATCAAAGGGTTGCAGTATGCTTTCTTTGCGCCTGTAACAGGAACCAACACCTATATTGCAATCTACAGTAACAATGATGGAACTGTAACTCCCAGGTCAAAAGAAACAACGACAGGAATAGTCAAAACAAGCGCAGGAGCGGGTTCAGGAAAAACTTTGCCGGTTTCAAAATTATTTGTCAATGTGATGCCCAATCCTGGTATTAATTATTTCAACCTGGTCATCAAAAGCAACGATGCGAACCCCGTGACGGTAATTGTAAAGGATCTGTTTGGACGGGTAATGGAAAAACATGAAAGGGTAAGCTCTGCAGGGATCCTGAGAGTGGGTGAGACCTGGACAGCAGGAACTTATTTTGCAGAAATAATCCAGGGCGATCAGAAAAAAGTGCTGAAACTTATTAAAGCGAATTAGAGACCAGCGGTTTTCCGTTTAGTGAAGAAGCCTTCCGGAGGCTTCTTTTATTTATTATGGACACGATCCTTGTCACAATTGTTGTATTACCTGCATGATGTCATTTCTTCCCCAGTGATCAACATATTTCCCGTCTTTTAGCCTGACAATATCTATTACGTTCATGGTTACACTCTTTCCTGTAGCGGCATGTCCCATGATTTCACCTGAGTGAACCGCATGGATTGTTTTACGGGTGGCTACCAGATCATTCTCCGCGATTTGTTCATGAATTTCTATATGCAAACCGGAAAACCCTTTATGAATCATATCCACGAATTGAATTAACCCGCTTACATCTTTCGGAAAATTGCCGGCGGCTGTATGGTTGGTGAAAGAATCGGCAACAATTTCTTTCAGCACTTCCTTATTCCCGGTTTCCAAAAACTCCCGGTTGAAACGAATCACTACTTTTTTGTTGTCTTCTGTTGTCATATTTATCAGGTAAAAAATATTATTGAATTTCAGCACAGGGATCAAAACTGGCTAAGCTTTCAAATGATATCCCTTTGGTTTTACAAAGGCACGCAGACCGGCATGGGAGAGGGTTATGCCAAAGCCTGAATGTTTTCTTCCGCTCCAGGGTAATGCGGCGCTGACCCTGTCGCAGCAATTCCAGTAACCGGTTCCTGCATTTATTTGTTGTAAAATAGCCTCAGCTCTTTTTTTATCCGAGCTGTAAACGGAAGCGGTTAAACCATATTCTGTGTCCTCCATAAGTTGTATCGCTTCTTTATCATTTTTGACTTTCATGATACCGATAACCGGCCCGAAAGATTCATCTTTCATCACACTCATGGTATGATTCACATTCACCAGCACTGTTGGTTCAAAAAAATACCCTTTACTATTTATCTTCTTTCCCCCCGTAAGAATAGTGGCTCCTTTGCTTTTGGCATCCTCCACCTGCTTTTCCAAAACAGCCAATTGATCCTTCCTGCTGAGCGGTCCAATATAGGTTCCTTCTTCCGTCGGTGACCCGATTTTCCAGGATCTTACTTCTTTCACAAACTCATCAATATACCTGTCATATACTTTTTCATGAACATAAATTCTTTCGACAGCGCAGCAACTTTGCCCGTTATTATAAAAAGCGCCATCGGCCGTACCGGCTGCTACTGCTTTTATGTCTTTTATATCGTCCGCGACATAAAGGGGATCCTTACCACCCAGTTCGCACTGGCAGGGAACCATTTTCGGCGCTATTTTTTCATAAATGTATTGGCCGGTTTTGTAAGACCCGGTGAAATAATAGCCATCAAAAGGAAGCTCAAGCAATAACTCTCCTGTATCTTTTGCGCCAATGGCAACCTGGAAAATATCGCCGGGGATGCCGGCCTGCTTTAATAATTTTTCAATGTCCAGCCCGGTCAACACAGCATATTCAGAAGGCTTATACATAACCGCGTTACCGGCCAGCAGCGCCGGCACAAAGACATTCACACCCACGAGATAAGGGTAGTTCCAGGCTGATATATTGCAAATGACACCAAGCGGCTCATAGGAAATTTTTTCTTCCATGCCATTACTGCTGCTCATCGTTTCATCGGATAAATATTTCTCCGCGTTATCCGTCAGCCATTTTATTCTTGCCCTGGCCCCGTTTATTTCATTCCGGGATTGTTGCAACGGTTTCCCTACTTCCGAAGTAAGTGTTGAAGCAAGTCGTTCAATGTTTTCTTCCAGCAGCAAAGAGAATTTTTTTATTATCTCTGTTCTTTCCCGCAAGGATTTCTTTTGCCAGCCTGGTTGTGCTGCTCTTAATAAACTTATTTTTTTTTGCAGGCTGTCCTTATTGTCTTCATTTAAATTCGCTATTACTTCCCCGGTAGCCGGGTTGATGACAGGAAGTTTTTTCATGGTTGTTTCCCTGGCGGATGACAGGAATTGTCTTTTAAGGTTTTCAGAAAAGGGATTGTGCTCTTTGTTTTTCATCCTTTCCGGGTGCCATTGCACGCAGAGCATAAAAGCTTTGCCGGTCTTATCTTTGAATTCAAGACCTTCAATGATCCTTTCATCGTCATCGTCATAGGCATTTGGCTGCAGGTTCTCGCCGATGCCCGCCGGATCGATAGCCTGGTGATGTGCGCTGTTTACATGGCCTGAAGAAGAACCGGCAACCTTGTAAAGTAATGTATCGTTACCGGCAACGATCGTATGCTCCTTGTCGGCTTCTTCTTTGCGATGTCGCTCATTGCCGCTGTCAAGATCCTGTATCAACTTGCCCCCCTGTAATACATTTATTAATTGCATTCCCCGGCATATTCCAAGCACGGGGAGAAGGTTTAATTGCGAATACCTGTAAATTTTTTCTTCAAAATAATCCCGGTCCGGCTCAAACGAATGAGGGCTGTTTTCATAACCGGTTCCCCCGTTATAGAATGAAGGATGAATATCAATACCCCCTGTAAGAACAAAACCGTCACATTGATAAATATCAGTGGTATTGTTTTTCTCAAAGGAGAGTTCGAGCAGTTCAAGATCATCCTGCAGGTCCTGCGGCGTGAACCAATTCCAGTAATTTTGAAACAAGGTTTTGGTAAAGCTGATACCGATTCTCTTCTTCATGGTCTATAGGGCTTTACTGTACAAATTTCTGAAATCTTCCCGGCTTACCGGTTTGGGATTATTGGGATGCGCGAAATCAGCAATGGCCAAATCAGCCAATGGCTCAATATGTTCCTGTTTTACACCAATATCCTTTAGCTTATGGGGTATATTAATTTTTGAATTCAGATCAAACAGGTAGTTGACTACCGATTGCCCGGTTTCTTCTTTCAATTCCAGCGTTCGGGCTATTCGCCTGAACTTGTCTTCAGCTCCGGCGATATTAAACTCCATACCGTAAGGAATATTGACGGCATTGGCCAATCCATGATGTGTGTCCAATAAAGAAGACAGGGGATGCGCCAGGGAATGTACCACTCCCAAACCTTTTTGAAAAGCGACTGCTCCCATCAATGAAGCGATCAGCATTTTACTTCTTGCATCGGGATCGGGTTTATTCACTGCTTTCTCTAACGACTGGTTGATTAATGAAATGCCTTCGAGGGCAATTCCCTCACATAATGGATGGGGCATTTTGGCGAGATAGGCTTCCATGTTATGTGTCAACGCGTCCATACCGGTAGCAGCAGTAATAAAGGGAGGAAGGTCCATGGTCAGTAAAGGATCAGCGAAAACAATTTTGGCCAATAGTTTTGGTGAAAAAAGAATTTTCTTCTGGTGAGTTTCATCATCCGCAATGATAGCGCTGCGGCCTACTTCGCTCCCTGTACCGGCTGTAGTAGGGATGGTGATGAAGTGCGGGACATCCCGGGTGATATAAATATCGCCGCCGATAAGATCATCGTATTTGAAAAGGTCTTCCCGGTGATTAATTCTTAACACGATCGCTCTTGCCACATCGAGAGCAGCGCCTCCCCCGATACCTATTATCGAATCCCTTTTTGAAGCATCATATACATCCGTGCCCTTATAGACGTCTGACTTTACCGGGTTTTTATGTATACCGGAAAAAACTTCCGTTGAAATATTTTTTTTGCTGAGATCAGTAATGATTATTTTGAAAAAATCAAGTTGCGAAACGGTTCCATCAGTAACAATCAAAGGTTTGGATAAATTATTTTTTACCAGGTAATCGCCCAGTTCTTTACTGGAGCCGGCTCCAAAACGGATGGTGGTGGGGAAATTATATTGATAGACTTTGTCGAAGGTCATTTTGTTTGATATTGTTTATTCCGTTAAACCCTTAAACGAACATATCATACCGGCCTAAATAATTTCAAAATAACGCTTATACTCCCAATCCGTCACCGCTTTCAAATGCTGCCTCCATTCCCATTCTCTTGTTTGCGTAAAATGTTCAACAAATGCAGCGCCGAATAGTTCTTTGGCTACTTTCGAATCCTTCATCTGTTGGGTCGCTTCCATCAATGTAGAAGGTAAAACGCCATGGGAATAATTCTTATAACCGTTACCGGCTGTAGCCGGTTGCTTTAATTTCAATTTATTTTTTATTCCGTATAAACCCGCGGCGAGACAACCGGCCATCGCGAGGTAAGGATTCACGTCGGAACCGACAACCCTTGTCTCCAACCTGCATGATTTACTACTGCCCGCTAAAATACGCAATGCTACTGTCCGGTTATCCATTCCCCATGTCAGCGTAGTAGGAGCCCAGGCGCCTTCTACCAGTCTTTTATAACTGTTAATGACAGGAGCGAATAGTGGAAGGATATGCGGTAAACAATATAACTGCCCGGCTACATAACTTTTCATCAGGTCACTCATCTTTCCTTTATCTTTTTCATCATAAAAAAGATTTTTCTTTCCTGCCTTATCCCATAAACTCTGGTGAACATGACCGCCGCAACCGGGAAGATTCTCATTGATCTTTGCCATGAAAGTAGCCAGGATGCCATGTTTGTAAGCGATCTCTTTGACGGCTGTTTTAAATAGAACAGCCCTGTCGGCTGCTTCTGTAATGCCGGCATAAACAATGGCCGCCTCGTAAGTGCCGGGTCCTGTTTCCGTATGCAAACCTTCCAGGGGCACATTGAATTTCTTCAATAATTCAAAAAGATCGGAGAAATATGCATTTTCCAAAGAACTGCGAAGAATAGAGTAACCAAACATGCCGGGAGTAAGCGGCGTTAAATTTTTAAACTGTTTTTCATTAGCGCTGATTGGCGTTTCGGCAAAATTGTACCATTCAAACTCCTGGGAAAACAGGGCAGAGTAGCCTAGTTGATGGGCTTCATTCCTTACTTTCTTCAATAATTGTCTTGGGCAAACAGTTGATGGGTTCCCTTTTTCATCAGTCAGTTCACCGAGAAAGAAAGGCAAATCATTTTCCCAGGGAATTTGCCGGAATGTATTTATATCCAGCACGGCAGGAGCATCCGGGTAACCGGTATGCCAGCCGGTGAATTGTACATTATCATAGGTTACATCTCCCGCATCCCACCCGAATATCACATCACAGAAACCCAGGCCATTTTCGATCACCGAAAGAAATTTCTCCGCCGAGATATATTTTCCCCGCAGTACCCCGTCAATATCCGTGAAGGCGATCTTTACCTTTTGTGAAGGGTGATCTTTAACGTGCTGGATAATTTCTTTGGTATTCATATTGATACTTTGAATCTGTATTTCTTTATGTCCTTCGTGCTCCTTATAAGTAACACAAAGATCACGAAGAACCACAAAGGGCACAATGATTTTAAGCCTATAAAATACTAATTATTTGGCGGGTTTTATTTTAAAAAATTTAAAACAGGCATAGCATATACCCAGTAATAAAAAATAAACCAGCGCCAGTTCCTTATTATAGATCGTCATGACAACAAAGGAAAAGACACCTATACATAATGCTGTCAACGGGAAAAGGGGGTACACCGGCACTTTAAAGGGCCGTTCCAGCAAGGGTTCTTTTTTCCGCAGCCGCAACAGCGCGATCATCGATACAATATATAAGGTAAGCGCCCCGAATACGGAAATAATGATGATCTCGTCGGTCCTTCCTGTCAGCAGGGCAATGATGCCGATCCCCATATTTACCAATAATGCGTTGGAAGGAGTTTGAAACCGGGGATGAATCTTCCCCAGGAATTCCGGGGCAAACTTTACTCTTCCGAATTCAAAACTCGATCTTCCTGCCGCCAGTATGATGCCATGAAAGGAAGCTACCAGTCCAAACAGCCCGATCGTGATCAGCAGGTGATAAAGCAAATGGTTGCTGCCTACAATATGACCCAAAGCCAATGGAAGCGGGGAGTCGGAAGTATTGCCATCAGGTTTGTATACGATCGCTTCCCAGCCGGCTACGCCCACCGAACTGGCAAAAGTGAGTATACAGAGAATAACGAGTGTAAGAATAGCCGAGCCAAAACCGAGAAACATGGCCCTTCTTGGATTGATCGCTTCTTCGGCTACATTGGCCACACCTTCGATGGCGAGGAAGAACCAGATAGCGAAAGGGGTGGCAGCAAAAGCTCCCTGCCAGCCATTCGGGAAAGCATTATGCCGGAGGTTCTTCCATTCAAAATGCGGTAAGGAAACGCCGGCAAATAATAATAGTTCTCCGACAGCAAGAATAGTAATGGCTAACTCAAACAGGGCTGCCGCCTTCACACCATAAATATTCAATGCGGTAAAGACAATATAACTAAAGACAGCGATCGCGAGTACCGGTATTTGCGGAAAGAATAAATTAAAATAAGCGCCGATGGCGAATGCAATGGCGGGTGGCGCGAAAATGAATTCGATATTTTGCGCCATGCCGGCGATGAATCCCCAGTCTATTCCCAATGCCCGGTTCGCATAATCGAATCCGCCGCCGGCCTTAGGTATCGCGCAAGCCAGTTCGGTATAACTAAAAGTAAACGTAACATACAGGATGATGATGAAGAAAGTGGCAATAGCCAGTCCCAGTGTTCCTCCTTCTTTCAATCCGAGATTCCAGCCAAAATACATGCCCGAGATCACATAGCCTACTCCAAGGCCCCAGAGCATAATAGGGGTGAGTGTTCGTTTGAGTTCGTTGGGTGCTGGCAAAAAGATTATTTGCCTGTAAATATCTTAAAATATTGGAGATAATCAGGCGGAAGATGGAATTGTTGGTAGTGGGTTAGTTTGCCGGGAAGACGGGAAGAAAAAACGACTTGTAAATCAAAACTTGCCGTCTTCCAGTCTCACCGGCTATTTCACTACCGATTTTTTGGATACGTAACAAGTGTTCGATCTTAAACCTTCCCGGTAGATGTCCGGGCCAAAGGAATATTCTTTTCACACCCCCGCCAAAAACTGCCCATTAATATATTCCACTACTTTCGTCAAACTCTTTGTCTGTGTAAATACTGCTAATTGCCTGTCAGCGCCCGTGCCCTGTTCCAGCATTTTATGTACATAACCCAAACGGTGGCGGCTGCCAAGATCATCTACCACATCATCTACAAAATCCAATAGTTCATAGATCAGCACTCTTGTGTTCACCTCTTCTTCCTTACCAAAATCTATCAGGTGGCCATCGATACCATAACGGCTGGCCCGCCATTTATTTTCATTCAGCAAAGGGCGGGAATACTGGATGAAGTTCATGTTCTGTGAACGGAGTTTATAGATCTTGGCGCATACCGCCTGGAATAAAGCGGCGATAGCGATCGTTTCATCCACCGTCATCGGTACATCGCAGATACGGAATTCAACTGTATTAAAGAAAGGATGCACCCGCAGATCCCACCATATCTTTTTAGCATTGTCAATACAATTGGTCTTGATCAGCAGTTTGACAAAATTGTCATAGGCTTCAATGCTGTCAAAAGCATCGGGAATACCCGTACGGGGGAATTTATCAAATACTTTGGTGCGGAAAGATTTATAGCCCGTTGATCTTCCTTCCCAGAAAGGGGAGTTGGTGCTCAACGCATAAATATGAGGAAGAAAATACCGTGTTGAGTTGGCGATATGATTGGCCATCTCGCGGGTCTGCATGCCCACATGCACATGCAGGCCAAAGATCAGGTTGCTTCGGGCCGCTTCCTGCAGTTCATTCACGATTTCGTTATAACGGGCATGATCGGTGATCAACTGGCTTTCCCAGTGACTGAAAGGATGGGTACCGGACGCGCCCATAGCAAAACCCAGATCTCCTGCTATCCCTGCGATGGTCCGGCGAAGGATGGACACATCTTTATGGGCTTCCTCTATATCCTGGCAGATATCGGTGCCTACTTCCACAACAGCCTGGTGCATTTCCGCCTTTACTTTATCCTTAATCACTTTCTGGCCTTCGTGAACGATCTTCTGTTCATGACTTTTCAGTTCATAGGTCTTTGGATCCAATACCATATATTCCTCTTCCACGCCGAGAGTAAAACTTTTGTAATTAAGATTCATAGCAGTTATTTGGTAAACATTTCTTCCGTATCAATTATAAGCCCCGGAATGGCTTTACTTTCAATTTTTTCTTTACCGGCATACATTCTTCCACCCGAAAACTTTCCGTCTTCATCTAATATAAATACAACGAGATTTTCTTCCACCGGGTTTACAACCCAATATTCTCTCACCCCGGCTTCTTCATAAAGCTCAAATTTCAACTTGACTTCTTTGTGAGAGTTGCCGGGAGATAAAATTTCAACAACGAAGTCTGGCGCACCACAGCAACCCTTATCATCAATCTTCGATTCATCACAGATGACACAAATATCAGGTTGAACTACTGTTGTTACTTCATTGTCTTTTTTCCTGTTTTTTACAGGTAATCGTACATCAAAGGGGGCTATAAACGGTTTACACTTCTTTTTTTTCAGGAATATTACAATTTCAGCTCCTAAATTTCTAACAACCTCCTGGTGTTTCGTATTAGGCGCTGAAAGTTTAAATATTTTTCCCCGGAAAAGCTCCAACCTTTCCTCAAAATTCCATCTTAAATAATCGGCATAGGTGTAGATAAGCGAAGGATCTGGTTCCTCCACTTTGGAATATTCATCGTTTTCTGTATCGTAAACCGTAAACATTATACTAAAGGCATTTTAGTTCCGCTTCTTTTCAGGTATTCGCCCCAGGTCAGGTTATCACCTCCATTACTGGTCAATGCTTTTTCAATCGCATAGCTGGCCGCCGTCTCCACCACCCATTCAAAATTATCTTGTCCCACACTGGCTTTTTCCGCGTCCGGCGCCGGGTTGCAGAAATCAATCGCATAGGGAACGCCATCCCGGATGGCCAGTTCAACCGTATTGAAATCATATCCCAGGTATTTATTAATGGCAAGTACGATATCCGTCATTAATTGGTGTCGTTCCGGCGAGGGAGAAAAATCAGCGACATAACGAAGATGATGCGGGTTGCGGGGCTCATAAGGCATGATGCGCACATATTTGCCGCCGATGCAATAGCAGCGATAGTATTCTTCAAATACGATCTCTTCCTGGAGCAGCATCACTAATTGGCCGGTCTCGCTATGCTTCTGGAAAAATTCCTCAGCGGTATTCAATTTATATACATTTTTCCAGCCACCGCCGGCAAAGGGTTTCATATACGCAGGAAAACCTACATAATTAAACATGCCGTCCCAGTCCAAAGGAAAAGCGAGATTGCTGAATGATTCATCGGTGGTATCAGCCGGCAGATCCCTGGAAGGAAGTATGACGGTTTTGGGAACAGGTACTCCCACTTTTGTCATCAGGCAATTATTGAAATATTTATCATCAGCGCTCCACCAGAATGGGTTATTGATCACTGCCGTTCCCGTCAGCGCAGCATTTTTCAGCCAGGTACGGTAGAATGGCACATCCTGCGATATACGGTCAATGATGACGGTAAAGCCGCAGGGCTCACCCTGTATCGCCTTATCAATCTTCACCGGTTCTGCTACGATGCCCGGTACATTCTTACTGTTTACTCTTGCCATGAAGGCTTCAGGAAACGAGCGTTCCTTCCCGTGCAGAATTCCAATTTTTTTCATAAAAAAGTATTTTATTGATTTGAATGAGCCGGGCAGGGCAACGGGAACCGGCTTTACCAAATTTATTTTTTCAAGGCCATATAAACAAATTAACTATTGGGGTAGCGCAGGGTTGCCAACCTTACAAAAGCCCTTTTTCAATTGTACAGTTTTTGTAAGGTTGGCAACCCTGCGCTAAATCCTTATTTTTGAGACCATGCAATCGGTAAATGTATCGGGTATCCTGGTCGAAAATACCCATGTCAGATCTGAATACTTACACAGGGAAGTGAAGGTTGATTTTTTTCTCCCTAAAAATGTCATCAACCCGTCCGATATGAGCCTGCTGCTGATCAATGATGGCCAGGACATGGAAGTACTTGGGCTTGAATCCATACTTACACAACTTTATGCACAAAACGCGATCCAGCCATTATTGTGTGCTGCCATCCATGCCAATAAGGATAGAAAAAAAGAATATGGGGTAGCAGGTCATCCTGATTACCTGGGCAGGGGGGCCAGGGCAGGACTTTATACTTCGTTCATCATGGATGAGCTGGTTCCTTTTATCAGGGAAAACTATGCGGTCAATTCCTTTCGTGAAAAAGCGTTTGCCGGATTTTCCCTGGGCGGATTGATGGCGCTGGATATTGTTTGGAACCATCCCGGTGAATTCCGGAAAGCCGGTATCTTTTCCGGTTCTCTCTGGTGGCGCAGTATTGATCAGTCAGAAGATGATTATGATGATGATAAGCACCGCATCATGCAACAGCAGATAAGAAAAGGATTCTTTCACCCGGGATTAAAATTCTTTTTCCAATGCGGCAATATGGACGAAAAAAAAGACCGTAATAATAACGGTATCATAGATTCTATTGACGATACGCTTGATCTCATAAAAGAACTTTCAAAGAAAGGATATAGCCGTGAAAAAGATATTCATTATTTGGAATTGCCGGATGGCAGGCACGATGTTCCTACCTGGGGCAGGGCTATGCCGGAGTTTTTGAGATGGGGATGGGGAGTGTGAGTTGTGAGTTGGCAAAAGGGCATTCAAGATAAAGAAAGAGAATATTTATTTATTGTTTTTTTCAAAAAGAATTTGGCGGGTTCTTTTGATTTTTCGTTTGAGTTCTTTTATGAAGAGTGAAGTTGCCAGGGGAAGTGTCCGGAGGTTGATGGAAATATTTTCTGCAAAACCTGCCTGGTAAGCGATCAGCCAGCCACTGTCATCTTCTCTGTTCCTGTAGCGGCGATGAAGTTTAAAACCTGCAGCAGACAAATAACCGGCAAGCTGTTTTTCAGAAAATGTTTCTTCTAAGTATCCATGGTAAAGGATAAGCATGCATTTTACCCGGCGAAGCAGGGCAGGTGCTGTATTAAGCAGGATGCCAAACTCCGCGCCCTCACAATTGAATTTGATAAAGTCTATATGCTCTAGATTTTCCAATTCAATAAAATCTCCGAGAGTGATACAGTTCACTATTTCAGATTCTGCTGATACTTCTTTTGTAATAGTATGACCCCAGTTGCCCAGCACTTTATCATGATATAGCCGGGTAGTACCGGCTTTAGCGGCTACAGCCAGCTGAAAAGTTTTTATATTGGGCAGGTTATTTGTTTGTACATTTTTTTCCAGCAGTTGGTAAGTTTCAGCACTTGGTTCAAATGAATAAACCTTTCCTGTTGTGAGTTGGCTGGCAGCCAGCAAAGAGAAACAACCGATATGAGCCCCAATGTCTGCAATAATATGATCAGGCTGTAGCCGGTATTCCGGAACCCCCGGGAAAAAAAGATCATGTTCAAAACTTTCATTCAGAACTTCCTCATCAGCGGTCCCGGGCCGGTAGCGGACATGGAACCCCTGTTTTTGTATAATAGAAATAGCAGGCATATTTGTTCAACGGGCAGCAAAGATAACTAAAGGCTAAAAGAAGGTATTGTATAATGGTTACTGGCAGCAACTTTTTTTAAGTTGACATTTTGAAATTGCCGGGATGAATTAATTACCAAAGTATTTCAGGTAAAAGAAGTAACCTAAAAAACTCAGGGCAATACTAAAGGCTATGATCGCCAGGGAGTGAATGCCCAAAGGCTGCGTATAATAAATAATAGTGAGGCCGGCGCCCAAGCCAGTTAACAGGGCAAACCATTTAATATTGATATGCCTGTCTTCCCCGTCGTTTTTTTGCAAAATGGAGGAGATGATATTTTCTGATATTCCTTTATCGATGACCTTATTCTTGAGCCGGTATTCAAAGACCCGTTTCATGACTATCAGGATAAAGAGCATAAATAACGCAATTACACAAATGATAGATACAACCCTGAACACCGGGGTGTCGGACGCCAGGTAGTTTTGCCTGTCATGATCACCCTGGGCATTTAAAGAAATTGCAGTAAGAACTGCTATGGCTATTGTTATTAATTTTTTCATTTTAAAATCATTTATATACTATATCAGACGGTCAGTTGGATTAAATGTTGCAGTCAATTAATAAAGGTTCAGGGCTTTCATTTTCTTTTGATAATTTTTATACATATCGATGATAAGAGCTATTAAAATGATACTAACCGTAGTAACTATTAAATAAATACTCAATGGCGCAATGCCTTCAAAAAGACCGGCCACATAGCTACGATAGATGTATAAAACTGTCCCGGTCAATGCAATTCCAAGCATCACGAACAGGTAGAGGTAAAAATTCTCCGGCGAACGCTTCGTTTTGGGCGGCGCCAATTGTGCCAGCACCATCTTCTCCAGATTGAAATCAAAAGCAGGCCCCGGCTGCTCCCGGATGCCGGTAAACAGTAACTGGTAAGCGGCTACTTTCGATTTACATTCTTCACAGGCTTCAACATGCTCAACGATCTTTGCTTCGCAGGCAGAAATCTCAAGAACATATTGCTGGATCTCATTATCGGCAGGATGTTTGTCTGTCATAAATCTTCTTTTTTATAGTTAAGCGACAGGCTGTTTTTTAATGCTTTCCTGGCCCTGAATAAATAACTTTTTACGGTTCCTGCCGGCAGCCCGGTTATTTGCCCGATTTCATCATAACTTAATTCTTCGTTGTGATATAAAGTTATCAGCGTTTTATAAACAGGCGGCAGTTTTTCTATTTCTGTTTTTAAAATGGCGGATAGATCCTTTTGACTAAAAGTATCCGTTTCTGTCCCGGCGTAATTATTTGACACAGCAGGCATATCGTCTTCCTCCTCATGGGCTTTGTCAAGGTTACCGGGCAGGATCCAATTTTTTTTCCGGAGATGGTCAAGGCAGGTATTATAACTGATCCGGGTTATCCAGGTGGAGAGTTTTGATTGAAACTGGAAACTGGGTAGCTTTTTATATGCCTTTAAATAGATATCCTGCGCTATATCTTTCCGGTCTTCAGGATTGCTGATCATCTTAAAAACAATTTGAGCGACCATTCTCTCGGTATTTTTTATGACAGAGCCAAAGGCTTGGATATCGCCTCCCAACACCCTATCAACCAGTTGCTTATCTGGCCAATTATTCCCGGTATTATTGCTCACTTGATGATTAGACGGATCAGTGTCCTGAATGTTGCTTCCCGTCTAATATACAATACCGGGCTGTCATGTGCTATTTATTTATAATTCAGAATAGAGGAATTATAAAAAAGGGCTCTGTTTATACTTTTTTGTATAAACAGGTTCGTATCTTTGTAGCGATGAAAACAGAAACCACACAATTGCATAAGACTAATGGTATGAAAGATGGACTCAGCCCGATAGAAAATGCCGTTTTGAATGATTATAAATATGGGTTTGTAACGGATATAGAATCTGATTCAGCTCCCAAAGGTTTGAGTGAGGATATAGTCCGTTTTATATCGGCCAAAAAGAATGAGCCTGAGTGGATGCTGGAATGGAGGCTAAAAGCTTATCGTCATTGGCTCAAAATGGAAGAGCCCCAATGGGCTAATATTAAGTATCCCGCGATCGATTACCAGGATATTATTTATTATTCTGCGCCTAAACAAAAGATCAACCCGGAAAGCCTGGATCAAATTGATCCTGAATTAAGAAGAACTTTTGAAAAGCTGGGTATTTCCTTAGATGAACAGAAACGTCTTACCGGGGTAGCCGTTGACGCCGTAGTGGATAGTGTTTCTATCGGTACCAGTTTTAAGAAACAATTGTCGGAACTGGGCATCATCTTTTGCTCAATGAGCGAAGCTATACAGGAACACCCGGAACTGATAAAAAAGCATTTAAGCTCAGTAGTGCCCATTACTGATAATTATTTTGCAGCGCTGAACGCGGCTGTATTCAGCGATGGTTCGTTTTGCTATATACCCAGGGGGGTTCGCTGCCCGATGGAATTGTCCACGTATTTCCGGATCAACGCGGAAAATACAGGACAGTTTGAAAGAACACTTATTGTAGCGGAAGAAGGAAGTTATGTAAGTTATCTCGAAGGCTGTACGGCCCCGATGAGAGATGAGAACCAGTTGCACGCCGCTGTAGTAGAACTGATCGCATTCGACAACGCGGAGATCAAATATTCCACTGTTCAGAACTGGTATCCCGGCGATAAACAGGGGAATGGAGGCATTTATAATTTTGTAACCAAGCGGGGTATTTGCCAGGGTATTAATTCCAAGATATCCTGGACACAGGTGGAAACCGGATCGGCTATTACCTGGAAATATCCAAGCGTGATCCTGAAAGGTGATAATTCCATCGGCGAATTTTATTCGGTGGCTGTTACCAATAATCACCAGCAGGCGGATACAGGCACCAAGATGCAGCATATTGGAAAAAATACGAAAAGCCGTATTGTATCGAAAGGAATTTCCGCGGGTGTCAGCAACAATAGCTACAGGGGCCTGGTGCATGTAAATAAGAAAGCTGTAAATGCCCGGAATTTTTCCCAATGCGATTCTCTTTTACTGGGAGACAAATGCGGCGCTCATACATTCCCTTATATCGAAGTAAGAAATAATACAGCCGTGGTGGAACATGAAGCTACTACTTCAAAGATCGGGGAAGACCAGATATTCTATTGCAATCAAAGAGGTATTGATACAGAAACCGCGGTCGCACTGATCGTTAATGGTTTTGCCAAAGAAGTAATGAACCAGTTGCCAATGGAATTTGCCGTAGAAGCCCAAAAGCTTCTTGCTATCAGCTTAGAAGGAAGCGTTGGATGATAAAGTCAGTATTGAGCGGTCAGTGGTGAATACCTGCTGGCAACTCATTACTCACCATTGACCACTCACCATTGATACAATGACTTTAAATAAAAACTAATCATGCTGACAATTAAAAACCTGCAGGCAGGAATTGAAGGAAAGAGAATTTTAAATGGGATCAACCTGGATATCAAAGCGGGCGAAGTACACGCGATCATGGGTCCGAATGGCTCCGGTAAAAGTACACTGGCATCTGTGTTGGCAGGAAGACAGGACTACGAGGTAACCGGGGGTTCTGTTGAATTCCTTGGGAAAGATCTTTTAGAATTATCCCCCGAAGAAAGGGCCTGTGAAGGTTTATTTCTTGCTTTTCAGTACCCCGTGGAGATACCGGGTCTGAGTACTACGAACTTTATTAAAACAGCAGTCAATGAAATCCGCAAATACCATGGCGAGAAACCATTGGATGCAGTAGGTTTTCTCAGGCTGATGAAAGAGAAAATGGCGCTGATGAATATCGATCAGTCATTGCTCAGCCGGCCGCTTAATGAAGGTTTTTCAGGAGGAGAAAAAAAGCGGAATGAAATATTCCAGATGGCGATGCTTCAGCCAAGACTGGCCATTCTCGATGAAACCGATTCAGGCCTCGATATTGACGCCATACGCATAGTAGCCAATGGCGTAAATAAAATACATAGCAAGGAAAACGCCGTGCTGGTTGTTACCCACTACCAGCGTTTACTCGATTATATCGTTCCTGATTTTGTTCATGTATTGTACAATGGCCGCATTGTAAAATCAGGCACTAAAGAACTGGCGCTGGAACTGGAAGAGAAAGGATATGATTTTATAAAGAATGAAATAGATGTCACAGAGCAGGTAGGGTGAATGGTGAGTGGTGAATGGTCAATAATCAGGCACTCATTCACAACTCACTACTGACAACTCACCTCTCACCAATAAGAACCCAATGAACAATATCATAGAAAATTATAAAGAGCATTTTGACCGGTTACAATCGTCGCCTACAAGCAATGCTATGTCTGTTCTGGCTGCTGTGCGGCAGAATGCATTTAATGCTTTCAGCAAGATGGGTATCCCTACTGCCAGGCATGAAGAATGGAAATATACACGCATCGGCAGTTTGTTTAATGCTGAATTACAATTCCCCGCAAACCTGCTGCCATCCATTGAAGCGGAATTGGAAGCCATACGTTTGCCGGGTTATGAACAGGCCAATGAATTGGTTTTTGTGAATGGATATTTTAACTCTTCTCTTTCCCGTATTCGTTCCGCGGAATTGATCACGCTAACGATGGAAGAAGCTGCAGCAGGTGAATACAAGGATTTTGTCCTGCGGTACCTGGGCGACAGCAGCCGTTATTTAAAAGACGGCATCAATGCGCTCAATACAGCATTTACGCAGGGAGGTGTTTTTCTTCATGTTAAAAAAGGACAGGCAATTGAACATCCTGTTTACATTTATAATATTACTGATGCCAGAACGGCTGCTATCCTGGCGCAGCCGCGAAGCCTGGTGCATATCGGCGAAAATGCGCAGGTGCAACTGGTAGAAACGTATTCAACGATCGGAATAGCCGATAGCTTCACCAACCAGGTAATGGAAGTAGTGATGGAAAAAGATTCCCTGGTGGAATATTACAAAATACAAAACGATGCCAGCCATGCCAGCCTGGTCAGCACTACTCATTTCCTGCAAACCGGTAAAAGCTATTTGCATACGGTCACCATTTCGCTCAATGGGGCTATCGTGCGGAATAACCTGAATGTTATCCTGGAAGCGGAGCATTGTGAAGCGCATTTATATGGACTGTATTTCCAGGGAGGTAAAAGCCATATCGACAACCATACCATTGTAGACAATGTAAAGCCCAATTGTTTCAGTAACGAATTATATAAGGGAATCCTGAATAATGAAGCTTCAGGAGTGTTTAATGGAAAGATTTTTGTACGGCCGCAGGCACAGAAAACAAATGCCTACCAGTCTAATAAAAATGTATTGCTTTCTGATGCGGCCAGTGTAAATACCAAGCCGCAATTGGAAATATTTGCTGATGATGTAAAATGTTCACACGGTTGTACGGTAGGACAATTGGATGAAGAGGCATTATTCTACCTGCGATCGAGGGGTATCAGCGAGAAGATCGCGCGTTTCTTAATGATCCGCGCCTTCGCTGCCGATATACTGGAGCATATAAAACCGGCGCCGATCCACGCTTATGTTGAACAACTTATTTCAGAACGTTTGGAATTTCATATACTATGACTATGACAAGATCTGTTACCATACAGGAAGGCCTGGATGTATATTCCATCCGCAAGCAGTTCCCGATCCTTGACCGGGAAGTGAAAGGCAGGCGATTGGTGTATTTTGATAACGCGGCTACTTCACAAAAACCACAGTCAGTGATTGACGCGCTGGTGAATTATTATACAAATTATAACGCGAATATTCACCGGGGCATTCATACCCTTGCCGAAGAAGCAACCGCTGCTTTTGAAGCTACCCGCGATGCGGCAAGGCAATTCATTCATGCGGCATCCAGGGAAGAAATCATTTTTACCAGGGGAACTACCGAAGGAATTAATCTTGTAGCGTATACCTGGGGCAGGCAAAACATCAAAGCAGGAGACGAGATCATCATTTCAGCGATGGAGCATCATTCCAATATTGTTCCCTGGCAAATAGTATGCGAAGAAAAGAACGCTGTATTAAAAATAATTCCCATCAATGATGAAGGAGAATTATTGATGCCTGAATACGAGAAGATGCTCGGCCCTAAAACAAAACTTGTTTCGATTGTGCAGGTATCCAATGCACTGGGGACCGTTAACCCGGTAAAGACAATGATTGATGCCGCGCATAAAGCAGGCGCACTCGTGTTCGTAGATGGCGCCCAGTCAACTGTCCATTTGGATATCAATGTACAGGAAATGGATTGTGATTTTTTTGCTTTCTCGGCTCATAAACTATATGGCCCTACAGGTGTCGGTATATTATATGGTAAAAAGCATTTACTGGAGAGCATGCCGGTCTTTCAGGGCGGGGGTGAGATGATAAAGGAAGTGACATTTGAAAAAACGATTTATAATGACCTGCCTTATAAATATGAAGCAGGCACTCCCAATATAGCGGATACTATTGCGTTCAAAACGGCCCTGGACTTTATTCAGGAAACAGGGAAAGAAAAAATACGGAAGCATGAACAGGAGTTATTGGTGTATGCGACATCGCAATTAGAACAAATTCCGGGACTGAGGATCATCGGCACGGCACGTGAAAAAACAAGTGTTATTTCCTTTATCATTGATAAGACCCATCCGCAAGATATAGGGATATTGCTGGATAACCGGGGTATTGCCGTGAGAACAGGCCATCATTGCGCAGAGCCTCTCATGCGGCGATTCGGGATTCCCGGCACAGCCAGGGCCTCTTTTGCTGTATACAATACCAAAGAGGAAATTGATGAGCTGGTGACCGGTTTGCAAAAAGTAGTAAAGATGTTATTATAATTCAATGAGCATTGATAATACGATAGAAGCAACAGAAAAGGAAATAGTCGAAGAATTTTCATTATTCGATTCCTGGGATGATAAATACGAATATATTATTGACCTGGGTAAAAAATTGCCCCCGCTGGAAGAACAATATAAGATGGATGAGAACAGGGTGAGAGGGTGCCAGTCTACAGTATGGCTGGTGGCCGATTATAAAGGAGGCAAAGTTTTTTTTAAAGCGGAAAGCGATGCGGTGATCGTAAAGGGTTTGATCAGCCTGCTGATACGTGTGTTATCCGGTCATACACCTGCTGAGATCATAGAGGCCAAACTGGATTTTATCCGCCAGATCGGTATGACCACTCATTTGGCACAAACCCGTTCCAATGGGTTACTGGCTATGGTAAAACAAATGAAGAACTATGCGATTGTATTTAAGACGAAAGAAGCGGCGCTTACAGGAAATCAATAGTTATTAAGTAACAATTATTACGGATGAACGAAGAGCAATTAAAAGAAAAAGTGATAGAATGTTTGCACACGATCTATGACCCTGAAATACCGGTAAATATTTATGAGCTGGGCCTGATCTATGAAATCAATATTTTACCGATCAACAATGTCCAGATCGTGATGACGCTGACATCGCCGGCTTGTCCTGCCGCGCAGTCAATACCGGTTGAAGTGGATCAGAAGGTAAAACAGGTAGAAGGTGTGAACGATGTGCATGTAGCGATTACCTGGACGCCGCCCTGGGATAAGAGCATGATGTCTGAAGCGGCGCAATTAGAATTAGGAATGCTTTAAAAAAATATGTATGGCACAAATAAGCCTTAACAGTTTGATGAACAATAATGCGCCAACCTATTCACCCGCGGCCGTACAGCCTTTCAGGGATGAATTGACAGTTGCAGGTTTTACCGAATTGCTTACTCCTGCCGGTGTAGATGCTGCCCTGGATCGCGATGATGATAAATTGACCCTTGTGGTATTAAATTCCGTTTGCGGCTGCGCTGCCGGCAAAGCCAGGCCCGGTGTCCTGGTGTCTATGCTCAATGATACAGTACCTGATCAATATGTTACGGTATTTGCCGGCATGGAAAAAGAAGCAGTCAATCATTTCAGGGAAAAATACCTGGCAGGTATTACTCCTTCCTCACCCAACATCGCCCTGTTCAGCAACGGCAAATTGGTTCACCTGCTCCAACGCTACCAGGTGGAAGGAAAAACAGCCGGCGATATTGCGCAGGAATTGATTACAGTGTATAATCGTGCCTGCACGAAAAAAAATACACCGGAAGAGCAGGAGAAATTAAAAATTCATATTGAGAACAAGTACCAGGTGAAAATCGGATCATTGAACGCATAATCAGTTATATGAAAATAACCGCACAGGAAGAATATGGCTTACGCATACTGATACGCATTGCTGCCTGCAGGGATGAAGAAGGAATGAGTATTCCCCAGTTGAGCGAGGCAGAAGGGCTCAGCAGTCATTACGTGGCCAAATTGACCCGGTTGTTGCGGATGGAAGGATTCATCAACAGCACCCCGGGCAATAAGGGAGGCTATTCCCTGGCAAAGCCTGCTAAGGAAATTGCTATCCGCAGCGTGCTCAAAGCGCTGGGCGGAACCATGTTTGATAAAGACTTCTGCGGATCACATGCGGGCGCTTTAAAATTATGCACCAATTCCGTGAATTGTTCAGCCAGGTCCCTCTGGAAAATGGTCCAGTTTACCGTAGACCGGCTATTGGATAAGATTACCTTGTATGACCTGGCCAATACAGAAAATGAGTCAGCAAAAATCTTAAACGAGTTGCTCGAGCAAAATGAGGCTTCCCTGGGAAGGGAGAATATACAGTTGTAGACTATTTTATACGCTGTCACCAGTTGCCGGAAATACATTCCTGCCACTAAAAGCCGGGCATCGGATTTGAAAAAGATCAAATAATCCGGCAATAACAGGTATTTTGCCTCCTTTCAGTATACTTTCTTCACAAACAGTTATTTCATCCCGGTTAATTTTTATATTTTCCCTCCTGCCTGCTGTCCCGCATCTTGCACAGGTACAAGAACTGATTTCATCAAGCCATTAAATACTGCTTATGCGTAACATCTGTTCATTGCTGCTCATTTTATTTATTGCCGGCCAATGTATGGCCCAGCAAAAAGAGGAAAAAGCTAAACCGGCATTTTCATCGTCAGGAGCCGTAAAATGGAACCCGGAGAGTCTCTATTTTGGAAAAGTTGGATTGTCGGGTGAATATAATTTCAAGCATAAAAAATCTGTCACTTTCGGAATGGGTATTCCTTTCAACAAAGCCCTTACTTACAAGCTGGATAACCAGGACCGGAGCATTTCCATGAAAACCTTTTCGGTAATGGGCGGCTACCGGATGTACATGGGTAAAAAATTTATGAGAGGCATTTATTTTGAGCCCTACCTGAAATACCTGAAGAATGACGCTTCGATAATTATTAATGCTGATCTGAATGGACGGCCTGTTGATTTTGTAACTACCAGCAGCTACTCAGGTTTTGGCGCAGGACTGCAGTTAGGCGTTCAATTCATGATTGCCAAAAGAATAGTGTTTGATTTCTTCTTTCTCGGCCCGGAAGCCAATTCGGTACATCACCAGGCAGCGATGCATGATATAACTTCTACCAGTCCGTGGAACGCAGCGGATGCCGCAGATGCGCAGCAACAGATTAATGCCAATATCGGCGATGTGCCCATTATTGGGAAAAAGCTAAAGGTCACCGTAGATGCAAACGCGAGAACTGTTTCTTCTGACTATAAAGGATTTTTACCGGGATTCAGGGCCGGCCTGTCTGCGGGTGTCCGGTTTTAGGAGTTGGGACGCATGTTCCAAAAAGAGTATAACGAGTTCAGATTTGAAAGTCTTTTCCGGGCTCTTTGCTTTCTTTAGCGGGGAGTGTACAACCGGCAGTACCATAACTGTATACTGATAAAGTTACTGTGATCATTGTCAAAAAAGTCAATGACAAAGATCATTTCCTGTCGCCTGCCCTGTTATTTATTTTTGATCTGTTTAATAGCTTATCGGAGTTATGGCAATACTCATTTTCTTTGTTGCCCATTGGTATTTGTCTTTGTTTACACAAACTTTTTTTTACCACAGGTACGCATCTCATGGGGCTTTTACCATGAGTAAATCATGGGAGCGGTTCTTTTATATATTCTCTTACATTACGCAGGGATCATCCTACATGAGCCCGAGGGCTTATGCCATTATGCACCGCATGCATCATGCTTATACCGATACAGAACTGGACCCTCATTCACCCAGGTATTCAAAGAATGTAGTTGCCATGATGATGCGGACCAATAAATTTTACATGGGTATTTACAACAAAACGATGCCGGTAGAAGAGAAATTTATGAAAAATGTTCCTGACTGGCCGGCATTCGATAAGTGGGCGCTTACCTGGAAATCATCTATCTTCTGGAGCCTTATTTATACGGGGTATTACATACTTTTTGCGACAGCCTGGTGGATGTACCTGTTAATACCGGTTCATATTTTAATGGGACCTGTACATGGCACGATTGTCAATTGGTTTGCGCATAAATACGGGTACACCAATTTTAAAATGAATAATACGTCAAGGAATTTATGGCCGGTAGATATCCTGATGCTTGGGGAGGCCTATCACAACAATCATCATAAATATCCATCCAGTATAAATTTTGGAGGCGTAAGATGGCATGAAATTGATCCGGTATATCCTATTATCCGCTTGCTGCATTGGCTGGGAGTCATCCATATAAAAAATACTTCACTTAAAAGGATCGAGGTTGAATTCTGAATAAAAGCTATGAAGCTATAAAGCATACCGATTTTATATAATCTTATATATCCTCAGCAAAAGACTTTCGTATGTAGGTGATTATTCAACCTCCCCGGGTATCCGCCGGTTTGCCTGCTCTTAAAAACTTTCCATAACCTGTATCATTTTCTTCCGCATATTTTCATCCGGGAACGGACCATATCCCGCAGCCATATTATCCATCATATTTTTTGGATCAGATGTTCCCGGGATCACGCAGGTTACAGCGGGATGCGAGAGGATGAATTTTAAGAAGAACTGGCCCCAGCTTTTTATAGCATAGTCTGTCGCCCACCCCGGAAGTGATTTACCCTGTACCATTTTAAATAGGGACCCTTTTTCAAAAGGCTCATTGATAAGTACGGCAACCCCCTTGTCCTGTGCTGTTGGCAGCAGGGATCTTTCAGCATTCCGCTGCAGGATGGAATAATTGAACTGAACAAAATCTAATTTCTCTGTTTTAATGACTTGTTCTAATTGCGCATGAGCAGCGTTTGTATAATGGGTGACGCCAATATAACGAAGCTTACCCTCTTCCTTTAATTTTCGTAAAGTCCTGAGATGAGTTGTCCAGTCAAGCAGGTTATGTATCTGAAGCAGGTCAATAACCGAAC
>JAUZOA010000046.1 GCA_030706685.1 Bacteroidota bacterium
AATCAGCTTGTCAACAAAGAATAACCGGCTTTCAAACATTTTCTGGTGAATCAATACTGACCCTTTTGCCTGTATCGCCGTTACCAGCACAATGCTTAATAAGTCAGGTGTAAACCCGGGCCAGGGATGATCATAAATAGTGAGCACCGACCCATCGAGGAAAGTTTGTATCTCGTAGACCTCCTGGGACGGAATATGAATATCATCGCCTGTAAAATTCATTTGAATACCAAGCTGCTGGAATTTTCCGGGTATGACGCCGAGATGTTCAATGCCCGCGTCTTTGATGGTAATATCGCTTTGCGTCATGGCAGCCAACCCGATGAATGAACCTACTTCTATCATATCAGGCAACAGGCGATGCTCTGTGCCTCCCAGGTAACTTACTCCTTCAATCGTCAGCATATTACTGCCAATGCCATTGATCTTTGCGCCCATTCGTGTAAGCATTTTGCAGAGTTGCTGTACATAAGGTTCGCAGGCCGCATTGTAAATGGTGGTAGTATCCCTTGCCATCACTGCCGCCATAATGATATTAGCCGTACCTGTTACGGATGGTTCATCAAGCAATA
Source organism: Bacteroidota bacterium (assembly GCA_030706685.1). Taxonomy (GTDB): domain Bacteria; phylum Bacteroidota; class Bacteroidia; order Chitinophagales; family Chitinophagaceae; genus VBAT01. The sequence goes on from JAUZOA010000046.1 coordinate 573, forward strand.
AATGAGTTCCTTTCAGTTTAGGCGCTTCAAGGTGAAAGAAGCCGTCATCGGCATGATAATTAAATGCAGCTCCTAATTTTTCAAAGCCGATAATATGGGTATCCAATCGTCTCCTTCCAATTTTATCCCCTCCCGGTTTTGGAATAAAAGCTTTGCGGAAACGGGAGAGCATCGGACCTGCCAGCATGATCGCGCCCCGGAGTTTCCCGCTTTTCATTTTATAATCCTCACTGTGCAGGTAATCAATATTTACATTGTCGGCCTGGAAAATGCAGGTATCCCGCCGGGGTCTTTCGATTTTTACATTCATTTCACCCAGCAACTCGATCAATAAATTGACATCCAGTATATCGGGGATATTCGTGACAGTGATTTTTTCCGGTGTCAATAAAACAGCGCTGATGATCTGTAACGCTTCGTTCTTGGCGCCTTGCGGAACGATCTCACCGTTTAGTTTTTTACCTCCCTTTACTTCAAAAGAATACATGCTGGTTATTAGTTAATAAGGATATTATTAAGTATATAAAATATCTAAGGTATTTTACGCATACATAAAGAATACTGGCGCAAGGTAAAAATAAAAAAGCCGGCAGGTGCCTGTCAGCTTTTAACTTTATATACTCTATATACTTTTCAACTACCTAGTATCTTTTCTTCTTAAAACCTCCTCCGCCTCCCCGGTCCCCGCGGTTATCACTTCTTCGTCCTCCACCGCCACCTCCATTATTGCGATGCTGGAACTTCTGGCGCGGTTTGCCATAACCACCGCGGTCCCTGTCGCGACTGTCCTGCGGGCGGAATGCTTTTACATAGGGAGTATTTGTAAACGTGAGCTGTCCGTCTGTAATTCCGGTCAATTCACTTTGAATGGCATCGTCATGTACTATTTCCTTATGCCAGTTATTATAAGCCAGCTTCATATAGTAGGCAATAGCATTGGCAAAACCTAAACGCTTATCCGGATCTTCTTCCTGCAATGCTTTTTTAATGACTATTTCGAGGTTCTTGCCGAGATGAGAATGCTTGGGATGGCGTTTGGGATAGGGTAAAGGCTTGGGCCTTTCACTCAATGATTCCCTGGTCGGGATCGGGTAAGGGGATTTTACTTCCAGCTTAAAAGAGGAGATCAGGAAAAGGTGATCCCATAATTTATGGCGAAAATCTTCTACATTTTTTAAATGGGGATTGAGAAAACCCATCAATTCTATGACTGCCTGCGCATTCCGCTGCCTGCGCTCTGGCTCTTCAATGGTCAGCAAGTGTTCGATCATCTTCTGAACATGACGGCCGTATTCACGCATCACAAGGCCGTTTCTTGTAGTATTATATTCCATTAAAAAAAATTAGTGAAAAAGCAAATGTAAGAAAGTACTGCCAGTAATGAAAATACCCCTGCTAAAGGGTAAAAAGAAGGGGCCCCGAACCAAGGCCCCTTTTACAAGCCACCATCCTCTTCCACCTAAGAGGTCATTTAATTAAAAGTTGATTGACGCAGGACGCCTGGCTTTTCACATCAGTTAATCTTAACCAGTAAACACCACGTTCCAGTGAAGCCACTTGTACATACGATGATCCTGTCAGGCTAAGATCTTTTTTCACCATCGTTTGTCCCTGCGTATTATATATCTGGATATTGAAACGTCCGCTTGTAATATTATCAAATTTGATACCAACAATCCCATTTGAGGGATTAGGGGAAAGGGTAAATTTTGGAAAATCGGAGTTTTCCAGCGTTACTTGTTTAATATTACTAAAGCGGGTGTAACCATTTGAGTAGACTTGCTTTACCCTGAAATAATAAACCCCGTTTTCCCCTGAGACAGCCCTATAGGTAATCCTGTAAGGATCATTGCTGATTGTATTTTTAGGAGCCGAGCCAAAACTTGCAAAATCATGACCATTCCGGCTTACTTGCGCCTCATAGTGATAGTCAGAAAAAGGGTCTTCGGCCTCAGTCCATTTTAATTCTGCCCTGTCTGCCGCCAGCTTTGTAAGGCTAAACTCGAGGATATCGAGGGGAAGTATGGCAGGCGGGCAGGTACAGTATTGAAAATGAAAATTGACAAGGCCTGAACTAAGCACAAAAGTCAGTGAACTGCCGCCTGTAACAATACCTATTGCATTTGCATCAATAGTGTAATTGTAGGTAACACTGTCGTTGACCCCATAAAATTGACCTATTGTAGCCGAGTCGCTGATATTTGCACATAGCACTTTCGTTAGAACTGTATCAGAGCCATGGGAGTAAAAATCAGGGCCGGAGCCAAAGACTCCATTGGTAGCTGCAAGCGGGAAAGGTCCAAAGCTTAAGTTGGCGTTGCTGGTAAGATAAGTAGGTATGCCGGGCCCCGTAATGGTGTCATTCCTGGAGTAGGTATAACTGCCGGTTTGAGGGGCATTGGTAAAATTTTCCAGCGCCACGGTATCGATTATTCCCTTTATTGTGACGCAAAGTTTTACGCAGGTAACCATCCCATTCAACGGATCAAACTTCGGGAATTTAACCTGCGTTGCCACGATGCCCGATCCGAAAACAATCGTAGTATCATAAGCTGTTTGGCCGCCTGTTTGGCCGTTGGGGCATTGCGCGTAACTCAGGTGGCTGAATATCAGCAGGAAGAGAAGGAGGATTGTAACACTAAAAAAACGAGCGTACACATGTTTCATAGAGTTACAGTTTTGGCTTTACATAATCGGGTACACAAACATAAAAGTAGGCCGGTTGTCCATAGCAGACAATTGTATATATGCCCGATTTTCTGAGCCGTATTATGTGAATAACAAATGAAATAATTCGTGCTGTTTTTACACCTGTGATGGGGGAAAATAAAACGCAAAAGCCCGGCTGCTCTTTGATTTCATACTATAGCAGCTGTTATATTTATACGGGAATAAGAAATAGTACAAATTACAATCCTGTTATCAACAAGTACATTTGCAGTTACCGGATGAATATTGCTGTTAATACACGTTTTTTGCTGGACGATTATCTTGAAGGGTATGGCTATTTCTTATATGAAAGCTTTAGCCGTATTACCAGGGCGCATCCTGAACAACAGTTCATTTTTATTTTCGACAGGTCATATGATAAAAAGTTTGTATTTGCCCCGAATGTAAAGCCCATTATTGTCAGCCCGGCCGCACGGCATCCTTTGTTGTGGAAACTCTGGTACGATGTAAAAGTGCCTTTGGTACTGAAAAAAATGAAAGCAGACATATTTGTTTCCTGTGACGGGTTTTGTTCCCTGGCCACAAAAATTCCTCAATGCCTGCTTATCCATGATCTTTCTTTTCTTCATTATCCTTCCTTCATCAAACGATCTCATTTTCTTTTTTATAAACATTATACGCCAAAATTTTTGCAGAGAGCAAACAGGATTGTTACGGTGTCAGAATTTTCGAAACAGGATATTTTATCTCATTATAAAACAGGCGCAGGTAAGATAGATATAGTGCCCAATGCTGTCAAAGAAGTCTTTCGCCCGGTCAATGATGCGGAAAAAGAAACTGTCAAAGCCGGGCTTACCAATGGCAAAGAGTATTTTGTTTATGCAGGGTCTATCCATCCCCGCAAAAACTTAATGAACCTGCTGAAAGCCTTTTCCATCTTTAAAAAAAAGCAAAGGAGTAACTGGAAACTTGTATTGGCGGGAAGACTGGCCTGGAAGTACCAGCAGTTTATAGAAAACCTGAAAACATACAAGTACCGGGAGGATGTTATTTTGACTGGTTATCTTGAAGAAGAAGAATTGGCCCGGGTTATTGGATCGGCTTATGCGCTGATATACCCTTCGCTGTGGGAAGGCTTTGGTGTGCCTGTGCTCGAGGCGATAAGCTGTCATGTGCCGGTGATCACATCGGGTCATTCTGCTATGCAGGAAATTGCTAAAGATGCCGCCTTATATATCAACCCGGAGGACCATGCTGATATGGCCGAAAAAATGTTGCTTTTATATAAAGATGAGAACCTGCGAAATGAACTGATCCAAAAAGGAAAGAAAATTATCAGCCGGTATAACTGGGACCAATCCGCCGATCTGCTCTGGCAAAGCATCATGAAATGTAAAATTTAAAACGGGTGTCTTGTGCCGGGAGAGCCCTTCTTTTTACATTCTTCTCCCGGGAGTTACCGGGATTAGATTTCCCCTGATTACCTTTGCATTTTCCAATTAATTTATATGAGTAAGTCAACGATTACAATTGATGTCGAAATGGATGAGAAGCGTATGCCTGAAACTATTATATGGAATGCAACGGATAATATTTCCGCGAAAGCACAAAAGTCAAAGGCAATGATGTTGTCTTTCTGGGATGGGGAAGAAAAAACAGCGCTGCGTATTGATCTCTGGACAAAAACGATGATGGTAGACGAGATGGCTGATTTTTTTTACCAGACCATGATGACCATGGCCGATACCTATGGAAGGGCTACAAATCATGCCGAAATAGTAAATGATATGAAAAAATTCGCCCACGAGTTTTATCATAAATTCCGTGAAAAGCAACTGAAAGAAAATAAAGCATAAAACCATGTACGATGTTAGATGTACGATGTACGCCAGTCTTATTGCTGAGAATACTTCATTTATCGGAGTGGCGTACATCGTACATCTAACATCGTACATAGATATGCCTGATCACCTGTTAAAACTTTACAACCATGAGTCTTGAGCAAAAAATAATGGGAGAATTAAAAACCGCCATGCTGGCAAAAGATGAAAAGAGCCTGCGAAGCCTTCGTGCTGTTAAGGCCGCTATATTACTCGCCAAAACCTCTGAAGGCGCAGGCGGTGAGCTAAAAGAAGAAGATGAGATCAAACTCCTGCAAAAATTGGTTAAGCAAAGAAAAGACTCGCTGGAAATATATCAGCAGCAAAAACGCGCCGACCTTGCACAAAAAGAACAGGAAGAGATAGAAATCATAGAAAGATTTTTACCGAAACAGCTTTCCCCGGAAGAATTAAAAGCCCTGCTCTCAAAGATCATCGCGGATACAGGAGCCTCTTCCCCGGCCGATATGGGAAAAGTAATGGGCGCCGCTACCAAACAATTAGCCGGCAAGGCCGATGGAAAAACTATTTCATCTTTGGTAAAGGAGTTGTTAAGTAAGAATTAAAATGTGATGCCAGTGTCATCCGGAGACAATAATCAGGAAGCAGGCGTGTTTGAATATATAATAGCTTTTGGCGGAATTGTAATTGGATTACTACTATTATTTAGCGGCAACACTTCTTTCTTATCTGTCAGAAAATTTTAATAATCCCGAACCCGGTTTGCTGGTTTTAATGATAGGAGCGGTTGCTGCTTACTATTCGTTAAAAATAAACTCAAATCGAAGAACATGGTACTTGATATTATTTTTGCCGTTATTCTTATTTTAGCCATCATCAAGGGCTACCAGCGCGGGTTGATCGTTGGAGTATTTTCATTTATAGCTATCATTATTGGCCTTGCAGCAGCGATAAAATTATCAGCGGTTGTTGCCGCCTATATCGGGAAATCGCTGAAAGGATCCAATGAGTGGTTGCCTGTTATCTCTTTTGTGCTGGTCTTTTTGATCGTAGTTTTATTGGTCCGGTGGATTGCCAATATTATTCAGCGCGGCATTGAAATAGCTATGCTTGGATGGGTAAACAGGCTCGGTGGTATCCTTCTTTATGCTGCTATCAGCATTGTAGTTTTCAGTGTATTTGTTTTCTATGCAGAGCAGGTTCATCTTCTCAGGCCCCAGACAATTGACCGGTCGCTTACCTATACTTTCGTTCAGCCATGGGGGCCCAAAGCAATCAACTCATGCGCTTCCGTTATGCCGGTCTTTAAAAATATGTTTACGGAATTGAAAGACTTTTTCGGCGGTGTTTCCGATAAAATCTTCCGGGTATAATTCAAATTTTCCATGCAGTAAAAACCTGGTTCGAAAACCCCTTCTTTCATTGTATTTGCTATTGCCAGGCGGTGAACCGGGCGTTATGGTGGTTCAGTAAACAGAGGTTTTCTTCCCAGGAAGCATACGAACGCCCTCGTATTCATTGTGATAGGCCTTTTAACCGAATAAAGGACATTCCGCGGGATATGGGAGACAATTATTCCGGTGATAAGGTATTCCGGCCTGGTCAACGTTATTACCTGCATCATTATGCACGAATTCATGGTCGTAAGTCGTCTTCCGGCAAACTTATCATTCAAAGTGGTCTTCAAGTGATTAACTTTGCATAGTGGAGGCCGGCAATACTTTCACGGATTTTTTTTTGCGGCAAAACGTTTATTTTAGCAAAATTAATTGCACAGGGGAAAATGAGTTACGAGATAAAACAGCAAGACAAATTCAGATATATTGAAGAAGGCAGCGGGGAACCCCTGATGCTCTTGCATGGACTTTTTGGCGCCCTGAGCAATTTCCGGGACCTGATAGAATATTTCCGAAACTATAACAAGGTGATCGTACCCATGCTTCCTTTGCTGGAGATGGATATATTACATACCAGTGTAGGCGGGCTCGCTAAGTTTGTAAATAAGTTTATTGAATCAAGGCAATTGAAAGATGTTCATCTTCTGGGAAATTCATTGGGGGGACATGTAGCGCTGGTTCATATATTAAAGCATCCTGAAAGAATAAAATCATTAATACTAACTGGGAGTTCGGGTCTTTTTGAAAATGGAATGGGTGACAGCTACCCCAAGAGAGGGGACTATGAATATATTAAAAGAAAGACAGAACTTACCTTTTATGATCCCCAGATGGCCACAAAGGAATTGGTGGATGAAGTATACAGTATTACGAATAACAGGTTGAAAGTCATTAAGATTATTGCTCTTGCCAAAAGCGCGATCAGAAATAATTTAGGCGAGGAGCTCAATCAAATCAAGCAACCGACGTTATTAGTATGGGGAAATAATGATACTATCACCCCGCCATTTGTGGCCAGGGAGTTTAACAGGCTGATCCCCAACAGTGAACTTTGTTTTATTGATAAATGCGGGCATGCCCCGATGATGGAAGTACCGGGAGAATTCAATGCGATTCTGCACAAATTTTTGAAAAAGCTGAATGAGCCTGCAACAGTTGCCTGATAACAGAGGTCTTATGAAAAACTATAAAAGCCGCTATCCATGTTAACAGTCGAACTATCATCTCAAACTCTTCCCTACCTGCGATTGCACGATAAAGTGTACCAGGCGTTGCACCTGATGAACGAGAACCAGGTTGCACACCTTCCTATTGTTGACGGGGAAAAGTATGTAGGTCTTATCAGTGAGGATGACTTGCTGATGGCGGAAAACGAACATGCACCATTAAGTGAGTTACAACAATCCTTCGCGAATACTTCTGTAAAAGGGGATGAACATTTTCTAAAAGCTATCCAGGTAGCTGCTGAAAACGGGCTTAGCGTGGTACCGGTTGTAGACAACGATAATGATATTACCGGTGTAGTGGCTTATAATGATCTTCTGAAATATGCGTCCGAATTTATGAGCCTTCATGAACCGGGAGGACTGATTGTTCTGGAAATGGAAAGTAACCAGTATTCTTTTAAGGAAATCAGCAAAATACTGGAGGCTAATGATTCACAAATTACCCAGTTAAATACGTTTAATAACCCCGAAAAAGGGATAATGCGTGTCACCATCCGCATCAACAAGCCCGATGTAGCAGATATTGTGGCTGCCTTTCAACGTTATGAATACGATGTGAAATATTATTTTGGTGAAGAAGGTTACGCCAATGAACTGCGAAGCAATTATGACAACCTGATGAATTATCTCAAGATATAAGGTTTTTTGACCTTGCTCTTGGTCATAGATGAAAAATTGCGGTTAATTTAGACGTCTGAGTGAAGTATCTTTTGATGCCGGGAGAAAGAAAATATTATCTATGGCTCTTATTAGCGTTAGCTTGCTGTCATTATGTGTCTGCACAAATGCCCGGCAATGAAAACCAACTTTCAGGTAAACGACTTACTGATTCTGCCGCCGCTTCCGTGAATATTACTCTCCCGGGTTCGGGCAGCGAGGATAAATTCAGGGTGCGCAATATTATAATAGTCGGTAATAAAAGAACAAGGCCTGATATTATTCTCCGCGAAATCCCTTTTAAACCCGGTGAACCTTACCTGCTTCCTGACCTGGTAAAAAGGTTTGAAGATGCCCGCCGCCAGTTGATGAACACATCTTTGTTTCTCCATGTTGTGGTGGCGCTGAAAAGCTTTGACGGATATGATGTAGATGTTTTAGTTGACGTAAGGGAAAGATGGTATATTTTCCCCATCCCTTACTTCCGGCCGGTTGACAGGAATATTAATCAATGGATAATAGAACAAAAAGGAAGTCTCGACAGGGTAAATTATGGCGCCAAGCTGCTATATAATAACGCTACCGGCCGGAATGATAAGCTGCGTTTTTGGATAATGAACGGATATACAAAACAATTATCATTCAGTTATGACAGGCTGTATATTGATAAGAGAATGCAATGGGGCCTGAATATGGGATTTAATATCGGTAAAAACAGGGAGATCAATTATAATACAATTGATAATAAACAGGTTTTTTTTAAGGATAGCAGATATGTTAGAAATTTTTCAAATGGTAATGTTGAAGTAACCTACCGCCCGGCTATCAAGACAAGGCATCGGTTTGGCATCGCCTATGTGTCGGAAGAGTTAAGCGATACTGTCGTAAAACTTAACCCGGGCTATTTTCAACCTTCCCGTACCCGGGTAACTGTTCCGGAGATTTATTATACGATGAGCTATTATGATCTCGATTATATCCCTTACCCGACAAAGGGATATGCAGCCGAGGTATCCTTAGGGAAAGAAGGATTCAATCATATTCTCAATATGTGGCAGCTTACCGCCAAAGGATCGGGGAACTGGCATACAGGAAAGAAATCGTTTTTTACATTAAACGGATACGGAGTTATTAAGTTGCCCTTCAAACAACCTTATTACAACCAGCGTTTGCTTGGATATGACGATGCTTTCCTGCAGGGATATGAATATTATGTAATAGACGGAACTGCAGCCACTTATTTAAAAGCTGTTTATACCCGCAAGCTGTTCAACTTTAGTGTCAATGTTCCGGGAGGCAAAAAAAGAGAAGCCCAGCGCATCCCGTTTACGTTTTATGGGAAAATATATGGTAATATGGGCTATGTATATAACCCGGAGCCGGGGGATAATTTCCTGATCAATAAAATGCTTTACTCAACCGGGATAGGGATTGATCTGATCACTTATTACGATTTTACTCTCAAACTGGAATGGTCCTTTAACCAGTTAGGCCAAAACGGTATATTTTTACACAGAAAGTCTATTTTTTAAAAGTATGATGGCAGCGATTTATAGCCGGGTAATGGAAGAAGAACAGGAAAAGGATGTGCAGCTTTTCTTTGATGAACTTGCCAAACAAAATATAGAGCCGGTAATTTTCCAGCATTTTTACGACCAGATAAAACACCGGATTAATCTCCCGCCCGATTCAAAAACATTTTCTCTTTCCGAGCACCTGCATGACGAAATTGAGTTTATCATCACCCTTGGCGGCGATGGAACTTTACTCGATACTATAACGCTTGTGCGGGAAAAAAATATCTCTATTATGGGGATTAACTTTGGAAGACTTGGTTTTTTAGCAAGTATTGGCCGCAACGAAATGAAGAATGCCTTAAAAGCCATTGCCAAAAGATCCTACATCCCGGACAAGCGCACGATGATCCACCTCGATGCGGATCTTCCTTTGTTTGGAAATGTGCCATACGGGCTGAATGAATTTTCAGTGCATAAAAGAGATACCGACCCGATGATTAAAATACATACTTATCTCAATGGTGAATTTTTAAATACCTACTGGGCAGATGGCTTAATCGTGGCAACCCCTACCGGGTCAACCGGGTATTCATTAAGTTGCGGCGGCCCGATCGTATTTCCCGAATCCGGCAGCTTTGTAATAACGCCGGTGGCGCCTCATAACCTGAATGTCAGGTCTCTTATTGTACCGGATGACAATATCATCTCTTTTGAGGTGGAAAGCAGGTCGGAAAATATTATCTGCGCACTCGATTCCAGGCGCGAACTGGTAGGCAAAAATGTACAACTGGCTGTACGGAAAGAGAGCTTCCCTGTCAGTCTTATAAGACTAAGTGAAAATAATTTCCTTCAAACCCTGCATAATAAGCTCACCTGGGGGCTGGATAAGCGGAATTAACAACCTGATAATAGGCAATGGATAATAAGCAAATCCCCGTGCTGAGCAGCTTTTGCCCATTGCCTTTTGCCTATTGTATATTGAATTTTGTGACTGCTGAATGAAAGAAAATAGCTATTTTTCCGTTCTATTTTTTCCGAACCATATATTTTAGAGATTATGCGGATGAAGTTTTTTACCCTGTTATTTATTGTTTTTGTGACCGTCTCAAATCTTAAGGCGCAATACGCCATTGTTCAGGAAGGCGAATTTGGAATTGGTATAGGTGCCGGCCATTATTTTGGTGATCTTAATACCCGTGCCCGCCTGAACAGGCCTAAACCTGCTGCTACCATTTTCTTCCGGAAAAATTTCAGTAATTATATTTCGGGCCGCATAGGAGCCAGCTTTGCTCAATTAGGCTATTCCGATATCTACAATACGCATAATGAGTATATGTACCGGCGTAACCTGAGTTTTAATTCTAATGTTTGGGAGCTTGCGCTACAGGGAGATTTTAATTTTTTCAAGTTTATGCCCGGAGAACCGGAGTATAGCTTTACCCCTTATGTTACTCTTGGAGTCGGGGTGTTCAGTTATGATCCCTATGCTTATTTGAATGGCGAAAAGATCTTTTTGCGCCCATTGGGAACCGAAGGGCAAGGCAGCAGTCTGTATCCAGACAGGAAGCAATACGGTACGATGGCTATCAGTATTCCGGTAGGAGTCGGTCTCAAATATGCTCTCAATGAAAGGATGAATATCGGCTTTGAAATCCTGCACCGTATTACTACTACTGATTACCTGGATGATGTAAGCACTACTTATGTAAACCCTGCGGCTTTTCCGCCCAACCCGGATGGCTCACCATCGCAGGCATTCTTACTTAGTGATCGTTCTTACGAAACAGGTGAACCTATCGGTACTCCCAACCGCCAGCGTGGTAACAGCAAACAAAAAGACCAGTTTGTGACAGCCATGATACACCTCACTTTCAACCTGCAGTCATACAGATGCCCTACGGCTAATTAAGAAGTATCAAAAGAGAAATTAACAGTAAGCACTTGCTTTTTCCCGAAACGGCAAGCAGTTAAATGACCGAAAATCTATGATAAAACGGGAATCACCCTTTTATTTTGTAAAACCCGTTTGAATCCTCCTAATGATTTACCTTTGCTCCCCTGAATTTTCCTATGTCACAGTTATTGGAAAAAATTGATAAAAATAATTTGCCGCGTCATATCGCCATCATTATGGACGGAAATGGGCGATGGGCCAAGGAACAGGGACAAGACCGGCTGTTCGGTCACTTTCATGGAGTGGAAAGTGTCCGGAATATTGTGGAAGGCTGCGCGGAACTTGGTATCGAATATCTTACTCTTTATGCTTTCTCAACGGAAAACTGGGACAGGCCTGAATATGAAGTGGTAGGATTGATGGAATTACTGGTAAATACTATCCGCAAGGAAGCGGAAACTCTTCATAAAAATAATATAAGGCTGCACGTAATCGGGGATATGAATATGCTGCCCGATTACGCCATTAAAGAACTGGACGAGGCGCTTGAAATTACAAAACACAATACAGGTCTAAACCTTGTAATGGCCCTGAGTTATAGCGGAAGATGGGAATTGCTGAATGCTGTAAAGAATATTGCTCACGAAGTAAAAGAAGGAAAATTGGAAGTTGGATCCATTGACCAGGATACATTGCAAAGATTCCTGGCTACCAGTAATTTTCCTGACCCGGAGTTGATGATAAGAACGAGTGGAGAATACCGGATAAGTAATTTTTTGCTTTACCAGCTGGCTTATGCAGAACTGTATTTTACCCATGTTCGCTGGCCTGACTTCAGAAAGGAAAACCTGTATGAGGCGATCCTGGATTACCAGAACAGGGAAAGGCGATTTGGAAAGACAAGTGACCAGCTGGGTAAAGAGTCAGTGAGCCAGGAGGTCAAATAGATCAAACAAGTGAAAATGGTCAAAGCAGCCGGGGCGGGAAATGACTGATAGGATTCCTTTTTGCCATTGCCCATTGACTTTTAGGACTTCTTTGACAGTCTTGCCTAATCACTTTCGATATTTACCGTTAATTTGCCGCCGCAACAAAGCTTGCGGCTTATTATAAACCATACATTACAAGCTGATTGCAGCCTGCCCCGGGTGGGATCTGACTGACTTGAATAAACTAAACATGCGACAATTTTTATTTCGTATCAGTGTTTTTTTGATTGCTTTAGTTGCATCAATACATACGTTACATGCACAGGACGATACTTCAAAACCCACATCTGTTGATCCCAAACTTATAGAAATTCAGAATGCCCGGGTCCCTAAAGAATATATTATAGGCGGAGTTGCTGTTACCGGTATTCATCATCTTGATACTTCTATCGTACTTTCTATTTCCGGGTTGCAGCCGGGGGATAAAGTTATGGTGCCCGGATCTGAGGTATTTGCAAAATCGATACAGAACCTATGGAGGCAAAAACTTTTTTCGAATGTCCAGATACTTTTTACCAAAGTGCAGGGCGACAGGATCTGGATCGAATTAAATGTCGTCGAAAGGCCCCGCCTGGGCAATTTTAAGTTTGTGGGCCCAAAGAAATCAGAAGCGGAAGAATTGCAGGGAAAAATCGGGCTGACCAAGCAGACAATCATTACCGAAAACCTGCGTCGCAATATTGATGAGGTTATTAAAAAATATTATGCAGATAAGGGGTTCCAGAATGTAACTGTAAGAGTGGCACAAAAGGATGACCCGGCTTTTGTTAATTCCCTGTATTTGACTATTTATGTTAATAAAGGCGAGAAAGTACATATCGATGGGGTCAATTTTTTTGCAAATGATAATGTGGACGAGTTAAAGCTGAAAAAGCAAATGAAAGGCACCAAGGAAATGACAAAGCTTACTTTGTACCCTACTAAGGTGCCAAGCCCTTATGGCGAAATAAAGAAATTGAGTTTTAATGAGTATGTAAAAGACTGGGGTTTTCTTTCTTTCAGCAAAACAAAACAATTGCTGGATCCGTATTTCCGGTTCAAATTATTCAGTTCAGCTAAATTCAATCCCAAGAAGTACGCCGAGGATAAAGAAAAAGTAATCCAGTATTATAATTCACTTGGATACAGGGATGCACAAATTGTTGCTGATACTATTGTTGCCGATACGAATATCAGCCGTAGCAAAATATATGTTGACCTGAAAGTAAATGAAGGACGGCGATATTATTTTGGCAATATAACATGGAAAGGAAACGCAAAATACCCGGATTCGCTGTTAAGCGCCATTCTCGGTATTAACAAAGGCGATATCTATAACCTTGATATCCTGAATAAACGAATTGGTAAAGAATTATCACAGGAAGGCGGGGATATCAGCGGCTACTACATGGATGACGGGTATCTTTTTTTCAGGATTGAAGCGGTAGAAACAGCGGTCTATAATGATACGATTGACCATGAAATAAGAATTACCGAAGGTCCGCAGGCCAGGATTAAAAATGTAACTATCTCGGGTAATGAAAGAACAAAGGATCATGTGATACGCCGGGAATTAAGAACAATACCCGGGGAATTGTTCAACCGGTCAGAACTGATCCGTTCCCAGCGCGAACTGGCGAATCTTCAATATTTCAACCAGGAAAAGATTGAACCCGGCGTAGTGCCCAATGCCGATGATGGCACGGTGGATATCAACTGGAAATTAGAAGAAAAATCATCTGACCAGCTGGAATTATCCGCCGGATGGGGAGGAGGTATTGGTCTGACGGGTACACTGGGTGTGACATTCAACAATTTTTCCATTAAAAATATCTGGAAAAAATCTGCCTGGGACCCTTTGCCAACCGGGGATGGCCAAAAACTTAGCCTCCGGGTTCAGTCAAATGGCAGAGCATTCCGTTCTTATAATTTTTCCTTTACAGAGCCCTGGCTTGGTGGTAAGAAAAGAAATTCGTTTACTATCGGGTACAACAACAGTAAATACTCCAATGCTTTTGACCCGTTAACTGGACAAATAGACCAGGCGAGATCAGATACTAATTTCTTAAAAGTAAATGGTTTTTCAGTTGCGCTTGGTAAACAATTAAAATGGCCGGATGATTATTTCAGCCTTGTTTACACGTTGAGTTTTACACAGTATAAGATGCGCAACTATCCTGTATTTGAAGGAATAAAGGACGGAACTTCTAATAATCTGAGCTTGCGTATCGCATTGCAACGTTCCTCTGTATTTGACCCGGTATTCCCGAGAAGCGGCTCTAATTTTTTGGCCAGTGTTCAGCTAACCCCACCCTATTCATTATTCAACCCTGACATTGTAAACTCAAGCAATCCCTATAAAAACCCTGAGTATCATAAATGGCGTTTTAATGCAGAATGGTATGTCCCCATCGGGCGTCCGCTTGGAGCCGAAAAGAACCGGCAGTTCGTATTGAAACTGGCAGCCAAATATGGATTTATGGGTCGTTATAATAAAAAACTTGACTATTCGCCATTTGAACGATTCCAGCTAGGCGATGCAGGGCTGACCAATAACTTCGGGCTTCTTGGTTATGACATTATTGCTCAACGCGGGTATCCGGTATACCAATCATCCGATCCTACTGTAAACCCCGATCAGCAAAGTGCAACCAAGTTCTTTACAATTTTTAATAAGTATCAACTGGAAATGCGTTACCCGCTGGTAACGAATCCGGGCAGTACAATTTATGGATTGGCCTTTTTTGAAGCAGCCAACGGATGGTATAGCTTCAAAGAATATAACCCATTCAGGCTGCGTCGCAGTGTGGGAGTAGGTATGCGTTTCTTCCTGCCGATGTTTGGCTTGCTTGGCTTTGATTATGGAATCGGACTTGATCGCATTACGCCGGGCAGCGGGTTGAAGAATGCTTCAAGGTTTACCTTTATGCTTGGCTTCGAGCCGGAATAACACTAAACTGTTAAAACAAAAATCAGCTATATGAAAAAAATAGCCATGGCTATCAGCGTTATGCTTTTAGCATTCAGTATTCATGCACAGAAATATGCTATCATAGATACACGCTATATCCTTGATAAAATGCCTGAGTATACGAAAGCCCAGAAACAATTGGATGGTATTGCCGCTGATTGGCAGAAAGATATTGATGCAAAGCAGGCTGCCCTGGATAAGATGTATAAGGATTACGAAGCTGAACAAGTGATGCTGAGCGATGAGCTCAAAAAGAAACGGGAAGACCAGCTATTTTTGAAGGAAAAAGAGCTAAGAGATTTGCAGCGCCAACGATTTGGTTTTGAAGGCGATCTGTTCAAGAAAAAACAAGAGCTCGTAAAACCCATCCAGGATAAGGTATTTAATGCTGTACAAAAAATTTCCGTGCAAAGAGGGTATGACCTGGTACTTGATAAAAGTGATGGAATTACCATTATCTTTGCCGACCCTAAACTGGATAAGAGCGAAGATGTGTTGAAAGAACTTGGAGTCAGGAATTAATCCCTGATGCCCGGTATGTTAAAGAAAATCCAACAAGCAACGAATTCCATTTTAAAAGTATCTTCTAAACATCAAAAATTTAAACTACATAGTAGGCCTTCGATGATGAGGAAGGCTGAATGGAAAGAAAAATGACAAATATGAAAAAATTGAAAGTTCTGGCAATAGCAGCCAGTTTGTTTATCACAAGCGCGACGGTTGCACAAACAAAGATCGCCTATATTAACATAGACAACGTGGTTGCTCTTATGCCCGAAGTAAGCAAAATAGATTCATTGCTTCAGCGATACCAGGTGGATTCTTTAAATGCGCAATTCGCACTCGATTACCAGGAATATACTTATAAAGACAGCATCCTGACTAAAACAGATACCAGCAAAATACCTGTTTCCGTAAGGAGCCAGATGCGCGAGGAACTGGCAGGCATAGCTTACAGGATCAACAATTGGCAGGCTATTTCACAACAGCTTAGCCAGCAAAAGCAGGAAAAACTCCTGGCCCCCGTTTACTCAAAAGTATACGATGCAGTAAAAGCCGTAGCCAAAGAAAAGAATTACACCCATGTTTTCAATAAAGAAGTATTCCTGGTTGCACCGGAAGCGGATGACCTTCTGCCTGCGGTGGCCGCCAGATTAAAATTAAAACTTCCGCCACAACAGCCAACAGGACCAGTGCTGGGTAAATAATGCGATAACAGAATGTCCATTAAATTATGGCAGCATCTAAAATATTTTATAAGCCCTGCAATTTGTAGGGCTTCTTTTTATTGATAGTGAAAGTGTATTTCCCGCAGGAATCAGCCCGTTTAAAAAAATAGCCGGCGTAATCCGGGAAGCTTATGATAGCGGTTTACAGGATAAGTCCTATTTTCACAAAACTATAAAATGTTGCAGTGGATAACCGGGTTACCCAAACAATTAAAAATTAAACAGCAGATATGAAAAAAATTTTGCTCCCTGTCCTAACCTGTGTTCTTTTTATGCTTGCAGGTGAAAATAGTAAAGCGCAGGCTTTAAAAGTGGGTGTCTTTGATATTGACCTGATGGTACAGGCTATGCCCGACTATCACAACGTTGATAGCCTGGTACAGATCTATGAAAAAGATTCGTTGGCGATTGAATACCAGTATTACCAGGAAAGATACCAGCAACTGGATAGTATTTATAAGATTGATTCGGGTTTGGTAGTTGCAGGGAAGAAATCAAAAGCCATGCTGGATATGACAATGGAGGACAGAAAGAAAATGGCTTTGAATATCGTGTACTGGCAGCAGATCGCGCAAAATAAATCGAATAACAAAAGAAGACAATTGGCCCAACCTTTATACCAGGCTGTATCAGTAGCCTACAGGAAAATACTGGCTGCTAAAAAATACACGCTCATTCTTAAACCACAAACTTACGAGGCAGGGTTCCCGATAGATAATATTTTCATTTCAATGGCAAGAGAATTAAAGCTGCAGGGACTGCCACAGGAGCTTTTATACCTGGGCGATGATCCTGATGCAGCGAAACAACAGCCGGCGGCCAAACCACCCACAGGTGCTAAGCCTAAAACGAAGTAAACTTAGCCGGCATTTATCTTTCAGGTTAGCGGCAACCTTACCAGTTTTTTCTTTAGCATTTGGTTCTGCTCTTTAGTTTTGGGGAGGAACTGAATGATTAAGCAATTCAAAATGCAAAGACCGATTGGCGTTTTTGATTCTGGTTATGGAGGATTGACGGTATTGAAAGAGATCGTTAATAAACTTCCTCAATACGATTATATCTACCTTGGTGATAATGCCAGGGCGCCTTATGGTAACCGCTCTTTTGAAACGGTGTATCAATACACGCTGCAATGTGTGGAGTGGTTTTTCAGGCAAGGCTGTTCATTGGTAATCCTCGCCTGCAACACTGCCTCGGCCAAAGCATTGCGCACTATCCAGCAGAAAGACCTGCCGAAGATAGCGCCAGGCAACCGGGTACTTGGTGTTATCCGGCCAACTACGGAGATTATTGGCCAATTTTCTGAAACCGGCTGCGTTGGAATATTAGCTACAACCGGAACAGTGGCTTCTAATTCCTACCCGGTCGAAATTGAAAAATTCTTCCCGGGCCTAAGAGTTTACCAGGAAGCTTGTCCCATGTGGGTGCCACTGGTGGAGAATAATGAATACCAGAGCCATGGCGCCGATTATTTTATAAAAAAGAACCTGCATAGCCTTTTCGAAAAAGGGGAAAAAATTGATGTCGTATTGCTTGCCTGTACCCATTACCCTTTACTGAAAGAAAAGATCGGGGAATATTTACCAGTTGGAGTAAAACTCCTGACACAGGGAGAAATTGTAGCTGCCAGTCTTGCTGATTATCTTCATCGCCACCCGGAAATAGAAAACCGTTGCAGTAAAAATGGTGAACGGGTATTTCATACAACGGATTCAACGGAAGACTTTGACAATCATGCCACTGTTTTTTTTGGAGAAGCGATACAGTCTCAGCACGTTGATTTAGAAGCCCCCCACAAACCTCCTCCGCCAGCCGGCGGAGAGGCTTAGGCCTGCTTAATTTGATAAATTTCTTATTTCCTGACCCGGACTTCCGGTCTCATTCCCTTACCTTTGCCGTCCTTTCACAAAACAATAGGTGTGGTGACCTGTTGTGGACTTGAAACCGGTCCGCTTCTCCCGGGCCATATTCAAAATTAGAATCCCGCATTTGCGGGATGAAACGTGAAAAAATGCTAAAACAATGAAACGTACATTTCAACCTCATGTCCGTCGCCGTAAAAGCGTTCATGGATTCCGTAAACGCATGCAGACCGCCAATGGTCGCAAAGTACTGGCAAGCCGCCGGGCTAAAGGACGCAAGAAACTGACAGTTTCTGATGAGAGGAAATTAAAATAAGGTTCTTCCGACTCCCGCAGATGCGGGATTAAAGGAGATGCTGATATATTTTCGAATAGCCCTTTTATGGGGCTATTTTTGTTTTCAAAATTACCTGTTCAGATCCGTGGCGAAGCAATTCACACTTGGAAAAAACGAAAGGCTGAAGAGCCGCAAGAGCATTGAACAATTGTTCAGTGAAGGAAAAAAAATAACAGTGGCTCCTTATAAGGTATTGTATATGCTTGTTCACTCAGCCAGTGAATTCCCCTTGCTTTTTGGTGTAGGTGTTTCAGCGAAAAATTTTAAGAAAGCAGTTGACAGGAACAGGATAAAGAGACTGACAAAAGAAGCCTGGCGCTTACAAAAAAAAGAGCTCCGGGATAAATTAAAAGAACGAAATATCCGGCTGAATGTTTTTTTTATTTATACCGGAAAGGAATTGCCGGAGTATAATGAAGTATATAAAAAAACAGGTTCGGTTTTAAAGAAATTAGATATGCTTACCGG
Source organism: Bacteroidota bacterium (assembly GCA_030706685.1). GTDB lineage: Bacteria > Bacteroidota > Bacteroidia > Chitinophagales > Chitinophagaceae > VBAT01. The sequence continues at coordinate 19,610 of JAUZOA010000046.1, forward strand.
AGAATGAAAATTATTTTACGCATATTAAGCCTGCCATTTATTTTGCTGATAAAAATTTATCAATGGATCATTTCACCCTGGATGGGCCCGAAATGCCGGTATACCCCTACCTGCTCTCATTATGCCGCGGAAGCGTTAAAAAAATATGGTGTGTTCAAAGGACTGTGGCTCGCGATTAAAAGGATTAGTCGGTGTCATCCCTGGGGAGGGAGCGGGTACGACCCGGTTCCCTGAGTTTTCCGGATTCTTCATCATATAATTCATGCTGATCAGCGAAATTCGGTAGTGGTCAATTTTGCCGGGAAGCCGGGAAGACGATAAGAGAAAATGATTTGAAAAATAATGCTTACTGACTTCCCGTCTTACCGGCAAATTATTATTTATATTTTTTCAGAAAAAGATCTTTAATGGACTGCAACTGCTTCAGCTTTTTCATAAAGCTTTCCTACTTTCTTCCAATCAATTACATTCCAGATTGCTTTTAAATAATCAGGGCGTTTATTCTGATATTTCAGGTAATAAGCATGTTCCCATACATCTATACCAAGGATGGGCGTACCTTTTACGTCTGCCAGATCCATCAATGGATTATCCTGGTTAGGAGTAGAAGTTATTTCCAGTTTGCCATCTCTTATAATGAGCCATGCCCAGCCAGAGCCAAAACGCGTTATACCGGCAGTATTTAATTTTTCCTGGAAAGTTTCAAAAGAACCAAAAGCGGAAGTAATGGCATCTGCCAGTTTCCCCGAAGGCTTACCGCCAGCATTGGGTCCAAGTATTTCCCAGAAGAAACTGTGATTCCAATGTCCCCCGCCATTATTCCTTACAGCAGGAGAAATTTTTCCGGCGTTCTTTACTAATTCTTCCAGCGATTTATTTTCATGCTCGGTGCCGGCTATAGCTTTGTTCAGGTTGTCAACATAGGCCTGGTGGTGCTTGCCATGGTGTATTTCCATGGTCATTTTGTCAATATGCGGCTCTAATGCATCAGTTGCATAAGGCAGCGCAGGTAAAGTGAATGCCATAACTATTGGTTTTAATTAAATGATCAATGTATTGTCTGAAAAGGATAACAAATTTATTGCCTTACTGTTGAACAGGAGACAAATTCTTTTGTTTTCCGGGGATTATTTTTCAACCTGTTCAGTTTTTTTTCCTTTTTCAATAAATGTTTCTACTGGCCCTCTTATCTCTAAATCAAGCCGTATGGAGATGGTGTACCGGGGAATTGATCCCTTAAAACCAGGCTTTTCCTTTATCTTCTTTGAGACCCCGGAGGATAGTAGCTAGGAACGGATCATAGATGGAAGCATGAAATTCTCGTTTGCTACCGGTGACAGGATGTGTAACAATGATTTTACCCGGTTTTGCCATGAATTACCTTTTTCTTTGAAAAAATTCTTTCATTAGCTGTGAACATTCATCTTTCAGCACTCCCCTGATCAATTCTGCCTTTGGATGAAAAGGCCAGTTGGCCCCGGTTATCTTTTTGTAGCCATTTTTTTCATCATCTGCACCATAGACTATTTTTCCAATTTTACTCCAGTATAAACCGCCTGCACACATCAAACAGGGCTCTACCGTAATGTAGATAACCGCTTCCGGCAGGTATTTGCTTCCTAAAAAACCAAAGGCGGATGTTATCGCGATCATTTCCGCATGAGCAGTCGGATCATTCAATTTTTCGGTCATATTATAACCCCGGGCAATTATTTTTTCATTTAACACGACTAGTGCGCCTACGGGCACTTCATCTTCCTCGAAAGCCCGCTTTGCTTCCTTAATTGCCAGCATCATGAAGTATTCGTCGGTCATGCAATACCGAAATTACGGAATATAGCAGGGGATGATACTTCTTTACACAGAATTAATAACCTTGTTTTTTAGCTTGTTCCCCAGTGCCTCGGGGGAGAAATTAAATAATAAAAACGCCCGCCCATTCCTCCAAAATCCCTCCATTCCCTTAGTTTTGCGTCCCGGTAGTCATCAGGGTTTTTTCACCCCAAAACCTTCCAAGGGAGGGGCTTATCTAAACAAAAATGCCAAAAGATAACTCTATTCAATCCGTTCTTATTATCGGTTCCGGACCTATCATTATCGGTCAAGCCTGCGAATTTGATTATTCCGGCACACAGGCGGCCAGGAGCTTGCGTGAAGAGGGAGTAAAAGTGATCCTGATAAACAGCAATCCCGCGACGATCATGACCGACCCCATGATGGCCGATAAAGTGTACCTCTTACCGCTTAATGCAGAAAGCATCGAACAGATCCTGGAAGAAAATAAGATTGACGCCGTACTTCCGACAATGGGCGGACAAACGGCATTGAATCTTGCCAAAGAGGCTGAAGACCTGGGCATCTGGCAAAAACATAATGTACGATTGATAGGCGTTGACATTAAAGCCATCAATAAGGCAGAAGACAGGGAAAAGTTCCGTCAGTGGATGATCGAACTTGGAGTACCGGTTGCTCCCGCAAAAACAGCTAACTCATTCCTGGAAGGAAAGGAATTTGCCCAGGAAATAGGATTTCCATTGGTTATCCGTCCTTCCTTTACTCTTGGCGGAACAGGCGGAGGTTTTGTACATGATAAGAATGAGCTTGATGAAGCATTGAACCGCGGCTTACAGGCTTCACCCATACATGAAGTACTGGTAGAAAAAGCAGTATTAGGCTGGAAAGAATTTGAGCTCGAGCTATTGCGTGATGCTAATGATAATGTATGCATCATCTGCAGTGTAGAGAATTTTGATCCTATGGGAGTACATACAGGGGATTCGATTACAGTAGCGCCTGCCATGACGCTTAGCGATACCGCTATGCAACTAATGCGCAACACGGCCATCAGGATGATGCGTGATCTTGGAAATTTCGCAGGTGGCTGTAATGTACAGTTTGCGCTGAACCCTGATACGGAAGAGATCATTGCTATCGAGATCAATCCCAGGGTAAGCCGTTCTTCTGCGCTGGCATCGAAGGCAACGGGTTATCCTATTGCCAAGATCGCTGCGAAACTCGCTATTGGTTATACATTGGATGAGCTGGAAAACCAGATCACCAAAACTACCTCAGCCTATTTCGAACCCGCATTGGATTATGTGATTGTAAAGATCCCCCGCTGGAACTTTGATAAATTCAAAGGCGCTAATGATACCCTTGGATTGCAAATGAAAAGTGTGGGAGAAGTAATGGCAATCGGAAGAAGTTTTACCGAAGCACTGCAGAAAGCCTGTCAAAGTTTGGAGAACAATGCAGTGGGCCTGGCTACTTATGGTAAACAAATGCAGTTTGATGAATTGCTGGAATATATCAAAACGCCAAAATGGGATCGCATATTCCGTATCAAAGATGCATTGATGGCCGGAGTTTCAGTAGGAACTATTTCTAAGTCAACTAATGGGATTGACCGCTGGTTCATCCACGAGATACAAAAGATTTGCGATCTCGAAAAAGAACTGGGAAAATATGACCTTGATTCCCTGCCGGCAGAATTATTATGCGAAGCGAAAGTAAACGGGTTCAGTGACGAACAAATAAGCCGGATCATCAAGCATGGCAATGAAGAAGACGTTTATAACAAAAGAAAAGCAGCCGGTATAACAAGGGTCTACAAAATGGTAGATACCTGCAGTGCCGAGTTTGAAGCAAAGACTCCCTATTTCTATTCTACTTTTGAAGAAGGGCATCAAAACGAAAGTAAAGTATCGGATAAGAAAAAGATCATTGTACTTGGTTCAGGTCCTAATCGTATCGGGCAGGGAATTGAGTTCGATTATTGTTGTGTACATGGTTTGCTGGCGATCAAAGAATGTGGCTTTGAAGCGATCATGGTGAACTGCAACCCTGAAACCGTGTCAACGGATTTTGACATGGCCGATAAATTATACTTCGAACCGGTTTACTGGGAGCATCTCTGGGAAATAGTAGAACACGAGAAACCGGATGGAGTTATTGTACAACTGGGAGGTCAGACCGCATTGAAACTCGCGGAGTTTTTACATAAGAAAGGAATCAGGATCATCGGCACTTCTTATGATAGTATGGATATTGCGGAAGACCGTGGCCGCTTCAGCGACAGGCTAAAAGACCTGGAGATACCCTATCCTGATTATGGAACGGCCTTTAATGTAGATGAAGCTATTTCGGTAGCCAATAAAGTGGGTTATCCTGTATTAGTACGTCCTTCTTATGTACTCGGCGGACAAAGAATGAGGATCGTGCTTAATGATGATGAAGTAGAAACCGCCGTAGTGAGTTTATTAAGACATATCCCCGGCAATAAGATACTGATAGATCATTTTCTTGACCGTTGCCAGGAAGCGGAAATAGACGCCATATTTGACGGCGAGGATTTTCATGTCATGGGTGTGATGGAACATATTGAGCCGGCGGGCATTCATAGTGGTGACAGTAACGCGGTTCTTCCTCAATTCAATTTGTCGCCGCTGATCGTGCATACGATGGAAGAGTATGCGGAAAAAATCGCAAGGGAATTAAAGATCAAAGGTCTTATCAATATACAGTTTGCGATCAAGGACGGGAAAGTATATGTGATTGAAGCTAATCCAAGGGCATCACGCACCACACCTTTCATCGCCAAAGCCTACCAGATACCCTATCTCAATATCGCCACCAAGGTCATGCTGGGAGAAAAGAAACTGAAAGATTTCACCTTCGAAAAAAAGCTGAAGGGATTCGCGATCAAAGAGCCTGTATTCAGCTTTGATAAATTTCCCGGTGTCAGCAGGGAGCTGGGTCCGGAAATGAAATCAACCGGGGAAGCCATCCGCTTTATCAAAGATCTTCGTGATCCTTATTTCCGCCAATTGTATAAGGACAGGAGTATGTATTTGAGCCGGTAAGATACCCCCAACCCGTAAAGGGGCTTTAGCGCATCATTCTAAAAGCAGATGATTTAATTTTACGGAAAGGCTCTAAGACCCCCCTTTAGGGGCATGAGGTATTTGCTATAATAAGAAAAATTAATGGGGATATGAATAAAGAAATTCAATCCATCATCCGCAACCTCCAAAATGTAAACAGCGGTGAGCCCTGGTATGGCCGGCCGGTTTATAAAATGCTGGAAGAAACCGATCCTTCCATTGTATACAAAAAACCCAATGCGGATTCCCATTCCCTGATCGAACTGCTTTATCATATGCTCACCTGGGCAGAGTTTACCTTAAAAAGAATGGAGGGCGATAAAGAACAGGATCCCGCTGCTTCTGAAAAAATGGACTGGAGGGACATTGATCCTGCTATCCACACCTGGGAGAAAGGATTGAAGGAATTCAAACGCATACACAAAGACATCGTTACCCTGCTTGAAACAAAAGACGATGAATTTTTAAAAGAGATCGTGGATCACCGTAAGTATAATTTTCGTTTCCTGCTGAATGGACTGATACAGCACAATATCTATCATACCGGACAAATAGCGTACCTGGCTAAGAGTTTGGGCTAAGAGGAAAAAGAAAAAAAGAGTAAGACTGAAAAACAAGGCTTGTTGTTGAAACTACCGGGCTTTCTCTTTTATCCCTTAGTCCCCTAATCTTCGTCTTTCTTATCATTAATCTTCAGGAATGCGGCTCTTCTCGGCGCCGGTAGCGGAACATGATCTCCTTTCAATCCATACCATAAAACAGCGTTGAATTCCATATCCGGTATAGCATCCTCTTTGGTAAGATCGAATTGTTCCGATCTTTTTTGCCATTCAGTCATGGCAGTATTCCTTATACCAAGGTCAATATTGGAAGGAACAGAAACAAAAGGACTAAGATCAGCAGTAGTAGTAAAACAGCGCCACATAGGCTCTGCTGCCGCATCATATTGTGTCATCGGGGGCAGGCCGAGTATTAATTCCATTGTTCTTAACATCGAGGTGGTCGAATACATTGTGTGATCAACGAATTTTCTTTTTACGAAACCACCGGCAATATAAGCTGAAGTGCGGTGCGCATCTACATGGTCGGGACCATTCTGGGCATCATCTTCTACAATGAATATTGCAGTTTCTTTCCAGATAGGGCTTTTACTCAGGTATTCGACAAACAACCCAACGGCCCAGTCATTATCAGCAACATGGACAAACGGAGTCGGTCTTCCTTTTTTTAAGCCCTCGGTATGATCATTAATAAAACGTAAAGAATTGAAATGCGGCACTGCATTCTTTGCCAGCAGTGAATCAAATTCTTTTTTCCATTGATAGAACCGCGTAGTATCTCTTACTGTCTGGTCCCAGCTGGTAAAATAGGGGCAGAAATGATTTTCCAGAATGGGTATATTCGCCTTATAGTTATCTGCAAATTCTCCGTATGTCCTGTAGCTGACGCCCGCTCTTTTGCAATCATCCCAGATGAACCCTCCTTTATTATTAGCAATAGCCCTTGTACCCTCTGCATCATAATTACCACCGCGATGGCCATAGTTGGTGGGCCAGTTTTTTTCCAGGTAATCGGTAGCGTATGCACCCATGCTCCAGTTGTGTCCGTCGGCGCTTACTTCACCATCACAATAAAAATTATCCAGCAATACAAACTCAGTTGCAAGTTTATGTTGATTGGGGGTGATATGTTTTCCAAATAAAACCAATGATGTATCGCCATTGCCTCCCGGGATATCTCCCAGCACCTGGTCATAGGTTCTGTTCTCTTTAATAATATAAAAAACATATTTAACCGGCGATTTTTCACCTACTTTCATGGGAACGGGATTGCCGGTTTCGCCTTTTGAACTCAATTCTTTTTCTTTTGAATAAGGAGTGTTTTGGTAAACCGCCCGGGAGTAGATACCAAGTTGTTGTTCGGAAGGCTCAGGAATAATGCTTAGTGTTCCTTTAAACAGCCCGGCAATATATTCTACCTTGCTTTGGTTTGCCCTGTAATCTCCTTGCCGGTAACTCACTTCCTGTTCTTTTTTGGTAGGATCAGGCCCTTTTACATTTGGCCTGGATGAAAACCCCTTCCCATTCGATACATAAATTTTTTTACCGATCACTTTTACATTCGTGGGATACCATCCTGTCGGAATAAAACCCCTGCTTTTACTAAAGCCCGGTTGGCTGATATCAAAAACAGCAAGACAGTTATTATCAGCATTGGCCACATATAATGTCTTTTCATCCTGGCTTAATGCCACTCCATTGGAAGTAGATCCACTGGGCGCATTTGGGTATAGCGCCGCATTCAGCGTTTCAATCACTTTTTGTTGTTGTACATCAATCACCGAAACAGAATTATCATTGGCATTGGCTACAAAGAGATAACTGCCATTTTTTGTTAAACACATTTCATTGGGATTGTCCCCAACGGGTATTGTCGTTATAAATTGCTGTTTCATGGCATCAAAGACCAAAACTTTATCACAGCCCCAGCAAGTGATATAGAGCGTTTTTTTATCAGGTGACAAAAGACAGGTATACGCTTCCGCTTCCAGCTTGTAGGAAGTCTTTATTTTTTTGGTAGCAAGATCTATGATATAAAGAGAATTATTTTCCTTCGTCACCACGTACAGGATCTTTTTGCTGTCGTCTATTTCAATCCCGGCCGGGGAGATTTTTTCGGGCCATTTTTTGCCAAGAATAATACTGTCTTTCAATACCAGCTTGTTATTCAGGACAGCATATTCCAATATCCAATTATCATTCCCGCCGGAAGCGTATAAAAATTTTTCATCGGCCGTGAATTTCAAACCATACCATGATTTTGGGATGACAACATTGTCCAGCGCCCTGCCTGATTGTGGATTTATTAGCTGCAGCGACTGTATGCTCTGTCCATTATTGGTAACGGCGATATACTTTTTCGAAGATGATACGGCGATATTCAGCGGCAGGTCGCCAAGCGGAAGGCTTTCCCCTGCGGGGGTCAGGCTCCATCCGTTGGGCAAGCCGACCCTGGTTGCATTCAACTCCTTCAATGTTTGAGAACAGGAAACGGATGTAACGAGGACAAATATTAACAGGAGAACGGGATTTCTCATGAGATTTTTATTATAAAGCGATAAAGATAAACAAATATAAAAGGGAGCACGTCAAGACAAAGAAAGATAAGAGAAGATTAATATGGCGTTAATATAAAAAACAAGCAGGGTGGTAAAGGGTGACGCTCACTGGTTTTTTTGTATGTCTCATACTGAAATAGGCATGAGTCAACCCGGGCTTAATGAAAAGCTAAATGGGTCATTGCCTTCGCCCCGGTATACAAAATACCCGGCAACCCGTCTTCATTAAAAAAGCTCTCCAATAGTTTTTTTTCCTGTGGCAATGATCCGTAATTGATATTGTTTGCATACATGGCTGAACAGGCGGTTTATTTCTGGCGGAAGACCCCTTTTATACGTTTGCTGGTACCTCTCGCGGCCGGTATTATCCTGCAATGGCATTGGCCGGTATCGTTGATTACCTGTTGGATACTGCTGGTTTTTTGCCTTGTTGCCGGTATCTCTTTTTCTCTCCTGTCTTTTTTTTATCGCTATAGATTTGGTTGGCTGAATGGCATAGGTTTTACCATGGCTTTTCTCTGTGTTGGAGCAATACTGACCGGGTATAAGGATATCAGATATAGCAACAGGTGGTTTAGAAATTTTTATACAGAAAATACTTGCATGATCGTTTCGCTGGATGAGCCATTGGTAGAAAAAACAAAATCTTTCAAAACCAATGCCGATGTCCTGTATATTCTCAAAGACGGAAAGAAAATAAAGGTAAAAGGAAAGATCATTGTTTATTTCAGGAAGGACCAGCCGGATTCCTTGCTTCACCTTCTTGATTACGGAACAGAGCTTATTCTCAATAAACCGCTGCAGGAAATAAAAAGTCCCGGCAATCCGGCCGGTTTTGATTATAAGCAATATTGTCTATTCCAGGGGATCACTCACCAGGTTTACCTGCAACGGGGCGAATTTGAGGTCACAGGCACGAAAGAAAAGAGTTTAATAAACAGCCTTCTTAATGCCATACAGGAAAAAGTATTGCGCATACTCAGAACCAATATTAAAAAAGAAAAAGAAATGGGTTTGGCTGAAGCGCTGCTCATTGGCTACAAAGACGACCTGGATAAATCGCTGGTGCAATCTTATTCCAACACAGGGGTTGTGCATATCATCGCTATTTCAGGAATGCACCTCGGGTTAATTTACTGGTTACTGGTACAATTGCTCAGGCCATTACGAAGAATAAAATATACCCGCTTATTGCAACCCATCTTTATCATTTCGGGTTTATGGCTTTTTAGTTTGCTGGCGGGAGGGCAACCATCGGTGTTCCGGTCAGCCGTCATGTTCACCTGTATCGTGGCCGCGCAGTCCTTTAAAAGAAAGGGCTCTATCTATAATACGCTGGCTTTTTCCGCTTTTATTTTATTATGCTATGATCCTTTCTGGCTATGGGATGCCGGTTTCCAGCTCTCTTATTCAGCAGTAGTCAGCATCGTTATTTTTATGAAACCAATTTATAATTGGTTTGACATAAAAAATAAACTGCTTGATCTTGTTTGGAAATTAAACGCAGTAAGTCTCGCGGCGCAGATACTGACGGTTCCTTTCAGCCTTTATCATTTTCACCAATTCCCGGTTTATTTCCTGCTGACGAACTTTATGGCGGTTCCGCTGTCAAGCATCATCGTATTGGGAGAAATACTGCTCTGTGGCATTTCATTTATTCCGTCGCTGGCGGTGATTGTTGGAAAGATCCTGTTGTGGCTGATCCGTTTGATGGATAATTATGTTCAGCGGATTGAATTATTACCTTTTTCCTTATGGGATGGGCTGCAAATCAATATTAGCCAGGCCATACTTCTTTTTGCAGTAGTAGCGGGTATAAGTTACTGGCTCATGGAAAAAAGAAAATATGGCCTGGTGATTACCCTGGTTGCTCTCATCGGTTTCTTTTCGATAAGGTCTTATTCGTTCCTGCAGGCTGGCCAACAGCAAAAAATAATTGTATATAATGTTCCTCAACACTGCGCCATTGATTTTATAGATGGAAGAAACTATATATTTTACGGCGATGCGGATTTACAGTCAGACGATTTTGCCAGGAATTTTAATCTCAGGCCATCCCGGGTACTGAATCGTGTTTCTTGTGTATCAGCTATAAAAGACCTTTTTTGTTATGATAAATATGTGATCTATAAAACTAAAAGGATTTTATTTATTGATACGACCATTTCATTTTCAGCGCCGGCTAAAAAATATGCTATTGACCTGCTCATAATTTCTAAGAACCCAAAATTATATATGGCCAAACTGGCAACTATTTTCAGGATCAGGCAGGTTGTTTTTGATGCTTCTGTCCCTTACCGGAAGCTGGCCTATTGGAAGAAGGATTGTGATTCTCTTCATATCCCTTACCATAATGTGAATGAAAAAGGCGCTTTTGTGATGAACCTTAATTAAGTTAGTTTTGCGGCTCCTAACGAGAAGCTGTTTCATCCCGCTAAGCCACAAAGGGCACTAAGAAAAATACAGGTTTACAATTATTGACTTTGTGTTTGTCGTGTCTTTGCGGGATAAGGAACGAGACTTTTATTGCAGCCGCAAATTAACTTCAGTACATGACTAAAAAGATTCAATCGGCCCTTATTTCAGTTTTTTACAAAGATGGCCTGGAAAATATCGTACAACTTTTATCAGGGCTGGGTATTACCATCTACTCTACCGGCGGTACACAACAATTCATTGAAAAACTTGGAATAAAATGTATCCCGGTTGAAGATATTACTGCTTATCCTTCCATTCTTGGCGGCAGGGTAAAGACTTTACATCCATCTGTATTTGGCGGTATTTTGGGAAAAAGGGACGATGCGACTCATGTGCAGGAAATGAAACAATACCATATTCCTGAAATAGACCTGGTCATTGTCGATCTCTATCCTTTTGAGAAGACTCTCGAAGATCAACGGCTTAAAGCCTCCTCCACCGGAGGAGGTTTGGAGGAGGCCGCGATTATCGAGAAGATTGATATCGGCGGACCATCCATGATAAGAGGCGCCGCGAAAAATTTTAAGGATGTAATAGTGGTAGCTGCCAAAAAAGATTATACAGTGCTGGAAGATTTGCTTCGTGATCAAAAAGGCGAAACGACAATGGAACAGCGAAAAGCATTTGCTGCCAAAGCATTTGAGATCGTCGCTCATTATGATGTGGCGATAGCCAAATATTTTAACCATCCCGGGTCATTGTATTTTTTGGAATCCATAACAAATCCAACGCCTATGCGGTATGGTGAAAATCCTCACCAGTCAGGAGTTTTCTATGGAGATTTAACTAAATTATTTGACCAGCTAAATGGTAAAGAACTTTCTTATAACAACTTAGTGGATGTTGATGCCGCCATGCAACTAATAGCAGAGTTTTCGAAAGTCTCTCCGCCGGCTGGTGGAGGAGATTCAGAGGAGGCCGTCTTTGCCATTATCAAACATACCAACGTCTGTGGCATAGCGCAGCGGCCATCCGTGAGGGAAAGCTGGGATGCCGCGCTGGCAGCTGATCCTGAAAGTGCTTTCGGCGGCGTACTGGTTTGCAATGGAAAAATAGACAAGGCAACAGCCAATGCGATCAGTGAAATTTTCTTTGAAGTATTGATTGCCCCTGTTTTTGATGAAGATGCTCTTGCTATTTTAAAATCGAAAAAGAACCGGATACTGCTTCAATTAAAAGCGCAGCCCCGGGCTGACTCGCAATATAAGTCCGTGCTGAATGGCGTTTTGATACAAGGCATTGACAAAGGAAATTATGCGGAATGGAAGGAAGCAGGCGGCCGGGAGACATCAGCAGGCGAAAAAGAAGATCTTGTTTTTGCTAATCTTGTGTGCAAGCATTTAAAATCAAATGCTATTGCATTGGTGAAGAACAGGCAACTGATTGGTAAAGGATGCGGGCAGACCAGCCGGATTGACTCACTACGCCAGGCAATTGAGAAAGCCCGGCAGTTCAATTTTGATTTGAAAGACGCAGTGATGGCAAGCGATGCTTTCTTTCCTTTCAATGACAGTGTAAAATTGGGACATGAAGCGGGTATTACCGCCTTTATCCAGCCGGGTGGTTCTATCCGGGATAATGATTCCATAGAATATTGCAAACAAAACGGTCTCGCGATGGTAATAACGGGAATGAGGCATTTTAAACATTGACAGCTCAATGAACTTCCCCGACTTTCAAAAATTTATCATACAAACTTCAGAACAATCGCTGAGAAGAATATCGGTTTTCAACCCGCTGACCATTCATAAAAAAGGAAAAAGATCAAAAGCCATATTCGCGCTTGCCTTAGTTTGTTTTTTCTGGGGCACTACCTGGGTGGCCGCCAAAATAGGTGTCAGTTATATGCCTCCTTTGCAAATGGCGGGGATCCGGCAATTACTGGGAGGTCTTTGTTTCATCCTCTTCTTTCTTTATAAAGGAGAACGCTGGCCAAGGGGAAAAGAATGGGGGCCAATCCTCGTTCTTAGTTTACTCAATTTTTTATTGAGCAATGGACTGAGTACCTGGGGAGTGAAATATATCTCTGCCGGACTTGGCGCTATCATGGGATCTATCTTCCCATTATGGCTTGTTATTATTGGATTATTTGCCAAAGGCAACAGGATGCCTGCCAAAGCGATCATAGGAATGATACTGGGCTTTGGAGGAATTTGCCTCATTTTCTATGAGCATCTTTCCGATTTTTTAAATTCGGATTTTCTTTTTGGCATACTATTATCATTAGCCGCTACCTGGTCATGGGCATTTGGTACGCTCTATACCAAAAAAAACGCGGCCAACTTTAATCCCTATTTTAGCCTGGGATTGCAAATGGTGATTTCGGCCGTTTGCCTGATCCTTTTCACACAGACTACAGGTATTGGAGTTTCTTTTACAGCCATACCCTGGCAATCCTGGGCCGCCATTGGTTACCTGGTCATTTTCGGTTCCATCACTACATTTATCGCTTATATATACGCATTGCAGAACCTGCCGACCGAGCAGGTATCGATCTATGCTTATATCAACCCAATTGTTGCCTTACTGGTTGGGGCCGCGATATTTCCGGGAAAACAGCTTACTCCATTCATTGCTATCGGGGGCCTGGTCGCTTTGTCAGGAGTTTTTCTTGTCAATAAAGCTTTCAAAGCGATTCCTCCGCCGGAGCAGCCGGAGACTGAAGGGATTTGAGTGAATGGGTTATTTAATCAGCACCGACTTCCCTGATAAATTGCTCATAAATATCTCTCCAGCCTGCATATAACCTGTCTGTTCCGAGAAATGAGTTATGCCAGAGCATAATGAAGTAACCATTAACTGATTTTACAATGTTGTAATAGCGGCGCATTTCTTCCAGGGTTTGCCCGGCAGTAAGTTTTTGCTCATAAAATGAATTGGCGTCCATTTGGCAGAAGGAAAAGACCATGAGCCCGGTTTGTCGTTCTTTTTCGAGATCGTACCAGTAAAACGGGGAAGCTACCGAAGCCCTGAAACCATTGATACTGCCATAGCCCATCGAAAAGTCGAATTGGATGCCGGTGTCAATTAACCTCCGGTAACCATCCGGGAGGTTAAAACGAACATAATGCTGGCGGGATGAAACAACAGAGCTTCCTGTAAAGGTTGAGAGTGTTTCAATTTCTTTTTTCAGTAATAAAACATCGTCCCCGCTTTTCCAGGACGGATGAATACCGACAGGGTAACGAATCACATGATCCCTGATTAATTCCTGCATGGCTTTGCAGGAGGGGGGAATATTTTTATCATACCGGCCTCTTTTCTCCGGGATTAAGAAAAAATAATAGGGCTTTACCTTGTATTGCTCATGGAGATGGTTCATCCAGCCAAAAGCATCAAAGGGATCTTTTTGCTTTCCTCTCAATACACTTATTCTTTCTTTGATAAGAGACCATTCTCCTTTTACTAATGAACGGAAGAGGCCACCAAGATTTCTCTGCCAGCCCTTATGTTTATAGGACCAGGCGATATCTATGTCGTAAGTAGGGAGGAAAGTGAGTGGTGGGCGGTGAGTGGTAAGTCCGGGAAACTTTTGTTTAAGAAGGGTCTCAAAATCTCTCAACCATATATTTACTAAAGGCAGGTGTAAAAATCCTTCTTTACAGGCCAGCGAATTTTCATAAGCATAGCGCCCATACATATCTTTTGTATGCGGCAGGTATTCTTCATACCGGCTCAATAAATAAAACGATGCAGCAAAAATATCGAAAGGGTAATCACCCCCTGTTTTGAAGAAGGCTTTGTTGCCGTTTATTTCAAAACATTCAATGTTTTGTTCTTTAATACCTTTTTCAAATAATAAGTCATGGGGCTTTATCCATATCTCCCTGTCGCTTATTTTTTTTTCGCTATAATTAACCTTTCCGCCGGCATAGTTGTTGAACTCTTCCGCCGAGGAGGTTAGTTGAAAAGGATCAACCTTGAATTCTTTGGCAATAAAATCAATGATGTAGTGTAATCGCGGAGTGATGTTATGTGAGTATAGTATCAGCAATGCTTCTTTTCATTAGCAGTAACTAGCTTTTCATTTTCTTCCGCCACTGTTCATTAAAGGATCTTTTAGGAAAATCAAGCGGGCCCCGGTGTGCTGTCCAGGGTTTGGCGACTTTATTGATGAACCAGCTTTTAGTGTTTCCATTGACCATATTCATCCAGGAACGGCGCAGCATGGTTTGCTTCCACATTTTCCAGGCAATTCTTTCCGCGAAGGCGCTGTTTTTTTCTTCTACCGCCTCATGCCTGTTTTCCAGGAGCAGCTCATGCAGGTTTATTTTTACGGCACATACTTCGGTACAATTGCCGCAAAGGGAAGAAGCATAGCTTAAATGCTTCCAGTCATGCATAGATTTCAAATGAGGGGTTATCACAGATCCTATCGGGCCGCTGTAGGCGGTAGCATAAGTATGGCCCCCGATATTCTTGTAAACGGGACATGCATTGAGGCAGGCGCCACACCGGATACAATAAAGACTCTCTCTTGTCTTTTCATTAGCCAGGATATTGGTACGTCCATTGTCGAGCAATATCACGTACATATCTTCCGGTCCATCGGGTTCGTTATCCTGCCTGGGACCCGTAATAATGGTATTATAAACCGTCAGCTTCTGACCGGTGCCATACGTGGCCAGTAACGGCCAGAATAAAGCAAGATCAGCCATAGAAGGAATTACTTTTTCTATACCCGCTACCACAATATGTGTTTTGGGCATAGAACAGCTTAACCGGGCATTTCCCTCATTTTCCGTAACGGCGACAGCGCCAATATCGGCAATAATAAAATTAGCGCCGGTAATACCTACTTCGGCCTGTATGTATTTTTCCCGGAGCTTTTCTCTTGCTACCAGGGTTAGTTGCTCGGGTGTAAGATTAGGATGGGTTCCCAGTTTGTCCATGAACAATTTGGCTACATCTTCTTTGCTTTTATGCATCGCGGGAGTAACGATATGGTAAGGAGGTTCACCATCCAATTGCTGGATATATTCTCCAAGATCAGTTTCTACGCTTTCAATCTTATTCTTTTGCAGGAAATCATTCATGTGTATCTCTTCGGTCACCATGCTCTTGCTCTTCACGATGGTATGGCACATTTTCTCCTTACATATCTTCAGGATCTCTTCGTTGGCCTGCTCAGCGTTTTCCGCCCAGATTACTTTAGCGCCGCGCCGGGTGATCGCCGCTTCAAAATTTTCCAGTTGTTTGTCCAGCGTCTCAATCGCTTTCCATTTAAGATTCTTGGCCCTTTCCCGTGCAAGATGAACATCGGCAAACTGGGATTTGCCCTGCGGGACCACGGCATTGTATTTCCCGATATTAAAATTAATCTTACGCCGGTGATCTATATCGGCGGCTTTGATGGTGCTCTTTGCGATAAATAATTCAAAATTATCTGCCATTGATTAAGGTTCTGTTTATTGATAGGTTGTTTTGCCAACCGGCTCATTCATTACCCGGCTTTACTTTTTATATTCTCCTTTGTGCCTTCGCTTGCTCTCTTAAGGGCAATCTTATCCAACAGATCATAAAACTCCTGGCCATACTTCCTCACCAGCGCGTCTTTCAAAAATGCGTAGACGGGTACTTTCAATTTTTGTCCCAGCCCGCAAGCCGGTTTGCATAGTTTTTCTCTTGGCTCATAGTTTACTTTATCAAAATTACCATTCCGGCCCTTCCGGGTAATGATGGGGTAAAGATGGCAACTGACCGGTTTTTTCCAGGCAATCACGCCATCCTTATAAGCTTGTTCAAAAGCACATTTGATAATTCCATTTTCATCCCTGGAGCCGTACACGCAGATCTCGTTGTCACTTGGCAAAGTAGGGGTCACCCAGCCAAACTCTTTATGATAAACGTATTTACCTTTTTTCTCTATTTCCGCGTTTGCTTCGTCCGAAAGGTAAGACCTGATCTTTTCATAACTATCCAGTACTGTTTGCAGCTCATCATCATCGAGCGGGGCGCCGGCATCGCCTTCTTCACAACAACCGCCTTTGCATTTAGCAAGGTCGCAAACGAATTGTTTTTCCACCACATCATCACTAACCAGTATATTGTCGATTACTATCACGGATCAATTTTGAGCAAATTTACGGGTTGCTTATTTATCCCCTGGTTTCCTGCGTACGAAGACTTTTGACAGCAGGTTCTTGCCGGAAGCGGTGAGCCGGTTATGTGATGTAAGGTATTTAATCACCGTATGCTCCAGCCAATGGTGTAAAGGTACCAGCAGCGCCGCCAGCGCTATCATGAAAGCAAGATCCTTCCAGGGTTCACCGTTTGTAATAGAGTGAATATTCTGTTTGAAAATCAGGAATATGAATTCGAAGGTCATCAGGAAAGCAAAAAAGCCGATCAGTTTTATCGTATTGGCAGATACTTTGAACATTCCCAATACTACCAGCATGACGAAGAGCGCTACAATGCCTATCGTAATCGCCATGTACTGGATATTATTTTTTCGCCGGGTTTTTTCGGCGGCTTCTTCTTCTAACTTATTTTGCCGGTATTGTTCATCCGCTGCTTCTACCTGCGCCAGTTCCTTTTGTTTATTCAGCGTTTCAATACTGTCTTTATACTTGTAGTAGATGGAGCTGTATAAACTTGCCTGCTGAAAATTTCCCGTCTTATTGTATAATGTATCCAGGTGTTTGGCGGCCATTTGTGTATTCTCCAACGAACCGGTTTTATCGGCTATATCTTTTACTTTCAGGTACAGGCCGATTGCCTTGTCATATTCCCCGGTTTTTTCATATAATGTAGCCAACTGGGTATAGTAGTTGATCTTAGTCGATTCATTAGGATTTTTTTCAAAAAAATCAGATGACTTTTCGAAATAATATTTCGAGGAATCGAACCTGTTCAGTTCCATATAAATTACTGCATAGGCCTGGTCGATCGCTCCGTTTAATCCTATGTTGCGGAGGAAAGTCTTAAGTTCGTCGCCTGCAGAGGAATTAAAATATTCCAGCGCTTTTTGCGGCTGATCCATACGCAGGTACTGGTTCAGCAGGCTGAGATAGCCCGGTGTTTTTAATGTTACAAACTTCAATGAATCCGCCATCGCCAATGATTTTTTAAAATAGCTGATGGCGATATCATAACTTTTTTTGCCGGCATACAATTTCCCGATATTATTCATGTCTATGGCCCGCTGGTAGGGCACATTTTTTTCTTTCATTATATCCAGCTTTTTCAGCGCTTCTGTATAATAATCGATGGCCTTGTCATAATCTTCTATATCCGCATAGAAGTTGGAAAGATTCAGGTAGCAGGCCCGTACTAAGGAGGCTTTCTTTGTGTCTTCTGCTATGCGGAGGGCAATCAGGTAATAACGCAGCGCCATTATCTTATCGTTGCGCGCCAGGTACACCTGTCCATAGACATTATTGGCTTCCGCTTTAAGACTGTCATTCTTCAGGGCAGAGAGAACAGAAAAAGCTTCATTGGCATAATTCAGCGCTTTTTCTTTATCGGGTATGACAAGATTAGCAACGGCAAGTTTGAGATAGGCGGCTCCCATATCATCATCCATCTTATTTTGCTTAGCTATCGCTAAAGCACTGTTGAAATAGTCAATTGCGCGATTATTATAATCCTGTATTCCTGCGAAATAACTGCATCTTGTTCCATTGGACATATAAGCTTTTATCATCAGTTTCCTGTCTCTCGACTCTTCCGCTATTGTGATCAGTTGTTTGCCGTATTCATCCGCTTCCTTGGGGTTTACATTCATGAGTGTGCGGGAAAGTGCGTCCAATGATTCGACCTTTTCTTCTGTTGTACCGGCCTTTGCCAGGCTTTTTTTCAAGGAATCAACAGCCAGGGTTTGCTGGGAAAAAGAAGAAATACCGGGAATAAGGAACAGAACCAGGGCAACGAGTATTCTCATGTCACAGTTGATAAAGGTTAGGCTTTGAAATTAATAAAATTTGGGGAAAGACGGTTATTTTCATAGCAGATAGAGACGGATTTTGTCCTTCGCTTTGCTAGGATGACGTTGGGATCCCGATAGCTATCGGGAGGGAAATTTCCTCACTCCCTGTCATTTCCATTTCAACGTATTGATAAGATGTTGCAGGTCTTTTTTCAAAAAATCATTAACGATACTCAGCGAGTCTTCGTTGGGAGTAGCATCAAAATATAAAGCCCCCCTGAGAAAATGGTGAACGGAATCAGTCAGGAAAAACTGGTTGGCGGTGGCCGTGTTTCCTTTTAATGTAAAATAAATGCCTTCAACGCCATTGGGTGTGTGCATAACGCTGTCTTCAATACCGGTGGATACTTCCGTATGTTGTTTATAGGCCATTTTAAAAGCATCATTCGCCAGGGAATCCATCTGGTTCCGGGAACGGATATCTTTATAGCTTACATAAATGCGGCCCCTGAACCGGGGTATATCAATGTTGATCCACCAGGGATTCTCGGGCTTTTCATTAAAAAAGGATGTATCCTTCAGGATATCGGCATAGACAGGGTATTCGAAAGTATAGGGATAGCCCGGCTGATCAAATGAGCGGTATGCTTTTTCCGGGAACTCAATATTGAAAAACCCTTTCTTTTTATACGTATAGGGGCTGTTGCAGGCCATGAATACAGCAGCGATAAATAATAAGGCGATAAAGGCTTTTAATGACAAACTATTTTTCACGCTGTTTATTCTTTTTCTTTTTTAGGGGTCATCGTTATTTTGACCAGCCTGACCCTGTTCTTGTCAACCTCCAGCACCGTAAATACAAAATCACCGCAGGGAATCTCGGTATTTAATTTCGGGAACTCACCTGCCAGTTCCAGTACCAGGCCGCCAATTGACTCACTTTCTCCTTTTACTGTATCAAATGTATCCATCGGCAACTGCATCAGCTTGCATACATCGTGGATCATTGTCTTGCCTTCAACGAGGTAAGTATTGTCGTCTAATTTCCGGTTGCCGCTTTCTTCTTCATCAAATTCGTCTTTTATATCGCCGATCACTTCTTCCAGGATATCCTCCATGGTAACAATGCCGCTGGTGCCGCCAAACTCATCTACGACGATAGCAAAATGTATTCTTTTTGATTGAAAATCTTTAAGAAGATCTTCGATCAGTTTTGATTCGGGTACAAAATAAGGCTGACGCATTAAAGGATGCCAGTCAAAATGATCCGCTTCATTTAAAACAGGGATAAGGTCTTTTGTATTAATGATACCGGCTATTTCATCCAGGTTGTTTTTATAAACCGGCAGCCGGGAATAATGAAGCTCTTCAATTTTTTTATTAAGGTCACTGAAAGAAGTATTGTACTCAATGCCGCTTACATCGAGGCGGCTTCTCATAATTTGTTTCACGGAAATATTCCCGAATTTTACAATACCCTTCATAATACTTTTCTCCGCCTGGGAAGCTTCTTCTTCCGTTTTAATATCAATAGCTTCATCCAGTTCCCGGATGCTAAGCGCTTCAGACCGGTTGGCGCCCATTCTTCTGCCGATCACATCTGCCAGCGAAACGATCCATTTACTGACTCTTCTTAATAATAAATGAACGGCCTCCACCACAAAGGAAGAACCATATGCAAACCGGAGGTTGTTTTGTGTAGCCCAGATCTTTGGCAACACTTCACAAAAGAACAACAGTACAAAAGCGATAAACAGGACCTTGAGCAGCATTTCTATGGCAAAATGGATATTGCCAAATGAGATAAACTGGTTGATAAGAAAATTGGAAAGAATAGCAATGCAGATGCTTATAAACGTGTTGGTAATAAGAAGAGAAGCATAGACTTCTTTGGGTTCTTCCAGCAGGCTGATAATGCGTTTGGCGGCAGTATGCTGTTTTGTTTTCAGGATGTTGACATCCTTATTGGTCAGCGAAAACAGGGCTACTTCCGCTCCCGAAATAGTAAAGGCCAGTAATATCAAAGCCATTAATACAATGACAAGGAGGGTGGTTCCCTGTGGATAGGCCGCCAGTAAAATAAAAGGAAATTTAGCATATAAAAGACTGATGACCGAATGACTATCCAATGGAAGGATTTTTGGTGAAAACTTAATTACAAAA
>JAUZOA010000047.1 GCA_030706685.1 Bacteroidota bacterium
TGTTTGAAAAGCTCCTGGGCTTTGTCTTTATTACCGGCAGCTTCATTAGCCATGGCTTGCCAATATTTGGTATAGATGGTGGTGGGATTGGCTTTTTCAAAATGACTGATCGCGTCTGTGTACTTCTTTTCTTTCATACTAATGTAGCCGAGAGCCATTTCGTAATCCTGCAGTTTTGTAGGGCTCTTTACCGGTTCCAGCGTAGTTTTCATTTCCTCTGCTTTTGCTTTGGCATCATCCAGTTTTCCTTCGACGGCACTGGCCAGCGACCACCAATATGAAAGACTCGCTTTCTGTATGGCCTGTTCCGGCGCCCCCACTTCAGCGGCCACCTGGTCGGAAGGGCCCTGCATCATAGCAATTATTTCTTTCAGGCGCGCTGCATCGCCGTAATGAAAACAGGTCATGGCACAGGAATACAGGTAATTTAATTTATCGCTGGAGATCTTGCTTGGTGAAGCGCCGGACGCGTCAACCTTTGCCGCGGCATCCATGAAACTCTTCAACGCCGCATTGTGATCACCGGCGTACAAATAAGTATTGCCTATATCCAGCATGGCCCCAAGATTATTATTGTCATGTTCAGCGGCTTCCATATAATCATTCCTTGCTTCGTCATATTTACCGAGGAAGCTATTGATATGCCCTTTTTTATAATAAGAATTGGGCTCATCGGGATTAAGTTCAATCGCTTTCATATACGCGGCTCTTGCTTTCTCCAAATCATCCTGTGCCCGGTAGCAATCACCCAGCGCTATTTGCGCGTTGGGGTTTTTAGGGGTCAGTTCCACTACTTTGAGCGCGTTCTCTTCAGCTTTTTTAAAATCCCTGGGCTCGCTGAACAGGTAAGAAATTCCCAGAGAGTTATACCCGCCAATCCATTTGGGATCCAGTTCAATCGCTTTTTTAAAAGCCGCTCTTTCTTTATCCGTTTGGTTCGCGGCCTGGTAAGTGAACCCAAGATCTACTTGCGCGCGGGCAGCAGCCGGGTAAGCCGCAACTATCTTTTGAGCCGTTTCCAATCTTTTATTCCAGTCGTTGGTCACAAATGTATTCTGAAGATCATAATATAATTTCTCCCATTCGCTGGCGCCTTCGAGATGCGCTTTTGCCTTTGCCAGGTCGTCCATGAATTCTTTTGGTGATGTTCCAAGACCAGTCCTGTACAAATAAGCGACGGCAAGATTGGAGTCGATTTCAATGGCTTTGGTAAACATTTCCTTTGCTTTCGATGTGCTGCCTTCATCCAGCAAAGCCAGCCCCTGCTGAAAAGCGGCTTTGGCCTTATCGGATTTTGAGGTAACAGGAATATCGGTGGTAACCTGTATGCCCGCTGTTTTTTCATGGCTTTTGCAGGCAACAAAGGAGAAAATAGCCACCAGCGTAAAAATGAGAGCCAGCAACACAATCATTAAAAGACTCTGTGTTCTTTTCATTTTTTTAAATTTAAACAGTTAAATAATTATTGAAGGGGCGGGTTTGCATGACCGATTGGTCATGCCGGCGTTTTAATAGAGGGGGGTAAAGTCTTCTAAGTAAAAGAAAAGGTACGGAAATAAGCGGGATATAAAGAAATTTTGATTGATGAGGGTATGCTTATCCATTCTTCAGGGAAAGAGGCCGATATGCTCCCTGATAAGGATCCTGAAGTTTTCAAGCTCCCCCTCATTTTTAAATGCTCTCTTTGGAATAATATGAGCGTCATTCAATGTTACATAAAGCAATAAAAAGGATTTTGTCTCTCTCCATTTGATAAAATAACGCCATGGGGTGGTCATATTCAATCCTTTTCCTGCTTTTGCCATTCCCCAGTGAGTAAAATGGTATGTCAGATTTTTAAAAAACTGTGGTTTTAACTGATAAATCAGCAGGGAACCCAGCAGGCCAAAAACTAAGAAGAAAAGAGCCGGAAAGAGAGGTAAAAACAGGATGGGCAGAATCACCCTATACCATTCGTATTCATGTTTGTGCGGCGATATAAGATTGAGTAAGGCCGAAACGCCACCTAAAATAAATATAAACAGGAATAATCTTTTGATAGTCTTCATGCGGATGCCCAGGAATAACATTGCCTTGAAATACTCCCGGTAACTCAGGCTATAATTGATTGAAAAAGTAATATCCATCGGGAAATCATAAAATGTCTTATGCCGGACGGTGAAAGTAAAGCCTGGCCCGGCATTTCGTGCTCCGTATTCCTTATTTCGGTTTGATATTACGCTACCGCTTTTTTCACCAGTTCCGCGGCTTCACTCAACAGGATAGCTGATTGCACTTTCAAACCGCTTTCATCAATCAGTTTCTTTGCTTCTGTTGCATTGGTGCCCTGCAGGCGGACAATGATGGGGATTTTTATATTGCCGAGATTTTTATAAGCATCAATGACACCCTGCGCTACACGATCGCAACGAACAATACCACCGAAGATATTAATGAGAATAGCTTTTACTGCGGGATCCTTCAGGATGATCTTGAAACCGGCTTCCACTGTCTGTGCATTGGCAGTACCGCCTACATCGAGAAAATTGGCCGGTTCACCGCCGCTGAGTTTGATCATATCCATTGTGGCCATGGCAAGACCCGCGCCATTTACCATGCAACCCACATTGCCATCCAGTTTCACAAAATTCAGGTTGTATTTACCGGCTTCTACTTCTGTCGGGTCTTCTTCGGTTATGTCCCTGAGGGATGTAAGATCGGCATGACGGACCAACGCATTATCATCCAGGTTCATTTTGCAATCCACCGCTACGATCTTGTCATCTGCCGCTTTGAAAAGAGGATTTATTTCCAGCATCGAGCAATCCAATCCTACATAGGCATTATATAAATTGGTAACAAACCGGGTGCAATTCTTAAACGCTTCGCCGCTCAGGCCAAGATTGAAAGCGATCTTCCTGGCCTGGAACCCCTGCAAGCCGCCGGATGGGTGCACCCATTCTTTAAATATTTTTTCAGGAGTATGATGGGCTACCTCTTCAATATTCATTCCTCCTTCGGTGCTATACATGATCACATTCTGTCCTTTGCTGCGATCAAGAAGAATAGATAAGTAAAATTCTTTTCTCTGCCCCGGGCCATCGTAATACATATCCTGGGCCACTAATATTTTATTGACTACTTTGCCGGCCGGTCCTGTTTGAAGTGTGACCAGGGTACCACCCAGCAATTTCTTGGCGATGTCAATGACGTCATCGAGGTTCTTGCCTACTTTCACGCCATTGATCCCTGTCTCTTTCACGATTCCTTTTCCCCGCCCGCCGGCATGTATTTGCGCTTTTACTACTGCGAAGTTGCTGCCATAAAGTGTCTTGATCTGGCGGTAGGCTTCTTCAGCTTCGTGTACGGTTCCGCAGGCAAAGCCTTCCTGTACGGTTACATTATATTTTTTTAGTAATTCCTTGGCCTGGTATTCGTGAAGGTTCATACAAAAAATTTGCGGCGAAGATAATGAAACTGTTTATAGGGTCTCACCCCAACGATATACTTTATTATAGAAGATTTCACACCTCCCTCTTCAAAAGGAGAGAGGATGAAACCTCTTTAATATTTCTAAGATGATTGAATAAGGTTTGTCAGTGAAGATGTATCTTTCATTATGCAACGCTTGTTTATTGTTTTTTACTTCATTCTTTTGTCCTGCCAGGCGACGAAGAAAATGCATTGGCCGGAGAGAAGCTCAGCGCTTACCGGTAACGAATTTTATCACCAGGCATTTGCCATGAAATGGAAGGAGCGGGATTCTTTTGCTGTAAAAGAGATACTGGCGGGCAATGTTCCCGGGTTTCTGAAAAAATTTGTTGCTGTACATGTTTCAGCAGTGGATTCATCAACAGGCAAACTAATTGAGGCGACCTATTATGCAGCGCCGGATTATCTCAGCATTGGCAGCGATAAGGACTGGGCAAGGATCAATATTACCCCGATGGCGGCGCAAAGGATCGCGGACAGCTTCCATTGTTTTTTGCCTACCCCGAAAATGGTAGATGATATTTATAAAGCGGCCAAACTGAAATTGGAGCCGGTTCCTTTATATGCTTTTCGCGACAGTACACCTGTCATGTGGCATCATCATCTTATCGTAGAAGGGCAGCGGAAAGGAAGAAAAGGTTTGATCGCCGGTATTCAAAAAGATGTGGTCATCAGCGGGAAAATAACCAGAGACCCCAGGCCGGATCGGGTGGCAATCTATGGCTGGCATAAATTGGATGGGACTCCTATTCAGCCTTTGTATACAGGGCATATTAACTGGTGGGTGGATTACAGCCAGGGTATTCGTTTGATATATCAAAAAATAAAGGTCAATGGAAAATGGATGGACTATACGGACGTGTTGAAAGACCCTGTTTTGCAACGATTGATCTGCAACGAAGAGTTCTGTGACTTTTATAGATACAACTATTAGGATGTAGGATGTTAGATGTACGATGTACGCCTCTCCGAAATCAGAATCATTTTTCAATCTTTAAGACTGGCGTACATCGTACATCCCATTTGATTCTTCTTCTTCTTCTTCTTTACCCAAATTTCTGTACGTTTGCCGTCTTATTTTATTTAGTATGAGCAGTAAGAAAGTATTGAAGGAGCTTAACGAAGCGGTAAAATTTTTACAAAAGCAATATAAGCATACGCCACAAGTGGGTATTGTCCTTGGCAGTGGCCTGAGCAGTTTTACAGATGAGATTGAAATAGAAAAAGAAGTGGCGTATGAAGATATTCCTCATTTTCCTGTTTCCACGGTGGAAGGTCATAAAAGCAAGATGATCTTTGGCAAGCTGGGTGGCAAAAGGGTGGTAGCTATGGCCGGGCGGTTCCATTTTTATGAAGGGTATGAGGTGGAGGAAGTGGTATTTCCTATCCGGGTAATGAAGCTGCTGGGAATTGAAACAATTTTGCTGTCCAATGCCGCGGGCAGTGTCAATCCTTCGTACAAGGTAGGCGACCTCATGATCATTAATGATCATATCAGTTTATTTACACCCAATCCACTGGTCGGAAAGAATATGGCGGAGCTGGGCCCGCGGTTTCCCGATATGAGCGAGCCTTATAAGCAACACCTTATTCAAAAAGCGAAGACGATCGCCATCAATAATAATTATGATTTAAAGGAAGGCGTATACCTGGCCGTTACGGGCCCGACATTTGAAACAAGAGCGGAATACAAAATGATCCTTACTTTGGGCGCCGATGTAGTAGGCATGAGCACGGTGCAGGAAGCTATTGTTGCCAATCATATGGGTTTGGATGTATTCGCCATGAGTGTGGTGACGGATATTGGTATCCGGGAGGATCACAATATTATTACACATGAAGAAGTACTGGAAGCTGCCAAGCATGCTGAGCCCAGGCTGGCTTTCATTTTTAAGGAACTGATAGCAGCTATTTAACAATTCTGATATCGCATTGTATTTTTGCAGGACTAATTTTGAACGCTAATTTGAACGTGAATTGGGACGCGAATTTTAAAAAAGGACAGCGGAGATGGTAATGATGATTTTAAACCCTAAACCTTTCAATCATTAATTTCTTTACCCTGGCGAATAAGTTTACATACCTCTTACTGATCTGCTTTTTCTTTTTTTCGGTGAATGCATTTTCGCAAAGAGGCATCCAGGGAATTAAGGACAAGCTTTCGGGCTTCTCTACTATCCGGAGTGGTTCTGGTGCTAAGGGAGGCGACAGCCTCAAACGAAGAGACAAGAATGAAGACTCCATTACAATACGGTTTCGCTATCTCGATTCTACCCGTAATTACTTATTGGACTCTTCTGTTACCGATTTCACACGCCGGTTCCCGATACCGGCTACCAATATTTATTTAGGTAATACAGGTACCGCATCAAAGTCAATATTATTTTCCCCGATTTTAAAGCCGGGCTGGGATCCCGGCTTTCATGCTTTTGATGTCTATAAATGGTCGCTGGAAAAAGTGAGGTTCTTTAGTACTACCCGCCCCTATTCAGAATTGAATTACCAGTTGGCCAGCAAGGCCGAGCAGCTTATCGAGGTACTGCATACGCAAAACGTCAAGCCCAATTGGAATTTTTTGTTTCAATACCGGCTCATCAATGCCCCGGGTTCTTTTCAAAATCAAAAAACGAATCACAATAATTATCTCGTCACCTCCCGGTTTCAGTCGGTAAACCAGCGGTATAACAATTATTTTGTATTGCTTGGAAACAAATTGCAGTCGGGTGAAAACGGGGGAATCAAAGATAATTACATCAACGATCCTGATTTCAACGACCGGTTCATTATTCCTACCAAGCTGGGCGGGGCTGCCTCCAGTACAAGGAATTTCTTCAGCACGGATGTAGGAACCGGCAACCGTTACAATGAATTTACCGTACTGCTCCGGCAACAATACGATTTTGGGAGAAAAGATTCATTGGTTACCGACTCTACTGTAATTCCTTTGTTTTATCCCCGTCTCCGGTTTGAGCATACTTTTCAATATGGCAAGTATCAATACGAATACAGGGACTATCTCGGTGACTCCGCTTATTACCACGACAACTATGCGATTACACTCCTCCCTCCTGGTGATACAGTATTCAGAAAAGATCAATGGAAAGAAATCACCAATGATTTTTCCATCTACCAGTTTCCCGACGCAAAGAACCTTCACCAGTTCATTAAGCTGGGGGCAGCCCTGCAAAACCTTTCGCAGCTATTGCCCGTCAAAAAAACCTATTATAATGTATATGGCCATGCCGAATACCGTAATAAGACACGCAACCAGAAATGGGACCTTGAGGCGAACGGGAAATTATATTTCGTGGGTTTGAATGCCGGCGATTACAATGCCTATGCCAGCCTGCAAAGGTCTACCGGTAAGAAAGTACCCGGTTATGTTCAATTTGGTTTTGAGAATGTAAACAGGACGCCTTCCTTTATTTATAATACCAACAGCGACTTTTACCAGGGGCAGCCCGCACTCACGAATTTTAAGAAGGAAAACACCACTCACTTGTCGGCATCTCTTTATCAACCCTCCCTGAAATTAAGATTGTCGGGTCATTATTATTTAATGACTAACTATACTTATGTCACTCATTATTATCAATTGGAGCAGGATAATTCTCTTTTCAATGTGTTGCTGATCTCACTTGAAAAAACTATAAAGGTGGGTAAGCATTGGAACTGGCATGCGGATATTTATTTTCAGCAAGTCGTCGGCAATGCCCCGGTCAATCTTCCTTTGATCTATACCCGTAATCGTTTCGCCTATGAAGGAAATTTAGGTTTCAAGAATCTTGATATAGCCCTGGGTATTGAGGCACGCTATAATACACCCTATAAGGCAGATGGCTATTCGCCCGTACTTGGGCAATTCTTCTACCAGGAGGATACCCGCCTCGATAACCCGCTGCCGGATATTACGGCTTATGTTCATTTCCGGATTCGCCCGTTTAAGGCTTATTTCAGGGTTGAAAATCTCAATACAGCCCGCTCCAATGGCGGTTTTGGGTTTACCAACAATAACTTCGCCGTGCCGGGTTATCCTTATCCCGGTCTCATTCTAAGACTGGGGGTTTACTGGAGTTTTGTCAATTGACACATGGGTTTTTACTAAAACATTGCTATTTAACTTTCCGGCATTTTAATTTCTTAGGCATTCGATTATCTTTGTTAAGGGTAATGAATAAGATAATCGCTTCAATTACACTTCTTTGTTACCCAACAGTAATAAAAAGCAAATCGTTGCAGCAGGAAGGAAGTGAAAATGGTCTCCTGGTAATTAAGAAAGAAAGGACTTGTTCAAAGACTTGTTCATTAACGGCAAACCATATGATATGAAGAAACTGATGAGTATAATCCTGGGCTTATTAATGGGGATAGCCTTGCAGGCGCAATTCACCAAAGCGACGCTGCAGGCCACGGGCCTTACCTGTGCTATGTGCAGCAATGCTATCAATAAAGCGCTGAAGACAAAACCCTTTATTGAGTCCGTCAAACCCGATATAAAGAATTCTTCATTCGATATTACATTTAAGGAGAATGCCGATGTGGATATTGATGCAATAAGAAAAGCGGTGGAAGATGCAGGTTTTGGTATAGGCGGTCTCAGGTTGACAGCGAATTTCAGCGAAGTGAAGATCGGAAATGATAAACATGTACAATTAGGAGATAAGCATTTTCATTTCCTGCATGTAGACAGCCAGGTATTGAACGGGGAGCAAACTATCACGATAATAGACAAGGATTTTTTAACAGAGAGACAGTTCAAAAAATTCAGCGCTGAAACAAAAATGAAATGTTTACAGCCGGGCAAAGCAGGTTCCTGTTGCCCGGGTGTTGCTGCAGGTACGAGAATTTATCATGCTACTATTTAAAAATGAGAAATTCTCTTTTCTAATCTTATGGAGACATCCTCTTATCTGATTAATATTTAACCCATGAATTCTAAAAAACCTATTCTTGTTTTAAGCCTGTTGTTTTTTTTCAACGGTTTATATGCGCAACAGTTGCCCAATATCACGGATAATCGTGTGCAGATCAAGTTGCCAACGGTGAAGGGAGATTCACTTTCACTGGCGTCCTTAAAAGGGCAGGTGATCCTCCTGGACTTCTGGGCGAGCTGGTGCGGTCCTTGCCGGGCGTCCAACAAGCAGTTAGTAAAATTGTATGCCAGGTATAAAGCAAAAGGCTTTGAGATATTCAGTGTTTCATTGGACCAGGATAAAAGAGACTGGCAAAAAGCTATCGCAAAAGATAAGATATCCTGGCTACAGGTAAATGACCCAAGAGGATGGAATGCACAGACAGCTATTGATTGGAATATTTCTCAAATACCCACCTCTTTTCTTATCAATAAAAAAGGAGATGTGGTGAGCATTGATCCCGAAGGGAGAGAACTGGAAGAAAGCGTAAAGAAACTTTTGACGGAATGATCAACTTTTGGTTTTGAAACAATCTCTTTTTTTTATATCCCTTTTAGTTGGTGTAGCGACGAAAAGCCAGGAGTTGTATGTATATACGGAACCGGCATCTAATATTCCCGCCTATTCATTATCAGTAAAACTCAGTGCGGATTATATGCCTCCGCAGCCCTGGCATGACAGGTTCATGCAGCGATATGTTCCCGAGATCAGGTTTGGCGTAAATAAGAAATGGAATATAAATGCCGGTGGCTCATTCGGGGATATGCACACTAATAATTTTGCCTGGGAATCATTATTCCTTTATAGTAAATACAGGTTTCTCTCAAAAGATAAGGTACATGAACATTTCCGAATGGCAGCATTCGCTGAAGCTTCCTACAGCCGTGTCCCTTTTCACCAGGACGAAGTGAATCTCGAGGGCGATAAAAGTGGCGTAACAGCCGGGGTGATAGCGACACAGTTGTGGAATAAGTTTGCCTTATCGGCTACCATAAGTCATACACAGGTACTGGATAAATCAAGAAACGACAAGATAATCGTTTATAACCCCTCACGTATTTACCAGGTCATAAGCTATTCCCTGTCGGGGGGATATTTGCTGCTTCCGTTGGAATACAGGGACTACCGGCAAACCAACCTGAATCTTTACGCGGAATTGCTGTCACAGCAATCATTGGACAGGAAGGCTTATTATATTGACCTTGCGCCCGCTGTACAATTGATCTTTAACAGCACAACAAAATTCAATATCGGGTATCGTTTCCGGTTGAGCGGAACGATGCAAAGAATGGCAACGACCAGCTGGCTCATCAGTGTGGAAAGAATATTTTTGAATTCCCTGAAGAAAAGGAAATAATGGAAGTTCATATCAGGAATATGGTTTGCGGGCGGTGTATGAAGGCTGTGACGGTTATTTTTCAAAATGCCGGGGCCGGAATACAGGAGATGCGTCTCGGTATGGTAAAGACCCCGGAGGAACTTACGCTGGAACAAATTCAACAAATAAGAACAGAACTGGAAGCAGAAGGGTTTGAGTGGCTGGAAGATCAGAAGGTAAAACTGGCGGAGCGTATAAAACAACTCATCGTGGAGCTTGTACACTACGGCGAACTGGATGAGATGAAAAATAATCTTTCCGACTGGCTCGCTGCCCGGTTACATAAAGACTATCATTACATGGGTAAGATTTTTTCTTCCGTAGAAGATACCACTATCGAACAGTATTTTATTTTGCAGAAAATAGAGAAAGTAAAAGAATGGCTGGTGTATGATGAATTTACAGTAAGTGAAATGGCGTTCAAATTAGGTTACAGCAGCGTAGCACATCTCTCCGGCCAATTCAAAAAAATAACAGGCTTTACTCCCACACAATATAAACAGTTGAAAGATCACCACCGTAAGCCCATCGATAAGCTGTAGGATGAAATTATGTAACAAAAACCACTAATTCTGTAACCGGCTTCCCGGCGTCATGAAGGAGATTTGTATCGTATTATCAAACTAATGACACACGAATACAAAATAACCGGGATGACCTGCAACCATTGTGTTGCCAAAGTAAAAAACGAACTGTTGAAGCTCGGCAATGTAATCTCCGCTGATATACAACTAAGCTCACCGGAGGCCATTATTTCAATGACAAAACATATCGGAACAGCCACTTTACAACAGGCCGTTAGTAAAGCCGGGGATTATACCATCGCTGAATCCGGAAGTCCCCGCACTGGCAGGCATGCTCATGCCGGAGCTGCAACGGAGGAGAAGCCTTCTTATTTTCCAATATTGCTCCTATTTGGTTTTATAACAGGGATCACTTTACTGGTGCAGGCGGGAAAAAGTTCTTTTGACGGGATGCAATGGATCACTGATTTCATGGCGGGCTTCTTTCTCGTTTTTTCTTTTTTCAAGCTGATGAACCTGGAAGGATTTGCAGAAGGATATAGCCATTATGATGTGGTAGCAAAGAGATTTGTTGCCTGGGGTTATATTTATCCCTTTATTGAACTTCTTCTTGGCATTGCATTCCTTATGCGATTTGAACCCCTGGTTACTAATATGGTTACCTTCGTTGTAATGAGTATAAGTACCTATGGGGTAGTAAAAAATTTGTTAAGGAAAACTCCTTTTCAGTGTGCATGTCTTGGTACGATAATTAAATTGCCGTTAAGTAAGCTTACCTTGCTGGAGGATCTGCTGATGGTAGTCATGAGCCTGTTGATGGTCGTTAAAATACTATAATATGTTCAGGTTTCTCTGGAGAATATTCAAAGCTATTTTTGTAAGGAAGAAGGATTGCTGCAAGTAAGTGAGCATTATCAGGGGTTTGCCTGATTTAAATTTTGAATAATATGAGAGAAATAGTTCTAATTTTGACCTGATGTTCCAATGAAAAAGGTCATTATAGCCATATTATCCGTTTTATACTTAAGTACTTCCAGCGGTGCTATGGTGAACCTGCACTACTGTATGGGCAGGCTGACCAATTGGACTCTTGGTCATGATAAATCCGATATATGCAGCAAATGCGGGATGAAGAAATCCGCAAAGAATAATAATGATTGCTGTAAAGACGAGCACAAATTCCTCAAAAATAATTCCGACCAGAAAACTGCTGAATCGGCCTTTCAACAGGCAGAGCTGTCCGTTGCTGCTTTACCTGCTTCATTCATTGAAATTGCCTTCCATGATTTTCCTTCGTTGACAGAAGAAAAACCTGTCTGCAATGCCCCACCCCGAAGTAATGGGGTAGCCACTTATATCCGCAACCGCGTTTTCCTTATTTGATATTGATCTTTTTACCGGGGCCGGGCATTCCAATGCCGGGCTAATGGCATTTCTATTCAATATTTTTTACCTGATCATTGTAAGAGCAATCAGTAATAAAAAAATCAATCATTATTCACATTAAAAGCAGAAAATATGAAAAAGTTAATCATCTTGGCCGCCACCTTCTTTATCACTTCGCCAGTCATCTTTGCCCAGGGAAAAGCTGGTAAAAAAGATACCACCGTCCATGCCTCCTACTACACTTGTCCCATGCACCCCGATGTGGTAAGCAGTAAGCCCGGGAAATGTCCTAAATGCGGAATGGACCTGAACCTTTCAACCAAAGAACAAATGAAGCTGAACGTAACGAAGACATATGCCTGTCCCATACATGTGGATGTGACAAGCAACAAACCCGGGAAATGTCCCAAATGCGGGAAGATCATGACGCTTTCACCCAAGGAAAAAATGAAAGCAGAAGCCGTGAAACTATATACCTGTTCCATGCACCCCGATGTAACCAGTGATAAACCCGGGAACTGTCCTAAATGCGGGATGGCTTTAACAGAAAAAAAATAAAATGCTCCCAATTGTAACATCAAGCAATAACGTGTAAAAATTCAGCAATGAAAAAATATCGTTTCGCCGCCATAGCAATAGCCCTGGTAATCTTTAGCGCCTGCAACAGCCATGACAATAAATCACCGGAAAGTAAAGGGATGGATAATAAAAAGACAGATACAGCACAACAAGCTGCCGCGACAAACGAAAAAGAGGTAAAAGTTATCACGGCTATTTACCCGCAGCTTGATGCCGGAGCGGCCGCTTCGATAAAAGCAATCGTTGATCATTACCTGCATATAAAAAATGCATTGACCAGTGACAATGGAAGCGAAGCGGCCGGGGGCGGCAAAGCGATGGAAGAAGTCATCCGCAAAATGGATAAGTCTTTGTTTACCGTGGAGCAAAAGAAAATTTATGATAACATCGCGGAGGACTTGCAGGAACACGCCGAACATATTGGAAAGAATGGGGATAATGTAAAACACCAGCGGGAACATTTTGCCATGATGAGTGATGATGTTTATGACCTCGTAAAAGCTTTTGGCGCCGGCCGGCCCATCTACCAGGACCATTGCCCCATGTACAATGAAGGCAAGGGTGCTATATGGTTAAGTGAGAGCAAAGAAATCAAAAATCCTTATTACGGCAATAAGATGATCACCTGCGGCAGCGTGGAAGAAATGCTGCGATAAACCAGGTAAAATGTTCAACCTAATAATAAGGCAATGATTCCAAAAATAATTTCCTGGTCATTAAAGAACCGTTACATCGTGCTCTTGCTCGCGGCAGGGTTATTTGCCTGGGGAATAATGAATGTGAAGAAAAACCCGATTGACGCTATTCCCGATCTCAGCGAAAACCAGGTGATCGTCTTTACCGAATGGATGGGGCGTAGCCCGCAGATCATGGAGGACCAGGTTACTTATCCATTGGTCAGCAACCTGCAGGGAATTCCGAAGGTGAAAAACATAAGGGGCACATCTATGTTCGGGATGAGTTTTGTCTATGTCATTTTTGACGATGATGCGGATATATACTGGGCAAGAACCCGTGTGCTGGAAAGATTGAATTATGCGCAACGTTTATTGCCCAATGGGGTAACACCCGCACTGGGTCCCGACGGAACAGGCGTCGGCCACATATTTTGGTACACACTCGATACAAAGAACCTTGATCTTGGTGAGCAACGCGCATTACAGGATTGGTATATTAAACTGGCTTTGCAAACAGTGCCCGGCGTATCCGAAGTATCTTCTTTCGGGGGTTTTGAAAAACAATACCAGTTGATCGTTGATCCGGTAAAACTCCAATTCTATAATGTATCACTGATGGATGTGATGAATAAAGTAAGAGCCAATAACAATGATGTGGGGGGAAGAAAATTTGAAATGAGCGATATGGCTTATATCATCCGGGGACTTGGTTACATCAAAAACAAAGAAGATATAGAAAGCATTGGCGTCGCCAATTATAAAGGGATACCGGTAAGGATAAAAGATATAGGCACCGTGCAGATGGGCGGTGATCTGCGGCTTGGCATATTTGATGAGAATGGCGAAGGTGAAGTAGTCGGGGGTATCGTCGTAATGCGCTATGGGGAAAATGCCGACAAAGTGATCGATGCGGTAAAAGAAAAAATGAAAGACGTGGAAAAGGGCCTGCCGGAAGGAATAACGTTTAAAATAGCCTATGACAGGGGTGAACTGATCAAAGCGTCCGTCAGCAATATCAAGTCCAGGCTGATCGAAGAAATGGCCGTGGTAGCCCTTATCGTAATCATTTTTTTATTTCATTGGCGAAGCGCCCTGAGCATCATTATCCAGATACCTATTACTATCGCTGTCAGTTTTATCCTGTTGAATATGCTGGGTATTTCTTCCAATATTATGTCGCTGACAGGTATCGCCCTGGCCATCGGGGTAATTGTTGATAATGGCATCATCATGAGCGAGAATGCTTATCGTCATTTATCCGATTGGCATAAGAACCGGTCACAAAACCTTAACTCATGAAAAAACTCTTCAAACGGGCAACCCGCAGGAATACTGATCACCGCATCCCGGAACCGGAAAGAATGCGATTGATTGAAAAAGCCTGCCAGCAGGTATCCCGGGGAGTATTCTTTTCAACGGTTATTATTATTACATCTTTTCTCCCCGTGTTTTTATTGACAGGACAGGAAGGAAAGCTGTTTCATCCGCTGGCATTCACCAAAACTTTCATAATGATCGTGGATGCTTTGCTGGTGATAACATTGGCGCCGGTATTGATCTCCTTTTTTATGAAAGGAAAATTCCGCCCGGGAAAAGTTAACCCCGTCAATCGCTTGCTCGAAAGGATCTACGAACCGGTCATACGTGCGTGTATCAAATGGAGGAAGACAACCCTGGCGATTAATATCATTGCCCTTGCAATAAGCATCCCTATGTTGATGAGCCTGGGAAGGGAATTCATGCCGCCGTTGGACGAAGGATCCATCCTTTTTATGCCGGTTACCCTGCCCGATGTTTCCAACAGTGAAGTCAAAAGAATACTCCAGGTCCAGGACAAGATCATCAAATCAGTTCCCGAAGTAAAAAATGTACTGGGAAAAGCCGGGAGGGCTAATACCGCTACGGATAATTCTCCTGTCAGTATGATTGAAACGATCATTTTACTCAAACCTCAAAGTGAATGGCGCAGGGGGATTTCCAAAAATGATATCATCAATGAACTGAATGCAAAACTCCAGATACCCGGCGTGACAAATGGCTGGACACAACCGATCATTAACAGGATCAACATGCTTTCTACAGGTATCCGTACCGATGTAGGATTAAAAGTGTACGGGCAAGACCTGGATACGATCTATGCCTTCGCACAAAAGATGAAAAAAGAGCTGGAAGGCATCAAGGGCATCAAAGACCTCTATGTAGAACCTATTACCGGTGGAAAATATATTGATATCATCGTGAAAAGAGATGAGATCAGCCGCTATGGATTGAGTGTTGACGAAGTGAACAACGTGGTGGAAATCGCCCTGGGTGGTATGCGTCTTACCACTACGGTGGAAGGAAGACAGCGGTTTTCTGTCAATG
Organism: Bacteroidota bacterium; assembly: GCA_030706685.1. Taxonomy (GTDB): domain Bacteria; phylum Bacteroidota; class Bacteroidia; order Chitinophagales; family Chitinophagaceae; genus VBAT01. The sequence goes on from JAUZOA010000047.1 coordinate 15,293, forward strand.
CAAGGTTTGGACAGGATTTCAGGAACAGCCTGGAAGCAATAAAGAGGTTGCAGGTGCAAACCACGCAATACGGCCCCATTCCGTTGGAAGCGGTTGCTGATATCAGGATCACCGAAGGTCCGCCAATGATCAATTCAGAAAATGCAATGCTCCGGGGAACCGTTTTATTTAATGTAAGAGAAAGGGATCTTGGGAGCACCGTGAACGAAGCCAAAGAAAAATTGAATAATGTGATCACCAAGCTGCCCAAAGGATATTTTATGGAATGGAGCGGCCAATACGAAAACCTGATCAGGAGCGAACAGACATTGAAGATGATCCTGCCGGTTGTACTGGTCATCATTTTTCTCTCGATGTATTTCGCTTTTCATTCGGCAAGAGAAGCTTTTCTTAGCCTTATTTCCATTCCATTTGCACTGATAGGAGGCGCTTTCATGATTTATTTCTGGGGAGTGAATTTATCAGTGGCTGTAGCGGTAGGTTTTATCGCTTTGTTTGGCCTTGCCGTGGAGACGGGAATTGTGATGGTGATCTATCTCAATGATGCAATGCAGCAACTCGTGGAGAAAAAAGGCAATTCCAAAGAAGCCATCACCCGCCAGGATTTGAAAGAATATGTAATCGCCGGGGCGGCAAAACGGTTAAGGCCTAAACTGATGACGGTAAGTGTTTCATTGTTTGCGTTAATACCCATTTTATGGAGTCATGGCGTGGGGAGTGATGTGATGAAACCCATTGTTTTGCCGATGGTAGGAGGGGTGCTCACTTCTGCTACACATATCCTGCTGGTCACACCGCTTATTTTTTTAATGGCTAAAGAATACGAGCTGAAAAAACAGGGAAAGATAGATGTGCTGGAGACAAAACACTAAGTATTGCAAATGACAAACCAGGTTTTTATGAAACGTATCACGATCTTTTTTGGAATGATTTCAATCGTAGCAGCTTCTGATGGACAGGAGATACTTACCATCAGCCAGGTCAATACGGCCATTGAAAAAAACCATCCTGCGTTGAAAATGCTGGATGCCGAAGCCCGTTCGATGGATGAAGCTGCCAAAGGCGCCTATAGCTGGATGCCACCCGAACTGGGAGCAGGATTTTTCTTAACGCCTTATGATCCTGCCCGGTGGAAATCGATGAATGGACAACCGGGTATGGGTATGTTCGCGATCTCGGCACAGCAAATGTTTCCGGCCAGGAAGAAACAGGAAGCCGAATATGCTTATATGAACACGCAGTCTTCTGTTGAAAAACAAAAAAAGGATGTAGTGATGAATGAATTGCTTTATACAGCGAGAAAGAATTATTATGAATGGATCGTGCTGGAAAAAAAACGGAAAGTGCTGGAAGAGAATAATAAACTACTCCTGTTTATGATGCAGAGCGCGGAGATACGGTATAAGAACGGCCTTGGAAAGATCAGCGCTTATTACAAAGCCAAAGCCGCACAGGCTACTATCGAAAACATGAAACTCATGCTCGAAAATGATATCACCCAGAAAAGAATTGCCATCAATACAGTCATGAACAGCCCGGCGGACGGATTATTTTCAGTGGATACCAATTATGTATGGGTTGATTTTAATAAGGATATGTTTGACTCTGCTTCTTTAATGGCAAGACGAAGTGATATAAAAGTGATCAGCCGCAGCATTGAAGTCAATAACCTGCAACGCCAGTCGGAACTCGCAAAGCTGAAACCTGAATTCGGCATTCGCTACGAGCATATGATGGCATGGGCTAAACAGCCCTGGCAATTTTCCTTAATGGGAATGGTGAAACTTCCTTTGGCTAAGTGGTCATCAAAAATGAACAAGGCAAAAGCGGAAAGCTTAGTCTGGGAAAATGAGGCATTGAAGAACCAGCAACAGATGATCGTTAATGAATCCATGGGTATGGCCCATTCAACTTTCGCGGAACTCGAATCAAAAAAGAAACAGATGAATTTGTATGAGACCCGGATTATTCCTGCATTAAGAAAGAATTTTCAGACTATGCAACTGGCGTATGAGCAGAACACCGAAGAATTGTTTGAGCTTTTTGATGCCTGGGAAGCATTGAACATGACGCAGATGGAATATTTCGACCAGTTGCAGAAAGCCCTGCAGATGCAGGCTGAGTTGATGAAAATACTTGAGATCAAATAAAGAGGGTATGAAAAATCTTTTTTATAAAGCCTTACCTGTTGTTCTGCTCCTGCTTGTGGCTGGCTGTGATGAAAAAAAGAAGGCAGGCAGTTCAATGCAGGAACCAACTGCGAAGCCTGTGATAAATAAAACAGGATATACTTGCCCGATGCATCCCCAGGTGCATAGTGATACGGCAGGGGCCTGCCCCATATGCGGAATGAATCTTGAGCCTGTTAAATCTCCCGGCAGGGAAAAGGAAGTTTCATTGAATACTTTATTGAAGCCGGTAAACCAGCAGGTGGTCGCTTCTGTGCCGATGGTGCATATGGCAGCGCGGACGGAAGATATTGAAATGGACGCCTATGGATTTTTAACTTATGATACAAGATATACCGGCGCCGTATCAGCAAATGTCAATGGAAGGATCGAAAAACTGTATGTAAAATACCGTTACCAGGAAATAAAGCAGGGTCAGAAGATCATGGATATTTACAGTCCTGAATTAATGACTGCGCAGGAAAATCTTTTATTTGTTTTAAAAAATGACAGGGATAATGAGGTATTAATCGATGGCGCGAAGCAGAAATTATTGTTGCTCGGAATGAGTGAGGCGCAATTGCAACAGGTGATGCAAAGCGAAAGGGCTGTCAATGCCATATCGGTTTACAGCCGTTATTCCGGGCATATTCATGAAAGCGATAATGCCGCCGGCGCAAATAATGAAAGCCTTGCTGCGAAAGATCTTTTAATGACGACGCAGGAACTGCCAGTCAAGGAAGGGATGTATGTACAAAAAGGGGAAAATGTTTTTTCTGTATATGATCCGGCCAAAGCATGGGCCGTGCTGAACATCTTTGCCGGCCAGGCAGCATTGATTCATACAGGAGATAAAGTGCGTGTTATACCGGAAGTCGCCCCGCAAAAGGATTTCAGGGCTGTAATCAATTATATTGAACCATTTTACCGGGAAGGAAGTAAAACACTGACGGCAAGAGTATACTTTGATAATAGACAGTTACGGCTGCCAATAGGCAGCCAGGTAAAGGCCACAGTATTTGCCGGGCAACGCCTGGCTGATTGGCTGCCCGAGGAAGCTGTGCTGTCACTTGGCCTCGATAAAATTGTGTTTGTAAGAAACGGGGAATCGTTCGTGGCAAGAAAAATTGAAACCGGTATCGTGAATAAGCACCTGGTACAGGTAGTAGGAGGCCTGGATAAGAACGAAGCCGTGGTGGCCAACGCCCAATACCTTGTAGATAGTGAGAGTTTTATTAAAACAAACAAGTAGTCATGAAAAAATATTTGACGATAACCTTAGTGACGACGCTTGTTTTTGTATCCTGCAAAAACAAAAAGACGGCGATTGTAAACAATGATGAGTACTATACCTGCAGCATGCATCCGCAGATCAAACAGGATAAGCCCGGTACCTGCCCCATCTGCCACATGGAATTGATACAGGTAAAGAAGACGCAGCAGTCGGAGGATGAAATAGTACTGAACGATGACCAGGTGAGCCTGGGTAATATTCAAACCGATACGATCCGTAATGGAACGATGGGTGACAAAGTTATTGTAACAGCCACTCTTGCTGCTGATGAGACAAAGGTTAACAGCGTAAATGCCAGGATCGCGGGCCGTATTGACAGGTTATATTTTAAAAACACCGGTGAATATGTTCCGCATGGAGCTCATTTATATGACCTGTACAGTGAAGAGCTCAATAATGCCAAACAGGAATACATTGCCGCGCTGGAAAGACAGCAGACAATGGATAATTCGATCATTGATTTCAATAAGTTGTTGCAAAGCGCCAAAACAAAATTATTATTATGGGGAATGAATGAAGCGCAGGTAAATGAACTGGCAAAGACAAAAAAATCATCGCCGCTGACAGCTTACTATAGTACAGCATCAGGCTTTATTACAGCATTACCGGTGATCGAGGGCCAGTATATAACGGAAGGCAGTACCGTAATAAAACTCGCTGACCTTTCTACCATCTGGGCGGAAGCGCAGGTCTATGCTTCGCAATTGCCGGAATTGGATGATAATGCCACCGTGATAGTTCAGTTACCCGACCTGCCCGGCAAAGAATTCAGGGGGAAAGTGGAACTTGTCAACCCGGAAATAAATCCTGATACAAGAGTCAATCTTATCCGGGTGTCTATTTCTAATCACGATAATATTTTCAAACCGGGAATGCCTGCTTATGTCATTTTTAAAAGCCCGGAAAGGAAGACTTTGTCATTACCGGTTGATGCCGTATTGAGAGATGGAAAAATGGCCATGATCTGGGTGAAAAGCGGTGTCAATACTTTCAAAAGTAAAATGGTAGAAACGGGATTGGAAAACGGGAATCGTATTGAAATAAAATCAGGACTGCAGGAGGGCGATATAGTTGTAACCAGCGGTGCTTACCTGCTGCAAAGCGAATATATTTTTAAAAAAGGGAATACTATAATGGCAGGGCACGATATGAAAAATATGTAGTAACAATGGTTCCCAAAAGAACAGGATATGGAACATCAACATCACGCTAATCATCAACAAAGTGAGGCCTCACTGGATCATGCCGGACACTCCATAACAGCCGCGGGGCATGACCATCATGCTATGATGATCGCTGATTACAGGAAAAGGTTTTATGTGGTGCTGGTATTGACCATTCCTGTGATGCTTTTATCCGAAATGATACAGCATTGGCTGGACATTCATATCCGTTTTCGCAGCTCAGAATATGTATTGCTCTTTCTTTCTTCTGTTGTGTTTTTTTATGGAGGCTGGCCTTTTCTAAAGGGCTGGTCGGGGGAAATGAAGGCGAAAAGCCCCGGCATGATGACATTGATAGGCTTTGCCATCACGGTGGCATATACCTATAGCGTAGCAACAGTACTCGGCCTGAAGGGCATGGATTTTTTCTGGGAACTGGCCACACTTATCCTGATCATGCTATTGGGTCATTGGATAGAAATGAGATCGGTTGCAGGGGCATCAAAGGAGCTTGAACTGCTGGTGCAACTGATGCCCGATGATGCCCACCTGGTACATGGCGATCATATTATGGACGTCAAAACAATAAGCCTGAGGGAAAATAATATTATCCTGGTTAAACCCGGCGAGAAGATAGCAGCCGATGGCCTTATCACTGAAGGAGAAACTTATCTCAATGAATCCATGCTCACCGGCGAATCTAAACCCGTAAAGAAAAATACCGGCGACAAAGTAATTGCAGGTTCTATTAATGGCAACGGCGCTGTTAAAGTATCCGTATTGCATGGTTCAAAAGATTCCTACCTCTCTCAGGTAATAAAACTGGTGCAGGATGCGCAGCAATCAAAATCAAAAACTCAATTACTGGCAGATAAAGCAGCAAAGTGGCTTACCATCATTGCTATCATAGCCGGTATCGCTACATTTTTAACCTGGTATTTATCAGGCAGGGACATTGCATTTTCTATTGAAAGAATGGTGACGGTTATAGTTATTTGCTGCCCTCATGCACTGGGGCTTGCCGTTCCGTTGGTGGTGGCTAAATCAACAGCTTTATCCGCGCAACATGGGTTGCTGATTAAAAACAGGACAGCATTTGAAAATTCAAGAAAAGTAACAACCATTGTATTTGATAAAACGGGTACACTTACTATCGGAAAGTTTGAGGTATCCAAAATCGTTTCATTAAAAAACAGCGTTCCTGAAAACGAAATCATACGGCTGGCAGCCGCCTTAGAGCAAAAGTCAGAACACCCTATTGCAACAGGTATTCTTCAAAAGGCGAAAAACTTATCTGTGACTATCCCATCAACAGAAAATTTCAATGCCATCACAGGGCAGGGGGTAGAAGCTATAGTAGAAGGTAAAAAGATATGGGTGGTTAGTCCCGGCTATTTAAAAGAAAATAATATCGCTCTACCTGCTGGCTTTACACCCAATGCAACGGAAACGATTGTATTTGTAATTAGTAATAACGAACTGGTCGGATATATTGCGTTATCGGATGAGATACGGCCCGAATCAGCCGCCGCCATCAGAACTTTAAAGCAAAACAAAATCCAATCAATGTTGGTTACCGGCGATAACAATAAAGTGGCCAAAAGTGTAAGCGAAACCTTAGGTATCGATAGTTTTATTGCCGAAGTATTACCGCACCAGAAATTAGAGAAGATAAAAGAGTTACAGCGTAAAGGTGAATTTGTTGCCATGACAGGAGACGGTGTAAATGATGCACCTGCATTGGCACAGGCCGATGTAGGCATTGCTGTAGGATCGGGAAGTGATATCGCCGCTGAAACGGCGGGAATAGTTTTGGTCAACAGTAATCCAAAAGATATCGTAAGCTTACTTCTTTTCGGAAAAGCTACATACAGGAAAATGATCCAGAACCTGGCCTGGGCGACAGGATATAATATTGTTGCCCTGCCGCTGGCCGCAGGTGTTTTATATAAAACGGGCATTCTTTTGAGCCCGGCTGCCGGCGCCGTATTGATGACAGTCAGCACCATAGTGGTAGCGATTAATGCAGGTTTTTTACGAATTAAATAGTAACGGCAGCTAACTTATTATAATCAATGTATAGGAGATTTTTAATTTTTTATCCTGCTTATTTCTTTCCTTTTTGGCGACCAACGGGAATAAACAGAAATTTAAAGGCTTAATTTTGTTGTCTTTATTTAATAAAGACAGGCGTTATATCAATTTATTATTTACAGGAATATGAAGGGAATTATTTTTTTTGCTATCCTACTGTTTACTGCGACTGATGTACCGGCACAATATAGCTTTAAAGCAATCATAAAAAGTGAAAAAGAGCCATTGGCCGGGGCAACGGTATCTATAAAAGAAATGAACAAAACCGCGATAGCGGATAGTACAGGTTTGGTTATTATCCATGATATCCCTGCCGGGAAGCATACGGTAGTATTTACGTATGCAGGATATAAAGAAATGGAAAAAGTGTATGATTTCCCATTGCCGGCAACGGATACAATCCTGGTTTTTTTGGAGCGGGAGGAAGGAGGACTTGAAGAAGTGACGGTAAATAGTACACGCTCCAACAGGAGTATCAACAGCACCCCAACGAGGGTTGAAGTCATTGCCAGTGAAGAAATCAGGGAAGAAGCCACTATGAGACCGGGTGATATAAAAATGTTGTTGAGTGAAAGTACAGGCATTCAGACACAACAAACTTCCGCTACAAGCGCCAACGCGGGTATCCGGATACAGGGCCTGGATGGTCGCTATACCCAAATTCTGAAGGATGGATTCCCACTATATGCCGGCGCGGCTACCGGCCTGGGTCTTTTACAAACTCCACCCCTGGATTTAAGACAGGTTGAAATAATAAAAGGAGCCGCATCCACTTTGTATGGAGGCGGGGCTATAGCGGGCCTGGTGAATTTAATTTCTAAAATACCGGCTGAACACCGCGACCTGAATTTCCATTTCAATATAACATCTGCCGGGGGTATTGATATCAATGGGTTTTATGGAGAACGGTTTAAAAAAACAGGCATCACATTATTTGTTTCGAGAAATAGTAATAAAGCGTATGACCCCGCCAATATTTCTTTTTCCGCCATACCCAAATTTGAGCGCTATACTATTAACCCGAAATTATTCATCTATTTCAACCCAAAAACACAGCTAAGTTTTGGGGTGAATACAAGTTTTGAAAACCGCCTGGGCGGAGACATGAAGTTTATAGCAGGGGATGGCGATAGTATACATAGTTATTTTGAACGTAATCAAACCCAACGCATAGCGACCCAGCTTACAGCAACCCGCGAGGTCAGTGAAAAAGGCAGGTTTACCTTGAAGAATAGTGTTAGTTATTTTAATCGTATTATCAGCAGCAAGGGTTATGAATTTGATGGCACACAATACAGCAGCTTTACGGAAGCGAGTTATGCCGGCAAAATAAAAGAATCAGACTGGGTAGCCGGCGTAAACGTTCTGACTGATCATTTTGAAGAAAGGGCGATGCTTAGAAATTACAACCAAAACACTTTTGGAGCTTTTGTGCAAAACACCTGGAATGCTTTGGACCGGCTTACTTTAGAAACAGGAGTAAGAGGAGATTATATAGCCGGCTATGGGTTTGCGTTATTGCCCCGCGTTTCGGCCCTGTTTAAGATTACATCCAGGCTGGCCAGCCGCATCGGCGGCGGTTTTGGGTATAAGCCTCCCACCATTTTTACCGAAGAAAGCGAAAGGCTTTTATACAGGAATGTTTTACCGGTCAATTCAGAAATCAATAAACTGGAAAGAAGTGTGGGCGCCAATTGGGATATCAGTTATCACACATCTTTTGATGAAATAACTTTCAGCATCAACCAATTCTTTTTCTACACGTATTTAAAAAAACCTTTGTTCCTTGAAATGATACCGGGTGGTTTGTACCAGTTTCAAAATATCCCGGGGCATATTGATACCCGGGGAGGGGAGACCAATATTAAACTGGGCTATGATGATATTGATTTGTACCTCGGGTATACTTACACCGATGCGCAAGTTCATAATAACGGAATGACCTATCAAAATCCATTAACCCCCAAACACCGTTTCAATGCCGCTCTTGTTTACGAGATAGAAAATAAATGGAAAATCGGGTCAGAGCTATATTATTTCAGCCGGCAAGAGCTAACGGATGGAAGTACAGGCAGGGATTATTGGCTGGCGGGACTGGTGGCGGAGAAAGTATGGAAGAAATTTTCCTTGTACATCAACTTTGAAAACTTCGGGGATATCAGGCAGACCAGATTTGAAAGCATTTATACAGGCTCGGTCACCAACCCTGTTTTTAAAGATATCTATGCGCCATTGGATGGATTTGTGATGAATGGGGGTTTTAAGATCCGGCTATAGTAAAAATCTTTAGTAGAACACCCCTTCTTACACCCGCAACCGGTCCACTGAATATCTCCATTTTAAAAGGCATTTATTTGGTTTCCCGCTTTTTGTTAATGACTTACAAATCTGGAAACCGGGTTACGCTTTCTATATACTTTTGCGTTAATATCCAATATGTTCAGGCACATACTGTCTCTTATATTGCTACTTTCTCATGTCAATTTCTTTATGTTTATCGCGCAGGTAGATGAGGTAGACGCCTATGATGCAAACGGGTGCAGGATCAACGATATCAACAGCCTTGTGGAATATGTCCATGACGTAATATTGCATCAAAAAGGCAAGCCGCGACCCGACGAGGACGATGATAATGCGCGTTATTATCACCTTGTTAAGGCATTCGATTCTTCTTTTTCCCAGCAGGTAATAGCGTCGGAACATAACCCGGTTAATCCAAAAGACAAGGACCGTTTCCCTGGCCTGAGTACGGGCCAGCCTGACCCTGTTTTTTATGATGTAGTGACGCCTCCCCCGGAGCCAATTTCAAAAGCCAGGTTACTGCTCTAAGAATACTTCGTGGCGGTAAAAAAAATACCGGTGGCGTCAATGAAGATCCATCAAACTTGCTTGCCATTTTTATTAATTAATTCATTTCGAAATGAAAAAAAGCGTACCCGCCTTTGGAGGCTGGCTGATAGCTATAATTATTATATTATTTAATTCCAACCTGTCGAATGCACAGGACACAACCCGGTTGTCACTGCCGGAAGCTGAAAAAATATTTCTCCAGAAAAATCTTTCTTTACTCGCGGCCCAATATAATATCGACGCAAGCAAGGCATTGATACAACAGGCCCGGCTTTGGGACAATCCCTACCTGGTAACTGATCAGAACGTATATGATGGAAAATTTTTTCGCCATGACAGTAATAACGGGCAGGTATATATACAGGTTCAGCAATTGATCAGGACAGCCGGCAAGATCAGGAAGCAAACCCAGTTGGCGACCGATAATGCAGTATTGGCACAGGAACAATTTGATGACCTCTTGCGCAGCCTGCAATATGCGTTACGGGGTGATTTTATTGAAACGGAACATTTGCTGGAACAAAAGAAAGTGTATGACATTGAAATCACGCATGTGGACCGGCTGGTAAAGGGGATGGAAGAAATATATAAAGTTGGTAATATTTCACTGAAGGATTACATGAGACTGAAAGCAACGCTCTTCAGTTTGCAGAATGAATTAGTGAATGTCCAATCACAGTTAATCCCTGTGCAGGCCGAAATAAAATTATTGCTGCAGGCTACCGATAGCTCTTTTGTGTTGCCGGTAATGAATTATTCGTTTCCTGTCCTGGCAAACAGTCAGCTTCCTGTGCCTGATACTTTAGTCGCCCTGGCGATGAATCAGCGCCCCGATGCAAGAATAGAAAAGACAACGTTGCTATATGAACAGCATAATCTGGTCTATCAAAAAGCTCTGGCCAAACCGGATATTACAGTCGGACCCGAATATGACAGGCTGAGTACCTATACGCCCAATTATGTGGGCCTCTCCGTGTCATTACCGCTGAATATCTTCAACAGGAACCAGGGGAATATCAAAGCTGCGAAGTTTAACGTGCAGCAGCAGCAAACCCAGGTGGACTACCAGGCCGGGAAAATAAAGAACGAAGTCATGACGGCCCTGCAGAAGGTCAATTATTTCCGGCAAATCAATAATCAGGAACAACGTGAGTTTTCCGGTAATTATGACAAATTATTCCAGGGCATGCTGGATAGTTATGGAAACAGGCAGATCAGCCTGCTGGAACTGACTGATTTTATTGATTCGTATAAGGATATTAAATTAAAACTGGTTGAACAACACAACAACCTGCTTGCGGCGATTGCTGAATTGAATTATACTGTAAACTATACCGTTATTCCACTACAATAGAAAATTAATTATGCTAATTAAAAAAACTTTCCCGGTATTTCTTTTTGGTGCGGCGATCTGCGTGTGCATGATTTCGTGTAAGCCAGGAAATGATGATGGGAACAAGGAAAATGCGAAAATTTGTGTGACCGATTCTATGGCCAACCTGGTAAAGATTGATTCAGCCCGCCTGACTTACATAAGCGATGAGGTAAAATTAAGCGGAGAGGTTAGTTTCAATGATAATAAAGTCGTAAAAGTATTTCCTTTCAGCAGCGGCCAGGTCATAAAAGTGATGGTTTCTCTTGGCGATAAGGTGCACAAAGGACAGACCCTGGCTATTATTAAAAGCGCCGATGTATCCGGGAATTACAGCGACCTGTCGCTGGCTAACACTGATGTAACCATTGCCAAAAAACAACTGGACAATACGGAATCATTATTTAAAAACGGCATTGCCAGCGAAAGAGAATATACGGAGGCCAAAGAAAATTACAATAAAGCCGTTGCGAATGCCGCCAAATTAAAAACACAGATTTCCATTAATGGAGGCGGTCAGACCTCCACGGATGGCACTTACACGGTGAAGGCGCCGATTGAGGGGTATGTAGTGGATAAGAATGCCGAGGAAGGAAGTTTTATCCGCGGGGATAATAGCCAGGCCATTTTTACGGTGGGGGATATTAACGATGTATGGATCTGGGCCAATGTATATGAAAGCGATGTCGCTAAAGTAAAAGAAGGGTATAATGTGGATGTAACCACAGTCGCCTGGCCCGGGAAGGTATTTAAAGGAAAAATTGATAAAGTAAACCAGGTGCTGGATCCCCAGGCCAAGGTAATGAAAGTGAGGATTGCATTAAATAACAGCAATCACGAGCTGAAGCCGGAAATGTTTGCCAATGTACTGGTGCAAAATAAAGAACAGCAACAGATGGTCACGATATCTCACTCGGCGGTTATTACAGAAAACGGGAAAAACTTTGTGATCATCTACCACGATAAATGCAATCTTGAATTGAAACAAATCGAGATATTAAAATCTGTAGGAGATAATACGTTTGTCTTAAAGGGGCTGCAGCCGGGAGATAGAATTATTACAGAGCAACAGATACTTTATTACCGGGCCCTGATTGGTGAATACTGATGAAACAAACCTGGTAGCAGCAAGACAGAAAAAAATTAATTGAATGCTTCAACCCGCGGCAATCTAAAGCAGGTACAAAACCAAATGAAGAAGTTTATTAAAAATATTATCCATTTTTCACTGCGGCACCGCTATTTTGTATTTTTCATGACCGGCGTATTGGTGGTGCTGGGAGTATGGGCGTATAAAGAGACACCGATCGAAACTTTCCCGGATATCACGAATACGCAAATCATTATCATTGCCCAATGGCCGGGACGAAGCGCAGAAGAAGTGGAGAAGTTTGTTACGATTCCATTGGAAACAGTATTGAATTCTGTGCAGAAAAAATCCAACCTCCGTACTACTTCTGCATTCGGGCTTTGTTATATACGCATCATATTCGATGATGGCGTGGATGATGCATTCGCCCGGCAACAGGTGCAAAGCAGGATCGGCGGCGCCGATCTCCCGGATGGTATAAAGCCCGACATTCAGCCTCCTTATGGTCCTACCGGTGAAATTTACCGGTACACATTGAAAAGTAAAATCTATTCGATCCGTGATCTGACTACGTTGCAGGACTGGGTTTTGGATCGCCAGTTCAAATCAGTTCCGGGTGTAGCAGATGTAAACAGCTTTGGCGGCGAAGAAAAAGTGTATGAAGTGAGTGTGAACCCCGATCTTCTTACAAAATACAACCTCTCCTCACTCGATATATATAATGCGATCAGTAAAAGCAATGTCAACGTCGGGGGTGATGTCATTGAAAGAAACGGTCAATCCTACCTCGTAAGAGGCATCGGCCTGCTGAGCAGTATCAGTGACATCCAGAATATCATGATCAATAAGGTGAATGGGGTTCCGTTGCTGGTGAAGAATGTGGCGGAAGTTATTGAAGCCGGGAAACCCCGGCTGGGATGGGTTACGCGGGATAAAGGGGGCAACCGTGAAGATGATGTAATTGAGGGCATTGTTGTTATGCGGAAAGGAGAGAACCCGGGTGAAGTATTAAAAGGCGTGGAAGAAAAAGTGAAAGAACTCAATACTTCCATTTTGCCCAAGGGAGTGAAGGTAGATACATTTTATGACCGTACTGAGTTGATGGATTACGCGCAGGATACGGTCATTCATAATTTGATTGAAGGCATCATCCTGGTTACACTGATCGTTATGCTGTTCATGGCGGATTGGCGCACGACCGTTACCGTGAGTATCATCATTCCCCTGTCCCTGCTCTTTGCCTTTATATGTATGCGGCTAAAAGGAATGACGGCCAATTTGCTGAGTATGGGCGCGGTCGATTTCGGGATCATCATTGATGGCGCCGTGGTGATGGTAGAAGGATTATTTGTAGCCCTTGATCACAAGGCAAAGGAAGTGGGCATGGAAAAATTCAACAAGCTGGCCAAACTCGGCCTGTTCAAAAGCACCGGTACCGAAATGGGCAAAGCGATTTTCTTCAGTAAAGTGATCATTCTCACCTGCCTGGTTCCCATTTTTGCTTTTCAGAAAGTAGAGGGTAAAATGTTTTCGCCGCTGGCTTATACACTCGGTTTTGCATTATTGGGCGCCTTGTTATTTACATTAACCCTGGTACCCGCTCTTTCCAGTATATTATTGAAGAAAAATGTAAGGGAAAAGCATAATATCCTGGTATCATTTTTTGAAAGAGGAGTTGGGAAGCTCCTGAACTGGGTTTACCGTCACCAGAAAAAGAGTATTCTTATTGCAGTGGTCATTATGGCCATGACTTTTTTCTCTTCTAAATTCCTGGGCACTGAATTTTTGCCTGAATTGAATGAAGGAGCCTTATGGGTGGAAGCCGAATTGCCCATGAGCGTTTCCTTGTCGGAAGCCAAATCGGTGAGCGATGAAATGGTCAGCATTTTATCAAAATTTCCTGAAGTGCAAAAAACGCTCTCCCAGATTGGCAGAACTAATGACGGCACGGATCCAAAAGGTTTCTTCAATGTACAGATACAGGTCGATCTCTTTCCCAAGAAAAAATGGAAGCGGCATATCAGCGAAGAGAAACTGATCAGTGAAATGGATGAACAATTGAATAAGATGCCTGGCCTGGTATTAAATTATTCCCAGCCGATACGGGATAACGTGGAAGAAGCGGTCGCCGGTGTAAATGCCGCCCTCGCGGTTAAGATATTCGGTTCGGATTTTAATACATTGGACAGCCTGGCCAAGGAAGTGGAAGGGCAGCTTAAAACGGTGAGAGGCATCGAAGATCTTGGCATTGAAAGAAACCTTGGTCAGCCCGAGTTCCGCATTCAGTTGGATCAGCAAAAAATGGCGCTATATGGCATTACTACTGCTGATGCCAACGCTGTCATAGAAATGGCTATCGGGGGCAAAGAAGCAACAGAGCTGTATGAAGGCGAACGAAAGTTTGACATAAGGATCAGGTACCAAAAAGAATACCGTGCTACGCAGGACGCAATAGAACAACTGATGGTGCCCACCAACGATGGCGCTAAAGTACCCCTGAAGGAAATAGCGAATATTCAGACATTAACAGGCCCTGCCTTTATCTACCGGGATAACAATGCAAGATATATTGCCGTTAAGTTTTCCGTGCGGGGAAGAGATCTTGGCGGCACCATCAAGGAAGGCCAGGAAAAAGTAAAAACAGCTATTCATTTACCCGACGGTTATCGAACTACCTGGAATGGCGAATTTGAAAACCAGCAACGTGCCAGCAAAACATTAGGTCAGGTGGTGCCTATTTGTTTATTGCTCATTTTCCTGATACTGTTCATTACGTACGGCAATGTAAAAGACGCGATCCTTACATTGATGAATGTGCCATTTGCGTTAATTGGTGGAATATTAGCGCTCCATCTTACCGGTTTGAATTTTAGTATCTCTGCAGGAATTGGTTTTATCGCCTTATTCGGGGTTTGTATTCAGAACGGGGTGATATTAATATCTGTATTTAGAAAAAATCTCGATGCAGGCATGCACCTGGAGCAAGCGATCAAGTATGGAGTGGCTTCGAGAGTAAGACCGGTAGTCATGACGGCATTAATGGCAATGATCGGGCTGATGCCCGCCGCTATCTCAAAAGGAATCGGCAGCGAATCACAGAAACCGCTTGCCATCGTGGTAATAGGGGGACTGGTAACGGCTACCATACTTACATTATTGATACTGCCGGTGATTTATTCGCTTGTATTTAAGCTGGTGCACAACCGGCAAAACAGGAGATTATTGCGGAAGGCAGGCCTGGTAAGTAAATTGCCCGGCGAGAATGACAGTAATCAATAAAGGGGTTTATATTTTGATTGCTGCAAAATAGCAGGTTTAAGTTTGCAAGGCTTAAATTAAAATAACAGCGATTGAATGGCTCAACGAAATGCGCAAGGATCAGCAAGCCGGATAATGAGCTTGCATCTTAGCGAAACTTAGCGTATCAAGAATGTTTCCACGTAATCCTTCTGCCGACCAGTAATTTGAAAACAAAACCATCGGTGGCTTTGGTCAATCCGAAACCCGGCCCTACATTGATCTCCCACTTGGGATCAACATAGAGATCAGCGACGATAAAAAGGGCATGATTTTGTTCGCTGATCCCGGGAACCTGGTCGAGTTGCCCAATATTACCATAGTATTCCAGCCCCAGCGCCACTTTTTTGAAAGTGTACGAAGTTTTTAAATTTGGCTCAAAGCCGGGTGTATGATCATGGCTGGTGCCCTTCAGCCCGATACCCAGTGTAGGATTGAAGGCGATATAAAAATTCCTGAATTGTTTATCAATGATCGGCCTGATTTCAACACTCCAGGTATCGGAAGAATATTCCTGTCTTTGATAACCGAATTCAGTGGATAAGCTTACGCCTACCGGCCATTTCCATTTTTCAGGCACGCTGATGCGCGGGCGGATATGCGAGCCGATCACTTTATAACCGTAAGGGTTTGTATAATTGGTGAAAAGGTAAAAACCGACCTCGAAATTTTCAGTAATGCCATGTGTGATCTCCAGGGTTTCATGAAGGGCGTGATAGGTAGGACGGACTCCCTCGACAATATTCTTTTCTCCATTAAAAGTAAAATTGCTGTGCAGCTCGAAAATGGTATTGCCTTTTTCCATGGTGGGAGCGGAGTATACCTGGATCTCATAATTATCCTGCGAAAATGCGTTCACGCTCATGAAAAGCAGGAGGACGGCAGTTAGTTTTCCCGTATTTATCATATATTATTTATAGTCTTCCCTGGCAGGGCTGAATGCGTCAATCAATTTGCAATGGGTTTTGGCAATCGCCGAATGAGGTGTATGAGACGGGATAATATGGTACATTCCTGCGGTCAGGGAACAGGATTTTCCACCGATGATCATATCCAGTTGCCCTTCGATGATGTAAGTGATCTGTTCATGTACATGGTGATGCTCGGGTAAATGGCTGCCGGCCTTTATTTCCACATAACCAAAGGTCATGTTGGCGCCGTGAGCGTAATAACCGGTGATACCGGCCACGATTTCTTTGGGAGGAATATTTTTGATGAGTTGCATGAGGCAATGTAAGAATTATTTCTTTTGAAAAGCACAGAATAGAAAATTCTGGATAGTGCCGAAGGGGGTTGGGTGAGCGGTCTCCGTGCATTTTATTCTTTTAAAGGCAACCTCAAATCTCGCAGACATGGATGTTTCTGAATATTGTTTTATTTCCAGGCCGCTGCATTTTCGCGGTCCCTGTTCGGAAAATGTACCTAATACCAGGTAACCGTTTTGTTTAATGGCATTTTCCGCGATGGAAACATATTTATTGATCTTTTCCTCTGATGTCAAAAAATGAAAGGCCGCCCTGTCATGCCAGAAATCAAATTGAACCGGTGGTTCAAACTCTGTAATGTCTGAAACAATCCAGTGAACCTTCCCGGCTCTTTCACCTAATCTTTTTTTAACTCTTTCAATAGCATTGGCCGAAATATCCAGCACCCAGACATTTTGATAGCCTTTATCTAAAAGTACATCCACGAGGTGACTGTCTCCGCCACCAATATCAATAATATGGGCTGTTAATGGCAATTTGAATAACCCGAGAAATTCAACCGAGGTATCGGGGTAGGGTTGAAACCAGCTTAGTTCTTTCTCCCCTTTGGTCTCATATATATTTTCCCAATGCCTCTTATTGTCATTATTCCCGGTGTTCATGTGAACAAAGGTAGTTTACATTCTTTGTTTCTTCGCTGCTTCCTGTTGTATGGGTTTGAAATCCTGGTTGACTACCGGCAGGCTGGTAGGTATAATCACCACATTGAATCCATGATCGGTTGCCTTATGACAGGTATTACAGGTATTGGTCAGCAGCGTGAAACTGCTGGTAAACTGTTGCAGGTTTTTTTGCTGAATGGCATTGTTTATACTGTCCAGGGGAGGTTTGATCATGCCGATTGCTTTTATTTCGGAACGTTCAGTGCAATAGGCTTGAATATCATCCAGGGATTCCAGTATCTCGTGCACTTCAAAATCGGCTAATGGCCAGTTTTGATTTTGACCCGCGAACCAGAGTTTGGCATGATGTGTTTGAATACCTGTCATGAATTCACCCAGGCCCGGCTTGTAAGTTTCCTTCAACTGCTTTTGCAGGCTGTCAATGGTTGCCTGCATTTTTTCTGCCTCTTTGTTTGGCCGGTTACAAGAGGCAATAAGGATGACTATTGTTATAAATGCAAAGAATTTCATACTTGCTCATTGAATAAAAATCACTTGAGATCACTTTTCAAATAAACAATAACTTCCGCCCACCCATTCCTTATCCTTATTATATCGTACACCGATCATCTTTCCTTTGCTGAGACGGGCCAGGTTGTTGGCGGGAACCGGTCTCGCAGTTCCATCTTTCCAGAAATAAAATAGCCGGATCTCGCATTTGGCCGGTACATCCGGTGTTTCAACAGCATCAGCATATTTTACTTTGCGTTGCAATATCCAGTTTTCCGGGTCCTTTACCTTATCAATATCCTTTTGCGTTACATCAATGACCACTCCCTGGCCGGCAAAAGAGAACAATGGCTTCAATACATAATTCTCCAGGTCGGCAGGAATTTGTTTTACCTCGTTCAGGAAAAATGTTTTCGGCACATACGGATGGCGGATAAAAGGCAAGGTATACTTGCTGATCCGGTAAAACCAGTTGGGATGGGGCGCCCATTCCACATCCAGGTCTTCAAATAAGATATTTCCTTTTTTCACTACTTCCGCGGGTTGGTGCTGCAGGTCATCGAAGATGAGACGGTTGTAAATGCGTTTTACCTGCGTCTTCATCCCGTTATGGGTGTAGAATAATTTCCGCCCTTCTTTTATTAATTCTGTAAGACAAACCGTCCTGATGCCTGTATAATCTTCGGTACAATAAAAATCAATTCTTGTTTTTTGTTGATGGGGAAAAATTTCTAATAATATCACATTCTCCGGTGCTTGCTTACCGAGAATGATCTCCTTTAATTCTTTGATATATGTTTCGTGGCTATGTCCGCCGAGATAGGCTTCAAAATGAGCGGGCACAGGAAAGTGCCTTCGAAAAACATCATCCAGCAAAACCTGGTAGGCAAACATGGAAGGGAAGCCCTGCATTTCGATCAATTGCGGTTCGTATTCACCCTCTTCATTGATACAAACTCCGAAATCAAAAGCGATAAAATGGGAATGATCATTTTCCCCCGGCACGTACAGGTTTTTCGGGATAGCATTTTTTGTCAGCTCTTTAAATTTCGGGTCAACAATAATGTCAATAATGCTTTCACAGGCTGCTGACAATTTTGTTGAAAAACCTTTGGGAACAAAAACTGCTGTTTCGGCGACCCTGAATTCAATGGTACCCGGGTGTGCATGATTGAGATCATCTAAAAATGCCTGGTACTTCTCAACAGAGAAATTCTTATTGAATTCTTTTCGCAAAGCTGGTATCATGAAGACCTTTTGTTAAGACGGGATCAAGTTACTAGCGTCGGGCAGCTTTACCAAACTATTTTTAAGAAGCGTCAGACCGCTGGCAGGCGTCTGACCGCTTCTTAAAAATAATTATTCTTTGTAGGCCTTGTGCCATCGGTCTGACGCTTCCTAAGCAAACTCCGGCATACCTACCGCGGAATTTAAAAAATTGAAGAGGACCCGGGAATAAGTCCACATGATCTTGTCGGGGTCATTCAGGTGTTCCAGCATATTGACCAATTTTGCTTCACCATAACTTTCGATGACTGTTTTTCTTTTTTCTTCCGTTTGCAGGTGAAGGCTCATACCTACTGCATCAGCTTCGGGGTGAAACTGGGTGCCGATCATATATTCATTGAAACGAATGCCCATCACCGCTCTTTCATAAGGCACATGGGGCCTGTCCTTTTCAATACAAAGAACCTGTGCGCCCATTCTTTTTAATTCATGATGATTAGGTTGAATGAGCTGGTAATCGCGGCTGTCCACGGCATAGAAAGGATCGCGAAGGCCATCAAAAATAGATTCCTCCTTTCCGGCTTCAAGCATGTGAACGGGAAACACGCCAAACGCAGTGGATTTTCTTTTGCAGAGAATACCCGCATTGAAATAACGGCTGGCCAACTGGAAAGAATGACAAATAAAGAAGATATATTTTTTCTGTGTATTGGAGGGATTGTCGTTCCAGCGAAGCATTTCCTTCACCCATTTGCACCAACTGATATCCCAGTCGTCAAAACGGGAAGAAAGAGGATCGCCGGGCCCGCCGCTGGAGATATAAATGTCGAAAGTAGTGCCGGGTAATTCATTTTTCAACCTTACTTCAAACTCTTCACTTTCCGCGATCATACCACTGCTTTCTTTCCATTGTTCAATGATCTGGCGGATACAGCGCATACCCTGGTTGGGCTTGCCTTCATTCAGGTCGAGGATCGCTATGCGAATAGGCCGATTTTCGCTGGTAATCATCATGCAAACATAATAATTTTTTAACGCTGGTTCATGTCGTTTATTTTACAAAGTTTCCACGAATGTGGATTATATGATTCAGAATAAGGGGATTGATGGAGGCAGAAGTAAAATTACTATTATGCTTTCATGCTGCAGCTTTATTCAGGATCGGTTTGCTGCTGATTTTTACCACCCCTCCTTTGTCGGCGCAGATTCAAGAAGAGTGGGTTTATAATTTGGCTAAAATATAAAATGCAATTTTCAAAATCCGGTAGTGTACCAGTTTGGTTTCACGCGGCGTTCGCAGCGGCCTCGCGACGCGGCGAGCATTGCTCCGTTGCGATCGCTGCGTGAAATATATTTCCAAACTGGTACACTATCTAAGATCCTGTCAATCTTTTTTTTATTTTTTCTCATACACTTTCGCCCCGCCCAAAAAAGTTTTCAATACATTCACCTGCAGCAATTCTTTTTCATCCGCTTTCATGATATCTTTATCCAGGATAATAAAGTCGGCAAACTTTCCCTTTTCCAAAGAACCTTTTTCATTTTCTTCAAAATTGGCTTTGGCAGCCCAGATGGTCATGCCGCGCAATGTTTCTTCTCTTGTCAACGCGTTTTCCATTTGATAACCGCCACCGGGCCATCCTTTGGCATCCTTGCGTACAACGGCAGCATAAAATGTTTTAAAAGGGGAGATATCTTCTACCGGGAAATCCGTGCCCAGCGGTATCCACCCGTTTTGCTGTAATAATTGTTTATACGCATAAGCGCCTTTCACTCTTTCATTGCCAAGACGGTCGCCGGCCCAGTACATATCGGATGTGGCATGAGTAGGTTGTACGGATGGAATAATTGAATTGGCCCCGAATAAATCAAAATCATTTTTATTAATCACCTGCGCATGTTCGATACGCCAGCGGAGATCATTCTTGCCTTTTAAATATTTTGCATAAATCTTCAGCATGACCCGGTTGCCGCTATCACCAATAGCATGGGTGCACATTTGCCATCCTTTCGCTGAAATAATATTGGCAACGGAATCAAAATGCGCAGGCGGACTTAATAAGAAGCCTGACCACCCCGGTTTATCCGAATAGGGCTCCAGCAAACAGGCCCCCCTTGATCCCAAAGCGCCATCGGCATATACTTTAAATGCGCAAACATGAAGATGATCCGTTTTTATTTTTCCGTTTGAAAAAGCGAAATCAAAATTCTTTTTATCATCACTGAGCATGGCATAAATCCGCATAGCGAGCCCGCCCGTCTTTTGCAGGCTGTCGATAAAAAGAATCCGGGGATAGTCAAGACCACAATCGGTAACGGTTGTGAGCCCCACTGCAAAACAATTCTTTTGCGCGTCCAGTAATGCTTCTTTTATTTCGGCCGCGGTAGGGGCAGGTATTTTCGAAGAAACTAATCCGACAGCATTGTCAACCAAAATCCCTGTAAGCTTCCCGTCTTTGGTTTCAATTTCACCTCCCGGAATTTTATCACCCGCTTTTATGCCTGCTATGTCCAGCGCTTTTTGATTAGCGATCGCCGCATGACCATCTATTCTTTGTAGTAAAACCGGGCGGCCGGGAAATAATTCATCTAATTGTTTATTATCCGGGAACTCTTTAACTGGCCAGTCATTCTGGTCCCAGCCTCGGCCCAATAACCATCCATCAGGATTTTCGCCGGCAAACTTTTTAGTTCTTGCCAGCACTTCATCCCAGCTATTGGTCTCAACAAGATTTACTCTTTGGAGACTGCTGCCATATCCAACAAAATGCGCATGTGCGTCTATAAAGCCGGGATAAATGAATTTACCATCGGCATCCAGCTTTTCCTTTGCATCGTACTTTTCTTCTAACTCAGTTTTCTTACCGGTGGCTATGACTTTTCCATCTTTCACCGCTATGGCTTCAGCAACCGAAAAGGAAGAATCAACGGTGTAGATAGAAGCGTTATAGACAAGAAGATCAATTTTTTCCTTTTGCGAACAGGAAGCAAATAGTAAAATAACCAGGCTGATGAGGAGAGTGCGCATTAGTAATTATTAATTAGGAATTATTAATTCATGAATTTCGCAGGATGAAGCTTATTAAAATTCGTCTTATCCTGGAAAACTTTCGCGGCCGCTAAGATAGCAGCTTCATCGTATAATTTGCCGATAAGCGTTATACTCTGGGGATTGCCATTATTGCCAAACCCGATTGGCATGCATACAACAGGATTGCCGGTAAGATTGGTGATCGCCAGTTGCCTTCCGCCAAAAGTCGGTACGATCAATACATCATAATTCTTCATGAAATCATAAATGCCTTTACAAAGATTATAGCGGTAGCGGTTGGCATTGATATATTCCACGGCGGGTATCAGTCGTGCGGCCCTGAAACTATTTGGCCAGAAATCCTTGTCCTGTCTTTCGATCAGGTCATCCCGGTTGGTTCTTGTCAGTTCATCAAAAGCAGCAGCGCTTTCCGCGTTCAGTATAATACTGACAAGATTATTGGGATATAAAGTAGAATCGGGAAATGTTACTGCCTCTACATTGGCTCCCTGCGATTTATAAAAATCGATCACTTTCCATTCCGGGGCGTCTTTATTCAGTCGCCGGAAATAATTTTCCGCATAGGCGATCTTTAATTTTTTAAGATCGGTTTTCGGATTATAATTGAAAGCATGATCCACAGCGCCGGGATCTTTCCCATCAGTGCCTTTGAGATAATAAAAAACGATGGCATCCTCTTCAGCGCTTCTGCAAATGGGCCCTGCTTTATCCAAACTCCAGCAAAGCACCATAGCCCCCGATCGGCTTACGGAACCAAAGCTGGGCCGCAGGCCTGTAGCCCCGCAACGGGTCGATGGAGAAACGATTGATCCTAATGTTTCGGTGCCGATCGCGAAAGGAAGCAATCCCGCGGCCACGGACGCGGCGGAACCTGCGGAGGAACCACTCGAACCCTGTTTAAGGTTCCAGGGATTTTTTGTTTCCCCGCCAAACCATTTATTATTATTGGCCAATGCGCCTAATGAAAGCTTGGCGCATAATACAGCCCCGGCTTTTCTCAATTGCTGGTAAACGAAAGCATCATTGTCAATCACCTGGTCTTTATAAGGAGTAGTGCCCCAGGTAGTCTTATAACCTTTTACGGCAAACAAGTCCTTTAATCCATAGGGGATACCATGAAGCAAACCACGATAGATCCCTTTTTTCAATTCATCGTCCGCCTGTTTTGCCTGCTGCATAGCCAGCTCTTCTGTGAGCGTAATTACAGATTCTAATGTATCTCCCCATTTTTTTAACCGGTCTATAAAAAACTTTGTCAATTCAACAGAACTGATCTTTTTATTTTTTACCAGGAATGCTAATTGAGGGATAGAAAAAAAAGCGAGTTCATTTTTATTGGCCGGCATTTGCACCGCAGGCAATTCCCAGTTGATTTTTTGTTGTTGAGTGGGTATTGTATTTCCCATTGGCAAAGGATTAAAAGCAAAAGGATATGGTATATCATTCGTGGGCAGGGTTTGATGCATGCCTTTATAAAGAGAATAGCTGAAGCGGAGCTGCCCGATCATGGAATCAGCTTCGGCATCGGTAAAATCAAGATCATAGAGTTTTGCCGTATTCCGGATAAGCTGGATGGAATCTGTTTTTGTTTGCGCGGAAGAAAGAATAAAAGAAAAAATACAAAGTATCCCAATAGCGTGTTTCATAAGCAAATAGTTTCAGGAAGGCAAATTACAGCAATAAATCTTTAGTAGCTATTGCCCGGGGTATGCATCAATTATTTATTATTGGGCATACTCAACCTGGGTTGCCCTTCACTGAGGCAGCCTCGTAATAATGAGTAATCAATAATGAATAATAAACTACACAAAACTCATATTATCCCTCTCACGCCATCGCCAGTATTTTCGCCGCTCCCGCATATTTTACCTGGTCGGGTTCATCGGTTCCGCTCATCACGCCAAAGCAAATACCAATAGAAAGTATAAGACTGAA
>JAUZOA010000048.1 GCA_030706685.1 Bacteroidota bacterium
AACCATGCCATTAGATAAAATGTTCTGGGGCGCTTATTTCGGAATGTGCACCGATAAGTTCGGCATTCAGTGGATGGTAAGTTATGATCAAAACAATTAAACAATGAACAGCTATCCTGATGATAGAAGTTTTTAAAACCGGTGTACAGGAAGTTTCGCAGGTAAAAAGCTGGCCGACCTCCTTCTTCACCGTTTTCCGGATAGCAGGATAAGTTTTGACCTGCATGACTGTAATAGAGTGCAGGATTAAGGGAGAAAATTTTATGACCGAAAAGGTAATGATAATCCTAAAGGAGAACGGGGCTGCGTGTAATATATTGGAGCAGGCAGTATCTTAGTAACGCGTTTCCGGTCAAAACAGGATCAGTATGAGAAAAGTAATTTTTCAAATGATGATAAGCCTGGATGGGTTTTTTGAAGGGCCAAACAGTGATATCAGCTGGCACAAGGTTGATGAAGAGTTTAATAACTATGCAATCGGTTTTCTTAATGAGGTAGACACTCTTTTATTCGGCCGGCTGACCTATGAACTTATGCAAGGCTACTGGCCAACACCTGGTGCTATTAAAAATGATCCAATCGTTGCTGAAAAGATGAATAGTTTATCTAAGATCGTCTTTTCAAAAACATTATCAAATGCGGTATGGAATAATACAAGACTGGTCAGAAAAAATATAGCTAATGAGGTACTTGCCTTAAAACAAAAACCGGGAAAAGATATGGCCATATTCGGGAGTTCCAACCTGGCATTAACTTTTATTAAGCATGGCCTGATAGATGAATACCGTGTGTTTGTCAGCCCGCTTGTTTTAGGCAAAGGCAAAACTTTATTCAGTGGAATAAAGGATCGGCTTAATCTTAAATTACTGGATGTAAGCGTATTCAATTCGGGCAACGTTCTGCTTTATTACCAGCCCGGTCAGCAGGTTCATCAATCTTCCTGAAATTCATAACTATCCCGGAAAAGTTTTTTGAAAATTATTTTGAGAAACCAAAAGGTTACATATATTTGTGCAACCAAAAGGTTCCCTATTTATCATGAGAAGAGATGTGTTCCAGGCCATTGCCGATCCCACCCGAAGAGAGATCATCAACATGATCGCCCACAAGCCGCTAAATGTTAATTCCGTGGCGGGAAATTTTGATGTAAGCCGTACCGCTATTTATAAGCATGTAAAAATTCTGACAGAGTGTGGTCTCGTAGTGATTAAACAGTATGGACGGGAACGGTACTGTGAAGCAAAACTGCAAAAACTGAACGAAGTGTCTGATTGGGTGGAGCAATACAGGAAATTATGGAACGCTAAACTGGATTCACTGGAAGAATACCTGAATAAGTTACAGGCTGATGATAAAGCTACCCCTAAAACCAAAAAAAATGCTAAAAGAAAGTAAAGCAAAAAAAAATATATCGGATAGGGAACTCAGCATTACGCAGGTCGTTAATGCGCCGAGAGAACTGGTTTTTAAAGCATGGACTGACAAAAAAATGCTGGCCAAATGGTGGGGACCAAATGGCTTTACAAGTCCTGTTTGTGAAATGGATGCAAGGCCCAACGGAAAAATCTATATTGATATGAAAGCGCCGGACGGAACCGTGTACCCTATGGGTGGAGAGGTTCATGAAATCAGTGCTCCCGAAAAATTCGTATTCACGAGCGCTGCCCTGGATGAAGACAATAGACGGCTTTTTGAAGTAATGAATGCTGTTACATTGACGGATGAAAGTGGCAAAACCAAACTAACCCTGCATATTAAGGTTTCTAAAATCAAATCGCCTGGCAGGCACCATCTCAAAGGAATGAATGAGGGCTGGGCTCAGAGCATTGAAAGACTCATCAATCTTGTAGAATAAAACCAATCAACTTAAAAATAACAACTATGCCTGCTGTAATAAACAAAACTTCAGACCGGGAACTTGTTATTACCCGTCTTCTTAATGCCCCGAGAGAATTAGTCTGGGAAGTATGGACTAAGCCTGAGCATGTTAAACATTGGTGGGGGCCCGACGGCTTTACCAATACCATTCATGAAATGGAAGTAAAACCCGGCGGTGTATGGCGATTTATGATGCATGGCCCCAATGGCATGAATTTTCCCAATAAGATTGTATTCAATGAAGTAGTAAAACCGGAACGTCTCGTTTATACACATAGTTCTGAAGATGAAAATGACCCTACTTTATTTCAGACAACGGTCACTTTTGAAAAACAAGGCAACAAAACTAACCTGACCATGACAGCAGTATTCGCGACTGCCGAGGAAAGAGACAGGGTGGTTAAAGAATATGGCGCGGCTGAAGGTGGTACCCAGACACTGAGACGTTTACAGGAATATTTACTGAAAATGAATACCGAACCGTTTATTATAGAAAGGGTGTATAATGCCCCGGTAGTAAAAGTGTGGAAAGCCATCACTGATAAAGATGAAATGAAGCAATGGTATTTCGATCTCGCAGCGTTCAAACCTGAGGTCGGATTCGAGTTCCGGTTTTATGGAGAAGGACATAAGGGAGAGAAATATTTACACCTGTGCAAGGTCATGGAGGCAGTACCCGGCAAAAAACTTACCTATAGCTGGCGCTATGATGGGTATGAAGGAAATTCTTTTGTAACATTTGAATTATTTGGAGAAGGTGATAAAACAAGATTGAAACTGACACATGAAGGGCTGGAGACATTCCCGGCAAACAACCCCGATTTTGCAAAAGAAAGTTTTGCAGGCGGCTGGACTCATATAATCGGCATATCTCTCCCGGCATTTGTAGAAACAAGGCCTGTTTAACTTCCGATAACAGATTATAATAAACAAAAATGCGGAAAATAGCTTTGTTGGAGCATGTATCCCTGGATGGTTTTGCAGCAGGATCAATCTTGAGCTGATAAGAGCCAAAAAATATGATTTGGCGTTGTTGGGCTTCATTACATAACTAAACATTAATATTATCACAAATGAAAAAAATAAAAATTACTTACTGGATAGTGACAGGTTTATTTGCAGCATTTATGATCTTTTCTGCTATCCCTGATATGATGAGCACACCGGAAGCCGTCGCTATCGTTACTACACACCTGGGTTATCCTGTTTATTTTATTCCTTTTATCGGGGTAGCAAAATTATTAGGTGCTGTTGCAATATTGATCCCGGGCTTCCCCCGCATCAAAGAATGGGCTTATGCCGGTTTAGCTTTTGATCTTATCGGCGCTGCCTATTCCAGTATAAAAGTGGGTGATCCGGTCAGCGGCTGGTCTTTTATGTTCCTCCCCCTGATTTTTTTAGCCGCTTCATATATTTTTTATCATAAAAAGCTAGCTGCTGCTATATAAAAGCCATAAAGCAGCCAATCCAATCCGCCAAGACGTTTTTGTTATCGTTTGATTACCCTCATCATTCCTCCACCAGCACTGTTATTCAGTCCGGTTTTACTCAGGCTGTAAGTAAACGTTAGCATAAAGAAGCGGCGCAATGTATTCACCCGGCTATCTTCAATATAATTCTGGTTAGTGGTACGGTTGATACTGATATTCTTGTTCAACAAATCAGAGGCGCTGAGTTTTAATTCACCCCTGTTAAATCTTAAGAATTGTTTGCTGATGCCTGCGTTCCAAATTGGTACTTTGGTATTAAAACCTTGCGCGCGCTGGCTATTAATGGTATAGGTAAAATCTGTAGTCAGGAAAAACAGCTTTGGCAGCTGCCAGTCGAATGATGTATTGTAGTCCTGTGAGAGATAATTGGTGTTCAAAGTCGATTGTAAAGAATACTTTGTATTATTATAACTTATATTCATTCCGAGGGAAATATTTATTTTATCGTTAGGGTTCATATCAAGACGAAGTTCTGGTCCAAGTGACCATGTCTTAATATCATTGGCTAATGTATTAATGAATTGTTTGGTTTTTAAATATCCTGTCCGGCTTCCTATTTCAACCGTCCCTTTCAGGAAACGAGCGGGCAGGCTGTAACTGATGTCGCTATTAATAGTATAAACTCCATTTACATTTACAGGCATGGAATATCGTTTACCTGTTTGCAGGTTGACCGAATCATAATTCACGATTTTATCGCGGGTAGCCTGTAAAGTAAAAAACAGGAAAAGATTTTTGTTCTTGTAAGGATTTAAAAGATTCAGGTTAGCCTGTATGTTATGATTATATTCCTGTTTCAGGTCCGGGTTGCCGTTGCGGATATATAATGGATTGGTAAGATCGGGTACCGGTTGCAGTTGTGACATGGAAGGCTGGTTTGTATTGGCGCCGTATACGATTGAAAGGCTTCTATATTTCGATATATTATACTGGAACCTCGCATTGGGCAACAGGTTGTGAAACGTTTTAGTGATCACAGAATCCTTGACCCCACTAATGATTTTGCCTTCCAGTTCTGCCTGCTGCCAGGTGAGACCTAAAGAATAATTATATTTTTTCTTCTGTGTACGCATCCGAATTCCGGCATTGGTAA
This sequence comes from Bacteroidota bacterium, assembly GCA_030706685.1. Classification (GTDB taxonomy): domain Bacteria; phylum Bacteroidota; class Bacteroidia; order Chitinophagales; family Chitinophagaceae; genus VBAT01. The sequence continues at coordinate 4,462 of JAUZOA010000048.1, forward strand.
AGCTGTAGGTATTCTGGTAATCGTTCGTCTGCACATCATTCAGTTCATCGAACTTACCCGATAGCTTATTAAAATCATAAGTACTCAACGCCGATTTATTTTGAGTATTATTTTTTCCCACGCTAAACTCGAGCAAAGACCTTTTCAGCAAAGGTTCTGTATAGACAGCTCTTGCCGCATAGGCACGCAGGCTTCCTTTGCTGTTGCTATGTTGATTGAGGGTATCGCTTGCTGCGGGATTATAAAAATTGGTAACGGAGCTTAATTCCCCGTTTCCATTACTTTCATTCAGGCTCGTTTGTAATGAGAGAGAAAATGTCCTGCCTTTCCGTCTGAATTTTTTACGGAAAATAAGGTCATTCCTGAAATTAAACCCCTCATTGTTGGTAAGGTTACTGTTGGAGCCATCATTGATCTTTGTTATATTGTCAGCCGCCATTGTTTGATAGCTGGATGTCGACCTGTTCCTTGTCTTCTGGTAGCTGAATGAAGGAACGACCCGCAGTGAAGTGGAAGAATCTATCTGGTACAGCATATTCAGGTTAAGCCGCTGTGAATTATTCAGGTTGTTTGAAAATGAGTTCTCGTTATAATAGCTGGTGGGTAAAAAATTCTGACGACTAACTTGTCTTTCCATATCGGGATTATACCGGTTATAAAAATAATTACTCTGGAGATCGAGTTTATTACCGATAATGTTATTATAGTTAATACCACCACCCCATGCTGTATTGATCCCACCATTGCGGTTGCCGCCAATACCCAGCGCTGCTGCATCATCCCCGGAAATATTGATATTAATGTTGCCACCCCCGCCACCTCTTTGCATACGGGCCAGTTCTCCCGTAAAGTTTAAAATATCCAGGAAAGAAAATCCTTCAGCATTGGTATTGTTACCCATCCCGATTGCGGACATCTGCCGGGCTCCTTTAAATGAGTTGACATTGAACTTACCTTCATATCTTTCCCCGGTACCTCCGCCTGTTGCTATTTTTCCAAAAACACCTTTCTTTTTATCCTTCTTCAGTTTAAGGTTTATTGTTTTTTCATAATTACCGTCTTCAAAGCCGGTAAGCTGGGCCTGGTCGCTTTGTTTATCATATACCTGCACTTTATCGACTGCGTCAGCAGGCAAATTTTTTGTAGCGACCTTAGGGTCATTGCCAAAAAATTCCTTGCCATCTACCAGCACTTTGTTTACTTTTTCTCCCTGCGCTTTTATCGTGCCGTCTTTTTCTACTTTGACACCCGGCAATTTTTTTAATAGCTGTTCCACGCTCGCGTTCGGCTGTACTTTGAAGGACCCGGCATTATATTGAATCGTATCATCCACCATCGTTACCGGAGGCGCTTCATTCGATACAACGACTTCCTCCAGTACTTTGTTTTTATCATTCATCGTGATATTCCCGAAGTCTTTGTTCTTACTGTTATCGGTGATAGAAAAAAGAACATTACTGTTGTGGTAATTGACATGACTGATCAGCAGCCTGTATTCTCCGTTGGGAATTCCTGACAGCTCAAACCGGCCGGCATTATCTGTCATGGTAAATGAAATAAGAGAGGAATCTTTCTTTTGTACTAAGGTAATGGTAGCGCTCGCTACAGGCTGACGCGAAGCCGTATCAAAAGCAACACCTTTTATACTTCCATTCTTCTGGGCAAAGACAATAATTGCAAAAAGAACAAAAATTAACGATAAGTATATTTTTCTCATAGCTGGTTATTTCAGCTACGAAAATATTCTTAGATAACTTGAAAACGGGTTAACCAGTCTTGCTTTAATGTTAATGAAGGTTAAAAGCCAGCAGATAAAAAGAGAAAAGAGTTAATGCTATATTCTGCCCGGGTTTGAAAGGATTCCAAAATTGGAAGAATCTTCAACTTGACTCTTTGCCTCTTTTTCCTCCTTTCCCTCTTAGCCTAGTTCTCTTTTTCTTCACCTTTCTCATCATCGTCCCTGTTGCGGTCATATATCAGTACTTTCACTTTCCAGGACATTATTTCCGCTTCTATCACTAACTCGATTTTCAGGTTTTTAACAGTGCCTCCGGGTGGGTCAAAAGAAAAAAGCACGCTGGTAAATCTTTTTTCTTCCGCCGGCGATTCATACTCGCCTTTGAGGTGCATAGATTCGGCTGAAAGATTATTGAGCTGGTTATAAAGTGATCTGAACTTTCTTTTTGCCTCATCAAAATTCTCTGTAGTAAGCATTACAGCCTGCCAGCTGCTGATAGTATTCTTCTTTCCTGAATATCTCGTAATGGTACATTCTTCAGCGCCGGTCACTTTAAAATTGCACTGGTAATCGGTTGATTGGGGATTTTGTATGATTGGATCCCCCAGTATATTCTGAAAATGATTGGGATAATTATCAATAACTTTTTTGACATCGGTAGCGATGGTACCGGAAGAACCGAAGTTGAATTGAGCGTTAGTAAAGCTGAAATAGAGGAGAAAAATAGTAAGAAAGGCAAGTGTTTTTACGGGTGGCTTCATAAATTTTGAATTTAAGGGGTGGAGAATAAGATGCAATATTATTAAATCTCGTAGCTATTACATACTTTTAATAGGAATTTTCCGTTATCCTTTACCACTAAACGATCCAGAATATGAAAAACAAGCATATTGTTCATGCTCACGAGGAAGCAAAAATCTATCACGATTACTACAAACCTTCCTTCAACATTTTCCGGTTATTGAAATCTGTATTATCTGTCTTTATTTCCGGTTCATCCCCGGCTGCAGGCAGTTCGGCCAGAAGAAATTAAAGTCTTTTACTAACCCTTGCATTATACCAAAGCGTTCCCGCCTCCGGCGGGACGTTTTTTTTAATTGACCCTCATATTCTGCATTCTTCTTTCCATTCCGCGGGGCATACCCGGCATCATGGGCTGCTGGTTCTTTCCTCCCATCCTGTTCAGGTTGAACAAAAGACTTATCATAAAATAACGCTGAAGTACCATGCTACGGGTATCTTGTATATAATTATCACTGGTCGTGCGGGTAACGCTCTGGTTCTGGTCAAGTATATCATTGACGGAGAACTTGATTTCGCCGTTTTTCTTTTTGAATACCTGTTTACTCAGGCTGGCATTCCAGAGCGGTATATTGAGATTATACCCCTGGCCCCGGCCTGTATTCAGGTAATAATCAAAATCAGAGGCAAGAATAATGCTCAGCGGGAAGGTATAAGAAAAATCAGCTGAGTAAGTTTGAGTGAAATAATTCGAATTCACCTGGGTGTTGACAGTAGCTTTTGCGTTATTATAGGCAACATTAGCTCTTATCCCCACATCAAATTTCTCTTTATTGAAGTTGATACCGACACCCTGTGAAAACGTATATGTCTTTGTAGTATTTTTTATTCCCAGCCCCGTAAAACGATCCTGTACCATGCTTATATCATTTGTATAAGATTCGCTATGGGTAAAGTTCAGGCTCGACCCTTTTAGTTTAGGGTTTTTGAAAGGAAGACCTAATGTAAAAAAGCCCGATGCCCTGAAATAGCCATTCAGGTTCAGGTACCTTGTTGTCTTGCTAAAACCAGAAGTGGTAATATCGTTGACGATTTTATTTTGCGTCGTATTAAAACTGAGATTAGCGGCGATATACCTGAATGTAAGAATATTGAAAGTATTATATCCCAGGTTGAAATTATGATTGAATTCCTGCTTCAGGTTGGGATTACCGATCTTGATATTGGTCGAATCAGAAACATCAGGCACATTCTGCAATTGTGAGATGCTGGGCTGGTTTGTTCTCCCATTATAACTGAAACGAAGGTTTTTGCTCCGGCTTGGTGTAAAATTGAAATTGGCGGTTGGAAAGAAATTAGTGTAGCTGGCTTTGGTCAGCGAATCTTTATTACCCATTGCCTGGTGGCTAAAGCTTTCTAATGTTGCCTGCTGTACCCCAATCCCAAACTGGTAATTGTATTTTTTATTCTGTACCCTGAAATTGGTTCCAAAGCGGTGAGCTTTAAATTTATTTTCAAAATTATTGGTAAGCGGAAGATTAAGCTCATCATATTTCAATGAGCCAGGATCATAATTATAGGTTGATTTGTCAGAAGTGTTGTTGTTGAATGTATAGGCATAGTTGAACTCCAGGAGCTTATTAAGGCCTATTGGCTCCGTATAAGAGGTACTGACCACATTATTGTGTGTATTAGTCGTTTGCTTGTTTTGCTGATCCTGCACAATCTGTTTGAAAATGTTTCCGTCACTATTATAGCCTGTGTATTTAGAAGCAGTAAAACCTTCGCCTTCGCTTTGCCCGAACGTATTGGACCAGCCCAGGGTAAGAGTTCTGCCGGTTTTTTTAAATTTTTTCCGGTATAATAAGTTATTGTTCCAGTTTATCCCGTTTCTTTTGTTCGTTCTCGTGCTGCTGTCTGTTTGCCCCAGGTATTCCTTTCCCGGGATAACGGAATAAGAAAACAAGGTATCCTCATTGAAATTGTCAGAACGCTGAAACGTAATAGAGGGAGTAAAAAGTATAGAGCTCATTGTATCCAATTGTGCCTCGATACGCAGGTTGATCCTGTGGTTTTGATTCTTGTTCCTGGAAAAAATATCCCGGCTGGCATTGGCTGTAGAATCATTGGGGTAAAAATTCTGGGTAAAAGTACTTTGTCTTTGTTCATTGTTTGTATTAGAAAAGAAATAGCTGCCGGTAGCTTTTATTTTATCCGACAAGTCATCGCTATAATTAAGCCCCGTAGAAAGAGATTTGATTATGCCAGTAGGAGTGGAACCAAAATTAAGGCCGCCACCACCCAATCCGCCGCCACCTCCACCGCCCCGGCCACCGCCGCCAAAGCCACCACCGGCACCACTGTTGCCGAATCCGCTAAAACCGCCCATAGAACTGATGATATCTGAAAAAGAAAAACCTTGCTTGTTTATATTGTTTGTATTAAAAAGCAGCGACATCCGCTTGGGCCCATCGAATTTATTAAGACTCATGTTTGCTTCATACCTGTCATCATTGCCATAACCGGCCAGGGCTCTTCCGAAAATCCCCTTTCGGCGATCTTTTTTCAGTTTTATATTTATGGTTTTCGTACGGCTGCCATCATCTATTTTGGTAAACTTGGCCTGGTCGCTCATATCATCAAACACCTGTACGCTCTCCACCATATCGGCTGTCAGGTTCTTTGTTGCCAGCTTGGGATCAGTCCCAAAAAATTCTTTACCATCCACGTAAACTTTTTGCACCTGTTCACCCTGTGCTTTTACATTTCCATCTTTGTCTACTTCCACTCCCGGCAATTTCTTCAGCAGGTCTTCTACCGTTGCATTAGGTTTTGTTTTAAAGCCGCTTGTATTGAACTGGACCGTATCATTGTTTACTACGATCGGGGCTTCATTCGTAACTACTACGCCGGAGAGTGTTTTATAATCTTTTGGAGGAGTCAATTCACCAAGATCAATCATTTTTTTATTCGCGGTAATAGAAATATTTTTTCTGAATGGCTCATAAGCCTGGTGTGAGAAGACCAATTGATAATCGCCGGGATCAAGGCCCTTTATTTCAAAAATGCCTTGTTTTGTACTTATAGTAAAAGTGACGAGAGAAGAATCCTTCGCATTGATTAAAGAAATAGTTGCATCAGTAATAGCTTGTTTGGAAGCAGTATCCATCAATTTTCCTTTGATACTGCCATCAGCCTTTTGAGCCATGACAGCGCAGGATGCCAATGCGATGAAGATAAACAGTGCCAGTGCCTTTCTCATAAACAATAGTGTGTACGAATTTAGACGTAATAAGCGAGAATATCCTGTGGTGGCTGTTAAGGGAGTTTAAAAAAATAGATGAAATGGTCAAAAACTCAGATAAGCGGTTAAGAATACTAAGAAAAAGACCAGTTGGGGAGATCTCCACTATCCACCTGATAGTTATCCGCCTCTTAGCTGAATAAATATTCCACATCCTCTCTCGACAGCGACTTTACAAAACCGGTGTCATCAGCAATCAGCTCCCTGGCCAGGATCCGTTTCTTTTCCTGTAGTTGAAGAATTTTATCCTCGATGGTATCCTTACAGATCATGCGATAGGCAAAAATATTTTTAGTCTGGCCGATACGATGAGTCCGGTCAATAGCCTGCTGCTCTACGGCCGGGTTCCACCAGGGATCAACAATATAAACATAATCCGCAGCCGTTAAATTAAGACCAACGCCACCGGCTTTCAGGGAAATCAGGAATACTCTTACTTCCTCATCATTCTGGAAACTTTGTATGGCTTTTTCCCTGTCGGGCGCTGAAGTACTGCCGTCAAAATATTCATACTTTACTCCGAGTTCTTCCAGCTTTCCTTTTATCAATGCCAGCATGCCGAGAAATTGTGAAAACACCAATGCTTTGTGATCACCAATATTTTCCACGATCTCTCTTGCCAGTTCATCCAGCTTGATAGAATGATTTTCAAACTTCTCTTCTTCATTCAGGATGGCTGGTGAATCACATATCTGCCGTAATTTCATCAACCCCTGCAGGATCGTAAGCTGTGAACGCTGGATACCCTGTTCCTGTATTGTTCCTAAGATCTTATCCCGGAAATCATTCCTGTATGCATCATAGATTTTCCGCTGTTCATCCTCCATTTCACACCATAATATCATTTCCAGTTTTTCAGGAAGATCTTTTGCCACCTGTTCTTTTGTCCTGCGCAGGATAAATGGATATAATATTTTACGGAGATGATCTTTTCGGTCCGTCTCACCAAACTTATCAATCGGTATGGCAAATTCCTGGCGGAAAAATTCCATAGTGCCCAGCATTCCGGGATTCAGGAAATTCATTTGGGCAAACACGTCAAAAGTGTTGTTTTGTAATGGCGTACCGCTCATACAAAGCCTGTTCCTGGCATTCAGTAAGCAGGCAGCCTTGGTCACTTTACTTGAAGGATTCTTGATTGCCTGCGATTCATCGAGTATCACATAATCAAATTCAACACTCATCAGCAACTTGATATCGCCCCGCAGTGTACCGTAAGTGGTGATAGTAATTTCATGGTCCATCATCTCCTCCTTTATCCTTGTCCTTGCAGCGCCATGATGAATACGATAAGTGAGCCCGGGGGTAAATTTTTTTATTTCATTTTCCCAGTTATAAATCAGCGTAGTAGGACAAACAACCAACGCCTTTAAGCGCCCGTGCTCTGCCCGGTAGTGTTCCAAAAATGAAAGAGCCTGCACTGTTTTCCCCAATCCCATATCATCAGCCAGTATCCCGCCCCATTTGATCTCTCTTAAATAATTGAGCCATTGATATCCCGCTACCTGGTAGGGCCGCAATATCATTTTCAGGTTGTATGGCGGTTCAATCTCTTTGATCTTATTGAAATTCCTGAGGTTCTCATATTTTTCTTCCAGTTGAACCACCAGTTCTTCTTCATCGCGGTTTTCATACAACTCATCCACTACACTGAGATGGTAGCGGGATAATTTCAGGTTGTTTGCATTGCCTTCGCCTACGCGAAAGAGTAAAGAATATTTTTTCAGCCATTCTTCCGGCAAGATGCCGAGAGTGCCGTCATTCAACTGAACAAATTGCTGTTTATTGGCTAAGGCCCGCTTCACTTCCGCTACTGTTACTTTCTGTTCCCCGAAAAAAATATCCACTTTAGCATCGAACCAATCCGTATTGCTGCTGATGAAGATTTTTGTCTGGGGCTTGGCCGTATTAAACCGGAAATTCTTTAAGGCCTCAAACCCAAACACCGGGGTTTTCATATCCTTCATGGCATCCACAAACAGGAAGAACCAGTTGTTTTTGAGAACGTCTGTTCCTTTCAATGCCAGTGAGCCAGCTTCTTCATTAACAATAAAATTCGAATGAAGGCCTTTCAGGTTGTCAACAAATTTTTTTTCTGCTTCCCGGTTACGGTGAACAATCATTACTTTATCTCCCACCGGCACTACCATTTCATCCCTGTCCTTTATCCTGGTTTCATATCCCTTGTAAGCAAACGAGGGCTGGAAAACCAGGTAATCCCCTTTTTCTATCAGGAATAATTTCACTTCCGGTTCACCGGACCTGATCTCCTGTATCAATGATTTATCAAAATCAACTTTATGTTCTTTGGTCAGTGGTAAAACAAATTGCTGCAATGTTTTATTCCATTCTTCCGGTTCCACAGTTATCTGCCCGGTTTCCAAAAACTTTTCTACGAGGTGGATCACTTCATTGTTTTTCCACAAATGCAATTGGTGATTATATAAAAAGAACAGGGGCCCGGAGCTTTCATTTTCACCAAGGTCATATTCCATGTTACCGACCTTTACCCGGCATGAAATAGTGTAATGAGAATTTTTCTTAATGATGAAATGGGGCTTTGCTTCCTCGGTTTCGAGTTGCAGCGGCTCAAGGTTGCCCGTCTTGAATGTTTTATTGCCTGTAAGCAAAAACACAAGCCGGTTCTCCGCTGATTCTGTAAAAAGTTTTTTCAGCTTTGGCAACAGGTATTCCGTCATTAACTCTTTGGTCTCTTCGGGCAGGTCATCATCTTCCTGGTGAATGATATTTTCCCAGATACCGGAAAAAGGAGAGTTGCGGCTGATATATTTATTGATCTCTGATTCCTGTAATTTGCGCAGGGAGGTAAGCAATTGTTTGTCCTCTTCCGATAATTTGTCGGTCTCTACATAACGGCTGATATCCAGTTTTTCTGCTTTACCGACAAAGGCATCCCCGGAATTATTTATCTCTCCCTGCACCACATCAATGGTAAACTGCGGGTAATTCTTTTTGGTGAAATTAAAAACAATACCAAGTCGGTGCGATGGTTTTACCGCCTCCTCTTCTTCTATTACTTCGGGTTGTTCTTCTGTCTTACTTTGCGGAATGACAACAGGCTTTACATAGGTGCTGGCCGCCGGAGTCGCCACTCTTTTGATACCGCTGTCCAGTACTCTCAGAAAAGGTTTGCCCTCCTTGTAAACAAACTCAAATTTTCCCTTCAGGTCATCCTTTAAAGAATAACCATAGGCTTCGAGTAATTTATTTTTCTCTTTATCCCAGTTACGGATACTGTCAAAATAATTGGCGCCGTGAATATTGAGCAATTGCAAAAAGACTATGACCTTGGGTAAGCACAAGGGATGATCCGGGTCATCATAATCACAACTGGTGTCAAAATTTTTTTCTTCATTCTTGCGGATAATCACTTTATAGGTCTCCCCGTTCAATACCATGGAAGCTTTTACCGTTTCGTTTTCAGCAAATTCAATTTTGGCTTTGTGTGTCCGCAGGTATTTTTCCGCTTCTTCAAATGTTGCCGGTGATGAAAGCAGTCTCACTGTTTTCAATTCGATCGTTTTCATTTTAGCAACTGTATGCCGCTGGTCATATTTCACCTCTTCCGCCTGCAGGTGGCCGCGGTCAATCATTTCCTGCAACTGAAACAGGGAAGCAGATTCATGACGACAGATATCTCCCAGGTTATAAGGACAGCTACAACGAAGGGAAAGTGATTGGGGGTCCTTGAACTTCTGAATATAAACTTTATAAAAAGTAGAATAACTGTCATCTTTCACACGGAATATCGCAGAACCGAAAAGGTCATCATATTCCACCAACTCCACAAAACCGATAGCATGGATTTTTTTCCCGCGCCGGATTACTTCATCAGTTCCATGGGTATATATATACTTAATAAGGTGCGGTAAGGCCATAATAAAATTTCAATTGACAATTGGCAATTGACAACCGACAATAAGAATTGACAAACTCCCCGTTGACCATCGCCTATTGTCCATTGTCTATTGACCGGGCTAATCGGCAAAACTAAAGGATTATAAAGCGGATTTCCAGTAAAAAAGAGAGAAATAAAAAATAATTTTTATCGCAATGCAGTGAAGAAAAAATGGAGTATCTTGTATGCTTTTTTTGCCCAAAATTCAGGGCTGCTTTATCACCAGTTTCCCATCATTATATACCGGTAAAATATTGGCTTCATCCTCGGACAGGCAATACCGCAGATCTTTTTCCAGGCCAAAACCCATCAGGCGGTGATAATGTGAAGCATCATTCTTTTTAAGAAACCCGAAAAGATCTTTTTTCCCTTTTTCATACATTACTTCTGCCATCTGTGATGAGTCGCAATTGATCGAAAAATGATCCCTGATCCTGTTGATAATACCCCCTGCGAACAACGTGTCTTCTATATTCACCCTGTCCTTCCAGGCGGCGCAGCCAAGGATCACATTTCGTTTCATCTCAACAAGATGATCGCATACGGCTGAAAGATTAGGAAATGACCCGGTAATTATTTCCTTTGCTCCTTTATCCAATGCCATGTGAAGCAATCTTGTTCCGTTGGTAGTAGTAAGTACCAGCGTTTTCCCTTCAATAAATTCCCTTGGGTATTCAAATGGCGAATTGCCATATTCAAGTCCTTCGGCTATTTTACCATCTCTTTCCCCGGCTGTCACCGCTTCAATCTGCCGGCCTATTTCCATGCACCGGGATACACTGTCAACCGGGATAACTGACTTCGCCCCATTGTATAAAGCAGTCGCGATAGTGGAGGTCGCTCTTAATACATCAATGATTACTACAATACTGTTGCTGACATCGTATAAATGTAAAAGGGTGGGGGAAAGGGATGTATGTAAAGTAGGCTTATTGCTCATGCTGCTTCAGCAGCAAAAGTAAAGGAACAAAATTTAATTGTCCTCCGTGCGCCTTTTAATGTTTCATTTCATTAACAATTTCTTCCACTTTTCAGTCTCCGCAAAATCTTTAATGGTCTTATTGCGCTGTTCAACCAGGTGTTTCATATAACGGGTTAAGTACAAAGCATTGAACCATTTACCTATCTTCCCATACGGTATTTCAAAACGGATGAGATCAATCATAATGGTGCCATTGTCACAGGGCTTGAAATGATGCTCGTGTTTCATCATTTTAAAATCACCCTGGGATTGTTCATCAACAAAAACAGTTGGCTTGATCATTTCGGTGATCTTCGAACGTAATAATCTTGTTTTAAATAAATGTTTTGCCTTCCAGGTCACTGTTTCGTCTTTTTCTATCAGGCCGAAACGGATACCGGCAACGGCTTCTTCCTTATGTTTGGTCATGGATTGCTTATGCAAATCAATATTCCGGCTGAGGTCAAACACTCTTTCTACAGGAGCTTCAATAAATGTTGTAAGATGGATCGTAGGCATTTGGAAAAATGATGTGAGCATGGTGGCGGATTTCCGCTTTTACAGCAAAAATTTTACCATAAATCAAATTCGTCAGCTAAAAGGAATTTTTGCGACCACTGCCTGCAGTAGTTTATCCCGCACCTTAATGTATATATCCGTTCCGATCCCTGCAAAAGCCGTCCGTACATATCCCATACCGATAGCTTTACCAAGACTGGGCGATTGTGTTCCCGATGTAACAATTCCAATTGGTGCGCCAAGTTGATCCTTAATCTCATAGCCGTGGCGCGGGATTCCTTTTTCGATCATTTCGAAGCCTACCAGCTTCCGTTCTACTCCATCCTTCTTTTGTTGTTCCAATATTTCTTTTGCTGTAAAATCCTTGGTGAATTTAGTGATCCAGCCGAGTCCTGCTTCCAGTGGAGAGGTCGTATCATCGATATCATTTCCATATAGACAAAAACCCATTTCCAGCCTCAATGTATCCCTTGCGCCAAGGCCAACAGGCTTTAATCCCTGTGAAGCGCCCGCGTCAAAAATTCCTGTCCATATTTTATTGGCATTATCGTCCTTATCCTCAAAATAAATCTCTACCCCCCCGGCGCCTGTGTACCCGGTTGCGCTTACCAGTACATTATCAATCCCGGCGAATTTTCCTTTGACAAATGTGTAATATTTCAGGTTCAATATATCCATATCGGTCAACGGTTGCAGGATTTTGGTCGCGTTCGGGCCCTGTACGGCCAATAATCCTGTCTTATCGGAGATATTGTGCAGTTCCGCTTTGTTTTTATTGTATTTACTGATCCAGTTCCAGTCCTTCTCAATATTCGAAGCATTCACCACCAGCATATACACTTTATTCTCTTCGAGGCAGTATACCAGCAAGTCATCCACAATACCCCCGGTGTCATTGGGCAGGCAACTATATTGGGCCTGGCCGGTTTTTAATTTGGAAGCATCATTACTGGTTACCCGCTGTATAAGGTCCAGGGCAGCTTCTCCCTTTATTATGAATTCTCCCATGTGACTGACATCAAAAATGCCGGCATTCTTCCGGACAGCAGCATGCTCGTCGTTAATTCCGCTATAACTGATCGGCATATTATATCCCGCAAACTCAGCCATCCGGGCTCCAAGCGCTATATGCTTTTGGGTAAAAGGAGTATTCTTCATGAATAATTTATTAGGCAGCAAATGTAGGATGAAGAGATTAATTATTTTTCTATTCTGCCCATTCTTATATGAAGGGGAAAAATAATTTTCAATCTTTCATTACCGGCATAGGGTTTTATTTTTCGAATCAGTTCGTCTACAGGATTATACTCATTGGCAAGAATGAATTTTTGAAGTGCCGACCAGGTATTCAAGTACCCTTCAAGCTCTTCAATCGTCCAATAATATTCCATGCTAACTGCAGGAGAAGTTATTTCCCGGAAGGGAAAATAAATGGTTTGGTATTGCTCGTCTACATATTTGCGCTCTTCATCCCAGTATGGCCCGATAACATCCCTATAAAATGAACGGATCAGTTCGTCAATAGCAGGATGCGTGTACAGCAATGAATAGGACCATGCGGCAAAGATAGAATGAGGTTTCGCCACCCGTTTGGCTTCCGTATAGAACTTGTCGGTCGCGAACCAATGCAATGCCTGTGACACCGTAATGAGGTCAAAAGTGTTATCGGCAAAATTGGTTTGCTCAGCGGGTTGCACGGAATAATAAATGTTAAGGGTCTGTGTCGCTTTATCAATTTGCTTTTGACTGATGTCTGTAGCATATACGTTTTCAAAATATTCAGCCAGCACTTTTGCGCTTTGGCCATTGCCCGTCGCGCAGTCCCAGGCATTTTGTTTTTCTACTATATGCTGTAAAACAAAATCAAATAATTCCTGCGGGTAGGCTGGCCGGTATTTGGCATAAATATCCGCTTGCTTTGAAAAATTATCTTTCATTAGCGCGAAGTTATAGCTAAAAACAAAAGGCCCCGGTTAAGGGCCTTCTTTCCCGGCATAGGCCGGGGTTCCAACTTCAACCTATTTAGAAAAATGTTTTTACCAATGAAAATATAGGTGTGGGTGTGCTGGCCATTGTTTCATCCTTGTCATCCATACTTTCCTTTTCGCTGAAAGATTGTTTCTTCCTCTTTTCCCGGTCTTCCAACTCTTTTAATTCCCGCTTCTTTTGTTCGATAGATCTCTTTAGTTCAATACTGTCATTCTCCCTGTAACGATAGTCATTATTGATTATATCTTGTCCTTTTTCGTCCTTCAGCGTACCATCGATACCCATTGTGTAATCAACATCAGAACGAAAGTGGTTCATGAATACGTTATCATTTTCCACACTAATGTTAAAACCCCTGCGGTAATATCTTCTCTTTATTCTGAAACTTGTAGGATTTAATTTATTATTGACGGATTGGTCAAACCTGATCTTTTTACCGACAGGTACCTGGATTTCTACTTCTACCTGTTGCCCGCGGAATTTGCTGTCTTTATCTATTGCATAACCACTTGCCAGGTCAAGCAGGCTATCTCTTGAATAAGCAGCATATTCTATTTTGCTTGCACGGTCCTGCGCCTCCGCCACTGTTCTTCCATAGCTATACCTCAGTAATGTAACACGATACAATGAATCGGTACTCGCTTTTATATTGAACCTGACCGTCGAAAGCTTCAGTGTGTCATGAGATAAGTCCCAGCCATTGCTGCCATCATTGAACCATTCAAACCGGCCTGTATATTCCAATTCGGGTTGAGATACACCTACAATCATTTTTCCATTAGCAGGCTGATTGATATTGATCGTTTGGTCTTTGTGTTCATATTCGCGAAAATCTTTTGAAATACTGGCGGCCAAAAAGATAGCACAGACCCAGCCAATTGTCCAGAGAAACCCGAATGTCCAGCCGAGATAGCTCCTGCGCGACCTTACCCCGATAATCCGGCGGATGACCCATATAATAAAACCAACCAGCGGAACGAGAAGGAAGAATACCAGAGTACCCCAGGCAAAGGATTGCTGCCATTTACTTGTCCATAAAAAATCATTAACAGGCCACCAGGCAACACCTCCAAATATCAAGGCCATTACCGCAACGAACAAGCCGAAAGCAATGGTACCAACAACAAACAAGAAGAATACTTTGAACAACACTCCGATAACATGTCCTATTCCTCTTCCTCCTGTGCGGGCAGTTTCATTTACTTCCCTTGCAAACGTTTTTCCTCTTGTATTGGCAAATTCTTTTGCCCTGTTGCTTAAATTTTGTGCAGATTCTTTTACTTCTTCGCTCCAGTCTTTTACCCTGTCTTTTACATTTCCCATCCCTTCTTTAACATTCTGGCGAATGCTGTTTACATCTACTTTTTCTCCCCGCATTTCCATTTTCTCATAAGGTCCTCTTGCCTCAGGCAATACTATCCATAATACTACGTATGCCAGGATGAACGTACCGCTTAAAGAGCCAAATACAATATTGGGGAAAACATTAAAATCATGCCTCCAACTGATTCCATTTAAGAGACTGATAAAAAGACTCAACACGATGGGGGCCGCAAAAATGAGACGGACGGTGGATACTCTCGCATTAAAATAGGCTGCCAGGCCTCCGGCCACCCCTCCAATAATCCTGTCATCGGGATTGCGATACAGTCTTTTTCCTGAAAAGCCTTCCAGGTCCTTGTCCGGTAAGAGGATCCATAATAAAAAGTAAACAAAAAAGCCAAGACCAAAGCCGCCGAATGCGATAATGGCAAAAAGAATGCGGACGATAGCCGGGTCAATATTGAGATAATTGGCAATACCACTACATACCCCGCCAATAAATTTATCGCTGCTGTCGCGATACAACCTTCCCCTGCTTTTTCTTTCAGTATATGAATATTCCTGCCGTGTATTTTGTTTTGATATATCCGCAGCAGCTTCCACATCCGCTGCTTCAAAATCTTCGGGCCTTCCCATGGCGGCGACAATTTCATCTATGTCCGCATCAGTTACACAAGAAGCTCCTTTGCGAACTTTTTCATTCATTAATTCAGCGATACGGCTTTCTATATCATTGATGATTTCATCACGGCCTTCTTCCTTGGCAAAATAACGCCGGAGACTTTCAATATAACTCTGCAGCTTTTCGTAGGCCGAATCTTCTATCGGTATCACCCGGCCGCTCAGGTTAATGTTGATGATCTTTTTCATTGTAAAATATTTTTGGTTGAAGTTTTTTTATCAGTTATTCAATGGCTGACCGTTTTTATTAGCCAGGGCATTCACGCCATTGGAAAGTTCATTCCATGTTTGCTCCAGCTCTTTATAAAATGCCCCGCCTTTTTCTGTAAGCGAGAAATATTTGCGCGGCGGCCCGGAATTACTTTCTACCCAGCGATATGTCAGCATATCTGCATTCTTTAACCTGGTAAGAAGCGGGTACAATGTTCCTTCCAGTATCTGCAGGTTGGCCGCTCTCATTTCTTCCACTATATCACTTGGGTATGCTTCTCCCCGGCGGATAATGGAAAGAATGCAAAACTCCAGGATTCCCTTGCGCATCTGGCTCTGTGTGTTTTCAATATTCATAAACTCTGCTTTTTATTATTTTAGAAAAGGAAGGTGGAACTAAGGATAAGGCTGTTTCCATCTGCCATTTTCATCATTTCCAGAACAAAGATAAGGTGATGTTTGGTACTTTGCAACACATAGTACCATATTTTTTCAGGTAATGATTAATGAACAGGAGATGTTTTTGCCCTGAAACGCAAGACAATCAAGGAAAAATAAGGCTTGAGTGAGTTTTTTATTGTTGTAACGAATGTGATGAACGGCAAAATAACAGGATGTAAATAAGTAAATCCCTTTTCTTGAACAATGGGCCCCTGATTTACTTTAAAGTCAAGCACAAACGCTGACATTCAGGAAAGATTTGCTATTCCCGGTCGTTTAGGAATAAGGGTTTATTCTTAGTGATAATTGGCATGAAGGCTTTGAGATAGTTGGAGGACAGGCTTGTTCTTTTTGATAAACAGCCAGCCGATAAAAGCCATAGACGCGATACAGGTTTATGCCTAAAAATCAATGCAAATGACAGCTAAAACTACTTTTTGGGGATATTCAACTTACTTTGTCATATATGGGCCGTCACCTCATTCTGTCAATTTTGACTTTATTCCTGTTTTCCTGCTCTGAAAAATACCAGTCATTCAGAAGCAATTATACTTTCAAAAGCAAAGACGGTACTCCTGATTACAATGATCTGCATTATTGGGCAGCACATCCCTGGAAATGGGATCCATCAGATAGTGTCTCCAAACCGTTGCGAAACGAACCGGTAGATTCATCCGTTGATGTTTTCTTTCTGTATCCTACCACTTATACCCATAAAATAAAAAAGAATAATGCCTCTATTGACGATGATTATTTAAATGCCAAAACGGACTATACAACCATATTATACCAAGCGAGTGTATTCAACCAGCATTGCAGGGTCTTTTCGCCGAGGTACAGGCAGGCATCTATAAAACTATTTTTCACAAAAGATGAGAAACAAAAAGAACAGGGATTTGATATGGCCTATACAGATATCAAAACTGCTTTTGACTATTACCTGCAGCACTGGAACCAGGGAAGACCCATTATCATAGCCGGTCATAGCCAGGGTAGTAAAATGGCTGAACGTTTATTGAAAGAATATTTTGAAAATAAGCCTCTTCAAAATAAATTGGTCGTAGCCTATATTGCCGGCTGGTCTGTACCCAAAGAATATTTCGATTCATTAAAGATGTGCAGCGATTCTTTGCAAACTGGCTGTATTTGCAGTTGGCGGACACTCCGCAATGGCTATGTTCCTTCTTACCTGAAATTTGAAAAGGGAAATTCATTCGTCACCAATCCATTGACATGGACAATTGATCAGCAGTACGCACCAAGAACGCTAAACAAAGGAAGCGTCCTGAAAAAATTCAACAAAATTTATAAGAACACCACGGATGCAAAGATCAGTAATGGATTTCTCTATGTAAAAAGACCAAAGTTTCCCTGGAGTTTTCTATACTTCTCTAAAAATTATCATCCGGGGGATATCAACCTGTATTATATGAATATCCGGGAAAATATATGGCAAAGGATCAGCGCATTCAATAAAAAATAGTTTACCTGTTTTGTGCTTTCATCCATTCGCTTTCTTCGGGGCCGGCAGATAAGACGGTGTATTTTGCTACAAGATTTATCATGGCTTCGTCCAGGGATTTTATAACGTTTTGATAGGAAGTTTCCCTGTTAGCTTTTATTATCAACATCAGTCCGTTTCGCCCCTCTTTTTTGTTGTGCCCGTCCAGCCATTGCTGTTTTTCACGAATCACTTTGCCGAATCCATTAGTGACCGACAGGTTTGTTTTAACTATTTCATTTCTTGCCAATGCTTCTTTCCAGTTGCCCTGGTAATAATAGGCTTTGCCATCCTGGTCTAATAAAATGGTTAATGCATTGGAGTTGCCAAGCGGCATAGGAGAACCATCTTTCGGCATGGCCAGGTTGACAACCGACGGTCTGTTCAGTTCTGTTGTCATCACAAAAAAAGTTATCAGTAAAAACCCAAGATCTGCCATGGGCGTCATATCTATTCTTATACCCGGCCTTTTTATGCGGCGTACACCCGCCCGGCGGCGATTGCCACCCGTTATAAGTATTTCTGTCATAAGCAATTTACCTGTTGAGACGCGAAACAGGAACAATTCCACAATAACATCATTCTGTAAAATGATCTTTGTCATAAAAAGACAGGCATTGTTCTTGTTATTTTTATATATATAAAATAGACGGTATGAAAACGATCATCATCCCAACGGATTTTTCTCCTGCTGCTACAACCGCGGTACACTATGGAGTGGATATTGCACTTGAGATAAATGCAGATATTTTATTACTGCATGTGTACAATATCCCTATTGCCCTGGGCGATGTTCCGGTTGCTCTTCTTTCGGTAGAAGAGCTGAAGAGCGGAGCAGAAGTTAATATCGCAAGGTTGAAAAAGGACCTTGAGCATATTACTTCAGGTAAATTAAAGATAAGCGCCGAGGCAAGGTTGGGTAATGTGATCGATGAACTGGAGGAAGTATGTAAACAGGTACAGCCTTTTGCGGTAGTAATGGGAACAACCGGAACTTCAGCCGTAGAAAGGACATTATTTGGAAGTAATACATTAACAGCTATCAAACATCTTACCTACCCGGTGATCTGTGTTCCTAAAGGCAAAGAATATGGTAAAGGAATTCATAAGATCGGTCTTGCCTGCGATTTCAGGGAAGTTCTTGAAACGGTGCCGTTAGAAGCGATAAAAGAGTTCGTTAAGGAATTCCATGGAAAATTGTTTGTACTGAATGTAGATTATGATGATCACCAGTTCAGGTCCGATACCCCTGAGCAATCCGCCTTGTTACATGAAGCATTGGAAGAGTTGCAGCCCGAATATCATTTCATCACACGGAAAGACATCGAAATTGGCATCAACGAATTTGCAGAAGCACATAATCTTGACCTGGTGATCGCCATACCTAAAAAACATAAACTGCTGGAAGGACTATTCAAGAAAAGTTCAACACGGCAATTGGTTTTCGAATCCCATGTACCGGTGATGTGCGTACACGAATAGCTAAGGCACAAAGAGAGAAAAGAATTTGTCGCCGCTGTTGTAACATATTTCACATAAAAAAAGGGGTCATCAAATTGACTCCTTTTCTCTTTCATTCTTTTTATCTCTTAGCTAGAACTCGGCGCTCTTGGGCGTTCGTGGAAAAGCTATAACATCCCTGATATTTGTCATCCCTGTAACAAACTGGGTCATTCTTTCAAAACCTAACCCAAAGCCGGCATGAGGTACGGTGCCAAATCTCCGGGTATCCAAATACCACCAAAGTTCTTCTGCAGGGATATTCATTTCTTTCATTCTTGCGAGTAGTTTTTCCAATCTTTCTTCCCTTTGTGATCCCCCGACAATCTCGCCAATCCCCGGAGCCAGGATATCCATGGCTGCCACAGTTTTCCCGTCATCATTCTGCCGCATATAAAAAGCTTTAATTTCTCTTGGGTAATTGGAAAGTATAACCGGTTTCTTAAAATGTTTTTCTACCAGGTAGCGCTCATGTTCACTTTGCAGATCCATACCCCACCCGGTAATAGGATATTGAAATTTCTTTTTCTTATTATGATTACTTTCTTTCAATATGTCAATAGCTTCTGTATAAGTAAGCCGTTCAAAATTATTATGAAGAACAAATTCAAGTTTTTCAATCAATCCCATTTCAGCCCGTTTATCCTGCGGCAATTGTTTTTCCTCATCGGCTAAACGTTGCGCCAGGAATTCCAGGTCTTCCCGGTTATTGTCCATTGCGTATTTGATAATATACCGGATAAACTCTTCGGCAAGGTTCATATTATCTTCCAGGTCATAGAAAGCCATTTCCGGTTCTATCATCCAGAATTCAGCAAGGTGTCTTGCCGTATTTGAATTCTCTGCCCGGAAGGTTGGTCCAAACGTATAAATATCTCCAAAAGCTGTAGCGCCAAGTTCACCTTCCAGTTGACCGCTCACAGTCAGGTTGGTACTTCGTCCAAAAAAATCCTCTTTAAAGTTTATACTGCCATCTTCATTCCTGGGCGGATTGTCAAATGGCAATGTTGTAACCCTGAACATTTCACCCGCTCCTTCCGCATCACTGGCAGTAATGACAGGCGTATGCATGTACACAAATCCTTTATCATTAAAGAATTTATGAATAGCGTAGGCTAATGAATGCCGGACGCGGAATACCGAACCGAATGTATTGGTCCGGAAACGCAGGTGAGCAATTTCTCTTAAGAATTCAAGGCTATGTTTCTTGGGTTGCAATGGATATTTTTCCGCATCGCTATCGCCAAGAATTTCGATCGTAGCTGCGTTCAGGTCCATCTTTTGTCCTTTTCCCAAAGAAGGAACAAGGGTTCCGATTACTTTCAATGAAGCGGAAATGGTGATTCTTTTCAAAAGCTCATCATTGAATTTTCCCAGTTGGGCTACTACCTGCAGGTTATTGTTGGTTGATCCGTCGTTCAGGGCAATAAACTGGTTATTGCGAAAACTGCGTACCCAGCCCATTACCGTTACTTCCTGGCTCATGGGTTCCTGTGCCAATACTTCTTTGATCTTTGTCCTTTTGTTGAACATCCGCGTGAAATTTATGGAGGGCAAAGATAACGCAGGAACGGGACTCGCCGCAGAATACGACAGGAGAGTGCGGTAAAACAGGGGTTTTTAAAAGACCGATTTCATTACCGATGATACGTATACCCGGTCTAAGGCAACATTCATTTTATAAAGTGAGAATTTAAAATAGCATAGAAGCTGTTCTCCGTGGATCTGTAAATAAAGAAATACGATCATGCTGCCAAAAGAAGGTCATTTACAAAAGTAAAAACGATAGTAGTTGCCCGGCTGCGTTCGCTGTTTATGCTGATCGTTCCCCCGATCTTTTCGGCCAATTGCTGTACCTGCCTGATACTGCCGTTAAATGCGGTTTTATTGGGCTGGTGACTTTGCTTTAAATGAATCAAAGCCACTTTTCCATAGAGTTTGGCGGATATGCGTATGCAACAATTCTCAGTATGAGTAATCACAGTATTTAGTAAACTTCCGAATATTGTAGCGAGCATGTTTTCATTGGTATTTACTTCCAGCTCTTTTGGAATATCGTTGATAATGAAACTATGTCTTCTTGTGGCAGATGGGGTAGAGCTGGCTGAAATGCGGCTTACCATCAGGCTCAGCGCTACATGATTTTGGGTGAATTGGGTTTTCATACAATTGCTGTTAAAGTGCGGCTTGATTTAAATTAAGCTGGTTTTCATATGGTGAGTTCCTTATCCATTCCTGTTCGCTTTTCCTTATCAAAGGAAAGCACAGAAAAGCCTCCAAAAAATAGAATGAGGACTCGTTTTGGCGTAATAGGGTTTTAATGGAAACTGTAGTGTTCTTTCTACGTTCTGAGAACATCGGCAATGATCAAATGGCTTACCTGTATCATCAAGGCAGTAGCGATGTATTCTTTTTCCTGGAATTAGTCTCTCGTCAAAAGCAGTAATGGGTCGTTTGACTTCTGTCAAGACCTGCTTTTACATGCTCTTTTTAAAGACCCCGGTATTCGCCGCAAATAGAAAATTCCATTGATTTCCAACCCTTACCCCTCTTAAAAATTTTTGTTTTTGCAAAAAAGGCTGTATAATTGCATATAGAAAGGGGCTGATTTGGTTCGTTACTCTCTTAGTTGGCTCATCTGGTTTTTCATCAATTCCTTTATATAAACTCAACATTTTTCAACTTTTTTTCAGATTTGTGATCGGGTTACCGTGTTAAAATTCAAGCTTTTTGTATGTATGATATTCTGCAACTGAACGATATGCTCGTTCCTGAACTGCTGGACATAGCCGAGCAGCTCAAAATCCCCAACGTAAAGAAATTAGATAAACAGGCGCTCGTTTATAAAATCCTCGACAGCCAGGCTATTGCTGATGCCAAAAGCGGTGGCGCCGGCACTGATGATAAAGGAAAACGCAAACGGATCATTAAAGCTACTACCGGCATCAGTACTGAAGAAGCCGTGGTGGAAGAAAGCGGTGATGATAAAAAATCCTTAAAAAAACCTCACATGGCCGTAAAGAAAGAAGAAAAGGTAGCACCTCCAAAAAGAGCCCGAAAAAAGCTGGATGAAAAAGAAACGATGGAGACCACCCGCGAAACTACACAGCTTCCTGCAGAGGATGCTTCTGCATCAGACCAGGAGCCGGTTGATGAAGCAGAAATAAAAACTGAGACCGGCGAAAATGAGAATGGAGAATCTGAAAATACTGCCGGGCAGGGTTCCGGTCAGAATAAAGTATATCCATCCCGCCGCGAACAATCCTTTAATATCGAGTTTGACGGTGTAATCTTATCGGAAGGTGTGTTGGAAATGATGCCGGATGGGTATGGGTTCCTTCGTTCGTCCGACTACAACTATTTATCTTCCCCGGATGATGTATATGTTTCTCCTTCACAGATAAAATTATTCGGATTAAAAACCGGGGATACTGTATATGGTGCTGTGCGTCCACCGAAGGAAGGTGAAAAATATTTTGCCTTGCTGAAAGTTGATACGATCAATAACAAAAAGCCTGATGAAGTACGTGACAGGGTACCCTTTGATTATCTCACCCCATTGTTTCCTTTTGAAAAGCTGAACCTGTTTACCACCCCGTCGGATTATTCAACAAGGATCATGGATCTTTTTACACCCATTGGTAAAGGACAACGCGGACTGATCGTGGCGCAGCCAAAGACCGGTAAGACCATGTTATTAAAAGCCGTAGCCAATGCTATTGCCTCCAATCACCCGGAATGCTACCTGATGGTGGTACTGGTGGATGAACGTCCTGAAGAGGTAACAGATATGGAACGCAGCATAAAAGGGGAAGTTATTGCTTCTACATTTGATGAGCCCGCGGAGAAGCATGTAAAGGTTTCTACCATGGCTTTGCAAAAGGCAAAACGACTGGTTGAGTGCGGACATGATGTTGTAATACTTCTTGATTCTATCACCCGTTTGGCAAGAGCGCATAATACGGTAGCTCCCGCATCAGGCAAGGTATTATCCGGTGGTGTGGAAGCGAATGCTATGCAAAAGCCGAAACAATTTTTTGGCGCCGCCCGTAAAATTGAATTTGGGGGGTCACTAACGATATTGGCAACGGCCCTGATTGATACCGGTTCAAAAATGGACGAGGTGATCTTTGAGGAATTCAAAGGAACCGGTAATATGGAATTGCAACTTGACCGGAGGCTTTCCAACAGGCGTATTTATCCTGCTATTGACCTTACTGCATCTTCTACCCGTCGCGATGACCTGTTGCTGGACAGGGAAGTATTGCAAAGAATGAACCTGCTGCGTGTTTATTTAACAGATATGAATACTGAAGAAGCTATGAATGAATTACTGAAACGTATGCGCGGAACCAAGAGCAATGAGGAATTCCTGGCAAGCATGAACGGGTAATGCGCTCATCCGGAAAATAGAACTTTTTCATTGTAACCGCTGGTATTTTCCCAGCGGTTTTTTATTGAAAATACCGGGGTTTTAGGCCTCCCTTATGCAATTGAATTGATCTAATTTCGTTTATTGAATGACCATCCAACTATCGTAGTATGAAAACCGTTAAGCTAATCTTCCTCTTCCTGTTTTTTCCTTTTATTTTCCATGGACAATCGCTTACGGGTCTTTGGGTCGGGACTATCAGTAATGATAGTGCGACCATCCGGAAAGACCAGTCGTTTGAGATCGTACTGACGCAATATAAAAACAAGGTTTATGGCTATTCCAGGAGTACTTTTATCGTTAATGATACTTTGTTTTACGTTGTCAAAAGAGTACTGGGTACTATTGATGGAGACGTCTGCGAAGTAAAAGACGATGACATTGTTTCCTATAATTTTCGCGGGCGATTGGATAAGGGCGTTAAAATGATCAGTACTTTTCATTTCGATCACCAGGACAATGCCTGGAAAATGGATGGGGAATGGAAGACGAATAAAACAAAAAAGTTTTATTCCGTTTCGGGGAAAATGAGCCTGAAAGAAGAAAAAGATCCCGAGAAATCAAAGATTATTCCCCACCTGGAAGAGTTAAAGCTTACGGATGATATCGCTTTTTATAAAGAATCTAAAAAAGCGGCAGAACCACCGGTAGCGGCAGTCAAACCACGGGTAAAAGACAATAATAAAGATCAGGCTGTAAAAGATGTAAAACCTCCTATTGCTTCCACCAAAGAAACAAAAGCGGACAAAACTGCCGCTATCACGCCGAATACCGAATCAGTTGTACCAACAAAACAACCAGTAACTAATAATAAAAAAGACAGCCTTGTTACTGCACAATCGAAAACTGGTCCTGCCAAAGAGATAAACCAGCCGGTGAATAATGCTCAGAAAGACCTGGTTATAAAAGAAGAAAAAACTGCGGAAAAACAACAACCTCAAAAATCAGAGGCGGTCACTATAGCAAAGCCTGTTGAACAAAAGAAAGAGCCGCTGATTGAACTAACAAATAAAGAAACAAAAAAGCAGGAAGCAATTTCTGCTGATATCGCTGCCAAGGAGAAGAACAAATCGCAACCCATAACAAATACTCCTGAACTCAAACCAGCAATTCCCAAAGCTGCAGCCGAGGTGGCGGAAAGAAAAATACAGCCTCCCCAGGTGGTGAATTTCAAATCGGACAGTCTTGAGTTATCCCTATATGATAATGGTGAAGTGGATGGTGATACAGTAAGCGTTTTATTGAATGGCGAAATTATTCTTGCAAAACAAGGATTAAAAGCTTCCGCCATTAAGAAAACAATCTATGTCACTCCCGGAAAAGATGACTCAATGATATTGGTCTTATATGCAGAGAATCTTGGAAAATACCCTCCCAATACTGGTTTATTGGTAGTACATGACGGAGATGATGTGTACCAGGTCCGTTTTAGTGCCGACTTACAGCAGAATGCGGCTGTGATATTTAAACGAAAACGGAAATAGGGGATTTTTCATCGCGATCATAACAATGCATCGATCTTCTTTGCCAGCTTTCTGTCTTTATCCGTTACAATATCGCCGGCATCATGCGTGGAAAGCCAAACCTCCACGTTATTGTAAACATTGGTCCATAAAGGATGATGATCCATTTTTTCCGCTTCCATAGCCACCCTTGTCATAAAGGCAAATGCTTCGCTGAAGTTTTTGAAGCTGAATTTCCTGTATAGCTTATTGTTTTTTTCTTCCCACATAAATGATGAATTAAAATACCATATGCTCCTTGTTCTTTATTTTCCCGTGAGTCAGTTCTGTTACTAATTGCACCCCATGAATAGTCCTGATCGAATGAGAAGTTTGCTGCAATAACTCTTCAGAAACAACATCTCCTTTCATAAGCCATAAGAAATCAAAATGTTTGAATTCAGGCAACAGGTACTCGCCATCAAATTGGTTATTATAAATATAATGTGACAGAGATCCTGTTGAATCCCCGTATTCAAATACTGTGAAAAAATAATCCCTTCTCTTCCTTTTAAGCTGTATCTCGATATCAGGGTTAATGCGGAAATCCATTCCCAGTGTATTATTGAGATGCCAGCAAAACTGGTAGTCCTTTACCGGCGCTATAATGCCCAGCAGCCGGGTATCTTCAAAGAATTCTTCTGCCAGCTCATGATTATTAAGTGATAGTTTAAAACCCTTTTCTGCCATAGTGGAAATTTAAGCAACCAATTAAAATTCTATTGCCGATTCCAGCACTTCATTTCCCCTCTTGAATTTCACTTTTGTCTTGTCGCCCTTATTGAATTTGCCGAGTACCTGCATATAAGTGTCCAGGGAATTCACCGGGTAATCTCCCAGCTGAACGATCACATCGCCGGTTTTAATTCCTGCTTTGGCGGCAGGTCTTCCTTCTGTAACACCATCTGCTCTCACGCCGCTTCCATCGTAAGTATAATCCGGCATTATGCCAAGCGTTACCTTAAATGCAGTAGACCGGTTTAACGTCTCCCTTGTTTTCAGAAAAGCCATTTTCTGATCCTGCTTATTCAGCGTAGTGATAACCTTGTCAATATAGTTTATTACTCTCAGTTCCCCTGTATAGTTTATTTTATCTGCATCATCTGTAGGCCTGTGATAGTCCTTGTGCTGACCGGTAAAGAAAAAAAGTACCGGTATGTTTTTCAGGTAAAAGGAAGTATGATCGCTTGGACCGGTTCCGCTCGAATCAATCTTAATCACGAAGGGCAGTCTCTTCTCTTGTGTATTTATTACCTCAGCCCATTGTGGCGAAGTCCCAAAACCGCCTACCGACAAAACTTTAGTACTGTCATTCAATCTTCCCACCATATCCATATTGATCATATAATTGACGGAACTAATATCAATTGTCGGGTGCTCTGTAAAATATTTTGAACCAAACAGGCCCAGCTCTTCACCGGAAAATGCGATAAACAAATAGTTATTATGTTTTGCCTTAGATACCTTCAATATCTTTGCCAGCTCGATCAATGCCGCTGTTCCGCTGGCATTATCATCTGCTCCGTTATGAATCAGCTTTTCACCGGTCCGTAACATGGAGTTCCCGTCTTCCCCATATCCAAGATGATCAAAATGTGCTCCCAATATAACAGTCGTTGCGGCTCCATTATCAACATAGCCCGCCACATTAGTGCCGGTTCTTTTCTTTTCACCAATATCAGTTTTCAGTTTAATATCCAATGTTGCGGTTTTGTCCCCGAAATATTTCTTTGCCGCTTCCTTTGAAATGTATATTACCGGCACAGACAGCAGTTCGGATTTATCTTTTCCGTTAAATTCTAAATTATCTTCAAGTGTTGACGGGTTATAAAGGATTATGGCAGTGGCTCCCCGGTCAGCGGCTTTCCTGGAATTGTTACGTACATATTCATTCAGATCAAAATGCGGGTTGTTTTTGTTTTCTTCCAATATTTCCGACAGGTCGACAAACCAGGGCATATCTGCTTCCTGGACAGCAATAGCCGGAGATGCTTCAATCTTCGTATTAGGGCTGAACGGGAAAGGGAAAAAATCTTTTCCTGCCTCAAGAGTATTATTATTTATTGTAAAATAAGTAGCAGGGTTGATCTGTTTACCTTCATTAATTTCAAAAGGCTGATAATATTGACTGGTCCCTTTGGGTAGCAGGCCAATGGCTTTAAATTGCCCGCTGATGTATTCCATGGCTAGTTTTTCACCATTGGTTCCTGTTCGCCTGCCTTCCAGTTTGTCATCGGCCAGGTAAGAGATGTGCCCCTTCAGGTTAGCAATAATAGTTTGATCGGCTTTCTTAAGTTTCTGGGCTGATGCGGCAACAACTAAAAACAAGAATAAAAAAAGGATCTTTGTGCGCATAGGATTCATAGCAAACGAGGTTTGTTCCCGGCAAAGGTATTGAGAGGCTTGCTTATTCTCCTGACCTTTCTCTTTATTTCCGTTAAACTTTTCCAGTGTTTTATAGTTTTGCCTTGAACCCGGTCAAAAAATCGTAATTCGTAATAACCAATTCGCTTTACCGTTCTACCTTTGCTGCCATTTTATATATTTTGGAGAAAAGAAAAGTACATATTGCTTTGGTTGGCAATCCCAACAGCGGAAAGAGTTCAATCTTTAACTGCCTTACGGGGATGAGGCAAAAGGTCGGCAATTTTCCTGGTGTAACAGTAGATAAAAAAACTGGTTCCACTACGCTTTCCAATGATACAAAGGCTGAGGTAATTGATCTTCCCGGCACCTATAGCCTTTATCCAAGAAAAATGGATGAATGGGTAAGTTATAAAGCAGTACTTAACCAGGACAAGGGTATAAAAGCAGATGTGATAGTTGCAGTGGCGGATGCCAGTACCCTGAAAAGAAATTTGCTTTTTTGTACACAGATCATTGATCTTAAAGTCCCGGTTGTGATTGCCTTAACTATGATGGACCTGGCAGCCAAGAAAGGGATTAAAATTGATGTTTCCGAACTGGAGAGGGAACTTGGGGTGCCTGTTGTAGCTGTTAACCCCCGAAAACAAAAAGGTATTCCGCAACTTAAAAAAGCGATTGAGCAAACTTCGCAACAGCTTTATCAGGCGCCTGTAAGAGATTTTATAGATAACAGGGCATTAGCACCACAGGCTGTTGACACGATTAAGGCCCGTTTTCCCGAACTCAGTGATTATGCCGCCATCCATTATCTCATCAATCATGAATCATTCTTATTAAACAAGGATGAACAAAGCTTTGTAGAAAAAACTGAACTGGATAATAATTTTAATGGAACAAAAGCACAGGCGGAAGAAATATTACAACGCTATTCCCGTATCCGCCGTATCATGCAAGTGGCGGTATCGGAGCCGGATCCCCTGCAACGATCATTGTTTACAGAAAAATTAGACAATGTTTTATTACACCGCCGGTGGGGATATTTAATACTCCTGGCCGTTTTGTTCCTGTTATTCCAAAGTGTCTTCTGGCTGGCATCTTTCCCTATGGATTGGATTGATTCCGGCGTCACTGCATTATCACATTCCCTTTCTTCTTCTTTACCGGACACTCGCTGGACTGATCTCTTAGTCAATGGGATTATTGCCGGTCTTGGCGGTATTGTAATGTTTGTTCCGCAAATCATGATTTTATTCGGGATTATTACTTTATTAGAAGATACCGGCTATATGGCGAGGATCAGTTTCCTTACTGACCGGCTGATGCGGAGTGTCGGCCTGAATGGAAAAAGCGTGATGCCTATGATCAGCGGCTTTGCCTGTGCTGTTCCGGCTATTATGAGTGCAAGAAATATTGAGAACCGGAAAGAAAGATTACTGACTATATTAATCACCCCTTTAATGAGCTGCTCGGCCAGGCTGCCAGTCTTTACAATCTTAATCGGCCTGGTCATTCCTTCTACTTACCTGTTTGGCTTTCTAAGTTTACAGGGACTCGTGATGATGGGTCTGTATTTACTTGGACTGGTAATGGCCCTTATAGTTTCTTATGTTGCCAAATGGTTCATCAGGATAAAAGAAAAAAGCTTTTTTATTCTTGAATTACCAACCTATCGTGCTCCTCGCTGGAACAATATCATGCAAACAATGATCAGCAAGCCAAAAATATTTGTACGGGATGCCGGAAAAGTAATAATGGTCATTAGCCTGATACTATGGGCCCTGAGTTCTTTTGGGCCTCAAAAAAAGATGGATGCTGTTTCGCAGCACTTTGCCGGGCTAAAATCCCAACCGGGTGCAGATACATCGCTGCTTGACAGACAATTCGCCACGGCCAAACTGGAAAATTCCTACGCCGGCATTATGGGGAAAAGTATTGAGCCGGTCATCCAGCCTTTGGGTTATGACTGGAAAATCGGCATTGCCCTGATCACTTCTTTTGCTGCCAGGGAAGTTTTTGTAGGGACTATGGCTACTTTGTACAGCGTTGGTGACGAAGAAAGCAACCTGAAGCTGAAAGAAAAAATGAAAACAGCAACCAGGCCCGATGGAAAGCCCGTTTTCAACCTGGCATCAGGGGTATCGCTGATGATCTTTTATGTTTTGGCAATGCAGTGCATGAGTACATTGGCCGTTGTAAGAAGGGAGACCCGGAGCTGGAAATGGCCTGTCATACAATTTGCCTATATGACCATACTTGCCTATGTAATGAGCTTAATTGTCTACCAATTATTGAAATAATCTTTTCATTCAATCGCTCCCTGGTTTTACCCATTTATCTTTCGGCTCGAAGTAATGCCAAAGCAGGCTGGAGATTTTTCGTGCGAGCGCCCAGGCTTCATTACTATGCGTCCAGCTTATATCCTTGTTATTCTTTGTAAAAATGCAGAATATATAAGGATGGTGAGGAGCATTCACCAGCATTACTTCGCTACGAACAGCATTTACACAACCATTTTTACTGAATACTTCAATGTAGGGCGGGATTTCTGAAATAGCCTCGTTCTCGTCCCAGTAATTTCTGCCAAGACATCTCATCATTCTTTCACAAGCGGAGGGAGAAAAAACTTGGTTACGATAGATCATTTCAATTATTCTTCCAATTTCCGATGGAGTGGTTTGACCCCAGCCATATACTCCCCTGTTACTTTCCCTGCCGGGTGTTCTTGAATTCACTCTTGTATCTTTAAATCCCAGGCTGTCCAGTATTTCGTTTATCCTTTTTCCGGTTCCGGCAAGGCTTTGCAGCCAGAGGCTGGCTGTATTATCACTGGTAGTCAGCATTAACATCATCAATTTTTTCAATAGAATCTTCTCCCCGCTTTTAAATGATCCGAGAATATCTGATCCCTCGTAAAGCAAAGAGTCTTTATAAATCAATTCGCTATCATATTGTAATTCTCCTTTTTCTATTTTATCCATAATACCGAGTAAAATGGACACTTTTACAATACTGGCTGTCGGAAATATTGTATCTGCATGGATGGAGACCCTTTTTCCTGTACGAAGGTCTTTTACATAAATACCGATCTCGCCATTAAAGCCGGATATTGTTTCCGCCAGTTTTGCTTCTAATTTTTTATCCGTCTTCTGGCTGTTTACGATAATGAAAAAACACAAAGAGCAAAATAGCAGCAGGTATTTTTTCATATACATCATTTGATATTTTCATAATCAATAACCAGTTGGCAAAACGCTTTAATACCCGTTACCATGCCGGCCTCATCTACATAAAACTCTGCTGTATGATGAGGGGGCGCCTTTTGGGGATCATTTCCCTTAGGCATACCGCCGAGATAAAAAAAGAAGGAAGGAGCTTTGGTACCATAATAAGAAAAATCTTCGGCCCCGGTCACCCATTCTCTTTCAGTCACATTACTGTCTCCTGCCGCTGATCGCAGGGATGGAATCATTTTTTTTACCAGTTCCGGGGTATTGTAGGTCACCAGTGTCTTTGAATCAATACTTACTTCTGCAGTAGCTCCGCCTGCTTCAGCAATGGTAACTACTGTATGTTTTATTCTTTCATGCACCTCTTTCTGCATCTTGCTATCCAGGGTTCTTATGGTGCCATCCATTACGCATTCTTCCGGGATAATATTACTCCGGACGCCCGCGTTTATTTTTCCGACTGTGATCACCACCGGAGCTTTTGTTAATTCTGATTGCCGGCTTACAATGGTTTGCAAACCTTCAATTATCTGCGCTGAAATGACAACCGGATCTATTCCAAGCCAGGGTTGTGATCCATGGCTTCCTTTGCCTTTTACTACAATATGAAACCAGTCGGATGATGCCATAAAGGCCCCGGGTTTATATTGTATTTGGCCCACCGCGATATTTGATTCTATATGTAGCCCGAATATTACGTCTACCTTAGGGTTATCCATCACTCCTTCTTTTACCATTAATTCTGCGCCACCTTCTTCTCCTTCGGGCGGGCCTTCTTCAGCCGGTTGAAAAATGAATTTGACCGTTCCTTTAAGGTCATTTTTCATCTCTGACAGAATCTCAGCCACGCTCATCAAAATTGCCACATGAGTATCGTGACCACAGGCATGCATTACTCCAACATCCTGGCCGTTATAATTGGATTTTTCTTTTGACGCGAATGGAACATTTGTTTTTTCAATAATGGGTAATGCATCCATATCTGCGCGGAGCCCGATGCAGGGGCCCGGTTTTGCCCCGTATAATATCCCCACCACTCCTGTTTTTGCTACGCCTTCCTTTACTTCCAATCCCAGTTTTTTCAAATGCTCCGCAATGAGTTTGGCTGTATTAAATTCCCTGTTACCAAGTTCAGGATGTTCGTGTAGCTGGCGCCGCCATGCAATAGATTTTGGCTCTATTTTATTTGCAGCGGATGATATTCTTTCCTTAAACCTGGCAATATCTTTTTCTTTTTGAGCATGAACTTGTGATAAGAAAAAAATAAATGCAGCCATAAAAAGGGGTTTTCTCATACTATAATTTTTTATGAATTTACCGGAAAAGCGGCTATACCTGCAGTGTTTTTGAGAAAATCAAAGATCAACCCGGGAGTGGGAGTAAATACTATCATGCGTGATTGCTGATTTGTTTTATATTTATGCCACATGCTGCTTCGCCATTTAGCATTTTTAAAGTCTGTTTTTTTATACAGCATCTCTGCAATGGGTGGTCCCCAGGCTCATCTTGCAATGATGCTGAAGACCTTTGTACGCGAAAGATCATATGTGACCGAGCAGGAATTAATGGAATATAGTGCCTTTTGTCAACTACTGCCGGGAGCTTCCTCCACTCAAACTCTTACATTGATCGGTTATAAAAGAGGCGGGGTTCCACTCGCAGTACTCACATTAATTATTTGGATAATACCTGGCTGTACTTTGATGGGGGCTCTTTCTTTCCTGCTTCATAATATTGATCAAACGGCGCTTGGTACCGATATCTTTAAATTTATCGCGCCAATGGCGGCAGGCTTCCTTTTATATGCTTGTTTTACTGCTTTCCCGGTCGCTATTAAAAATACGATTACATGGGTAATTGTAGTGCTGAGCTCGGCTATGACTTATTTCTTCTTCAAACTGCCTGCTATTTTCCCCGTGTTAATAGTTGCAGGGGGCATTGCCACTAATCTTAGCCTGAAACGTATTCCCCAGGTTGAACAGAAACCCCGCAAAATAAGATGGTGGAATTTTTGGTTATTCGGAATCATTTTTATTGCCGCGGGTGTTATCAGTGAAACCGCGAAAAATGATAACTGGCCGAATCGTAAGCCCATCAATCTTTTTGAAAATACTTACCGGATGGGAAGTCTTGTTTTTGGCGGAGGCCATGTCCTGATGCCAATGATGTATGAACAATTTAGTGTGAGACCCGAGGCCGTCAAAAAAAGGGATCCCAATGTTGTTCAAATTGATGAAAATGATATGTACACGGGAATGGGTATTGTGCGTGCTATCCCGGGCCCCGTTTTTTCCATTGCATCGTTTACAGGAGGAATGGCATTAGAAGATATGGGCACAGAGATGCAGGTAGTGGGATGTATTATCGGAACTGTTGCAATTTTTTTACCAAGCGCCCTGCTGGTTCTTTTTTTCTTTCCTATTTGGAACAATTTAAAGAAATATGCGGCTGTATACCGTTCCCTGGAGGGCATTAATGCTGTTGTAGTGGGTATAATGATTGGCTCCACTTTTTATATCATGAAAGATATTTCTATTATTGAAGCCAAAACTATCAGTCTTTTAAATGTAAGTGTAATCATCGGAACCTGTTTGATGTTGCTTTATACACGTATCCCTCCGCCGATTATTGTCGCACTTTGTTTGTTGCTGGGTTATCTTATTTGATTTTACTGCACCCTGAGCCGTTTGAAATGCTTGCATAGTTGAACACACCTGATGTTGTTTCACAATTATGCTCTCCTGTAAAAGTTTGCACGGAAAATATTTATCCGGGAGGATCAACTTCATGATAGCGGGTCATCCGATACCGCTCTTAAAAATAATTTTGATCTCTCTATTATTTTTACATTTTGCTGCAACTCCTGGGTTTTGTATTTTGTCATTACTAAGAATCGGTTTTTGCCCGCGCAATTCAATGACTCTTTTTATTTTAGATATTAACCCAATCATAGCAGGTTTTAACCCGGTTAGCCGGACAACCCTGGTTTCCAACCCGGAATTTGCAAGGCGGGAGAACGCCTTTACCTTGCCGGATGAACGCCTTTATCCTACCAGTTGAACGCTTTTACCTTGTAAGAGGGATGATACCTGAACGCTTTTATCCCCTTAGCATATTGACCCTTTAATGCTATCATACTGCTACTTCACCGCTATCTCGCCGCTATCCCATAGCTTCAGGCAAGCATCCGTATAGCTATCCAGTTACTCTCAGCACGCAGGAGAGTCGGACTATGCCGTGCCGGACAAACCTTAATCCTGAATCTGTAAAAGGGTATCACGCAAAGAGAGTCTTATACTTTGCACCCTTTGCTCCTTAGCCTTTGCATGAAATAAAAAATTATAAGAAATATAAATGCCGGTAAGGCGGGAAGTGATAGTCTTTAATTTGTCTTTTTCTTACCGTCTTTCCGGCAAATACTTGCCTTTTAGTCAGCCACTCATAGGTTTTTGATTGTACGTCTTTTACTTTAAAGAGAGCGGGAGACCGGATTTATTTTTCCACTCATACAGTTTTTTCGCCCCCAACCGCATTTCTATATATAGGGGCTTTTCCTTTTTTTATTCATTTTAAAACTTTTTATATGGCAAAGCAAGCAGGTCCAATTTTTCTTTCGGGTACAATCGGCAATGTTACTTATTACCGGTTGCATGGTAAGCATTATGCCCGGTTAATAAGTTCGTTGACAGGGAAACGGGTGAAGACCGATCCCTGCTTCAGGAACACGATGCGTAATGCTACGATGTTCGGTAAAGCCTCAAAGATCGCTTCAACCATCTAC
>JAUZOA010000049.1 GCA_030706685.1 Bacteroidota bacterium
AAAGGATCCATCGCAGTTTACAGAAGTGATCAGGATCCTTTCTCCTATTGCTCCAAGGTTATATTCTATTTCTTCATCGCCCGCAGCGCAGGGAAATAATGAGATTCATCTTACGGTAAGCCGCAACTCATTTCGCGTAAAAGAAGAACAGCGATTTGGACTATGCAGTGATTTTCTCGGTGATCTGCCTGTTGATTCCATCGTGACTTTCTATATTCATAAGAACAGGTCATTCCGGCTGCCTGCCCCGGACAAAGATGTGATCATGATAGGTCCCGGTACAGGGATTGCTCCTTTCCGTGCTTTTCTTGCGGAGAGAGATGCAGCAGGCGCTGCAGGAAAAAATTGGTTCTTCTTTGGCGAACAACATTTCACTACAGATTTTTTATATCAAACCGAGATGCAGAATTACCTGCAGACCGGCGTATTAAATAAAATTGATCTTGCTTTCTCAAGGGATCAGCCCGAAAAGGTATATGTACAGCACCGCATGCTTGAAAAAGCGAATGAATTGTATCAATGGATCAGTAATGGAGCTTTCCTGTATGTGAGCGGTACAAAGGATCCAATGAGTAAAGATGTGGAGAATACCTTGTTGCAGGTAATCGAAGAACAGGGAAAGAAGACAAAGGAAGAGGCAAAAAAATACCTGGACCAGCTAAAGGAGGAGAACAGGTATCATAAAGATGTTTATTAAACTCCCTGTCACCCTGAAGGGATGGCCTGGGCTGCAAATGAAATTACAATGAGCAAAAAAGATAATTTATCAGCTGTTGAACGTATTAAAACTGCCAGCGAGGGCCTTCGGGGTACTTTGAAAGAAAGTTTGAGGGATGCAGTCACCGGCGCTATTCGCGAAGATGATCAGTCGCTGGTGAAATTCCATGGGATGTACCAGCAGGATGACCGCGACAGGCGTGAAGAAAGGAGTCAAAAAAAACTGGAATGGCTTTATTTTTTTATGATCCGCCTGCGAATACCCGGCGGTTTTCTAAAGCCTGAACAATGGATAGACCTTCATCATATTGCCGGTGAACATTCGACCGGGGTCATAAAAATTACAACAAGACAAACGGTTCAATTACACGGAATCCTAAAATCTCATATCAAACCGACCATAAAGGCATTTAATATTTCACATCTTGATTCTATTGCCGCCTGCGGTGATGTGAACAGGAATGTATTGTGCAGCGCACACCCGGCCCAGTCGGCTATTCATGAAGAGATTTTCAGGTATGCGGATAAAATAAGCACACTGGCCTTACCGAAGTCGAGGGCTTATTACGAGGTATGGCTCGATGAGGAGCCACTGGCCGATAAACAGGAAGATGATCCGCTATACCAGGATCGCTACTTGCCGCGTAAATTCAAAATCGCTATCGCCATTCCGCCTGATAACGATATAGATGTTTTTACCAATGATATCGGGTTGATCGCCATTATTGAAAATAATGAATTGAAAGGGTTTAATATAGCTGCTGGCGGAGGATTGAGCACCACGCATGGCAATGCTGCCACGTACGCCAGGCTGGGAACTGTGCTGGGATTTGTCAATAGTGAAGAAAAAGTCTTGAAAGCGGTGTATGAGATCATGACCATTCAAAGAGATCATGGTAACCGGAGTGACAGAAAACTAGCCCGGCTAAAATATACGATTGACAGAATGGGTGTAAATGTTTTTAAAGAAGAACTTGAAAAGAGGTGTGGTTTCGAATTAGAAAATACAAGACCTTATCGGTTCACGGAAAGAAAAGATTACTATGGCTGGCAACAAAATCATGAAGGCAAATGGTACTATACCCTATTTGTAGAAAACGGAAGGGTGTTGGATGAAAAAGGATTGCCATTGAAAACTGCTTTACTGGAAGTAGCCAAAACCGGCAAAGCCAATTTCAGGTTTACCGGCAATCAAAATGTTATCCTCAGTGATATTGCCGAAACCGATAAACCCGTCATTGAAGCTATCTTATCGAAATTTGGAATCAGTGATCACACTAATAATACGGGAATACTTCGAAAGAATTCGATGGCTTGCGTGGCATTCAATACCTGCCCGCTGGCGTTGGCAGAAGGCCAACGTTATTTGCCATCGCTTATTTCTAAAATAGAACCGTTGTTGGAGAAATATACATTGCAGGATGAACCGATTACGCTTCGTATGACGGGTTGCCCGAACGGATGCGCGCGTCCTTACGCGGCAGAGATCGGTTTGGTAGGCACAGCTTACGGGCAATACAACCTGCATATTGGCGGAGACAGGTTAGGAGAGCGGTTGAATACAAAGTTCAAAGAGAACCTGGACGAAGAACAGATATTGCAAACACTCGAAGAGTTGTTTGCCGTTTATTCCAGGGAAAGAAAGGGGGACGAGACTTTTGGCGATTTTTCCAACAAGAAATGGATCCATAACACCGTCATATAAAGCAACCAATTTGGTGGATAGTTATTCTGAAAATACAATGATACCTGCAGGGATGGAAAAGGATTCCAAAAATCAACTATATCCTGTTTTCCTCAAGCTGGAGCAATTACGGGTATTGCTGGTAGGCGCCGGCAACGTAGGTCTTGAAAAGTTAAATTCGCTTTTGTCCAATTCTCCCGGTGCAAAAATTACCATTATCGCGCCGGAAATAAAAGACGAAGTCAGGCAACTGGCAGAAAAATATCCCTACTGCATTATACAGCAAAGACCATTTGAAGAATCAGATCTTGATAATAAGGACATTGCCATTCTTGCTACCGATGATCATTTATTGCATAAACATATACATGATCTCGCTCAGCAAAAAGGAGTTTTATTAAATGTGGCTGATACCCCGGAACTCTGTGATTTTTATCTTGGCAGCATTGTACAAAAAGGGAATCTTAAAATTGCTATTTCAACAAACGGGAAATCTCCCACGATTGCCAAAAGGCTTAAAGAAATAATTAACGACACTGTCCCCGCAGAAATTGATGATGTTCTGCTGAACATGCAATCTATCCGGAAAGATATGAACGGAAGCTTTGATGAAAAAGTAAGACAGTTGAATGAGCTTACTAAAATGCTCGTATCAAAGCAGCTTAAATTAGAAAACATCAATAAGGCCGAACAGAAGAAATGGCCTAAAATTGTCAAGTTCTTCCTGCTGGCTTTTGTGTTTATGATCATCGGGCACACTGTATTGTCTTACATTCCTCTTGATAACCTGGTGGCCAGTTTTAAAAGGATACCCAATCTCGTCGATCCCAAAACGTTCTTACTGATGCTGATCACTGGTTTTTTGGCGCAGCTCACCGATGGCTCCCTCGGTATGGGTTATGGCACTATCTCTACAACATTTCTCCTGGCTTATGGTGTGCCACCGGCTATTGTCAGCAGCAGGGTTCATTCGGCAAGAGTTTTTTCCAGCGGCGTATCGGGTTATAGCCATCATCGTTTTGGGAACATTAATAAAAAATTATTCAAAACATTAGTCATACCCGGTGTTATAGGAGCTATTATCGGAGCTGCGCTGGCCTATGTTGGCCAGGCTTCCTCTGACTACGTGAGGTTGCCGCTGTCATTCTATACACTATATCTCGGCTATTTTATCATCCGGAAAGCGTTTAAAAAAAGGAAGATAAAAGATAAAGTAAAAAAAGCAGGTTGGCTGGCTTCCGTTGGCGGATTTTTGGACGCCTTTGCAGGAGGAG
Organism: Bacteroidota bacterium; assembly: GCA_030706685.1. Taxonomy (GTDB): domain Bacteria; phylum Bacteroidota; class Bacteroidia; order Chitinophagales; family Chitinophagaceae; genus VBAT01. The sequence goes on from JAUZOA010000049.1 coordinate 3,676, forward strand.
GATGGGGCACACTTGTAACAAGTACATTAATGTCTAAACGAAAGAGCCCGCGTTACGTGATCGGGTCGGTATGCCTTGCTGAATTTTTTGTAGTATTTGCCAGTTCCATTACCTTTTTCATTCTCCTGAAAAATATTCCGATCTGGGAAGTGGCGGGTTTAATCATCGGCGGTGTTATAGCAGCTCCTATTGCTGCGAGGTTGGTCGGTAAGCTGCCCATAAAGACAATGTTTATCGTTGTTGGAAGCTTTGTAATTCTTGCAAGCATCAATACACTCTGGCGGGCAATCACCCATTTATTATAACCGGAAAAAATAAAGGGGAAAAAATTGTTAGAAAATAATAGTCTATAAAATTTGTAGGATAATATGTTTCTCTTATTTTTGATTTATCAATTGAATAGTTCAATTACGATTTATGAGAAATCATTACTTCATTCAACCGCTTCATTGCATTAAGTATTCTAAGCAGCGATGTTGCTGATACCCTGATCAAGCTGGCCATATTTTTTAAAGCAGCACAAACTGCTAAAGGACACCTTTTGCTATAACTTAACTAAGACCAACCATGAAAAGAATATTTTTTACAGCAATCATTACGATCAGTTTTTTCAGCCCATCTCTTTTTGCGCAGGATAATATGATTATAGAAATATCGGGGCAGGTGACCGACCAGGAACATAAACAACCTTTGCCCGATGTGAGCGTGCAGGTGAAAGGAACCATAGCAGGCGCTCTCACGAACTCAAACGGAAGCTTTGTAGTAAGGACAAAAGCAAAACTTCCGTTTACATTGGTTTTTTCTTCCGTTGGTTTTCAGCAACAGGAATTGGAGGTGAAAAGCCTGGGCTCCAACCTGCAGGTTGCATTGGCCACGCAAACCGTGTTAGGAAGTGAAGTAGTAGTAACAGCGAGCCGTGTTCCTGAAAATATTTTGAAATCACCGGTAGCGATAGAAAAATTAGATATCAGGGCCATTAAGGAAACTGCAGCCCCGGGTTTTTATGATGCGTTGGAAAATGTAAAAGGAGTGCAGATGACAACATCCAGCCTCACTTTTAAAGTTCCCAACACAAGAGGATTCAATATCCCCAATAATTTCCGGTTCATGCAACTGGTCGATGGCGTGGATATGCAGGCCGCCACATTAGGCGTTCCATTGGGCAATGCCATCGGGCCCACAGAACTCGATATACAAAGCGTAGAAATCACTCCCGGCGCCGCTTCTGCTCTATATGGCATGAATGCGATCAATGGGATGGCCAACCTTTTGACCAAAAGTCCCTTCACATACCAGGGTTTGAGCATTTATCAGAAAACAGGAGTCAACCATGTAGATGGCATTGATCATGACCCGGCCATCCTGACCGAATCGGCGATCAGGTATGCAAAAGCCTTCAATAATAAATTTGCCTTCAAGCTCAATTTTGGATATATGCAGGGAATCGACTGGCGTTCCAACACAAGGCTTGACCAGAATCCTAACAACCTGAATAGCGCTAATCCCGGTTTCCCTTCTTTGAATGGAGCCAATAATACCGCATTCGATGGCTGGAATAAATATGGCGATGATGCATTAGCGGGAAGTAATTTGGTTTCCATAAGCGGCCTGACTATAGATGGCAATACGAATAAGACTTTACGGGTAGCCCGTACGGGTTATTGGGAAACAGATCTTGTAAGCCCGCAGGTAAGCAATCTCAAATTCGATGCTGCCCTGCATTATCGCCTGGATGAAAAGCTTGAGTTATCCTATACTTACCGGGTGGGTACAATGGACGGCGTATTCCAGCGGGGTAATAAAATCCGCCTGGATAATGTAGTTGTTCAAAATCATGCGCTTCAACTGAAAGGAAACAATTTTACAGTGCTCAGTTATGTTTCCATTGAAAATACCGGTGATTCTTATAATGTAAAGCCATTAGCCGATAACCTGGACCTGTACAGCGGCGGGGCTACTGATACAAAAACAGCAACAAGCTGGGGAACGAAGTTTAAGAATGCATTGAATGCTTATGGAACTGCCAATGGAGGATTAACATCCGCTAACCTGGCGGCCGCTACCCAATATGCCCGTGAACAGGCCGATGCCAGCCGTGTAAAATCCGGTACGCCTGAATTCGATGCATTGAAGAATACGATCATTCAAATCAATAACTGGGATATAAAATCAGGTTCTATTCCCGACGCCCCTGTCACAGGCGGGGCCGCCCTGATACAGAAAAGTCGTTTATATCATACTGAAGCGCAATGGGACTTGTCCGGTAAAGTAAAGATTTTTGATTTATTGATCGGTGGCGACGCCCGTATTTACCAGATCATTCCTGACGGAAACAATTTTGTCGATTTTTCCCGTCCCATTGCTGAGCGCAATCAGCCATTAAAAGACGGAAGTTTTGGCAGCAATGTTTATTATAAAAAAGTTGGCGCCTTTACACAGGTGACAAAGAAATTTTTTGATGATAAGCTGAAATTGTTCGGATCACTGCGTTTCGATTATAACCCGGAGTTCGATCCTAAATTCACTCCGAGACTCGCGGCTGTTTATACATTTAAGCAAAAACATAATTTTCGCTTTACCTACCAGCAGGGATATCGTTTCCCCGCATTATTTGAAGCATTGTCGTATGTGAACAATGGGAGAGTAAGACGGGTAGGAAGCTTATCTTATATTGACGAGGGATTAGGCTATTTAGAAAACAGTTATACCCAGGCATCTGTCGTTAATTTTAATGCGGCAGTAAGCGCCCAGGGAAATACAGATGCCGCAGCATTGGCCAACAGGAATTTATTACAATGGGCCAACCTGCCCAAAGCCCGCCCCGAACGAATCAATTCATTGGAGATCGGCTATAAAAGTATTTTGTTTGATAACAAATTAATCGTCGACATCGATGCTTACAGCAATCAATACAGTGGCTTCCTCGGGCAAGTGCAGGTATATGTGCCCATTGGAGAAACAGTAGGATCCGATGCCGCCGTACTGGCCATGCTTGACAGGAACAGGGACGCCACTGCCGCAACAGCTACCACCGCCGCCAGCAAAGGACAAGATCGCTACCGTGTTTATACCAATGCAAAGAATACTTATCATAATTATGGATCTGCACTAGGCATTACTTACAATTTTTATAAAAAATATACAATCGGGGGGAATGTCAATTTCAATAAGATGAAATCCAATCAAACAAATGATGTTTTTGTTACGGGTTTCAATACGCCGGAGTGGAGTACCAATCTTTCCTTCGGGAACCGTGAAGTAGTAAAGAATATTGGTTTTAATATTACCTGGAGATGGCAGGATGCTTTCCTGTGGGAAAGCCCGCTGGTTACAGGAAATATTTCTGCTTACAGTACGCTGGATGCACAGGTTACCTTCCGTTTTCCCCGGCAAAAATCACAGCTTAAAATTGGCGGGTCAGACATTTTTGATCACCGGTATCTCCAATATGCAGGCGGACCGACGATCGGGGCTATCTATTATGCAGCTATAACAGTGGATGGTTTGCTGAATAAATAATGGAATTCATTTTTTTGTTGGTGGTTGTAAATAAGCACTCCTTCCGTACCCAATTTTTTTCATATGGCAAGCAATCGTTAGCGGGCGGTGTTTCTACACTGCCCTTATTGTATCATCCGGCAGTTTTAGTTTTCCGCATTGTATCTTCGCAGTCCCATTCATAAAAAGATACAACGAAATATGTCAAAACACCCGGAAACCGATGCCATTCGTATACAGACCGCAAGAACGGAACAAAAAGAACATTCAACGCCTTTGTTTTTAACCAGCAGCTTCACCTATGATTCAGCCGGGGATATGGCAGCTGCATTTGCGGATGATAGCCTGGACGTAAATATCTATAGCCGCTTCTCTAACCCTACAGTGGATGAATTCATTAGCAAGATGGCAGCACTGGAAGGCGCGGAAGATGGCATTGCAACAAGTACCGGTATGGCAGCCATATTCTCCACCTTCATGACCTTTTTGGGGAAAGGCGATCATATAATTTCCGCTTCGGCCGTTTTCGGATCAACCCATACTATTCTTACCAAATATCTTCCCAAATGGGGCATTGAACATTCTTATTTTAATATGAACCAGCCGGAGACCATTGCAGCATTGATAAAACCCAATACTAAAATGCTGTATTTGGAAACACCGAGTAACCCCGGTTTGGATATTATCAATATTGAATTAGTGGCAACGCTTTGCAAGAAGAATAAAATTTTATTTGTAGTGGATAATTGTTTTGCCACACCGGCAGTTCAGCAACCACTCAAATACGGTGCAGACCTTGTTTTACATTCTGCTACCAAATTTATTGACGGGCAGGGAAGAGTATTGGGCGGGGTAGTGGTCGGCAAAAAGGAATTGATCCACCTGCTTTATCTTTTTGTCCGGAATACAGGCCCTTCCCTGAGTCCTTTTAACGCATGGATATTAAGTAAAAGTCTTGAAACATTATTTATCCGCATGGATAAACACGCGGATAATGCCCTGAAGATCGCTGAGCGTCTGCAACATCATCCAAAAGTCAGCCAGGTAAAATATCCTTTCCTGGAAGATCATCCTCAATATGAAATCGCCAAAAAGCAAATGAGTAATGGCGGCGGTATTGTAACCTTTGAAGTAAAAGGCGGTATTGACAGCGGCCGCAAATTTTTGAATGCTTTGCAAATGATCTCCATGACCAATAATCTCGGCGATAGTCGCAGCATTGCCTCACACCCTGCTTCTACCACCCATTCCAAACTTACGGAAGAGGAAAGAAAAGCCGTAGGGATTACGCCTGGCCTGATACGTATCTCCGTTGGTTTGGAACACGTAGAAGATATTTTGAACGATATTTTGCAGGCGCTGGAGAAGTGCTGAATGCTATTTCTTTTTTCTTTTACCTAGCTGTTGCAAAGTTGCCCTTATATCTTTAGGCAATGGCGCTTCCAGTTCAAAAAGCTTTCCATGGGTATCAGTAAACTTCAACTTGTATGCGTGCAGGGCCAGCCGGTTCAATATCGGTCTTTCCTCTTCTTCTTTTTTGGAAAGTTTGAATTTAGATTTGATGGAGGAAAGAAGCAGGGGTTTGCCATCCCCATACAATTCATCGCAAACAATGGGGTGACCAATATCTTTCATGTGCACCCGGATTTGGTGGGTACGTCCCGTATGTATCCTGAATTGTAACCAGGAATAGATCCCAAAATCTTCCAGCACTTCATAATCTGTCAACGATTCTTTTCCTCTTTGGTGAATGATCATCATTCCTCTTTTTACTGTATTCTCTGCAATTGGCTTATTGATCCTTCCTTTCTTATCCATGGGGGAACCAATAACCAATCCAACGTAAATCTTTTCTGTCTGTCGTTCTTCAAATTGCCTGGAAAGATATTTATGTGTTTCTTCATTCTTCGCAAAAACGATCAGGCCGCTGGTATCTTTATCCAGCCGGTGAACAGTAAATATCTGCCCGTATTTTTCCTGCAATAAAGTCTTTAATGAGATTTCTTTTCCTTCCCGGTCGGGAATGGAAAGCATCCCGGAAGGTTTATTCAAGGCTATTAACTCATCATTTTCGAAAACGAGGATATCTCCGATCTTCATAGTGAATCATTCGATCAACGAAATCAGGGTTTATTTCCCTTTACTAAAATGTTTTAAATCCCGCACTTCTTTTTCTGACAAAAAACGCCATTTGCCTCTCTCAACATTTTTTTTGGTCAGCCCGGCAAAGATAACCCGGTCGAGATTTTTTACATCATAGCCTAAGTGTTCAAAGATGCGGCGGACAATCCGGTTGCGGCCACTGTGTATCTCAACGCCAATCTGTGTTCTGTCCTTTATATCTGCATAAGCCAATACATCCACGCCGGCGGGCCCGTCTTCCAGCGTCACTCCTTTTAGTATCTGGTCAAAATCTTTTTTCTCCAATGGTTTGTTTAATGTGACATGGTACACTTTTTTTACTTCATTGCTTGGGTGAGTCAGTTTCTGCGCCAGTTCACCATCATTGGTAAATAATAAAACACCGGATGTATTCCGGTCGAGGCGGCCTACCGGGTATACCCTTTCGCGGGTGGCGCGGCCGATAATATCCAATACTGTTTTCCTGTTTTGCGGATCATCAGTGGTAGTAATATAATCTTTAGGCTTATTTAATAAAATATAAACGAGATTTTTTGCCAGGAACACTTTTTTGCCATTCACTCTTATTTCATCTTTCGAAGAGACTTTATGGCCGGGTTCAGTGATTAATTCATTGTTCACTTTTACCAATCCTTTTTTTACCATTTCAGCAGCTTCACGGCGCGCGCATATACCGGTATGAGCAATGAATTTGTTGAGGGGCATGAGACCTGAGGCCGGCGGTCGGAGGATGGAGGACGGAGATACCGGGCCCGCTTTAGAGTTTTCTTTCTGACCTCCGGCTTCTGATCGCTGACTTCGTTTCGCGTCAAAATATTCTTCCCGTTCTTTCTTGAATTTTCTTTTTTCCTGCTTGAATTGTTCTTTGATCGCAGCGTTGCTCTTCTTTTTGGTAAACTTGTCGAAATGAGATGACTTCTTTTTCATGCTGGTAGTTTGCTGTTTTACAACAGTAGTGAGGGGCAAAGGTAACTAAAAAGCCCTGCCTCTTTGAAAAAGAGACAGAGCCTTGTGTAGAGTATCTGTTTGCCGGGAAGACGATAAGAAAAACGACTTGTAAATTTAAACTTACCTTCTTCCCGTCTTTCCGGTCATATTTAAGCTAAGACACTACTTTTTTTATGAAACCGTCCTTTAAATAATTTCTCTGTTTCTTTTATGATGCCTCCTGCTTTCTTTCATCTTCTTTAACTGTTCGTCTGTAAGGATGGACTTTGTTGTTTCTCTTTGTTTCTTCATTAATTCTTTTACCTGTTCTCTCTTTTCATCATCTTTCAATGAATTGTTTTCCCTGATAGCTTTTATTTTTTCGACGGTAGCTTTCCTGCTCTCAGCCATTTTTGCAGACTGTTCATCAGTAAGATTCAATTCCTGCTTCATTCTTGCCTGTCTTTTTTGGCCACGTTCTTTCACCCTTGCCCGGAGAGCCTCCTTATCTTTTTCCATTTGTGCCTTTTGTTCGGGTGTCAGGATGGATTGCAATTGAGCTAAATGATCCTTATGCAGGGCTTCCCATTTCTCCCGCGCCTCCTTTACGGTAATATTATCCTGTTTCCGGAGATCTTCCGCCTGTTTGCGAAGATCCTGGTTGATGGACCTGAGCTTTGTTTTTTGGTCTTCATTCAGGTTCAGGCTGACCAGCTCTTTTTTATTGAACATTCTTGTTCTTTCAATAGGCCTGAATTCTCCGCGTTTGCGATCAGGTATCTCCTGTGCCCGCAGGAAAATGGCTGCAAAGGCAGCGATCATTGTTAATACAAATGTTTTTTTCATGACTAATAGTTTAATTGGATGTCCTGTTTTCGAAAATCTTTCTGGAAAAGCATGACAATAATTGTTCGTTTTAAAGACCCGTTACAAAAGGCTAAGTTTAACGAGAAATAAGAAATTCTTCGTAGTTGTAAAAATCCGGGATGAATGGTACTTATATAATGTTTATCTCTAATGGGTGTCGATATTTACCAATCCGCAGGCAGGTTACCCGCCGAGGGCATTCTTCTAATGACTACCTGGTATACTTAGGGGAGGATTGAAACGGTAGCTTCTCCCATACCTCTGGTATACCTCTCTCATACGGAAACCATATGGAGACCTTGTCTTTCTTTCTGTATGTCAATAGCTTAGATTTTTCCTGTTTTGCAAATACTTGTATATCAGTAATTAACAAATCAGAGAATGGCAGCAAATAAGGACAATTCAACCGGATATACCGGGAACAGCTTGCCCGCGTGAATACTCATTTCGATTGTTGGTTGGGAGTGGATAACTAAAAAGATCGCTTGTATTATGCGAATAGCTGGTTTAATCTTTATTTGCCAATTGACCGCAAGCAGCATCTATATCCTTGCCCCTGCTCCTGCGCAAACGGGCATTCACCCTGTTCTTTCCGAGATAATCAATAAAGGCTTCTACTTTCTCTTCATCGGGTTTTTCAAATTTGGCAAAATCGATCGGGTTGTATTCAATGATATTTATCAGGTCGGCAGGAACCTGCCGGTAAATTTTTATTAACTCGTCGGCATCGTTCAGCGAGTCATTAAAGTTTTTGAAAAGGATATATTCAAAAGTGATCTCGTTCTTTGTTTGTTTATAAAAATAATTCAGCGCATCTACCAGTGATTTGATATTGTTGCTGTCATTGATCGGCATGATCTCATGCCGTTTGATATCATTGGCAGCATGAAGGGATAAAGCCAGTTTGAATTTTACTCTATCATCTCCCAGTTGCTTTATTTGTTTAGAAACGCCGGCCGTGGAGACGGTGATCCGTTTTGGGCTCATCGCCAAACCATCGGGTGAAGTAATACGTTCGATGGCTCTCAATACATTTTTATAATTCAGCAGGGGTTCGCCCATACCCATAAAGACAATATTGCTGAGTTTTTTATTATAGGTCTTTTCACTTTGCTGGTTGATCAGCACCACTTCATCATAGATCTCATCAAAATCAAGGTTTCTTTTTCTTTCCATATAACCCGTGGCGCAAAACTTGCAACTCAGCGAACAACCTACCTGGGAAGAGATACAGGCAGTATGCCTGGATGCGGTGGGAATAAGCACACCTTCTACGAGGTGCCCGTCCCATGTTTTAAAACGGTTCTTGACTGTTCCGTCAGCACTATATTGCGTAGTGTCAATATGCAGTGAAGGCAATGTAAACTCTTCCCCTAATTTCTGGCGAAGTTCTTTGCTGAGATTAGTCATATCGGCGAAACTCATGGCCTGTTTCTGCCATAGCCATTCATATACCTGTTTGGCCCTGAACCTTTTCTCGCCCATCGCTTCAAAATATTCCTCCAAATCTCTTAAATCCAGGTAACGGATATTCTTTTGCACTGTCTTTGTCATCCTGCAAAGATAACCACGATTAAGCGATTCATTGTTTTGACTGATATTTGCTGCTCCAAATGCGATTCTGATGAAAACAGTTTATGTTATCGATGTTGTTCGTACCCCTGTTGGCAGATATGGCGGCACTCTTTCCAGCCTGCGCCCGGATGATCTGCTGGCGCATGTGATCAGGTCACTGATAGAAAGAAATCCCGGTATTGATATAAACGCAATTGAAGATGTGATAGCCGGCGCTGCTAACCAGGCGGGAGAAGATAACCGTAACGTAGCAAGGATGGCGGGCTTGCTGGCAGGTTTGCCTGTCTCTGTTGGTGGTAGTACGGTAAACCGTTTATGCGCATCGGGGCTGCAGGCGATCATGGATGCTTCGAGGCAGGTACTATGTGGTGATGCGGAACTTATCATTGCCGGCGGTGTGGAAAGTATGACAAGAGCTCCCTTTGTGATGGCAAAAGCCACGGCTCCTTTTCAACGTAACACAGAAATTTTTGATACGACTCTCGGCTGGCGGTTCCTGAATAAAAAGCTCGCCGATATGTATTATCCCTATAGTATGGGCGAAACAGCAGAGAATGTAGCCAAACAATGGAAGATATCCCGGATGGAACAGGACACATTCGCTCTTTCGTCGCAACAAAAATATTTCGATGCCTATGCAGCCGGAAAATGGAAGGATGAAATAGCGCCGGTGGTTATCCCCGGAAAGGAAAAAGAAATTTTATTCGAGGCGGATGAGCATCCAAGACAAAGTTCTTTGGAGAAGCTGGCAACGCTGAAACCTGCTTTTGCAAAAGACGGAACAGTGACTGCCGGTAATTCTTCAGGTATCAATGATGGCGCTGCGGCCATGTTGCTGGCCAGCGGGGATGCCGTTAAAAAATACTCTCTAAAGCCAATGGCCAAAGTCGTTTCGATGGCAGTAGCGGGTGTGGATCCTTCCATTATGGGAATCGGGCCGGTGCCGGCAACTAAAAAAGCATTGGACAGAGCAGGGTTAAAAGTGGCGCAACTCGACCTGGTTGAGTTGAATGAGGCCTTTGCATCCCAATCCATTGCCTGTGTCCGGGATCTCAACCTCGATATAAATAAAGTAAATGTAAACGGAGGCGCCATTGCTATTGGTCATCCGCTTGGATGCAGCGGTACCCGCATTTCCGCTACATTATTGCATGAAATGAAAAGACAGCATGCAAAATTCGGGCTCGCCACCATGTGTATTGGAGTAGGACAAGGCGCCGCCGTGATTTATGAAATAGTTTAATTCAACCGGTACAACATTTTTTTGACGAGGCGATAATTAGTGAATAAGGAAAGGCTGACCAGTAACAGGGCTGCAAAGAGTACACTCCAGTGAATAAAAGAAGAAAGTTCGGCTCTGTCGTACATGGCAAAATGATGAAATGCCCATTGCATAAGTTGTACAACTGTTAAAGCAACCAGTATTATAAGAATATAAACCGGTAAAAATCTTTTTGATACCTGCTTGCTCAACCAGGCAGGTGAATACCCAAGCGTGAGTAGTAACCGGAGATTGTCTTTACTTCTTGCCACAACAAGCTGCAGGTAAAAAGAAAAGAGCATCAGGGCAAGGAGCAATACAATCAGCCCGAGTATACCCAGGCCGCCTAAAATACTTTGTATGATCATTTTGTTGCGGCCCAGCATTGTTTTGTCTTTATTAAGCTCATATTTTTCCTGGTCAAAGAATTTGACCAGGTCGGGATTATTGGCATCCCGGGTCTTGATAAAAAGCCTTGAAGCTTCCATCTTTGTTTTCTGGGCAAAAGTTTCATTGGCCCAGCTCAAAAATGTTTCAGGCACTAAAATAGAATTAACCCTGTCGCTGAAAGCCACAATTTTTCCAATAAAGGCCTGCTCTTTCCCGTTGCCATAACAGGTGATCAGTACCGGGAGGCCAAGGGCTGTTTCTTTTGAAATCTGCGGCAGGTCTTGCCCCGGCGCAAATACTACATTATATATTTCATAAAAATCAGAAGAGAAAATAATAGGGATTATTTCCTGCCCTTCTTGCCAGGAGAAGGAGGGAGGCAGCGTATCAATAAACCCGTTGTTGAGGCTTTCCAGGAAAAATTCAGTCTTGAAAGGCAGGATGCGGCCGGCGCTGAGTTGTACACGGAATTGATTAGCCAGCAGCGGCGCCACATCTTCAACAAACGGCTTTGCTTTGATCTTGTCAATATCCTGTTGCGTAAAAAGATTTTTTTCAGGATGTGTCATTGTTTCATTGCTTATGGTTTTAGTAATGGAAATGAAATCAAAGCCATTCCTGCGTATATTGCTTTCTTTCACCAGTCGCTGGATGTTGATGTACATCTGTATTGAACCTAATAACAACATAACTCCTATGCCCAGGCCCATATAAGAAAACCATCTTGACCAGGGACTGGTACCGGTCTGTAATAATGGGCGTATAGGTTTGAATGATAAAGCCACCGGTAATTTTTATAAATGATATAATCGGCTGAAAGGAAAAAGATCCTTGCGTTCTACGTCCACGAAAATAATGGCCGCATTCCTGGCACCTGCTTCTTCCAGCACCAGTTTCATTGCTTTTTCTGAATTGTTATTGTCCAGGTGGCTAAAAGGCTCATCGAGCAACAGGATATCAAAAGGCTGCAGCAATGAACGAATAATGGCGGTACGTTGCTGTTCGCCGTAAGAACAGGTACCGCATTTGATGGAAAGCCTGTCGCCGATACCCAGTCGTTCTGCCATCTCCTTAATTTTCCCGGCGGGATGGTAAGGGTTCAATTGTCTTTTTATTTCCAGGTTATCCTGCACCGTCTGGTCAGCAAATAGTTTCATATCCTGGAATACAATGCTGATATGATCCCTGCGGTACCTGGCAATATCTTCAATAGAGAATTCATTCATGTTCCTGGCTGCATAGGAAATGATGCCGTTATAATCACTTCTCATGCCGTAGAGAAAATGAATAAGCGAGGACTTGCCGTTCCCGGAAGGCGCCACTATTTTGATAAGTTCGCCTTTTTCAACTACCAGGTCCTTTCCCCATATTTCAGAAATTTGCGTGGCGCTTTCTGTAAAGTAAGTTGGTAAAAGATGCCGGATAGCTAATTGCATAATAGTGATCAATTTAAAAAAGCCACAGCCCGGGGATCGTTGAATGGCGGGCTATGGCTTGTACCAGGTTCAATTATCTTATTTGTGATGGATCTTGCTCTTTGGCGGTGTTACTACAACCGGTTCATCCTTTATATCTTCGAGTGTTACCTCTTTTATTCCCGCCTGCATTTTCTCTTTTCTCAGGGTTGCCATTTTATCAACATACTGATTTAATTGTTTAAGGCTGTTGGTATTCTTATCCATTAAATTTATTTCAAATTCAAACTCCGATGCCTTATCCTTATAGTCGCCGCCTTTGCCCACTATATCCTGCCATATATTAAGCGAAGCATCCGCGGCCGCTGTCTTACCACTGCTACTATCTTTTTTATGCAATGATTGAGCGAACGGCAGTATTTTTTGAAGGTCAATATAAATGCCAATAGGATGACCGGTGATCTTGTCAACAAAAGGAAGTTTACTGTTACCCCCGGCGAGAAATTTATCTGTATATTCCTGGGAGTTGCTGGCAGCAAACCAGTTGTTTTCAACCTTATAACTTATTTCAGGCTTGCCGGTCCCGTCATCATTTCTCCTGAATTGTTTCGAAAGATCCCAGCCCAGGGTGACCATCTTTTCAAAGGCGCCTTTGTCATTGACTGCGGTAGCAAAAAGCACTTTCATACCCGTTTTCATGCGGGGAACACTGCCGGGCGCTTCATTTTTATGATCAGTGTTGTCAGGTGCATTCACGGTAGTGGGATCACTGAAAGACAGCAACACTTCACCTTTATTGGCCTTGACAAAATCATCAATGCTAAAATTAATTTTGGCAAGAAACATATCGGCCATTGCATCCATACCGGTCATCTTTAAAATCTCCTTTAATGAGTTAGGAGAATAATTAAATGCCAGCACGGCCACTACGTTGGAAGAAGGAATACGGTTGATGACAGCGGCGCTCACCGGTTCGGGTTTATTATCGGACAGGATCTTATTCATTTCATCGCTATGATAATGCTTTGATTTTGCTGTGATCCTGCCGTTATCAAAATTCAGGGACACCGCCATAATATTATTTTCCAGCATTGTATTCACTTTCATCATCGATGACACAGCGTTGTTCATCCCGTTATAATATTGGCCGATTTTCATCCATAGATGCACATCACTTCCATCTTTTACCAGGTCGGCAAAGCGGCTATCTACATCGAGGTTATCGCTGTTCTCCAGCGAGAGCGCCTGCTGGCCAAATAGTTGAAGACTGTCATTGTGGAACACATAATTCCCTGGTTGCATGTTTCCCATAACGCGGTTCGTCATATTGGGTATCTTCGCGTTGGCCACTACCGCAAACATGGATTTGTTCCAGGTAACTACGCTGCTTTCATCCATCATTACATAGCTGTATTCGCCGTCTTTCCTGATTTCCCTTGCTTGCTTCCTGTCCATTTGCGTCAGCATTTTTTCATAGGCTGTCACGTTTGTCAATGAACCTTCAAATACCAGGTAAGCGCCCCGGCCATGTTTCTTAAGATAAAAAACAAAATCTTTCTTGTTGTCAATACCCGAGCTGGCAGGGTCTGCGAGCAATTGCCGGGAGAGGGTATCGGTTGCATCTTTCGACATTTCCCGGAACCAGTTAGTTTGTCTTATCTCATCCCAGCTCAGCTTGGAGGAAAGAGAAGCACTGTTGATATGCACCACAATGGCTGCATCTTTAGGCACCAGGAGACCGGAACTGCCTCCCTTTTTATGGCAGGAGGAAAACAAAAAGGCAAGGGCTGAAAGGATAAGGAGTAATTGGCGTGTCATGCTATTATTTTTACTCCTAAAATAGCGGAAAAATATTTAACAAGGCTAGTTTCCGGGCTTTACATCATCATAGTTTGCATTCTCATCTCCAATCCTCACTTCATCATAATACAATACCCGTTCGGTAGTGGCAAATACCTGGGTTAGCCAGCCAAATTTATAGATGCCCAGTTTAAAATAAGTGCCTTCAGTGGGAGCGGTTTTAATATTGGCTTTGTCAATCATCAGCGAACCATTTTTCCAGACCTGCAGGAGCCCTGTATTGTCATCGGCCCATTTTACATGTATCACCCATGATACCCATTGATTGCTGATAACAGGGCCGATATCAATGTATTCACTGGCGGTATTGGACCCGCTGGGGTCTCTCTGGAAAACAAAACGGCCGCCGGATGCCCATAATGACGCGGTACCTACGCCTGTAGAATTATTGGGATGCCATTGAAATATGGATTCACCGGCATTATCATCGGCCCAGTTTTCGAGGAATATATTAAAGCCATACCAGCGTTCAGTTCCTGGTTTGTCCACGGGTTGTACCAGTTCTGAACGGATACCGCTGCTGGTAAGAGGGTCGGTTGATCTTACATCCACCCGCATTGAATGGGTGCCGTCCGTATATTTATCGGTGTTTTGCGTAAGGGAGTAGTCGCAGCAATGCTGGTTGTTGGTCCACTCGCTGAATGGGTTGCTGCCTTCAAAAGAAGATTCAACGAGAAGATGGTCTCTTTCGAAATTGCGTTTCTTACAAGTGGATGCTAATAATATGAAAGCCAGAAGGACGAGGATGGGTCTGCTCTTCATAAGCATTATTTTAGGTTCTCATATAAACGAAAAATCAGCCAATTTATTGGCCGGGAGGGTCTGTTGTTCGCCTTTTCGGAGGTCTTTTACCACGCAGGTCTTTTCCTCCAGTTCTTTGCTGCCGATAATAACCGCATAGGGTATATTTTTATTTTCGGCGTATTTAAACTGTTTATCAAATTTTGCCTGTTCATGATACAACTCGCAGCGGGTATTTTTATTTCTTAATTGCTGCATCAGCAAAAAGGCGGTTTTGCTTTCCTTTTCGCCAAGATTAAAAAAAAGAACCTGTGTGCCGGTATGTACTTCTTCCGGGAAGAGTTTCAATTCTTCCATCACATCATAGATACGGTCTACTCCGAAAGAAATACCCACGCCGGGAATATTGGGCACACCGAACAGGCCGGTGAGATCATCATACCGGCCGCCGCCCCCGATACTGCACATTTTTACCTGTAAGGCTTTAATTTCAAATATGGCGCCTGTATAATAATTCAAACCCCTGGCCAGCGTGGGGTCAATTAAAACTTTGCATTTTAATGCAACGTCATGAAGACGTTCAAGAATAGATTGTAATTCATCCAGCCCCTCTTTTCCATTTTTATTGTTTCCCAGTATTTTTTTTAATTCTTCAATTACTGTTTTATTATCGCCTGAATATTCCGCAGTTGATAAATACTTACTAATTGTGTTAACCTGGTCTTTATTCAAATCGCGGTGACTTAATTCTTCTTTTACTTTTTCTAAACCTATTTTATCCAGCTTATCAATAGCAATGGTAATGTCCATCATTTTATTGATGTCTCCGCATACTTCAGCCAATGCTGTCAAAAGCTTTCTATTGTTAATCTTTATCTCAACAGGGATTTTTAATTGCTCAAATACTGTAGCATAAATAATGACCAGTTCAACCTCGTTTAATAATGAAAAACTTCCCACGACATCTGCATCGCATTGGTAGAATTCCCGGTATCTCCCTCTTGCAGGCCGGTCTGCTCTCCATACCGGCTGTATCTGGTAGCGTTTGAAAGGAAATGTCAGTTGGTTATGATTTAGTGCGACATACCTGGCGAAAGGAATAGTAAGGTCATATTTAAGCGCCCTTTCTGTGATTCCTTCGGTATTTTTTCCTTCGAGGATTTTTTCAAAATCCTCCCTTGCTTTTTCCCTTTTGGCGGGGTTATCCAGTCCGTTATTAAGGATCTTAAAAATTAGTTTATTCCCTTCTTCTCCATATTTTCCCATTAATGTATCTAAGTTTTCCATCGCCGGTGTTTCCAGCGGCTGAAAACCGTATAACTCAAAAACATTCCTGATTGTATTGAAAATATAATTTCTCTTACGAACAACATCCGGCCCAAAATCTCTCGTTCCTTGCGGTATGCTTACGTTAACCTTTGCCATTTATACAATCATTTCCAGCCTTGGGAGGCATGTAAAGCCCCTTCAGGGGTTCGGGGTTTTTATAAAGAAGCTCTTTTCGGGATTTGAGTTTTCAAATTTGATGAGGCTTGTAAAGCCCCTTTAGGGGTTTGGAGTATCCTCCCCGGCGTAGAAACAGTAGCCTTCCTGATAATCGCGTCACAGACTTCATCGAGCAGTTTATATACTTCATGATAAGCCGGCTCCTCATGGTACCAGGGATCGGGTACATCCTTATCACCGCCAGGATAGAGTTCATTCATCAGGAGATCGATTTTTGAAGAATTGAATTTGTTCCTCGCAATATGGCGGATATCGCTCAATACATCACCCGCCAGGGCATAAATTTTATCGTAGACTTCGAAATCTTCGGGTACAAATCTCCGGGCTCTTTGCCGGCTGATATCAATACCATTTAGCTGGGCTACTTTTTGTGACAAGTGATGGGGTGGATCTCCGATATGGTAGCTGTTGGTACCGGCGCTTTCCACGCTCCAGTTAAGGCCCGCTCTGAAAGCTTTTTCCTGTAAAATGCCTTCTGCCAGCGGACTTCGGCAGATATTTCCCAGGCAAACCATTAAAATTTTCATGGAGGCAAAGGTAGAGTAAAACTGACAAGGCGCAAGATTCGGGGGAGCAGGGCATGAAGACCTGTAACCCATGCAATAAGCCCGATCCGGGTTAACAATTGTTTGTTATGGAATTTATTTGCTAATAGCATCTTAGTCAAAACGATAGCGGTGTTACCCTCAATCAGGGTTGGCCCTGATATTTATCAGTTCAAACAGCAAAAAATTTAATAATTTGCCTGCAGTGAAAGACGGAAATATACTGGACGAATACGAAAAGAAAAGAAAGAAGCAGGTATCCTCCATGCGTTCAATACTGGATTATGCGATGGGCCTGGTCATTATATGTCTTGGTTTTTTCTTTTTTTTTCGCGGAAAATTCAAGCTGGCGTTTAATGAAACCCATCCTCCTGATTATATGGATAAAATTTTAGGGGGGATATTTGTTATCTACGGGGCCTGGCGTATTTACAGGGGATTCAAGAAAAATTATTTTCAATGAGACTAATCAGCGGCCGGGTGTTGGCCGGTTTATTTATTTTACCCGCATTATTGTTCCTGGCAACGAGGTGTACATCCTACGAGGAAGAAAAAAAGAAATGGCCCGACACCTATGACCGGGGTACTATTCACATAAGCGCCGATGAATCCTTTAAACCGGTGATTGACGCGCAGACGCTTGTATATGATTCGAATTACCCGGATACAAAGATCATCGTTCATTACAAACCGGAAGCGGAATGCCTGAAAGATTTTGCCGTTGATAGTATCCGGATGATCATCGCTACGCGGGGATATACAGCGAATGAAGACAGGTTCCTGTACGATTCCATGAAGGTGGAACATTCGCAATTGGTTGTTGCCAATGATGCCATCGCGGTTATCGTCAATCCGAATTCACCTGATTCGCTTTTTACCATGCTGGAGCTGAAACAGATACTCACGGGAAAATTTAAGAGAAAATTAATCCCGGTATTTGACGGCGTAAAGGCAACCAGTACCGTACGTTTTATCGTCGATTCTGTATTGCACAGCGATTCCCTATCTCCCAATACGGTAGCGGCAAGAACCAGCCAGGGCGTTATTGATTATGTAGCCAAAACCCCTGATGCGATTGGCTTTATAGGGGTAAGCTGGGTGGGTAATAAAGAAGACTCAACGCAAATGAATTTTTTAAGAAAAGTTAAAATGGCTTCTTTGGAGAGCACGGACCGGCCGGGAGGATACGTACTGCCTTACCAGGCAAACATTTATATGAAGCGTTACCCCATGGTACGTGATTTGGTATATATACTTAAGGAAAATCACAAAGGATTGGGAACTGGCTTTGCAGATTTCCTGCGTGGAAATATCGGGCAGTTGATATTTAAAAGGGCTTACCTGGTTCCGACGCAAATAAATTTTACGATGAGGCAGGCCCGGCTGAACGAATAAACAAAGTAGTTATATTTACAATTTATAAACGTGAAAAGTAAAATGAAGAAAATATCAATGACTTTTTTGGCGGCCGGGTTATTTATGATAACAGGCATCCGTGCCCAGACTGTACAGGACGGGGTGAATGACCTGTATGCGGAAAGGTATAAAAGCGCCAAAGGAACTTTTGAAAAACTCTTAGCCGCCAACCCGAATAATATCGAGGCAACTTACTGGCTGGGTCAAACATATATTGCACAAAAAGATATACCCGGGGCCAGGGATATTTATTCAAAAGCATTAATGGCAAGTGCCAATGCCCCTTTACTTATCGTAGGAATGGGCCAGGTAGAATTGAATGAAAAGAAACTCAGTGAATCTACCCAGCGATTTGAAGCAGCCATCACGATGACACGTACTAAAAAAGGAGATGACCCTGTCATTCTGAACGCTATTGGTCGCGCCATCACCAATACCTATACGGATAAAGAAAAGATCGGTGACATTAACTACGCCATTGAAAAATTAGAAGCTGCCGCGCTGAGAGATCCCAATAATGGCGATATATTCCTGAATCTTGGCAACGCTTATCTCAAAGCCAAACCGGGTGAAGGTGGTGGAAAAGCTTTCGAAAACTATACAAAGTCGGCCCAGGTCAGCCCCAATTTTGCTGCGCCTTGCTTTCGTTTAGCCATGCTCTTTTATTCACAGCGCAACTGGGAATTGTATGAGAGATACCTGAATGATGCTATTACCCGGGATCCAAGATTCGCGCCTGCCTATTATGAGCTTTCTTACTATAAAATGAGAAAAAAAGATTTGGAGTCTGCTGAGACGTATGCCCAGAAATTTAAAGAAAATTCCGATCCTGATCCGCAAAATGCCTACCTGGAGGCAAGTATCAAATGGGCGTCGAAAAAATTCGATGAGGCGATTGCCATGTCAAAAGATATTATCAATCAATCCGGCGGCAAAGCCAAGGGCCGGGTATATAAACTGGTTGCCGACGCGATGGTGCAAAAGAAAGATAGCGCTACGGCAAGGTCTTATATTGATGAATACTTTAAAAGAGCGGAACCCGAAGAAATTACGGCGATTGATTTTAAATTGAAATCAGATATTTATTCTGCTATTCCCGGCCAGGAAGCGGAAGTGTACAATACCTATTTGGAAGGCGTAAAAGCGGATACGGTGCTAAGCGATAAAATAGATTTGCTGACACAGGGCGCGGCCTTTTTTAAAGCAAAAGGACAAAGAGAAAAAGAAGGTGACCTGACCATATTGTTATTACAAATAAAGCCAAAACCTTCTATCAACGATTACTATAATGCAACCCGTGCTTATTACTTTGGACAGGCTTATGCCAAATCCAGGGACATGGCTTTGAAAATGATCGAAAAATATCCCGATGAGCAATATGGGTATGAATTCGCGGTTTATAATAGCCGGGTGCTTGATAGTACGAGGAAGGACAGTATTGCCGTGCCGGATGCCATCAGGCTGTTTACATTCAGTCAAAAGGATACCGTTAAATTCAAAAAAGATTATTTAGATGCTGCCGGGTATCTGGCCATCTATTATGCTAATGATGCGAAAGATGCTGCCAAAGCATTGGAGTATATCAATAAAATGCTGGAGCTTGATCCTAATAATGAAACATTGAAAAAAAATAAGGCTCAATTGGAAAGAGCCGCCAAGCAGTCCAATCCACGCGGTTCGAATGAATCAAAATCGGGTTCATCGGGACCGGCTTCGCGACCGGCGACCAAAGACAGTAAAGCCGGATAAGAAATATTTTTAATAAAATAAAGCCTGCAGATCTTTATGACTGCAGGCTTTATTATTTATTGCTTCCGGGTAAAGACCCGCGTAGAAATTGTAAGGTAATTTGCTGATGCTGCCTTATTTTTGCCCATCGGGTAAAAATTATGATCTATTTACTCCAGGGAAACCTCTCCACTACTGATTCCGGCTCTTATTTGCCGATACTCATCCAGGTAATTTTTGCTGTAGGGCTGATAGTTTTTTTGATTGTAGTCACGCATTGGCTCGGTCCTAAAAGAAAAACTGCCGATAAGCTGCAAAATTTTGCCAGCGGGATAGAATCGCATGGAGATGCCCGCCAGCCTATGGCGATCAAATATTTCCTGACGGCTATTTTATTTGTATTGTTTGATGTGGAAGTAATCTTTTTTTATCCTTATGCAGTAAATTTTAAAGGACTGGGTTGGAGTGGTTTTTGGGCCGTACTGCTATTTGTTGGATTCTTCCTTTGCGGGTTTGTATATATTATAAAAAAAGGCGCATTGAAGTGGGAAGACTAGGCCTTGTTCCTAAAGGGGACCGGGGTTGAACAGTTCTTATACAACTGTTGTTTTAATTAAAGAAGAAAATAGTAAGTTCTTTCTTTAATTATTTTAATCAATAAATAATTTTCGCTCTCCGGAGTGATTAAAACTCTCCGCCCGGTCGGAGTGGGAGGTACTATGGCTCGTCCTGTATCATATAATGTCAATCTTAAGAAGCTGGAAAGTGACATCAGTATGGCTGAAATGCCGGAAGGTCACCAGGGAGAAGGTTTCTTTGCCACATCCTTGAATAAAGTGATCGGCCTGGCCAGGAAGAATTCCATTTGGCCACTGCCATTTGCTACTTCCTGTTGCGGTATCGAATTCATGGCGACAATGGGTTCACATTACGACCTGGCACGATTCGGATCAGAAAGAGTAGGTTTTTCTCCACGCCAGTGCGACCTGCTGATGGTGATGGGTACTATTGCTAAAAAAATGGGACCCGTTGTAAAACAAGTTTACCTGCAGATGGCAGAACCGAGATGGGTGATCGCTGTCGGCGCTTGCGCATCAAGCGGTGGTATCTTCGATACATACAGTGTATTGCAGGGCATTGACCAGGTAGTTCCGGTGGATGTATATGTGCCGGGATGCCCGCCAAGACCTGAGGCAATCCTGGACGGCGTAATGCGTATACAGGACCTCGTAGGAAAAGAAAGCCTGAGAAGAAGAAATGGCCAGCAGTATAAGGGATTGCTGGAAAGTTATGGGATACAATAGAGTTGTTAGCCGGTAGCTATTAGCGGTTAGCATGTTTTAAAAAATCGAAGCAGTCTTTGGCTAACAGCTAAAGGCTAAGAGCTAAAAGCTGAATGGAATTAACCAACGATATAATCAAACAGAAACTGATCGAAAAATTCGGTGACCAGGTAACCGATTTTACAGAGCCCTATGGCATGCTTACTTTTTCTGCCTCCCGGGATCTCAATCTTAAAGTGCTGAATTTTCTATATGATAACTCCGAATTGAAATTTCGGTTCCTGACTGATCTGTGTGCCGTTCATTATCCTGGCCAAAAAGGAAAAGAACTCGCGGTTGTTTATCACCTTCATAATCTCGAAGACAATATCCGCGTTCGGTTTAAAATATTTACTGATATCACGCAACCGGATGTATATACCGCAACCGGTTTGTTTTCTGCAGCCAACTGGATGGAAAGGGAGACTTATGATTTTTACGGAGTCAATTTCCTCGGGCATCCTAATTTAAAGAGAATACTGAATGTGGATGAGATGGATTATTTCCCGATGCGGAAAGAATACCCGCTGGAAGACCAGACGAGAATGGATAAGGATGATGAAATGTTCGGGAGAGGCGGAACCATTGGTTTTGGTAATGAAAGAACCAACCAGGGAACACTGACAGAAACCAAAAAAAGCAATGCAGGTGAAGATATAGTATGAATCAAATTGTCTTATGTCTGAGCAACATATAAAATTACCGGAAGGAAGTATTGAAAAGACGACCACGACGCTGAATCTCGGGCCTACTCACCCGGCTACCCATGGTGTATTCCAGAATATTCTTGAGCTGGACGGGGAACGTATCGTATCCGCCGATCAGACCGTAGGTTATATTCATCGTGCTTTTGAAAAGATCGCTGAACGCCGTCCTTTATACCAGATTACCCCGCTGACCGACAGGTTGAACTATTGTTCCTCACCAATTAATAATATGGGCTGGCACCTGACCTGCGAGAAGCTGCTGGGGGTGAAAACGCCGAAGCGGGTAGACTATCTCCGTGTTATTATCATGGAATTGGCAAGAATTTCAGATCACCTCATCTGTAATTCGATTGTGGGTGTTGACGCAGGAGCTTATACGGGTTTCCTGTATGTCATGCAATACCGGGAACTGATCTATGAAATATATGAAGAAGTTTGCGGGTCAAGATTGACAACAAATATTGGCCGTATCGGGGGCTTTGAAAGAAATTTTAATGATATCGCGTTTCAGAAGCTGGAAAAATTCCTGAAAGAATACCCGAGGGTGCTGAAAGAACTTGAAAATTTATTTGTTCGCAATCGCATATTCATGGATCGTACCATGGGTGTCGGTCCTATCAGCGCGGAACGGGCCCTGAATTATGGATTTACAGGTCCTAACCTGCGCGCGGCAGGCGTGGACTATGATATTAGAGTACATGCGCCTTACAGCAGCTACGAAGATTTTCAATTTGAAATACCTGTCGGTACAACGGGTGATTGTTATGACCGTTTTTTGGTACGCAGCCAGGAAATGTGGCAAAGCCTCAGTATTCTTGAACAGGCTTACCGGAAGGTGCAGGAATTTAAAGGAGCTGACGCAGAAGTATACCATGCGGATGTGCCTGAATATTATTTACCGCCTAAAGCAGATGTATATACGAAGATGGAAGCCCTGATCTGGCATTTCAAAATAATCATGGGTGAAATTGATATGCCGGCGGGAGAAGTTTATCATTCCGTAGAGGGTGGCAATGGTGAACTGGGTTTTTATTTTATCAGTGATGGAGGAAGAACACCTTACCGGCTTCATTTTCGCAGACCTTGTTTTATTTATTACCAGGCATTTGAAGAACTGACGAAGGGAGCCATGCTGAGCGATGCGATCATCGTGATGAGCAGTTTGAATCTGATAGCGGGAGAGATGGACGCATAACCTCTGTCCCCTGGAGAGGAACTTAGGTTGTGTATTCATTCAGCAAGTTTACTGTGCAGAAAGAACTTGAAGGACGTAATTTGATTTATAAATAAACACTCGTGAAATAAAATGAGTGTTCTAAAACTCCCCTTTAGGGGCTGGGGCATATGATAAAGTTTTCGGATGAGAAATTAAAAGAGGTACAGCGGATTATTTCCTTTTACCCGGAAGGAAAGCAGAAAAGTGCTGTGCTTCCTCTATTGCACCTGGCTCAACGGGAGTTTGGCGGGTGGCTGGATGTACCTGTAATGGATTATGTAGCTTCCTTGCTTAATCTATTGCCGGTTGAAGTGTATGAAGTGGCTACGTTTTACAGCATGTACAACCTCAAGCCGGTAGGCAAATATATGTTCGAGGTTTGCCAGACAGGGCCCTGTATGCTGAATGGAAGCGATGATATCATCAAATATATTTATGAAAAGCTGGGAATAAAACCGGGCGAAACCACGAATGACGGGATGTTTTCATTGAAGACGGCGGAATGTCTTGGCGCCTGCGGCTATGCGCCGATGATGCAGATGGGAAAAAACTACCGGGAACATTTGACGAAAGAAAAAATAGATAAGATCATTGAAGAGTGCAGGAATAATGCTGTAAGAGCTAATTGATAATGAAGAAATTATTTTTCATATTATTTGTATTTATTTCTATTGGTTCCAATGCTCAAACAGAAGAAGAGAAACTGGCAACGGTCATAAAGGAATTTCACCAGGCGCTGGTAAATAAGAATATGGCTTCGGTCGGCCAGCAAACGGATAAGGCTTTGAGTTATGGACATAGTAATGGCTGGGTGGAAACAAAAGCGGATATGCTGAAGGACCTGCAAACAGGATATATTGTTTATAATATATATAAGGAAGACAGTTTGAAGATTACTATGAATGATTCAATGGCGAATGCAAGATTTGTGGCGGATATCAGCGCTACATTGAATGGGAATACGATAAATCTTCATTTAAAAGTGCTGGAAGTATGGGTGAAAAGAAATAAGCAATGGTTGTTGTTTGCCAGGCAGGCGGTAAAATAAAAATTAAAATATCAGACGGGGTGGCTTCGGCCTTGCCCTGCAAGGACTATGGGAAGAAAATTATTATTGGACAAAGCGCATATTGAAAACATCAGGCTCTATGATGTTTATCGCCAGCATGGCGGTTATCGTAGCGTGGAGAAGGCATTGAAATCAATGAGTCCTGACCAGGTAACTGAAGAAGTAAAGAAAAGCGGCCTTCGCGGTCGTGGCGGCGCAGGTTTTCCTACCGGTATGAAATGGAGTTTTTTGGCAAAGCCGGAAGGAGTGCCCCGTTATTTGGTAGTGAATGCTGATGAGTCCGAACCGGGAACTTTTAAAGACAGGTATTTAATGGAGTTCATCCCGCATTTGCTGATCGAAGGGATGATCACTTCTTCCTATGCATTGGGCTCTAGTCGTTCTTACATCTATATACGCGGCGAATACGCGTGGATCGTTGATATATTGCAACAGGCCATTGCAGAGGCAAAGAATAATGGCTGGCTGGGAAAAAATATATTAGGCAGCGGTTTTGATTGTGAAATTTATATTCATCCCGGGGCAGGCGCCTATATCTGCGGAGAAGAGACTGCCTTGCTGGAATCATTGGAAGGGAAAAGAGGTAATCCAAGAATAAAACCGCCGTTCCCGGCTGTAAAAGGTTTATGGGATTGCCCGACAGTTGTCAATAATGTAGAAACCATTGCTGCCGTCGTTCCCATCATCAATGAAGGGGGCGAGGAGTATGCAAAAATCGGGATAGGAAAATCAACAGGCACCAAGCTGATTTCTTCCTGCGGGAATATTAATAAACCCGGAGTCTATGAAATAGACATGACCATCTCCGTGGAGGAATTTATCTATAGTGATGAATATTGCGGGGGGATCGCCAATGGAAAAAGGCTGAAAGCCTGTATCCCCGGCGGATCATCTGTTCCTATTTTGCCGGCTAATCTTTTGCTGAAGACAGCGAAAGGTGAGACCCGGTTAATGAATTATGAAAGTTTGGCCGATGGTGGATTCCAGACCGGAAGTATGATGGGATCGGGAGGATTTATTGTATTGGATGAAACGCAGTGTGTCGTAAAGCATACTTATACGCTGGCAAGATTTTATCGTCATGAGAGTTGCGGGCAATGTTCTCCCTGCCGGGAAGGAACAGGGTGGATGGAAAAAATATTATTGAATATAGATAATGGTAAAGGAAAAATGAGTGATATCGGCTTGTTGTGGGATATACAGAGAAAAATAGAAGGGAACACGATATGCCCGCTCGGCGATGCGGCGGCCTGGCCGGTAGCCGCGGCGATCAGGCATTTCAGGGATGAGTTTGAATGGCATATTACCAACCCGGATGACGCGGTAAGGAGAAATTATGGGTTGGCGAATTATGCGAAGCCGCTTGAAGTAGTTGCGTAGCATTTCACGCGGCGCACGCAAAGGAGCAAAGAACGCAGCGAGTATGAACGAAAATGAAATAGCGACATCAGCGTTGGATATTTGTTTTAAGATTCATAAACAATATGGCCCCGGGTTATTTGAAAGTGTGTATGAAGAGATATTCTGCCATGAATTAGCGAAAACAGGAATACCTTTCAAACGACAACAGGGAATTCCGCTGATTCATGAAGAAATTAAAATGGATATTGGCTTTCGTGCAGATGTGATCATAGAAAATAAAGTGATTATAGAAATAAAAAGTATCGAGAGTTTGGCAGAGATACACGTTAAGCAAGTACTGACATATTTAAAATTAACGAACTTAAAATTGGGATTATTGATAAATTTTAATGTTGTGTTTCTTAAAGATGGAATAAAAAGAATCGCTAATAAATTATAAATCGCTGCGCCGCATTTTCTTTGCGTCCGCTGCGAGAAACAAAATATGGCTGAAGAAAAAAAACTTTTCAAAGTAACCATTGACAACATCACTGTCGAAGTGGCGCCCGGCACTACTATTCTCAATGCGGCCCGCCAGATTGGTAGCGATGTGACGCCTCCTGCTATGTGTTACTACAGCAAATTGCAGGGAAGCGGGGGTAAATGCCGTACCTGTTTAGTGGAAGTAGCAGCAGGTTCAACGGCTGATCCGAGACCGATGCCCAAATTAGTGGCCAGTTGCCGCACCAATGTCATGGATGGAATGATAGTAAAGAATATTACCAGTGAACGGGTTTTGGATGCAAGAGCCGGTGTAGTGGAATTTCTCCTGATCAATCACCCGCTTGATTGTCCCATTTGCGACCAGGCCGGTGAATGTCACTTGCAGGACCTTAGCTACGAACATGGCAAGGAGGGAACCCGCTATGAATTTGCAAGAAGAACATTTGAAAAAGAAGATATCGGCCCCTATATACAATTGCACATGACAAGGTGCATCCTGTGTTATCGCTGTACTTATGTAGCCGATCAATTAACGGATAAAAGAGTACATGGTATTTTAGACAGGGGCGATCATGCAGAAATATCTACTTATATTTCAAAAGCGATCGACAATGACTTCAGCGGTAATATGATCGACGTATGTCCTGTAGGCGCTTTGACCGACAAAACCTTTCGGTTCAAGAATCGCGTATGGTTTACAAAGCCGTTAGACGCGCACCGTGATTGCCCCACTTGTTGCGGTAAAGTGACGCTCTGGAACCGGGGCGACGAAGTATTGAGAGTAACGGCAAGAAAAGACCAGTGGGGAGAAGTGCAAAGTTATGATGGCAAACCCGGCTGGATCTGCAATACCTGCCGTTTTGATAAAAAGAAATTGAGTGACTGGGTGATCGAAGGGCCGATGAAAGTAAACAGGCATTCTGTTATTTCAGCTAACAAATATATAGACGCGAAAAGATCTCATGAAACCATAGCGGAGGTAATGGGCGGAAGACAGCCGAGGTTAATGATGGATATTCATAATATCAGTGATGTGAATAAACCGGGAGTGCATTTAAGCGAATTGCCCGGCCCGGCAACAGGCGACACGTTTACCCCTGATCACAACAAGGAGTAATTGGGTGAAACCGGTTGGTTTGGGGATTCTAAATGCTAATGGATGATGTTGAAAAAAATTTAGATAAAGCAAGGCGAAGGAAAAATTGAATTTTGAAACAGTAAATTGTCCGCCGCGGCGGATATAGGATATGCACTTACTAATTATTGACTCGTTTTACATCTGGGAGAAGCTTATACTGGTAGTGTTTATCGTTACATTATGCATGCTGGTAGCCATGTATGCAACCTATGGGGAACGTAAGGTAGCCGCTTTTCTCCAGGACAGGATTGGACCTAATCGCGCCGGGCCCTTTGGTATTTTTCAGCCACTGGCCGACGGGGGAAAATTATTTTTCAAAGAAGAGATTATTCCGCTGGCTTCTTCCAGAACACTTTTTGTCATCGGCCCCATGCTGGCCATGACCACTGCCTTGCTTACGAGCGCTGTGATCCCCTGGGGACCCGCCTTGCATATTAAAAACCGGAATGTTCCTTTCCAGATAGCGGATATTAATATTGGCATCCTTTACATTTTTGGCGTGGTCAGTCTCGGCGTATACGGCATCATGATTGGCGGATGGGCATCCAATAATAAGTTTTCCTTGCTGGCAGCTATCCGGGGCGCTTCCCAGATGATATCTTACGAACTGGCGATGGGCCTGGCCCTGATCGCATTGCTGATGCTTACGGGCTCATTGCAAATGAGTGATATCGTCGATCACCAGGTACATGGAAGATGGGGAGGATTTTTAAGCTGGCATATTGTGCGCCAGCCACTTGGTTTTTTGATCTTTTTTATCTGTGCCCTGGCAGAATGTAACCGGACTCCTTTTGATCTTGCTGAAGCGGAGAACGAACTGAATTTCGGTTATCACCAGGAATACTCATCCATGAAACTGGGATTTTATTTGTTTGCCGAATATATCAATATGTTCATCAGCGGGGTGGTGATGTCTACTTTATTCCTGGGCGGTTATGATATTCCGTTTGTGAACGAAGCCAGTTGGCATATTGACCCCAATTGGCTGGCTGTAATCGGTTTTTGTGTATTATTAGCCAAGGCATTTTTCTTTGTATTTGTTTTTATGTGGATACGCTGGACAGTTCCGCGTTTCCGTTATGACCAGTTGATGAATCTTGGCTGGAAGAAACTGATACCATTAGCGCTGCTCAATATGATTGTTACGGCAGTGGTGGTATTGTGGATGAGAAAATGAGACTATCCTGTCCTCCGCCGTGGCGGAGAGACCTGGCAGGAAGATTTCATTGTATTAAACGATATGTATTAAACGACAAAGAATATAACAAAGGATTTGGTTGTGAGGAAAAATGAAGTTGACAAGGTATATATTTGCGAAATTTTAAAATCCTCCGCCTGCGGCGGATTAGGGGTATGCAATTAACTCAAAGAGCAAAACAGGTAGATCGCAGGCCCATGAATGGATGGGAGAAATCGTATTTACCTGCGATATTGAAGGGCATGGGCATTACGATCAGTCACTTCTTTAAAAAGAAGGCGACCATTCAATACCCGGAACAAAAAAGAACTTTCTCAAAAGTATTCAGGGGTGTGCAGATACTCAACCGCGATGAAGAAGGCCGTGAACGCTGTACAGCCTGCGGCTTATGCGCCGTAGCCTGCCCGGCAGAAGCCATTACAATGGAAGCAGCAGAGCGGCAGCCGGGTGAAGAGCATCTTTACCGGGAAGAAAAATATGCGGCTAAGTATGAGATCAATATGCTGCGCTGTATTTTTTGCGGGTATTGTGAAGAAGCCTGTCCCAAAGATGCGATCTATCTTTCGCAGACATTCGCGCAGGCTAATTATGACAGGAAAGGGTTTATTTATAAAAAGGAAGACCTGTTGATCCCCAATCCAAAGGAAGACCCGGAAGCATACCGGAGAGCCGTGGGGGAGAGACCGGTGAAGTAGAGTTGTGAGTTAATTTTTCAATCAGTAAAGATAGGCTAATAGCTAACAGCTTAAAAGAAGCAATGAACGTCACACAAATATTATTTTGGTTTTTATCAGTGCTTGCCCTTTTCAGCGCATTAATGGTGGTAACCAGCAAAAACCCCGTCCACAGTGTGTTGTGGCTGATCGTTACCTTCTTTGCCATTTCGGGTCATTATATTTTACTGAATGCGCAATTCCTGGCTATCGTTAATGTGATCGTCTATGCAGGGGCTATCATGGTATTGTTCCTGTTTGTGATCATGCTGATGAACCTGAATAAAAGCACTGAGCCAAAAAAGAATAAATGGCTGACGCTGGCCGGGGGAGTAGCCGGCGGATGTTTGCTGCTGGTGCTGGTAGCGGCGTTAAAGAATTCAGAGATAAAACAGCAGGTGGCGCAGGTGAAAGAAGGGGATATCGGGCTGATAAAAAATCTTGGAAATGAATTGTTCAGCACCTACGTAGTGCCATTTGAAATAAGCAGCATTTTGTTTTTAAGCGCTATGGTAGGGGCCGTGGTGATTGGGAAGAAAGAATGAGAGAAGCTATTTGCTAATAGCTCAACGCTAACAGCTTTTAAATATGCCGGTAAACTATTACATATTTCTTTGCCTCGCGCTATTCTGTATTGGAATAGTCGGTGTACTGACGCGCCGCAACGCGATCATCATTTTTATGTGTATTGAATTAATGTTGAATGCCGTAAACCTGTTGCTGGTAGCATTTTCGAAAATGCATCATGCAGCCAATGCGGCAGCCAACGCTACAGCAGGTACCGACGGGCAATTGTTTGTTTTCTTTATCATGGTGGTGGCGGCAGCGGAGGTAAGTGTAGGACTGGCTATCATTGTGATGATGTACAGGAATATTCATTCGGTGGATGTAAATTTTTTAAACCGTTTAAAACACTAAGCCCCTTACATCTCTGCCGGTTGGCAGAGAACGTTGGGAGCCTTACTATAATTCGACTAACAGACTATTGACTACCTGAAATGCAAAATGCTTTACATATAGCCTGGTTGATTCCTTTGTTTCCCCTGCTTGGCTTCCTGGTTAACGGCCTTGGCAGAAAATACCTGTCTAAACCTGTGATAGGAGTGATTGGCAGCGGGGTTATCCTGGCATCTTTTGTCATGAGCATCTGGGTATTCATGCAGGTAAAAAACGGGAACACGCATATTGCGGAATATTTCAATTTTATCAACGCGGCAGGTTTGAAGATCCCTTTTGCTTTCCAGCTCGACCAGCTTTCTTCGTTGTTCCTGCTGATCATTACCGGTGTTGGTTTCCTGATCCATGTCTATTCCGTTTCTTACATGCACGAAGAAAAGGCGGAACATTTCGGAAGATATTTTTCTTATCTCAATCTTTTTGTGTTCTCGATGCTGCTGCTGGTGATGGGCGCCAATTATGTTATTCTGTTTATTGGCTGGGAAGGGGTAGGCCTGTGTTCTTATTTGTTGATCGGGTATTGGTTCAAAAATGACGAGTACAATAAGGCGGCCAATAAGGCCTTTATCATGAACCGTATTGGCGATCTCGCCTTTCTTATAGCCATATTTTGGCTGATCGCTAAAACAGGCACGGTTTCATTTGATGTGCTGTTCAGCATGAATGGTATCACGAAACTGAGCCAGGCTGATATCACTATTATTACCCTTCTGTTGCTCGCAGGCGCCACAGGAAAAAGCGCCCAGATACCTTTATTTACCTGGTTGCCTGACGCGATGGCCGGCCCTACACCTGTATCTGCATTGATCCATGCCGCTACCATGGTGACTGCCGGTATTTACATGATCGCCAGGAGCAATATACTGTATTCGCTTTCGCCTTTCACCATGCATGTGGTGGCCATTATTGGCCTGGCTACCGCATTACTGGCAGCGACGATCGCGCTTAAACAAAATGATATTAAGAAAGTGCTGGCTTATTCAACGGTTAGCCAACTGGGTTTTATGTTCCTGGCTTTGGGAACAGGAGCTTATGTAGCCGCGGTATTTCATGTAATGACCCATGCTTTTTTCAAAGCCTTATTATTCCTTGGCAGCGGCAGCGTGATACATGCTATGGGAGGGGAGCAGGATATCCGTAACATGGGGGGATTAAGTAAAAAACTCAGGATTACTTATATCACTTTTTTGATCGGTTGTATCGCGATTGCCGGTATTCCTCCTTTCTCCGGCTTCTTTTCTAAAGACGCTATCCTTTTAAGCGCATTTGAGGATAATAAAATATTATATGGGGTGGCATTGTTTACTGCTTTGCTGACCGCATTCTATATGTTCCGTCTTTTGTTTATCACTTTCTCCGGCAAGTTCAGGGGAACAGAAGAACAAGAGCATCATTTGCATGAAAGCCCGCCTGCTATGACGATACCCCTGGTCATTTTGGCGCTGTTATCAATTATAGGAGGCTGGATTGGCATCCCGGAAGCCTTGATGAATGGAGGGGATAAAATAACAGAATTCTTGTCGCCTGTTATCCCGGTAGCGACAGGTGAAGCCGTTTCTCATTCTACCGAATATGGCCTGATGGCTTTATCAACGGGTCTTGTATTAGCGGCTGTTTTACTTGCCTGGTTGCAATTCCGGAACTATCAACGCAGGGAGGCAACCGGCCTTGGGAAGGTATTGGAGAATAAATGGTATGTCGATGAATTGTATGAAAAAGTTATTGTCAATCCGCTCAGGTGGATGGGTGGATTTTTAAATTCTATTATTGAGAGGAGATTGATAGATGCGATAGTGAATGGTGTCGGCAGGGCGGTTAATTACAGCAGCCGCCAGTTGAGATTATTGCAGAGTGGCCAGGTGGGCAGTTATATTTTATTAATGGTATTGAGTATACTGTTAGTTTTTGTATTTCAATTTTTCCTGAGAAAATAAACGAGCCGACAGATAATTATGATCCCTGTTTTACTGATATTGGTTCCACTGCTGACCGGGTTGGTTACTTTCTTTTTTAAGGATGAAAAGATGGCCAGGTCATGGGCTTTGCTTTCTGCCTTGCTTACGCTTATTGTTTCATTACTTGGATTGGCCGTTTTGAAAGATCCAAAATATCTCGCCCAGCAATATGAATGGATGGGATCTATCAACAGCAGTTTTTCTGTAAAGCTGGATGGACTGGGCCAGGTTCTTTGTTTGCTCAATGCGGTGGCGTTCCCGGTCATATTTATTGCGACATGGAGAACTCCTTATCAAAAGGCCAATAATTTCTTCGCATTAATGCTGCTGATGCAGGCGGGAATGATGGGAGTATTTCTCGCTATGGATGCCTTGCTGTTTTATTTCTTCTGGGAGCTGGCCCTGGTACCTGCGTATTTTTTGTGTTCGCAGTGGGGTGGGCCAAGAAGGATACAGGTTACGTTCAAGTTTTTCATTTATACATTCGTGGGTTCCTTATTAATGCTGGTAGGACTATTGTATATCTATTTTCATACAAAGGAAAATTCTTTCGATATCACGGCCTTTTATCATGCTTCTCTTACCGGCAAAGAACAGAACTGGCTTTTCTGGCTATTATTTATTGCCTTCGCGATTAAAATGCCCATTTTCCCTTTTCATACCTGGCAGCCCGATACCTATGAGCAGTCGCCGACAGCCACAACCATGGCGCTCAGTGGTGTAATGGTCAAGATGGGAATTTTTGGGATGTTGCGCTGGCTGTTTCCTGTTTTACCGGATGCATCCTTTCAATGGGGGGATACCGTTTCAACTATGGCGGTCACCGGGATGATCTATGCTTCCCTGATTGCTATCCGGCAGGATGACCTGAAAAGATTAGTGGCTTATTCATCGATTGCGCATATCGGCCTGATGTGTATCGCTATTTTTTCAGTGAATAATATCGGTATGCAGGGAGTGATGATACAACTATTCAATCATGGTATCAATATCATTGGCCTGTGGATAGCCATAGAGCTCATAGAAAGGCAATTTGGAACAAGAAAACTCTCTGAACTTGGAGGTCTCGCGCAAAAAGCTCCGGGACTGGCCATGCTATTCGTCATTATCGCGTTAGCGAATATTGCTTTGCCGCTGACCAATGCTTTTGTCGGGGAGTTCCTGATGTTCACCGGTATTTTCAGTTCAAAAGCTACTTACTATAATGTATGGCTCACGGTCATGGCAGGTCTTTGCATTATCCTGGCGGCGGTGTATACGCTCAACATGGTCCGTAAAGTATTTTATGGAAATACATCCGTAGCGGTAGCCAATGGCAGGGATATCAGGTTCAATGAGAAGTTTGTTTTAGGGGTAATTGTAATCATCATCTTTTGGCTTGGCATCTATTCACAACCTTTTTTGAGGATCACCGAAAAGGTGTCAGCCGATATAACGAACGGTATTTTACAGAAAAACGAAGTCATTCAATTCTTAAGGAAGTAACAGGAAGGTATGAACGCATTATTATTATCAGCGGTGTTGGGAGTTATCATGATGTTCAGCGGAATAGTGCTGAAACAAAAAAGCGCTGTGCGAAATATTGCTATCGGCGGGATGTCTTTGTTACTTCTTTCCAATTTATTGGAAATGAAAGGCAAATTATTCTTTGCCATTCATGCGGAAGGAATGATGCATTTTGACAGGTTTTCCCTTCTTTTTACCAGCATCATATTCGCCGCGACGCTTATCTATCTTGTTTTGTCAGCCAGGGATATGGAAAAAGTGGGATCATATTATGCTGAATACTTCGCATTGATATTTTTTATTCTTTGCGGCGTAGTGCTCGCTTCTTCCTTTAAATCATTGCTGATACTTTTCCTGGGAATCGAGATCATTTCCATACCGCTTTATATCCTGACGGGCAGCGATAAGAAGAATCTCAAGAGTAATGAAGCGTCCCTGAAATATTTTTTGCTCGGGGCATTTTCTACCGGTTTAATGCTGATGGGGATAGCCCTGATCTATGGGTCTACGGGCACTTTCAGCACCTGGAAAATGAATATAGGGGACAAGGCCGGGGTGCTGATGATCGCGGGAATGATTCTCCTGCTTTTTTCAATGGCGTTTAAAGTATCGGCTGCTCCTTTTCATTTCTGGACACCCGATGTGTATGATGGCGCGCCGACCGTTTTTACCTCTTTTATGGCTACTATCGTCAAAGCAGCCGTTTTCATTGCTTTTATCCGGTTATTTGATGAGGCGTTTGGAGCACTGAAACCACAGTGGCAGCTATGGATAGCCCTGATTACAGCAGCTACATTGTTTATTGGCAATATTACCGCTGTCTTTCAGCAAAGCGTAAAACGAATGCTGGCCTATTCCAGTATTTCGCAGGCGGGTTTCATGTTGTTGTCACTATATGCTATGAACGCGATGGCTAAAGAGGGGTTACTGCTTTACTCGGCAGCGTATAGCCTGGCTACTATCGGCATTTTCGCTGTTCTGATCAAAATGAGTGATTATACATTCGATGGATTTAATGGCCTGGCCAAAAAAGAGCCGCTACTGGCGGCGACCACAGCGATCTTCTTATTATCACTTGCTGGTATTCCATTGACGGCGGGATTTATGGCTAAATTTTACCTGCTGAACGCGGCTATCGCTACCGGGAAAAACCTGTGGCTGGTGATTTTTGCCGTATTGATGGCGGCGGTCAGTGTCTATTACTACTTCAGAGTCATACAGGCCATGTATTTTAAAGAAGGACAACCCAAACCTATCTCAGTGAGCCCGGTCTTTAAATGGACGCTGGTATTGCTGGCGGGACTGATTATTATACTCGGTAT
>JAUZOA010000005.1 GCA_030706685.1 Bacteroidota bacterium
ATCATTCTCTTCTACCTTATTGACAAAATCAACACCCGTCTGAGAAGAAGAAAGCGATTGAAACAATGTTTTCTTTTGATGCCGGCAGGACATCATCGCAGGTAAAGAAATGAACAGCAGTATGGTGTTTGAGATGCGCATTTTTTAGAACAACTACGAAGTTAGAGGTACGAAGTACGTTTGACAGGCAACGAACCCTCCTCTGATAAGAGGACGTACTTCGTACCTCTAACTTCGTACTTCCGTCAAGACATTTTAACCCGTATAATCGTAAACGAGTAAGGCGTCAATGCCAATGATATTTTTTTCCCTTTTAATTTCAGCACCTGTTCGTTAGGCATTACTTTGCCCGGCTGGCTAAAAGAGTTTACATCGTCCAGTTGGTCGGCTTTTAAAACAATTAGTTTGGCTTCCTCGCTGAGTTTTTTTACTCCTGCCACCTGGATATCCTTTGTTTGTACCTTACCGGATACATTCACGAGTTTCACAATAAGTTCATTGCTGTTTTTATCGATTGTTGCAGACGCATATAAACTGTCCTGGCCTTCCAGGGGTTTATTGTTTTCAAGTAAGGGCACTACATTGGTGCCTTTATTCAGGGAAAATAATTTTTGTACATAATAGTTGGGCGTGCCGTAAACGCGGAGATTATCTACCCAGATCATATCCGGTGTCCACTGCCAGCCATCCACATTGGCAAACAACGGCGCATACGATGCCATACAAACCACGTCGGCATTGCGTTCCATGCCGGTCATAAAAGCAGCTTCCGCGATGGCTGTTTGCCAGTTGTTCTTATTATCTATACTGACTGTCTTATCGCTTTGCGCGGCGTATTCACCGGCAAATACTTTCGATCCGTTCCGGTCATAATTATCATATCGCGAAGCATTTTGAAGAAACCATTCCGGGCGGCGATAATAATGCTCATCAATGATATCGGCATGCATCTTTCTTAATTCGCCATTCAAATAATCAAAGCGCTCCCCATTAGGATCGGTACCCGAGCTATTGATCAGTTTTATATTGGGATACTTTTCTTTAATGGCTTTGGTGAATATTTTCAAACGTTCCAGGTATTGAGGTCCCCAGTTTTCATTTCCTACGCCCATCATCTTCAGGTTAAACGGGGCAGGATGTCCCATGTCCGTGCGCACTTTACCCCAACGGCTGGCAGGATCGCCATTAGCGAATTCAATAAGATCGAGCGCATCCTGTATATAAGGATCCAACTGGTTAAGCGGTACCAGTTCAGCCGAATTAAACTGGCAGGCCATTCCTGCGTTTAAAATGGGCAAGGGTTCCGCGCCTATATCTTCAGCCAACTGGAAATATTCGAAGAAGCCAAGGCCGAAGGTTTGAAAATAATCGGGCGTAGGACGATGAGCAAATTCAAAATTCCAGCGGTTGACGATCAATTGTCTCTCTTCCACCGGCCCAATAGTTTTTTTCCATTGATAACGTTGTGAAAGATCATATCCCTCTACAATACAGCCGCCCGGGAAACGAATAAAACCGGGTTTCATGTCCGCAAGCATTTGTATCATATCCGCCCGCATGCCACCGGGCCTTTTTTTCCATGTGTCCTGCGGAAATAAAGAAACCATGTCTATATCCAGGGTACCGTCACCTTCAAACCAAATATTCATGGAAGCTTTGGGTACAGTAGCTGATGAAGTAAAGCTGGCCGATATTTTTTTCCACTCATCCCCGGTGCCAGTCGTGGCGATGGAAGTACTGCCAACATTTTCCCCTTTTTCATTTACCAGTTCTATATACATTTTAACTCCGGGAGATGATTGCCTGTACATAACAGAGAAGTCATAACCCAGGTTATTTTTAATACCCATACCCCGGAAACCTTCATTATTCAGGCCGATAGTTCCTTTTTTATTATTATGCAATGTTATATGCAAAAAACGGGGATTGGCTGTATTGGTTTGCTGACGGTTCAACACCAAAAAGTCTCCTTCTGTCAATGGCTTGCCCAAAACTTTCCATCCCATCATTGGCTTATAAAATTCAAATGAACGGTTCTTAACCATTTCCGCGTAAATACCTCCGTCGGCGCCGAGGTTGATGTCCTCGAAAAAAACACCCCACATGGTCGGCTGTACTTCCGCGACAGGGTGATCAGTATTTACAAGGATCATATTCCCCGACTGCCCCCACGATAAAGACATCCCTGCAAACAGAGCAAATCCTGTTACGATAAATTGACGAAGTTTCATTATTGAATAAATTTATTTTAAAACTGGTATTACTATTTTTTTCCGGTCATTAAGTTTATTTCAATTCCAGCACCACCACCGAAAACGGGGGGAGCGTTACACTGACCTGGCTATCTGTTTTCTTAAAATTCTTAAATGGGGCAGGTTTTATTTTATCCGGCGTATCAAATGAATTATAATCCTGCAATTTTGCTGAAGCGAGTATTCTGCCGGATATAGCGGTATATTTTGCGCCCCGGATATCAATGGTGACATCCTGCGATTTGCCCGCGTCAATATTAACAAGCGATACATGCACTGCTCCATTTTTATCTTTTGAAGCAGACGCTGATATAGCTGGTAATTTTTGATCACCCAGTATGTAGTCACTGCCGGCAATAGTAAGAGGGATCAAGGTCGCATCCTGGTGCACATTGTACATTTCCATAACATGATAGGTAGGCGTAAGGATCATTTTTTCCTTATTGGTAAGAATGACCGCTTGCAGCACATTCACGGTTTGTGCTAAATTAGCCGCCCTCACCCTGTCGCAATGATTATTAAAAATATTCAGGGTAACACCCGCGATCATCGCATCCCGCATTGTATTTTGCTGGTACAGGAACCCGGGGTTTGTACCGGGCTCCACATTATACCATCCGCCCCACTCATCTACCACAAGGGCTGTTCTTTTTTCGGGGTCATACCTGTCCATGATGGTGGAATGACGGGTCACCAGTTCATTCATGCGCCAGGCCGTCTTCATGGTAGCGAAATATTGTTGCTCGGTAAAATCAGTCGCTGATCCTTTATTGTTCCATTCCACAAAAGAATAATGATGCAGGGCTACTCCTTCCAGCATATTCCGGGGTATGTCCCTCATCATCACTTCGGTCCAATGATAATCATCCACGTTAGCGCCGGATGCTACCCGGAACAAGTGATCACTGTTTGTCCAATCGGTCATGAAAGTAGCATACTGGCGATATACATCCGCGTAATGTTCCGGTTTCATATTGCCGCCGCAACCCCAGGCTTCATTTCCTACTCCCCACATTTTTACATTCCAGGGTTTTTCCCTGCCATTTTCTTTACGCAGTTTTGACATGGGGCTGGTACCATCGAAATTTACATATTGCACCCAGTCTTCCAGTTCCTGTACCGTACCACTTCCTACATTAGCCGCGAGATAAGGTTCCGCGCCGATCTTTTCACACAGATCCAGGAAATCATGCGTACCGAAGCTATTATCTTCTGTCACTCCACCCCACCAACGATTCACAATAACCGGTCGCTTATTCTTTGGACCAATGCCGTCTTTCCAATGA
This sequence comes from Bacteroidota bacterium, assembly GCA_030706685.1. GTDB lineage: Bacteria > Bacteroidota > Bacteroidia > Chitinophagales > Chitinophagaceae > VBAT01. The sequence continues at coordinate 3,539 of JAUZOA010000005.1, forward strand.
TAGGTATCGGCAAAGCAGCCACCGGGCCAGCGCAACGTGGGGATTTTTAATTTCTTCAAAGCCTCAATGATGTCATTTCTTACACCATTGCTGTTGGGTATTAAACTTGTATCCCCCACATAAAAACCTCCATAAATACAATGGCCAAGATGCTCGGCAAAATGACCATAGATATTCTTGTTTATTTTTTCTTTGCCGTTGTCCGCCTGCAGGATAATGCTGGTTTGCGCAAAAGAAGTAGTCACAAGAAAAAGAAAAGAGGCTGCGGGAAAAATTCCCGCAAGCCTTGTTGGTTTTGCAGCTTCGCCTTTTCTTCTCAATATAGTTTTCGCAGACAATGTCTTTTTCATTTTATAATTTTCACTAATCATTTTTGTAATTCCCCTTTTAACAGCGTGAATGAATGAGGAGGGAATGTATATGTAAATTTGGTCCCGCTGACAGCGACAGGCGGCTTAATAACCGTTTTTACATTCTCTTTATTAAAATCGTTCCCTGATTTTATATCCGGCCCGTTCACTTCATTTACGCTAAAGGACCCGCTGAATGCTCCATTCTGGGAAATAATATCCGTAGCAATGGCTTCGTCTTTATTACGGTTGACTATGCAAATCGTGATTTCCCCGTCCTTATAAGTAGCTGATACATCTAAAAACGGCACATTGCTTTGTTGCGTAACCGTTTCACCCAGGCCAAGAAAAAATTTCCCGGTATTGTATTTTTTACAATCAACGAAAACATCCAGGGAAGTACCATACACATTATTGGCAAATAATTGCAACGGATAAAAGATAGTTTGTTTAAACAGGCCTGTTTCGTTAGTAAAAATCGGGGCGATTACATTGACCAGTTGCGCCATATTTGCCATCTTAACTACATCGGCATTACGTACAAAGGCATTTAAAAAACCGGCAATGACCAGGGCATCTTCCAGGTTGTATTTTTCTTCCAATGCATTCCTTCCTCTTGCCGATGCGCCTCTTCTTGCCCTGTACCAGACATTGTATTCGTCCCAGGCAATATAAATAGGATCACGGCCAGGCCGATTTGCTTTTTGCATGACCAGGTCAATCATTCCTTTTACAATTTTGGTCCGCTGCTCCAGTACGAGCGGCGTCGAAATAAAATTGTAATAATTACTGTCCGGGTTGCCAACATAGATATGAAGCGCTATATAATCAATCACATCTTTTAGTTCACGAAGAACAGTCTGGTTCCAGTAATCAGGGTCGGCGCCTTCCCGGTAGTTGGAAGAGCCGGTTGCTATGAGTTTTATTTCCGGTGATGTACGCACCATCAGCTTAGCCGCTTCCAGCGCTTTTTTACAATAATCCTCCGCATTCAGGTGACCCATTTGCCAGGGCCCGTCCATTTCATTTCCCAGGCTCCAATATTTTATATTGTACGGTTCGGGATAGCCGTGTTTCCTGCGCAACTCGGCATAATAAGGGCCTTCTTTTACATTGCAGTATTCAACCCAGCGGCGCGCTTCCTCAATAGTGCCTGTTCCCATATTCACGGAAAAATAAGGCTCGGCCCCAATCATTTTTGTATACTCGATGAATTCGTTGGTGCCAAACTGGTTTGTTTCCAGTGTGCCCCATGCCAGATCTAATCTTGGTATGCGCTCCGGTTTCGGGCCTATCCCATCGAGCCAATTGTAATTGGATACAAAATTGCCACCCGGGTATCGTATGATGGTAGGATGCAGTTCCCTGACTGCAGCCATCACATCTTTTCTAAACCCTTTTTTATCGGACAAGGCGGAGACCGTATCATAAATACCGCCATAGATGCAACGACCCAGGTGCTCCGTGAAATTTCCATAAATATGTTTATCCACTTCGCCAATCGTTCGTTCTATATCAATTTTTATACGTGCGTTCTGCGCCAGCAAACTATCATTCGCTATGCTGCCCAAAAAACCAGTAAGTAAAAAGGTCTTCCAAAAAAAACGAAAGATCATATCACTCTTTTTTCGTAAGTCATTTATTTATTTTGAAACATTTTAAGCGGTTGTCATTGACAGCGGCCAAAATGAATCTTTCCTTATTTTTATTTTGTATTACTTTAAGACATTTGATATCGCCGTCGAGAATAAACCCGCTCTGGCGGGGCGTAACGGCTTGAAATATTCCTTTGCCATTCCCCTTTAAGAAAAGCCCATACGAGGCATCGTAGGGGCCCGTGGTCGTTTCATTTTGATATTCATTACCCGCCAGCAATATGTCGGTATGGCCATCTCCATCCATATCAAAGACCAATACGCTGTTTATGGGCGCAAACTGGGCTTCCAGGGGAAGTGTGTGTGTCTTAAACTTACCATTCCCAAGGTTTTCGATCCAGACAGAGGCCGTAGTCTGGCAGTCCTTTTCGATCATATCTTTTGTGATGAGATTTTTCAACAATTCCTGCATAGTGGCTTTGGCATAATCTATATTCAGCAGGAATCTTTTCTTGATGGAGGGCAATTGATCCGCAAGCTGTGTTCTGTCCAGGGCAGGGAATAGTTCATACTCCCCCTGGTTATTTTTAATATAATAGGCCGGGATAAGATCCACCGATTTATTGGCATCAAAATCTCCTGCATATAGCTTCAGGGGCCTGTCGGCGGTAACATGAAATTTGTTGTTAAGTCCTAAATTGCCAGCTATAAAATCGATGTCACCATCATTATCGAGGTCTGCCGCCTGCAGGGATCTCCATTGCCCGTCCATTTTTTCCAGCCCGGTATGATCCGTAATCTCATTGAATTTCCCCTCTTCATTTACAAAGAATCTTACCGGCATCCATTCCCCGCAAATGACGAGATCGGGCTTTTTATCATTGTTGAAATCGGTAAATACAGCGCCGGTTATTAAGCCCGGGAATTCCAGGGCGGGGCAAATCTCCTTCGTAACATCTTTAAATTTTCCATGATCATTCCGTAAAATATAACTGCGTGGCGATTGCGGGTATTTTTGCGGCAATACCCTTCCTCCGATAAAAATATCCATGTCCCCATCCCCATCATAATCCGCCACTGTGACCACGCTGGCCACATCATTTATTTCATTGGGTATAGCGTCGGGGTTAATGGTAAAATTTCCTTTGCCATCGTTTATATACAAACGCGGATGATTGTAGCCGGTATAGCTTCCAAACTCAGCGCTTCCCCCGGTTACCAACAGGTCAAGATCCTTATCGCCATCGGCATCAAAAAAGACAGCGCCCAGGTCTTCTTCGTTCTTTGTTTCTTTTACCAGGTCCTTCGGGGTATAACTTCCGTTTGCGTTCTGAATAAAGATTTTCCCGGATTGGTGCGCGGCTCCGCCAATAAAAAAATCAGTTAACCCATCGCCATTCACATCACCCGATGCAAGCGGAGGGCCCAATTGTGAATATTTTTGGGGCAACCCCCGCTGGAAGCCAAAGTCAAAATATTTTGATTCAGTATGCGTAAAATCAATATTCATTTGCCCGGAAACATCACTGAATAATGTATTACCCGCTTCATCATTTTTTTTACTAAGCGTTCTTTTTGCTTCTTCATTTTTTACCGTCAGTACCTGGTTCACCTTTATATTCCGCAATACCTGCACTTTATCGTCCGGCCATTGAATTTCCAGCGAATCAATCATAGTGGCATTGCCGACACCGAAATGAAGCTTGTAATCAACGCTTGAACAGAAACCCCTTACAGGAGATTGTTCTAAAAACTGGACAGTCCCTTTATTAAATAAATACAGTTTGCATCCCAGGCCAAACAGGTTTGAAGCTGTTCCTTTCAACTGTACATCAATAAAATTATGGGTGCTGTCATGGATGGATGTTCTTACATCATTCCTCCATATAAAAGCCGGCTGGTTCATATTGTTGACCACCAGGTCGAGATCCCCGTCATTATCCAGGTCCACATAAGCTGCCCCGTTGGAAATAGAAGGAACCGCAAGGCCTGCTTGTCCTGTTTCATTACTGAAAGTGAGGTTACCGTTATTATGAAAGAAATAATTATCGGTTTTGATGCTCCCATACTGATCCAGGTTTTTCCTCAGTAGCTGCACCATCTTTTTATCTACGGTATGACTGACATCCTTTTCGCCAAAAGTGTAACTGCTCTGGGTTTGCGCATTTTTAAACGCCACATAATCGTTGTTGGTCACATCTTTGGCAATACCATTGGTAACATGAATATCTTTCCAGCCATCATTATCGAAATCTGCCATTAAAACACTCCAGCTCCAGTCTGTTTCAGAAATGCCGGCCAGTTGTCCTATTTCGCTGTAGAAAGGCTCATCCCGGTTGTTCTTCTTTCTTGTTCCGTTATTGAGTTGCAACATGTTTCTTACAAAAGCAGGCTGGTACCCCATCCAGCGTTCCATATCATACCTTTCCTGGCTGGTATTGCTAAACATCATTTTTTTTCTTTCATTCTTTTCCGGCGACATATCCAGGACGGCCAGTTCCGGCAAAGCGTCATTATTAATATCGGCGGCATCCACGCCCATACTGTTATAACTCTGGTGCCTTAGTGAGGTCGCGATAATATTGGAGAAAGTCCCATCCCTGTTATTCAGCCATAAAAGATCATTGCCGATATAATCATTGGCGACATATATGTCGGGCCAGTTATCATTGTTCACATCTGTAATGACCACTCCCAGGCCATACCCGTCTTCCTTTATGCCTGCTTCTTTTGAGACATCGTGAAAGACAGGATGTGATTGTCCCGGCGGTATGCCATCGTTCCTGTACAGCTTGTCTTCGGCTGGTGAATTTCCGCTTGTATCTTTTGGCGCCAGGTTATTGGCATTACGGTTGTACAGCCTGTGATGGAGGAGATACATATCCAGGTCTCCATCTTTATCATAATCAAAAAAAGCCGCCTGGGTCGAAAATCCTGTATCCGCTAAACCGTAGGCAGCTGCCTGCTCGGAAAAGTGGAGATTTCCATCGTTGATAAACAAAAGGTTTTTCCTTTTTTCTTCATCAGGCGAATGCGAGGAGCAGACATAAATATCCATGAGGCCGTCGTTATTAATATCAACGACGGATACGCCTGTACACCATTTATCTGTTTGCAGGCCCGCCTTTTCGGTGATATCCTCAAACTTAAAATTCCCCTTATTGAGATATAATTTGCAGCTTACCATACTGCCACAGAAAAAAATATCAGGCAGGCCGTCGTTGTTAAAATCCCCTATCCCCACCCCGGAGCCATTGTACATATATTCATTGAGATAGACATTTACGGAATCGCTTTCCGTGATTTTATTATTGAAGCTGACATGGGTATCGCCGGCATCCATTAATGTAAAATGAAAAGCACCGGGCTGGCTTTTGTTATTCTTACAACCATGTAGCAAAAAGGAAAGAAGGGCAAATAGAAGGTATATTTTTTTATTGCTGGTCATTATTATTACATGTCAGACGAAATAGAGGCAAGGCTTAACAGCTTTCGCCCTAAATTGGTTTTTAATTGCAGGAATAAACTAAAAGGTTTAATTATTATTCAGTAGTCATCACTTTTTCTTACCCCAAATGGCTGTACCGGCTTCATTTAACCCGGTAAAAACATAGGTATTCTTTTTATTTTCCCAATCCCTGCCTTTCTGCACAAATACTTTTTCAATACTGCCTGTACTCCAGTTCAACTGCAGCCATGGCGCTGTATAGGTCCATGTACCTGCCGTTCCGTTTATTGTTCCCCCCGCATCAATCGTCATGTTTGTTGAAACCTGGAAGTCGGGAGATGTTTGTTCATTGCTGAAACCAGGCACTACATGATAATCTAATTTAATTCTTTCCCATTGTCCTGTAATGCTATCCCTGGCAACGGATGCGTTGTCTTCCCAGGCATAACGTTCCGGCGATGCTACGGGCCAGCCATTATCCATCCAGAATATTTTTCTTACATGCAGGTCCATAAAATATTTATTAACGCCGGGTCTTCCCTGGTGGGCTATATAATATTGTCCTGCGTCATCTTTAAATACGGTGCAGTGGGACACACCCTGCCAGCCACCATGTCCCTGGAACTGGTAAGGAGCTACTATCATCGGGCCATGGTCCTGGACTGTATTTATATCAACATTATTAAAATCATAAAAGGGTCCTTGCGGATTATCGCCGCGGCCTACCCTTACATTATATTTTGTCTCCAGCCAGTCGTAGGCGATGAAAATAAAATATTTACCCAGGGTTTCATTATAGATTACGTCGGCGCCTTCTATATTCCCGTTTATCGTTGACCCGGTAAAACCCCGCTGGGCAATTCTTACGCCTTTGTCTCCGTTGGTTAAGGCAAGCCCGGTTGTTGGATTTAGTTTCAGGGTATATATGCCGTCATAAGCCGAGCCATAGTACATCCAGTAGTCGCCGGCCGGAGTTACCACCACCGTAGGATCAATAGCATTTGTTTGCGTGACAGGTCCATTACTGGATGTAACAACGAGTCCTTTTTCCGTCCATGGCCCTTCAGGAGCAGTAGCTGTTGCAAGGCCAATAACGCTGAGTCGCGACACCGCTGAAGACAAAGAATAATACAAGCGGTACTCAGTTCCCACCTTCATCACATAGGGCGCCCAAAGGGAATTAAAAGGCGTACCTCCCTGTCCTGATATATAGGCAGATCCCATCGCCGGCAAATTATCGAATACCCAACCCACAAAAGTCCATTCCACCAGGTCTTTTGATTTCCTGATCTGGATGCCTGCACGAACATCTATACCATAGCCAACATCCGTGCTGTAGCAGTAGTAATAATCGCCGAATTTCTTAATGGATGGATCATGTACGTTATAAACGCTCCATTGGTTATAGTAGGTAAATGGCGCAATATTCGCGTAGGTATCCGTAATGGAATTGATATCAAAAGGGGTCGGGGGCGGAGTTACGGGTGGTATGACAGGCGGAGTCGTGCCTCCATCCTTTTTTTTACAGGAAATACCCGTAAGTAATATCATCATTACAGCACAGAAACCAATTAGTATATTTTGGATATTCTTCATAATCCTATTTCTTACAAAGTATTGTTTCGTCCTGGCAGCCATTACCGGCATGACAGCTTTATGATTCTTATTTCAGTTTCTTCTTAGTTTTAACTTATTAACATATAATAGAAAAAACCTGCCCACGAAAAATAAGTGAGCAGGAATAATTTTATTTTATCATCTTAGTTTGCCGGGTTAGGCAAAAGATTTTTATTTACATCAAGCTCCTGCTGTGGTATTGGCAACCATTCATTACCGGGCGTATAGGTATTGAAATCCGGGTCACGTGATTTTAATAAGGCTAATTTGGCAGGATCATCAAACCAACCCCAGCGAATAAGATCATGGATTCTTTGTCCTTCGATAGCAAATTCCAATGCTCTTTCATGTGCCAACTGGTCACGCATCTGTGCCTGCGTCATATTGGGTTTTACTGTTGCCAGGTTGGGCAAGGATGCCCTTGACCGAACCTGCTGGATGAAAGGGTATGCTTCCGCGGTTCTGTTTAATTCATTGAGCGCTTCAGCATACATTAATAAGATATCTGCGTATCTCAATACCCTGTAATTAATTCCTGATTCAGGTGTTTCGAAGGGTCTGCCCAAACCATCGTTGGTATATTTTCTTGGATAGATTCTTGTTGTCGGATTGGTTACTCCGTGTGAAGTAAGAAATGTCACCCAGGGTTGCCCATAAGCCGATACTGAATTGTCAGCCGGCTCATAAGAAGCAATAGTCGCTAACAATCTTGGGTCACTTTTACCGGCAGTAGTTGGCTCCAGCTTATATTCATTGTAAATCCAGCGGGTGGGCAGGTAATCAGAGAAACCTGCGCCTTCCATGCCATACGTAACAGAAATAGCGGTAACCTGTTTCCAGGTAGCGGCAGGATCGAATGTCCAGTTAAAATCTGTACCAAAGCCTTCAGTAAATTGCACTTCAAACAAAGATTCCGCATTGTTTTCATTAATGTCTTTAAAGTTGTCCCTGTAATCAGGCATCAGTGAATAAACATTTGCCAATGGGCCCCCGGGAAAGAACTTTTCAAGTTGTGTTGCTGCCTTTTGCCATTCTTTCCTGTACAGATAGGATTTACCCAGCATACCGGCTGCTGCGCCTTTTGTCGCTCTTCCTTTTTGTCCTTTGTCGGGTCCTGTGACATTATCGTAAGAAATAGGAAGATTGGCTTCAGCCGCCTGGAAATCCGCATATATCTGGTTCCAGATAACATCTTCCGTAGCGGTCGGTGTAAAGTAATCGCCCGCATTTAAGATGGGCTGGGTCATGATGGGAATAATCTTAAAAGTAGTAGCCAGGTTAAAAAAAGCCAATCCACGAAGAAAATAGGCCTGCCCCAGGATCCGGTTTTTTTCTTCAGTAGTTAAAACACTTGCGTCGTATTTGCTGACATAATATAATACCTGGTTAGCCCTGTTGACAACAAGATAAAAATCCCTCCATATCCAAAAGACAGGAGCGGAAGTGCTGGGAATAATAAACTGTCCTGTCAAATCCAGGTCGAGCCAGGGGCTATCACCGGTAAAATCATCGCCGCGGCTATCTGACAGACCCGGGAATGAACGCATATAGCTGCCATCGAGTGTTAGTGCATTATAGATTGCGGTAACGCCTGCAAAAGCCTGGTCCTTTGTATGCCAATAATCCGCCGTTGTTAATTGGTTAGGATTGGACTGGTTCAATTTTTTATCGCATCCCCAGGTGATTAAAATAAGGAATACGAAGAAATAAATTATTTTTTTCATGATTTGAAATTTAAGTATTGTTTAAATGCTTAAAATACCAATTGCACCCCTATCATTATAGTTCTTGGTTTCGGATAGGAACCAAAGTCAAAACCGGGGTTAAACACACCGGAAGTAAAATCGGGGTTATACCCGTAATACTTCTGGAAAGAATATAAATTCTGTACCGTAACATATACTCTTGATTTCATTAAACCTTTGATAACATTTTGCGGGAAAGTATATCCGACTGATACAGTATTGATCCTTAAATAAGTTCCGTTCTGTAGCCAGCCTGGTCTGTCAGAATCATAAAAGTTATTGATGTCAGCGTCATTTAGTCTTGGAATAGTAGTATTGGTATTGGTGGGCGTCCACCTGTTCAGCATATCAACACTATAATTAAGGGAACCGGCTGAATGATGCAAATCCCTGTACAACCTGCTATTGATTAAGAATTTCGCGCTACCGGATGCAAAGACGGCAAAATCAAATTTTTGATAAGCAGCAGAAAAACTAATGCCATAATTATATTTCGGAATAGAGCTGCCCAGGTATACCCTGTCATAAGAATCAATAATACCATCCGGCTTACCGGCAGGACCACTGATGTCTTTATATTTAACATCCCCCGGTCCTATGTTCGGGCCTCCGCCAAACTGAACAGCATGTGCAGCAATGTCAGCCTGGCTTTGAAATATTCCCTCATACACATATCCAAAATGCTCCCCTATTTCGCCTCCAATTGCGGTTCTTGCTCCCACACCATCAATGGGCTGATCAGCTCCGCCCAAAGCCAATACTTTATTTTTAACAGTAGAAAGATTCGCGGATATGTCGAAAGTAAATTTTCCTTTGTTTTTATGGTAAGTAGCAAGAAATTCAAGACCTGAGTTTTTCAGTGTAGCGGCATTGATCACAGGAGTTAAGTTTTCAAAGCCTGTGCTTGCCGGGATGGGTACCGGCGCCAGGACATCGGTACTTTTAGCATTATAATATTCTGCTGAAAATTCAAGATGATCGTTTAAGAATGTTCCGTCAAAACCAACGTTCGAAGTTGTTTTTGATTCCCATTTGATACCTGCAGATGCGACCAGTGTTTGCAGTCCGCCAACTACCCGGGTACCGCCAAAGCTGTAAACAACGCCGGAATTGATGAATCCCTGGAATTGGTAATCCCCGATTTCCTGGTTTCCTAATTTACCATAGCTGCCTCTTAATTTTAATGAAGAGACGATTGATCTGGGCACATTCCAAAACTTTTCATTACTGATTCTCCAGCCCACGGATGCTGAAGGGAAGTAGCCAAATTGATTAGTGGGGGCAAATCTTGAAGAACCATCTCTGCGAAGAGTGGCCGCTAATAAGTACCGGTCATCATAAGAATAATTTATTCTTCCGAAATAAGAGCTCAATGTGCTCTCGGATTGTGTTCCCTTTGCAGAAGTGGATGCCGCGCTGCTGATAACAGGATAGTAAGGCGCCGTATAGCCTACACCAATCTCTTGTCTTAAAACCGCATTGGCTTGCCTGTAACCCTGTCCTACCAATACCTGGATAGAATGTTTACCGATTATCTTGTCATAGGTCAGTGTATTTTCAACGGAAGCATTGGTAAATACTCTTGAATTATCGCTTAACTGGGCGTCGGGCTTACTAAAAAATTTACCGAGATAAAATGGAGGTTGCCATGTATAATCCCTTGTCACCGTTTTATCATAACTTAAACTTGTTCTAAATCTTATATTCTGGCCTGTAATCTTTTTCAAATTAAGCTCGCCGTATACATTACCAAATGTCCTGTCCACATCTACCCAGTTTACCAGGATACTGTTTATCCCGATTCCGTTTAATGAATTAGCTCCGTTGAGCACATCGGATGAACCTCCAAAGCCATTTAAATTCGCTGTATCGTATACCGGCATGGTGGGTATTGCGACATCTAAAGAACCAATTAAGGGAGGGATTCCTCCCAATAAGATATCATCTCTGAAAGTGAGGGAATTCTCATGAGAATGGGTATAGTTAAATGATTCACCCATTTTAAATATACCTTTTTCAGCAGTTGCATTAACACGGCCTGTATAACGCTGATAAGTAGGTCCGTTACCCACATAAGTACCCTTATTATCATAATAATCCAACGAAAGATTATAGGTACTATAGGCACCACCACCTGACAGGCTGAGATTATGATCTTGTCTTGTGCCTGTTTTTAAGCCCTCCTTTTGCCAGTCAGTATTTATATTGGTAATATATCGCGGATCGGAGGGATCATTACCGGGAAACAAGGGTCTTCCTGCATTAACCCGTGATTCATTACTTAACGTTTGGTATTGAGACCGGTCAGTGACTTTCTTTCTTTGCCATACTTTATCCCATCCATAATATCCATTGTACTCTACCTGCATCTGCGTATTCCTCTTTCCCTGCCTGGTTGTAATGATGACAACCCCGTTAGCGGCGGTAGCGCCATAAATAGCAGCGGCGGATGCATCTTTTAAAATCGTTATCGTTTCAATATCATCGGGACTAAAATCCCGGATCGCAGCACCCGGAACTCCGTCAATAACATAATAAGGCTGCGCATTACCAAAAGTGCTATAACCCCTGATCCGCACACTTGGAACCGCTCCCGGTTGCCCGTCACTGTTTACTTCGACACCTGTTGCTCTTCCTTCCAAAAGCTGCGAAATATCAGAAGTGGAAAATTTCTTTGTCTCATTGACGTTTACGCTCACAAGAGAACCGGTCAAATCTTTTCTCTTTTGTGTACCATATCCTACTACCACCACATCTTCCAGGGAAGTTACCCTGGTGGTAAGCTCTAAATTCACTTTCAGGTCGCTGCCTACCTTTATTTCCATAGATTCATAGCCTATAGAAGATACCTGCAATATATCTCCGGCTGACGCGGTAATGCTAAAACTGCCATCATCCCCGGTAAGCGTACTTACTTTTTTATTCTTGACTGTAACAGTAGCTCCCTTAACCGGGTTACCGGCTTTATCTTTCACCTGGCCGGTAACCGGCCCCTGCGCCATGGCGGATTGGGCAATCATCAGAACGACCGTTGTGATCAACAGGCAAATTGACCGTTCAAGCGATAACCATTTTCTTTTGATTTTTTTCATATAGCTCATTTTGGTTTTAAGAATAAGTGTCATTTAAACAATTATTTTATTGGGCAAAAAAAAACTTCTTTGTGTATACTTGAACTACGAAGCGCTGTGGTGGAAAGCGGAACTACCGGAAGGAGCCCGGCGATTGCGGGAAGAGACAGGGATGATACACGCAGATATCGTTCATAAACAGGATTTTGGCAAATCATAAGTGTCATACCCCCGGCATTTTGGCAATCGTTAATAAAACCAAGTGAAATTGATACAAATATTCATAGTACTCCCCCTAAATTGTCTCAACCTTTCATCAAAATATCTCATTTCGCCCATTGCCGGCGTTTTAGTAACTTTTTTAGCCGTTGATTTATAGTTATATTTATTCACCAACTTCGTTCCATTGACTTGTAAAACGCCAATTCTTGCCATTTTACTGCTGATCTCTTCGGGTGTGACCGGGCAGTCGTATTATTTTCGTCATTTCCAGGTGGAGAATGGCCTGTCCAATAATGCCGTTATATGCTGCGTCCAGGATAAAAAAGGCTTCCTGTGGTTTGGTACAAAGGATGGACTTGACAGATTTGATGGCTATTCCTTTAAAATATTCAGGAATGACCCGGATGAGAAGAGCAGCATTGGCAGTAATTTCATTCATACATTATATGTAGACCCTTCGGACATACTATGGGCCGGAACAGAAAAAGGGCTTTATAAATACAATGCCACTACGGAAAGCTTTAGTTTATTACCTACACCCTTCACCGAACAAATAACGGATATTAAAATGGATACCCGGGGGAATCTCTGGTTCATTTCCAATTTTAATGTTTTCAAATATCATGAGCCTTCCAAAAAACTGGATCAATTCACGATACCTCCTTATTTTGAAGCTACGTCTATCTGTACCTTACCCGATGGCTCGGTATGGATATCTACTGCCACCGGCTCACTGAAGAAGTATAACTTCAAAACGAATTCCTTTGAAAGCTTTAATATGTTTGAACATTCACCCAAAACGGTATCTACCTGGATCGAAAAATTGTACGCCACGCTTGACGGCAATATACTGATCGGGACATCCAACCAGGGTGTGAAACTTTTTGATACACATACCCTGACCTATAAAGACATCCTTACCTACAATGCCGATAAAACTGAGATCTTTGCAAGAAACTTTGTTCAAACTACACCGGATGAATGCTGGATCGCTACCGAATCAGGCATTTTCATCTACGATATGAAGACCGGTAAAGCGATTAATCTCCATAAAGAATATAACAACCCTTATTCCATCTCTGATAATGCGGTCTATACTTTTTGCAGGGATAAGGAAGGGGGCATCTGGGCCGGGACGTATTTTGGCGGCATTAATTATTATCCAAAACAGCCCCTCGCCTTTACCAAATATTTCCCGGAAAAAGGAAAGAATTCTTTAAGCGGAAATGTGATCCGGGAAGTGCACCAGGATAAATTCGGGCACTTATGGATCGGGACAGAAGACGCAGGATTAAATAAATTAGATACTGCTACGGGGCTATTTACTTCTTTTCAGCCAACAGGCACCAAAGATGGCATTTCGTATACAAATATTCATGGATTGCTGGCTACGGGGAACGAGTTATGGATAGGTACTTTTGAACATGGGCTCGATGTGATGAATATAGAAACAGGCAAAGTGATGCGCCACTATTCCAAGAACAGTGACTCCAATTCACTGAAGAGTAATTTTATTTATTGTATTTATCAATCGCGGAACGGAGAGATCATGCTGGGTACAACCATCGGGGCTTACCGTTACAACCGTGCTACGGACAACTTTAGTCCCCTGAAAGGCCTGCCTTTTTTCGTTTGGTATTCTTCCCTGCTGCAGGATGAAGACGGCACGATCTGGGCCTGTACTTATGGTAATGGTGTATATTATTATAATACAAAAACCAATAAAGGGGGCAACTTCCGGTATGATAGCAAGAATAAAAACAGTTTGGCCAGCGATCGGGTAAACAGCCTGTTTGAAGACAGTAATAAAATCCTTTGGTTTGCCACCGAGGGCGGGCTTTGCAGGTTTGACAGGCAAAAGAATAACTTTACCCGGTATACTACGCAGAATGGATTGCCTACAAATTTTATTTTAAGCCTACTGGAGGATTCAAAAAAGAATTTGTGGATAAGCACGTCAAGGGGATTGGTCTGTTTTGATCCGGGAACCGGGCAATCTACCATTTATACCAAGGCAAACGGGTTACTCAATGACCAGTTCAATTTCAGCTCTGCTTATAAAGATACGCAGGGACGAATGTACTTTGGCAGCGTAAAAGGATTGATCAGTTTCCGGCCCGATGAGTTTATGAAAAGTAATTTCACGCCCTTTGTTTATATCACCGGTTTCCAGGTAAATAATAAGGACCTTATCATCAACAAAGAAGGATCGCCTCTTACAAAATCTATTACCTATACGGATAAGATCAGCCTGACACATAACCAGTCAACCTTCAGTATTGATTTTGCGTCGCTGAGCTATACAGCTCCCGAGATGTCCGAATATGCCTATAAAATGGAAGGCCTCGACAAGGACTGGACCTATCTCAAAACAAACCGGAAAGTATATTTTACTGAACTGACACCGGGTACTTATACATTTAAAGTAAAAGCGGCTATTAATAACGAAGGGTGGAAAGGTCCTGAATCAACCCTGGTGATTGAAGTTCTTCCGCCCTGGTGGGCAAGCAGGTGGGCCTATTTATCTTATTTGTTCCTGGCTTCGGCCATTATCTATTTCGGGGTCCGCAATTATCACCGGCGCATCAATGAAAAGAACAGGAGAAAAATTGAGATCCTTGAACATGAAAAGGAAAAGGAGATCTACCAGGCTAAAATTGAGTTCTTCACCAATGTAGCACATGAAATTAAAACACCACTGACCCTGATAAAAGGACCAATGGAAAAGATCATGAAAAAAAATGGCTACGCGACAGATATATCGGGCAACCTGAAGCTAATGGAAAAAAATACCAACCGCCTGATAGAACTTACCAACCAGTTGCTCGATTTCAGGAAGACAGAGACAAAAGGATTCAGCCTGAACTTTGTCAGAACGAATATTTCCGCGATCCTGGAAGATATCTTTAATAGTTTTAAAGTCCTGGCCGAGCAGAAAAACCTTATTTACCAGGCGAAGTTTCCGGAAAAAGAAATATATGCTTATGTGGATACAGATGCTTTTAATAAAATATTGAGTAATCTTTTTAATAACGCGATCAAATATGCGCAGTCCGAAGTACAGGTAGCGCTTGACCTGGCTAATGAAGAAAGAACATTCCGGGTAATCATACAAAATGACGGGTACCTGATCCCGGCTGATATGAAGCAACAGGTATTTGAGCCATTCTTCCGTTTGAAAGAAGCCGAAAAGCAAAGCGGAAGCGGCATCGGCCTGTCCATATCCAAATCGCTGACGGAACTGCATAAGGGAAAGCTGGAACTTGGTGATACCCTTAACGGCATGAACACTTTCATACTGACATTGCCGGTACACCAGGAGATTGAATTTGACCTGCATCGTGTTTGATGCTGTTTGTTTATTATTAATTTTGCTGATGAAACCGACTGTCTTGCTTGTAGATGACAATGAAGAGATCATTGATTTTATTTCTGATGACCTGGCCGATACCTATCATGTACTTAAAGCATTAAACGGTAAAGAAGCACTGGAATTATTGGCAAAAGAAGCCGTGCAGTTAGTGGTGAGCGATGTGATGATGCCGGTTATGGATGGCTTCGAATTATGTAAAATCATTAAGACAAATTTCGAATACAGTCATATACCCGTTATTCTCCTGACGGCGAAAAACACCCTGCAATCCAAAATAGAAGGTTTGGAAACAGGGGCAGACGCTTATATCGAAAAACCTTTTTCCCCGGAGTACCTGCAGGTTCAGATCGCTAACCTCCTTGCCAACCGCAGCAAGATCAAAGAATATTTCGCGAGTTCCCCTCTCGTACATATAAAAAGCATCGCTTATTCAAAAGCGGATGAGCTTTTTTTGGAAAAAATAAACGATGTGATCAGGAACAACCTGGAAGATACCGAGCTGGATGTTGAAAAGCTCGCTAAACTGGTCAACATGAGCCGGCCGACATTATACCGTAAGATCAAATCAATCTCTGACCTTACTCCCAATGAACTGATCAATATAACCCGGTTAAAGAAAGCCGCCGAATTATTGGTGGAAGGAAATCATAAGATCTATGAAGTAGCCGATATGACAGGATTTGGATCGCAGACAAATTTTGGAAGAAATTTTCTGAAGCAATTCGGCATGACTCCCTCCGATTATTTGGTGATGAAACAGGCGGAGAAAAAAAATAAGTAAGTTCAGGTCACAGAAGGATAATACCGGAAAATTCCTGTTCACGTAACACTATTTAAAAACAATCTCAGAAGAATGATACTGGTAAGATGTTTTCTTATTACCCGGTTCCTTTATATCCATCGAAATAAATTGCGAATGATGTACATCATCCAGCACAATAGCTGTTCTATAATCTTTTTTCCCGCATCGCAAAGTAACGTTGCTCACCTCCACATCCTGTGCATGACGGATATAAATTCCCCAGGCAGGCAATTCATGAAACATAGAAAATTCCGGGTAAGCTGCCGGCTTTTCGGGAATGCTGTCCAAAGCGTCCAGGGAAATTTTTGCAAACAGGGGATTGCCTCCGCCGGGATGTTTTAATTCAAAATTTTTCAGTGAAATATCCTTGATCATAGCTCCCGGCAATCCTGCAATGATCACTGCCGGTGAAATATTGCGTGGCATATCTTCGATAGGCCCTTCATATTCATACCCGGAATCCGGCTTGCTGGCGGCTATCTCCACCGATACATGCGATAGTCTTATATTTTCCAGTCTCCCTTTTTTGCCGCTGACACGTTCGCCTATCCGCAGGAAAATAGCATTACCGGTATTTGAAACCTGTAGGCTGTCGGCTTCCACATTTTCAATAAATCCTCCATCCACCGCTTCCAGGGCAATAGCTGAACGATAGGTATTAAATACCTTATTGTTTATTACCCGGATATGGCGGAAGCCTCCCCGGGAAGCGGTTCCAAACTTAATAGCATTGGCGCTTGAACGAATTGTGCAATTCCTGACCAGGATATCCTGGCAAATACTTTTTGGGTCATGCGATTTCAGGCAAATACCATCGTCGGCCGCGTCAATATAAGAATTGGTAATAGCCACACTATCGCAATCCACTATATCAAAACCATCGTTGTTCCAGAAAGCCCTGCTGTCTACCGCAACACTATCTACCCTGAGATTTTTACATTGATCATACGTCTGCACCCATGCCGCTGCATTGTGTATGGTTATTCCTTTGATCAAAATAGCTGAGCAGGAACGAAAATAGATCAGCATGGGTCTTATTTCTACCTCGGGCCGGTCATTGCGGAAAGCATCTTTGATAAGTCCTTTATGAACCAGGTCGGCGACATTCCTGGCCACCTGCCTGCCTTGCCCGTCAATAACGCCCTTGCCGGTAATAGCAATGTTTTGCTGATCCTGCGCCAGGATGAGCGCGGTAAACCCTTCCCGGTCGTAATCCAAAGGATTTAATACACCCAGTAGTACAGCGCCTTCTTCCAGGTGTAAGGTTACATTCGATTTTAGATGAATGGACCCGGTGAGAAACCTGCCTACATCAAACACTAATCTTCCGCCACCCTGCTCATGAATATAATCAATAGCAAATTGTATGGATCGTGTATTTAGTGTGACCCCATCGGAATAAATATTGAATAAAGAAGCAGGATAATCCTTTGCCGAGCTCTGAGAAAATTGAAAACAGAATATCGTAATCATCCAATATTTCTTTATTACGGCAGGCATATTTCGATTTTAATAAAGTAAGTTAATTGAGATTTTAAAAAGTACAATTGGAAAGCGCCTGTACAAATCTCACATCCCCCAATTCCAAAATTTCCCGATGTTCAATAAATGACAACAGGCCCGAGCAAACTCATGGGTTGAATCGGCTGAATCGTTCTTCCTTCATTCGTCCAATACTGGGCGACCTTATTATCAGTCAAACTTTTTAAATAGTTGCCCATCGTTGTTACTACTTTAATTTCAATATTGTTATTCCCTTTTTTTATAAATTTTCCAATAGGATAGATCCGTCGTCCATACCAGCGGGTCCCTGCGTTATTTCCATTGATAAATAATTCTGAAACGCCGGATGTCTTGCCAAGATCAATCCATTCAATTTTATTTTTACTGTTCACCTCAAAAATAGTCTTATAAATAATGGTTCCGCAGAAATTTGTCCATCCGGGAATTTCTTTCAGGTCCTCCAATACATTCATCTTTTTTTGCAGGACGGTACCATCTATATGCTGCCCTGTTACAGACCATTGATTAGTTAATACTACCCGGTCACTGCCGGCTTTACTTACTGGTTTGTAAGGGATGCCCTTTTTTTCTTTATCAAAAACGATCAATTTCAGATCAGCAGGCCCCATATCCAGCGTAATTGTACCGGCAGCACCCATTGTTAACCGGTATCGCTCTCCGCTCTCCGCATCCCATATCCAGCCCTGCTTCCCGGAAACTATCTCCTGCGACGGGGTGATCGTTATTTCGTGAGATTCGTCCATGTTTGAATTGATGAACAAAAGCATTTCTGTATCCTTCACCTGGTAACGGGCCTGCGTTATAAATTTGTTCGGTGTATGAATGGTTACATAAGGATCGATGATAAATTGTTCCTGGGTATTTTTAAACCATTTGGTAAAATCCTCCGAAGGTTTTTCCTGTAACCAACAATTAGACGGGAAGATGTTTTTCATCTTATTGATCCATTCCTGTACTTCTTTATCCCTTCGTTCGTGATCCTTCCACCCGGGAGCTTTCACAGGCCAGGCATCAATAAAAATTATTTTTCCCCCCGATACAGCCAGATCAAATAATTTCTTTGCCGTGGCGGGTTCCATACTTTCTACCCGGGTCAGGAACACGGTATGGTATTTTCTCAATCCATAATGCAGGTAACCATCTTTAATGACTGCATCCTGTATCACCTGTTCGGATATATAATCGCAGGCACACCCATTCTGGTGAATAGACTCCCATATCAAAGTTTGCCACGACGGATACATTACGGCAGGGAATGGATCATTTTGCGCGCCATAAATGCTCCATGTATCTGCGATTGCAGGCAACACGGCTATATCCGCAAACATAGTTCCCTGCTGCAATACAGATGACAAGCGGGCTTTATAATCCGTAAAGCGCCGAAAATAAGGCCACCATGGATTTCTTTCATTAATAAACGTTCCATAGATCACCCACCCGGGAAAAGAAGCATTGGGCGGTGAATAATTAAATCCATGAAAAATGGGATGCGTGACGCCTGAAATGATACTTTGGTCTCCCGCTATTTTCATAATTTCCATTGTTTCATTGAAGACCTTATGGATATTCGTCAACTCTTCACAGCTGATATGTTTTTTTCCTTTTAAATGGGCCGCCGAGGAAACATATTTATTCATCATGGTATAGGCTCTCCCCACGCTGTAATCTGTTTCACTCATTTCGGTTCCTAATCCCCGCCTGATCCATGTCTCACATTCAGGAATATCAGCTTCAAAACTCCCTTCCAGCGGAAAATACCCTCTTCCATAAGCCTGCATACGGGATTGCACATTGTTTGCTTTGCACCAGTCAATAAAAGAACGGACGAATCTTTCCCTGATCAATTCTGTTTTCGTTAATTCAAAATCATAGCGGATACGCTGGATCATTTCTTTAAAACCAGTACCCATTTCGGCCCCATGATCATACACCCATGTGTTACCCATAGCTCCTGTCTTGTATAATAAAAAAGGTAACCAGGGCGCCAGTTCATATCCTCTTCTGTTTTGAAACTCCGTTGACATATCCATGCACCAATTTGCTCCTTCCAACTCCAGGCTGTCGGAAAATAAGGAACGGATATACGATGACAGGGGCCCGATTTTTTCCTGTATGGTATCGGACATACGCGCGAGGTATTTTTTAACGGCTGCCTCATTATAATGATTGAGCACCGGACCGGTTGCTCCCGGCGCTCCCTGGATAACTTCCATAAAGCCATGGATCTTTACCAAAGCATATAAAACATATTTTCCTTCCGGTATTTTACACCGTACAAATCCATTCGAAATCTGGTCAGAAAGATCTTTTACATTGTCCAGGTTGTTTATTACAGATGGGGCCAGTTGAATGGACTGCATTTCCATCTTCCGCCCTGCGAATGGAGAACTAATAGGCGGATCAGCTTCCTTGAATAATTCAGATAACGATACTTCATAATCCAGTGGCCCTTCCAATTTTTTTGTTCCGATCACTACCACCTGTGAGCGTTCTTCTCCTTCGAGCCATTCTGCCCCAAAGGGCCAGCCTGATCCGACGATCAGGTCGCAGGTCATCCCAAGTGATTTTGCTTCTGCAAAAGTGAACTTCAACAGATCGATCCATTCATGGCTCAGCCATTGAAGAGAAGGTTTGCCTAAGTCATCTGTTTTTGCCGGAAATTTCACCGGGTTAATTTCTACTCCGCCAATACCAGCTTCCTTCAGTAAACGAAGTTCTCTTGCTAATTCTTCCCGTTCAATTTTATCGCCATTCCACCACCAGCGTACAAATGGCCGGCAGATGGCAGGCGGGTTTTTAAAAATTGAATACAGGTCTGTCTCCGCGGGATTATTGATATTCACAGAAGATGGCAATAGCTTTCTAACTGTATAGCCGGTAGTGATTAATGATGACTGTACAAGAAAAGTTCTTCTTTTCAAAACGATTTATTTAATTAGTGTCGTGAACGTTTAAGAGTTTAACGTTTAAAGGTTTTAAGGGTTTAAAGGTTCTTATAGCTGGTTTCTGCATTTCTTTACGGTAAATTACTGTTTTGAAGAACCCTTAAACTCTTAAACGTTAGCCGAAACAGTAACGTTTTTCCAATAAAGATTTCATCCAATAATTCAATCTCCATTGTTCTTCCATTGGCGAGCCTTCACGATTCGCAAAAACCATGTAAGGCGGGGGACCAAATTCCGGTGTAATGGTACAATCGGTCGTCCCTTCCTGCAATCTTGTTTGAATCCATTTATCCCAAATCTTCAAATGCGCTTCAAGCGCTTCGGCATATTCCGGCGCGGAAGGTTCCCATACCTGGGGACCCTGGGCATGTCCCACCCTTGCATGAATATGTCGGGCCTGCTGTATGGCTTTTTCAACAGTAGCCTGCTGATCTTCCAGATAACTTTCTGAAACGCAAAACCAATGAGAAACATCCAGGGTTAGTAAAAGATCAGGATGTCTTTCGAGAAAAGGGTGTACAACGTGTGCGGCATAAGCCCATTTATTGCGATGAGTTTCCTGGTAAATCGGAACATGGGTTTGCTGACTGACCTGCCGGCAACATAAAAGACACTCTTCAACCTGACCGGCGCTAAAATATTCTCTTCCGGTCTGCGCAGTGATAAACAGGGGGCCATAATCCCCATTACGCATGGCGCCCAGATCCAGTAGTTGATTTTTAAACGCCGATAAATAATCTGCAAAATTCGTATGCGGCTGCAATACAGTCATTACAATACAAAACTGCAGTTCATGTTGTTGCAACAACCCGATTACCTTTTGATGATCTGTTTTTTCGCTGTAGGGAAACCACTCAATTCCCGCGTACCCGGCATCTTTGACATTTGCGAGAAAGGTTTCCCATGGGACAGTCTCAAACCCCCACCTGGGACAAAAGAATTTTATATTCATACATTAGCCATCGTTGATGTATGATAAATAAGCGGGTTTTGATCATTATTATTCAGTATATCTCCCGGTTTTAAATTGCGTAAATAGGCTTCGGGTAAAATATTCGGCTCTCCGTTAAATACTGAGCCATCAGGCATATAAGAACAGGTCATCGCACGACGGAATCCACTGGTCATATTCGCATTAGCGCCATGTATAGTGAGCCCATTGTGAAAAGAACAGCTTCCGGCCTTCATAGGCGCCGCTACCGGCATTGTATGGATGAACTGGGGGTAGACAGAAAAAAGACCGTCCATATTTCTGCCGATAGTTATTTTATCAAAGCCTGTTTGCAGGTGAGACCCGGGGATAAAAAACAAACACCCATTTTCCAAAGTGGCATTATCCAGTGCAATCCATATTGAAATAGCTCGCCGGTCAGAAAATGACCAAAATGGAGTATCCAGGTGCCAGGCAGTAGGATTTGCCCAGGGACGTTTGATCAAAGCCTGGTCATGCCAGATCCTGATGCCATCTACCCCGGCCAGTTGTGCGGCCATCTTACCGATCCGTTGATCCAGCATTAGTTTTTTTACCTGTTCATTGGTTTGCCAGAGGTTGAGCAACTGGTCAAATACTTTCCCGAAATAATCAGCGTCTTCATTGATACCATCGGCTTCCCCGGTTTTGATATCCTTACCCGGAATTTTTATCCCGCCTCTTTCCTTAACGGCCGTAGTAACCGCTTTGCGCCAATGTTCCAATTCATCGGGCGACAAAAAATCGTCAATAATAATGAACCCGTTTGTCTGATAGTATTGAATTTGTTCTTTGCTTAGCTGATGTTTCATAATGACAAGTTTTTTAACATAAAAAAATGCTGGTACAACCGTCTCCGCCGGGTGAGTCCGGATGATCTGCATCAATTTGATCGCGGCAGGTATTCTAACGTTGAAGTTATATTTTTTTGCCGATTTATTTTCTTGACATTATTCCGGCCTGACAGTAAGCAGAAATACATATTTATTTCCCTTTACTAATCACGACGTGAAATCTTTTTAGTGCTACCGTTTATAAAAAATATTTTTTGTATTCTTCTATTATTCTTAACATAGGTGTAAGGACGGGATCAATATTAAGTGCCGTCGGATTATTTTACCCAAAAGCGCACAAAACTAAATCACAGGTATGAAACTATTGTTCGCATTATTATTCTGCATTGTAACCCTTCCCTCCTTATCACAAAAGGATATATCCATTTCTGACAAAAGGCTAAAAGATCTTGACAGCGCTTTTGCCCGGGTGTTGAAAGAATGGCATGCGGCAGGGTTTGCTGTTGCGGTAGTAGAAAAAAATAGAGTGATATATGCAAAAGGCTTCGGCTATCGTGATTATGAGAATAAAATACCCATCACTCCCATTACTTTATTTTCCATTGGTTCCTGCACCAAAGCCTTCACCAGCGCTTTACTGGGAATGTTGCGTGAAGAAGGAAAAATTGATTTTGATAAACCTGTTCGTTATTATTTGCCCGGGTTAAGATTTTATAATGATAATATGAATGTACGTATCACCCTGCGCGATATGATGTGCCATCGCACCGGTTTACCCCGGCATGATGCTGCCTGGTATTATTTTTATACTTCATCGAGAGACACCCTGTTACAACGTATCCAATACCAGGAACCGACGGCTGACGTGCATGAAAAATGGCAATACAACAATTTCATGTTTATGGCGCAAGGCGCGGTGACAGAAAAGTTAACCGGCAAGAGCTGGGAGGAGAATATCCGTGAAAAAATTTTTCAGCCATTGGACATGCAACATTCGACCACTGATTTCAATGAATGGATTCATAGTAAAGATGTAGCCATTGGCTATAACTTAAAACATGACAGCCTGGTTCACCGTGACAATTATCGTGAGTTTGCCGCCCTGAATCCTGCCGGTGGTATCAATAGTTGTGTGAGCGATATGGCAAACTGGGTTATTACCTGGATCAATGGTGGCAGGTTTGGCGGTAAAACAATCATTCCGGCAAATTATATCACAGAGGCTATCAGCTCACAAATGGTAATCACAGGAGCACTTCCAACAAAAGCCAAACCTGATATTTTTCTTTCCAACTATGGATTGGGATGGTTCCTCGGGGCCTATCGTTCTCATTACAGGGTAATGCATGACGGACTTATTAATGGCTTCACTTCCACTACTTGCTTTTTCCCTTCTGATAGTCTTGTTATTATTGTCCGTTGCAACCAGACAAGTTCTTCCGTGCCTGCCGTGGTGCGTAATTTAATTGCCGATAAATTACTCGGGTTGCCTTATTTTGATTGGCAGACAGATTTGAAAACGACCGCTGATAAAGCTTCTGCTGCCGCAAATGAAGCTAAAAAGAATACCGGCATTCACCGGGTGCTTAACACCCTGCCATCTCATAAGCTACATGAATATGAAGGAATTTTTTCCAATAAGGGCTACGGGAACATGCAGGTTGAACTGGATCACGATTCCCTTTTTCTAAAAATGGGAAAAACCACTATATGGTTAAAGCATTTTCATTATGATATATTTGAATCATTTGAGATAACCCCGGGGGAAGGAATTGATACCGGTGACGATGGAAAACCTCATTTCGAATTCCAAACAGGCGATGACGGAAATATTGAAAGTGTCAGTGTACAATGGGAGCCTGCATTACCACCTATTATTTTCAGGAAGGTGAATTCAAAATAACAGGTATGGAACGAATACCAGGTTTGATATCCTTAAATGGCCAGGTGCGTTTTATTTTACGAACTTTACATTTTATATGTTTCCCTAACCATTGCATGAAAAAAAAGAATGTCTATGGCAACTAAATCCTCCGGGAAAAAAGCCGGGCCGAAACAAAAAAAGAAATGGTCTGCAAAAGTAAATGCGACCAGCAATGCACTGGATCTTGATCATGGCATATTTAAGGAAAAGGATCCCGGGAAAATTGCTTTGTCACTGAAACGTTCTGCTGTAAAAAGTAAGCGCAAAAAAAGCAGTCCATTTCAATCAGCGATGTCCATGCTTAATTTCTATATAAACCGCGCAGGTAAAAATCTTCCCCAACCTGAAAAAGCGACTCTTGAAAAAGCAAAACAGGAATTAAGGATCTTATTCAAAAAAGAAAAATAAGCGGGTTATCCACTTATTAACTTTTACTTAGAAGCATTGTGCCTGGGCATAATGCTCGTTGAATATGAAAGAAATAATCAGCCCAAAACAAATGCTTTAATCGCGTTAATGTGTTTTCATGCTTCACGTTTTAACACCCGGCAAACCAACGAAGGCCTTTTTGTCCTGTATGAGCGGCAAGACCCATCATTATGGGACACCGCGCTGATAAACCAGCGCTGGCATTTTTTAAATCTTTCAGCACAGGGAGACAAGATAAGTTCCTATCACCGGAAGCAAGAATCGCTTCCCGGCATTGCATAAAGGAAGATACCCGGGAAAAATCGGAAGATATTCTGCAATTATACGACCTGCTTTTATTGGTTAATTATTCCCCAAGTGCCGCCCTTCACAGGGTTTTTGCATTATAGAAAGCAAGAACAGGCAAACAGGGGCAACAAGAGGCTTTGGCGGAAGCTGAAAAGCTAAGCTTAGAAAACAATCATTTCTATTTCATACTTATTGGCGAACTCTATAAAAATATTGACAATGGGAAAGCAAAAATTCAATTTCCAAATGGCTTATTCCTTAGCCAAAACGCAGACTGAGAAACAAATATTCCAGGAAAAAAATGACAGTATCGCTGCTGGGTAAATAAACCCGGGATTATCTGCTTTATATTGGCAACTCAGTGCTTTGCCGGGAAATAGCAGTGTATCAATTTCAATAAAAGATTATTAAGGTTCTTCAATCGTGGCGCAATCCTTCTGCCACTTTAAAGACATGCAGTATAAATGGGAAGAGAGCATCAATCGTTTCACCGGCTCCTTTGGGAGAACCGGGCAAAGTGAGCACCAGTGTCTTGTTGATAAAACCACAAATACCTCTCGACAGCATAGCGTAGGGCGTTCTTTCCTGTCCATAGCGTCGCGCAGTTTCCATGATACCGGGAATCTCGCTGGTAAGCAGAGGGCGAATCGCATCCGGCGTCACATCTTTTGGAGAAACGCCGGTACCTCCCACAAAAACAAGAAGATCGCATCCCTTACCAGCATGTTCTCTTGCTTTTTCCTGTATCAGGCCGGTATCATCCGGAATGATCTCATGGGCAATCACTTCAATTTGATTATCCTTTAATTTTTCCATTACCTTTTTACCGGCCGTATCCTCTTTTATTTTTTTTGAAACACTGTCTGAACATACGATCACCGCTGCCCTGATGCCAGCCGCCTGTTGCTGCCTAAAATCGGTCTTGCCTCCTTTTTTGCTTTCTAATCTTATCGAGGAAATTTCCAGTCCTTTGTCCAAAGGCTTCAGCATATCATATATGGTTAAAGCGGTAATGGCGGCGCCGTGCATGGCTTCAACTTCCACACCCGTCCTATAAATAGTTTGTACTTCTACAGTAATAACGATGGTTAACCCCTCTATCTTATGGGTGATGGAAGCAAATTCAACCGGAAGCGGGTGACAATCCGGAATAACATCGCTTGTTTTCTTAATGGCCAGCAATCCTGCTGCTCTTGAAAATTCAAATACATCCCCCTTCGGTACGGTTTTGTTCTTTACGGCTTCAATCGTTTCCGGTTTAGAGACAGTAAGAATGGCTGAAGCAACAGCCTGCCGTAAACTATTTGATTTATGCGTGATATCAACCATAATTATTTATTCACCTTCCATTGAGAAGTATCGTCCGAAAATATTTCTTTTCCCCATACAGGCAATTCAGCTTTTATCCTTTCTACGGTTTCGTTGCATGCATCTATCGCCGCCTTTCGGTGTGCCGAGGAAGTAAACACAAACAAACATATCTCCCCCGCTGATACTTTTCCAAGACTATGATAGACATGCATGCAAATAAGATCATATTTCGCGAATATATCTTCCCGGATGCTGTGCATCTTTGCCAACGCCATTTCTTCGTAGGCTGTATATTCAATAGCCGAAACTTCTTTCCCGTCAATTGCATCGGCTCTTACCTGTCCCAAAAAAATACTATGCCCCCCGATTCCCGTTTTAGCGCTATGTTGTTGAATACTCTCTCCAATGAATGAGGCCGGAACAGGGCCCTGCATAAAAATATTTTTGATTTTCTTTGCTGTCATGACAATTAATTGGCTCCTTTTATCCACCGGAAAAAGGCGGGAGTAATGCTACTGTGCAATTTTGAGGCAATAAGGTGTTTTCCGTCACTATTTCCTTATCCACTGCTATCCTGTATGTTGAATGAGCAAGGCCGGGATACTTCTCATTCAATACCCTCGTTAAACTGTCGGTATCAGCAACATCATTCAGCACCAGGCCTTTTCCAAGTAAATCACGAAGCTGTCCGAATATGATAATATTAATTTCCATGAATAATATAAAACAGGAATACAAATGTAGCCATAGATCTGGTTCTCCAGCTAAGCCCCGGTAAATAATAATTTATACGCCGCCACCATCAACACCGCAGCCAGCAGGTATCTCAATACAGATTGGTTAAACCGCATAGAACCGAAGTATGCCCCGCATATCCCTCCGGCAAAAGCAATACTCACGTAAGCATACATGTCGGGATTGAAATGAATTCCCTTTGTAAGTTGACCGGCCAGACCAGACAATGAATTCACAAAGATGAATAAAGCGCTGATCGCAGCAGCCTGTTTCATATTCGTCCATTTTAACAACAATAAAACAGGTGACAAAATGATCCCGCCGCCGATACCGATCATCCCGGAAAGAAACCCAATGGCTGCTCCTACCAATAAAGACAAAACGGTATCTGGCTTTTTCATATCCGTCACCCGGATATTGCCAAAGAATAAAAACCGGGTAACAGGAACCAAAAGAAGCAATCCCAGTATTTTTTTATAGACAAATGTATCCACAGTGATTAATCCGCCCACAAAAGCCATGGGTACGGACGCAATGGCAAAAGGCAGGAATATTTTCCAATTGAAATGCTTGCCGCGATAGAATTGAATAAAAGAAGTGAGCGATACAAACAGGTTAAGCAATAAAGCTGTTGGCTTCATCACATCCGGCACGACATTAAAAAGGGCCATCAAGGCAAGGTAACCGCTGGCGCCGCCATGACCCACCGATGCGTATAAAAAGGCGACAAGAAACAATAAACCATAAAAGAGTATAACACTATCCATTCATAAAAAATTAAACAGGCAATAAATGTACTTCTACTGTTTCCCCCTCCTTACATTCCGTTACATCCTCGTTGATTTTTATAAAGCAATTGGCTTTGGCGAAAGAACTGAGACGGTAAGATTCCTGTGCCTCCAGCACCGTTACTCTTTTACCATCGTAAAACCCTTTCAGGAAATGAGTCAAGCCGGTCGTTTTACGGAATGATTGGGATAAGGGAGCATTAATCAGCTGCAAACTAATTTTCCGCTTTGTTAAAATTTCCAACGCAGCAAGCACATATTCATAAAAACAGGTAAGCACGGAAGATGGATTGCCCGGCAAACCAAATACCAGCTTATTTCCTTTCTTTCCGAAATACAATGGCTTACCGGGTCGTTGCTTTATTTTATGAAAAATCTTTGTTATCCCGCAGTTTTCAGCAGCCTTCAATACAAAATCATAGTCACCGGCGCTGATACCTCCTGTCAGCAATACGATATCGCTTTGTTCTAATGCTTCTTCCAAAATCCCCGTCAATACTTCCAGGTTATCATCCGCCCTGAATGTTTTTACAGTGTCAATATGCAAGTTCCGTAAGACAGCATGAAGGGTAAAAGAATTTGAATCATATACCTGGCCATACTCCAAAGGTTTGCCAGGTTGCTGCAACTCCTTACCTGTAATAATAATACTAATGGATGGGTTGGGAAATACTCTCACTTCCATAACACCCATACCTGCAAGGAATCCAATAGCAGCAGGCGAAAGAATACTATTCTTTTCCAATGCCAGTTCACCCGTCCTGATTTCAGAGCCCTTTGGCCGCACATTTGTCCCCTTTGTAATCCCGTTATCTTCAATAAATAATTCTCCGGTTGAATTGGTGCTTGCTTTTTCCTGCATGATGACCGTATCCGCTCCCTGCGGTACCGGGGCGCCTGTAAAAATGCGAATGGCTTTCCCGGTGGCAAGGGAAATTTTTTCGTTACTGCCAGCGGCTATTTCGCCTTCCACTATCAATTTTCTATTTTGTTTCCAGTCGCTGAAACGAAAAGCGTAACCATCCATCGAAGATTGAGGAAAAGCCGGGATGTCAAATACTGCATAAACATCTTCAGCCAGGACTTTTCCTGCAGCATCAGGCAAAAGCAATTTTACCGGTTGCGGTGCAACAATATTCTCTCCTATTATTTTTTTTGCTTCTGCTACTGAAATCATATCCTATTCCGCTCCGGGCGGATGTTTATATTATTACTTGTTTCCCCTTGTAAATGATTCATTAAAAAGCCGGTTCTTTTCTGACGACTAATAGAATCAGTTGAAACTAAAAATCCACTAAAGGTATCGGGTTATTAATCTGTTTTACCGCAGCAATTACGGGTAATAAATATACGCCAATATCTCCTTTCGAAGAGGACCTGCCAAATGCAAGCAATAGCTCAGTCTGAAAATAGCCGGTAAACTAATACGCTACTCAAACGCACTGAATCTTCAGTCTTGATCAAGGATATCCGGGGGTGAAAGCAGTACGAATAGAGATGGTCAGCCCTGGCTGGTGGCAAAAGAGTTGTTTCGATCCTTTATTTCATCGTAAGCACAACAGACCGGGGGCTAAATGGTCCCGCGGCGTATTACACAAATAACAAATCCTGAATAAATAAATTCATACAGCGAAAACTTCTTACTGATTTACCGGCGCCCTATTATCATGCTTCTTAATTCCAAATTCATTTTTCTTAGTTGTATTCCTGCCCATCACCTAACCCCTAATCTCAACCGCTTTCTCGCTAAAACTGCCGTTTTCAAAACCGTCCTGAAGACTGGGGCCCATATTAATATTTTTAAACAGGCAAAAATCCGGAACTTATTTTTTTTGCCTGAACCTGGTCTATTTCCGGAGAATTCTTTTATAAGAAACATAGTAGCCATTTTTTTAAATACTGACCGGTTTGCTCCGTTAGTACAAACCCCTTAGTGGATCAGGAATAAAATTTTAAAACTTATGTAAATGAAAATTACCCTGCTCACTATCCTGGTTATTTTTTTTCTTACACCCGTTATTGCGCAAAATGTCGCAATCAATACCGATCATTCCCTGCCGAATGCCAACGCCATACTGGATATAAAATCCGGCAACAAGGGAATACTGGTGCCCCGTATGGACTCCGTGGCACGAAAAGCAATTCCCAACACCAAGGGATTACTTGTGTATGATTCTACTTATGGCTCCTTTTGGTTCAATAACGGAAGCGCCTGGCAAAATCTTTCCTCCGGCTTTGGATGGAATCTGAACGGAAATAGCGGTACCACGGATGGCGCCCAGTTTATAGGCACTACAGATAATATTCCTTTAAATTTAAAAGTAAACGGGAAACCGGCCGGGCGAATTGATCATTTACTGTTTAATGTCTTTTTTGGATACGAAACCGGGGCAACGAATACAACCGGGACTTATAATTCAGCAATGGGTGACAGCGCCTTGTATTTTAATACTACCGGGCTGGAAAATACTGCAACAGGCGCCTTTGCTCTATATGCCAATACAACGGGCTTTTATAATACTGCTACCGGTGTGAATGCCCTTGGCGCGAATATTACCGGCACCTACAACACGGCGACAGGTCTTTTTGCCTTAGCAGGAAATACAACCGGAACTTTAAATACAGCTAATGGGGCCAATTCATTGGCAAGCAATACAACAGGCGATGGGAATACATCAACAGGCTCTACGACGCTTTTCAATAATACAACAGGGAAATTGAACACCGCGGACGGCGCGACCTCCCTGTTTTCAAATACTACCGGTTCCAATAATTCAGCATTTGGTCATCGTTCATTGTATTCTAACACAACCGGCAATTTCAATACAGCCGCAGGCGACAGCTCTTTGTACCTTAACACAACGGGAACCGGGAATACAACGAGTGGCGTTTCCTCCCTGTTTTCCAACAGTATTGGCAGTTATAATACCGCGATAGGATATCATTCACTAAATGCCAATACAACCGGCTCCTATAATACAGCCCATGGCACTTATTCACTCCTTCATAACACAACCGGCTTTTATAATACCGCTATCGGATACGATGCGTTGTACTCCAATACCACTGCATCTTTTAATACTGCCGTCGGGTATTCATCGCTGGCATTGGATACTACCGGCGATTTAAATACAGGAGTCGGGTTCTTTTCGCTTTTCGCCAACTCCTCCGGAAGTTCTAACACGGCTACCGGATATGGCGCATTACAGGCGAATACAACGGGGAGTTTCAATATGGCCACAGGTGCAAAAGCATTAATTAATAATACTACCGGCTCCGCGAACACTGCCACCGGCGCCAATGCGCTAATATCCAACTTAACCGGCAGCAATAACACTTCTACCGGCACCAATTCTTTGTTCTGGAACACTACCGGCAATTATAATACGGCAACCGGCGGCAACGCACTTTTTAACAACACTACCGGTAACTATAATACCGCAGAAGGAGACAGCGCATTGTACTTAAATTCCACAGGTTCATACAATACAGGATTGGGATCGTTTTCATTGAGCAAAAACACAGCAGGATCAACTAATACCGCCATCGGTTACCAGTCACTTTTTGCAAATACTACCGGTAATGGCAATACCGCTGCAGGGCAGGCCTCGCTATACAGCAATACAACCGGGTCTTCAAATACAGCTGCCGGCAGCGGCGCACTTAGCTCAAATACTACAGGAAGTTTGAATACGGCTGCCGGTGGCAGCGCGCTTCTTGCCAACACAACAGGTGGTTCAAATACCGCCATAGGCTCCAATGCTCTTTTTTCAAACAACATAGGTTATTCGAATACAGCATTGGGCGTCAACTCGCTTTTCTCGAATACAAGCGGGTATCAAAATGCCGCTACCGGGGACAGTGCTTTATTTTTCAATACTTCCGGAACAGGTAATACCGCGAATGGCACTTATGCCCTTTACTTTAATTCTACCGGCAGTTACAATACAGCTACTGGCTGGGCATCCATGAACGGTAATACAACCGGTTTTAAAAACGCAGCCTATGGCGACGCTTCATTGAATGGCAATACCACGGGCTTTTATAACGCAGCCATGGGCGCATTTTCGTTGTTAAGAAATACAACAGGCTTTGGCAATTCAGCCATCGGCTACTCCTCAGCTTTTTCAAATACCTCCGGTAATTTCAATACCGCAGCCGGTGATAGTTCTCTTTTTAACAATACAACCGGGAATTACAATTCAGCATCCGGGGCTTTTTCAATGGTATTCAATACAACAGGGAATGCAAATACTTCAGCAGGTTACCAATCATTATATAATAACAACATTGGCTCCAATAATACTGCCTTTGGAAGCCAGGCCCTGTTTTCAAATACAACAGCCAATGGAAACACTGCTTTTGGTACCAATGCTATGTTGCTTAATACGACAGGAGACTTTAATACTTCCGTAGGGTTTCAGTCGCTTTATGCAAATACTACCGGCGCGTCCAATACTGCCACGGGTATCTGGTCACTTCAATTAAACACTATCGGTAGTTTTAATACAGCCACCGGGGCCAAGGCATTAATTAATAACACTACCGGCTCTGTCAATACCGCTTTTGGCGCCAATGCATTGATCTCAAACACTACTGCCAACGACAATACAGCAGTGGGCACGAATACGCTATTCTGGAACACGACGGGATATAGCAACACGGCAACCGGAAGTAACTCTTTATTTAATAATACCAGCGGGCATAAGAATATCGCTGATGGTGACAGCGCTTTATACTCCAACACAACAGGCAGTGATAACACAGCAGCGGGATACCAGGCTTTATATACTAATACAACCGGTATTGGTAACACAGCGACAGGATACCAATCTTTGCAATCAAACAGCACAGGTGGATCCAACACAGCTATGGGAGGAAATGCTTTGCTCCACAACACTACGGGCAGCGATAATACGGCAAATGGCGTGGTGGCCCTGTTTTTCAACACAACGGGTATCGGTAATTGTGCAATAGGAGAAAGTGCCTTATTCAATAATGCTACAGGAAGCGATAATACTGCAATCGGGCTAAATGCCTTATCAGGCTCTACTTCCGGGAATAATAATATCGGGATAGGAACCAATGCCCAGGTGCCTAATCTTACAGGCAGCAACCAGGTGCGCATTGGCGATGCCAATATAACTTATGCGGGCATACAGGTGGGCTGGACAATTACTTCTGATAAAAGATGGAAGTCAAATATTCAAAACGCTGATCTCGGTTTGAATTTTATTTCAAGGCTGAGACCGGTCAGCTATGTGCGAACCAATGATGAGATGAAAAAAACAGAATATGGCTTTATCGCGCAGGAAGTGGAAGAAGCGTTGAATGCCTCCGGTGCTGCCAATTACGGCATTATTGCAAGGGACGATAAAGGCATGTACGGGTTACGTTACAATGATTTTTTTGCACCACTGGTAAAAGCCATACAAGAACAGCAAAGCATCATTGAAAAATTAAAAAAACAGGTGGAAGCTTCACAGGATATGCCCGCGATAGCGGCAAAGCAACAGGATATAATCAATACACAAAATCAGAAAATTGAAGGGTTGCAGCAGCAGGTCGCTGAATTGGCGAAACAAATGCAATTATTGAAAGACAAAACAGGTAATATAAGATAATACCTGCCCAAATTTAAAATCCTGGTTGCTACCACCGCTCATTTAAACAAACCCGCTCCCAGGTTTGTACCGAATGAGCCTTCGGCCAATTGCAGGTAATTGGGCTTACCCTGGTCCATTTCAATCTGAATGGTACCGGTAGTGATAACATTGGTAGTCTTTAAAAAATCAATAGACGTGCTATTATTACTGCCAAGAGGGCCGGAACCATAACCCGTCATCCTGGTATTGCCGGTAAATATGCAATCATGGGCTTTGTATTGCCGTGGGCTGTTGAGTTCACAGATCCATGCCGTTTTGCAGTTGGCTATGATATTATGATGAAAGTCGAAGTCGTCACCATTGGTACTTTCTGTTGTCCATACCCCGCTGAAATAACAACCGTACACAAGGCAATACCGCATGGCATTTCGGTAACTCGTTCCACTATCCGCTTGCCAAAAAACAACGGGGTTCTTGCAATTAAAAAAGACACAATGATCAATCACCAACCCATGCCCGTTGGCTATGACGCCAACATGCAGCGGCATTACATCTTTATTCCCTGCAAACAAACATTGCGTTACCAGCAGGTCATCTAAGCTTTTACCACCCCGCCACACAGGGTAAGAACGACGGAGTTCCTTTTCGTTTTTATAAGAATAATCCGGGCTGCCGCTAAACCGCAATCCTTCGATGGTAACATGATCCACTTCTACCTGCAGACCGATAGCTTCATCGCCACCAAAGCCGGGCTTTAGCGGAACGATGGTGACAATGACCGGCATTCTTTGTGGGTTCCAGTCCTTATCACCCGGCATCACTTCCGCTCTTATTACCAGGCGGTCCGTTACCGTGTATTTATTGTTATCAAATTTGGCTGTTGTTGTTACTAAATGTATGCCTTCTGTAAGAATAATTTCCGTCGCGCCCGGTGACTTATTCCCGTTTACGCGGCGTGCCGCTTCATTAATGGTCTTCAGGGGTTGTTCTTTCGTGCCGGGATTTGCATCATTACCGGATCGCGGGTTCACATAAAACTGTTCTGCTCCGGCTATAAAGACGCTCAAAACAAAAAGGAAGAAACAGGTAAACTTTTTCACTGGTTGATTTTTCACAAAAATACTACGCCTGTGTTTTTTGAAATTGTTATTTTATTCAATGGCAATATATGTGTGTTCAACGGAAGATTATAGTTGCAAAACCAAAAGGAGGTTATAAACCCTGGGCAGACACGCTTCATGATGTGGAACGAACGGTAGCTTCTCCCAATACCTCTGACATAGCTCTGAAGTGCTTCTGCCATGACTTTGGTATACGCGTGTTTGAAAATGGTATGCCTCTGCCATACCTCCCCCATACGGGAACCATGCTGGTTAAACAGATCCATCCAGGGTTGCCATGAACAGGCATGTATCCATAGTCCATGAATAAATACGATTGTTCTCTTTGTCATGATCACAAAGTTTACTGGACATTGATTGATGGTAACAAGATAAATAATTTTTATATTGGCAATTTACTTTCCTGCTTAATCCACAGGAATTCTCATCGCTAACCCAATTGTTGATCCAAACTTGCTATTGTTATTTCTCCTGGTAGACTCTCACATAATCTACTTCAAATTTCTGCGGAAAGAAAGTTCCTGCAGGATCACCACCATTCATTCCTCCCATTGCCAAATTCAACAGCATATAATGGGGTTGCTTAAAGGGATTAAAACCACTTCCGTCTTTATTGACCAATGAACTTACTGCTACTTTATTGAGCAACTGCTCATCTACATACAACGCTATGAATTCTTCCGTCCAATCCATCCGCCAAACATGAAATTGACTGGCCCATGCAACTCCACCTAATGAATCCATATTGAAAGTATTACTGTGCCATTCGGGTTTTCTATCATTGCCGAGGCACGCGATGTTGGCCAATAATTTTTTTTGATAATATTCCATGATATCTATCTCTCCATTAGCCGGCCATCGTTTGTCATTGCCCAATGTCCACCATGCAGGCCACATACCTTTGCTGATATCAATCCTGGCTTTCATTTCAAAACGGCCGTATTGCCATGCTCTCTTTCCCCTGGTAAGCAGACAGGAAGATGAATACTGAATGATGGGCCTTTTCCTGCGCCAATTATCGCTTCCTGCTTCAAAGTCCGGGTTGGGTTTTTCTTCTTTTCTTGCTTCAATCAGCAGTAAACCATTTTCACATCTTGCGTTTTCGGGTTGATACCATTGTAATTCTTCATTGCGTACAAAGCCATATTCATAAGTCCAGTTGGCAGAATCAGGTTGGCCATCTTTATTAAACTCATCCGACCACACAAGTTCATACACGTTAGTTTTCCGACCAGATGTTTTTTTGCCAATACTCCGGCCCGGGTCAGAGTTGTACATAGACAATAATAAGATGATAAATGATATTTGAACCAGTCTGAACATTTTGGCAAAATGCAGTGCAATAAAGATAGCAAAATGAGCATCACCTATATTAAAACATCCCCGGTTACCAGTAAATAAGATGATCAATTGATGAATTTCATGAGCCCCACAAAAGTTTGCCGGAGAATCTTACCATCTTTTACAATAAAAGTGTCTGAACCAAGGGACACGTCCAGGCTTGGAGTATTGGCATGCCAGATAATATATACTAATTCATCATTAGTTACCATTTTGTCCAGCTCAAAACTTGACTTTTGTTTGGGGAAATGCGTCATCAGTTCAGCAAAAAAAGCCTTTATCTCTCCGGGACCTTTATAGGTTGCATCTTGTGTTACCAGAACAGATTCGTTCGTATAGTCAGACAGCACCGCTTCCAGGTCATTATCCCGGAAAGAGCTCAAATGATGCATGATGATCCCGCTTGAAGCATCCG
Source organism: Bacteroidota bacterium (assembly GCA_030706685.1). Taxonomy (GTDB): domain Bacteria; phylum Bacteroidota; class Bacteroidia; order Chitinophagales; family Chitinophagaceae; genus VBAT01. Next base: position 39,953 of record JAUZOA010000005.1, read on the forward strand.
GCTGTAATATTTCTTTAGTTGCACCTGTATTTTGTTCTTTGTAATAAGCATTTTGCACCAGGGAATTTGATTTTTTCATGATCCTGTTTTTTATGTTCTTTATTTATTCTTTTATTAATCTTGATGAAAACATATTTTTTATTCCGCGTTGTTGCCTCGATTGCAATCTGCAATCAATACTCACATCAGGAAACAAAGCTCCCGATCGCGAAAGAATGCTGGTTTACCATTATGGCCGGGGTTGGCCATAATGATAAATCCTTTTTTTGTCAGGCTAATACAACGTCGTTTAATACTATTGCCATATCGTATTGTTCCACACGGAGAGTCTCCATGACCACGCCATACCTGGCTGGAATACTCTTTGCCAGGTCCGAGGCCCAAAATATTTCCCGGGCGGTTTTGTTTTCAAAAATATAGATACCGCTGATAGCGCCTGTAGATTCTTCCGCGATATAATATTTCTGGAGGAGGCCGGGTACTTTTCTGAAAGTTTCCAGGTCTTCTTCACAGACATTCATCAATTTCTCAACAGTATGCGTTGAATTGAACTTAACCGATAAGATGGCTTCTGCGTTTTTCATTTTTTATTTATTTAATTTATGAATAGGCCGCAAATGTAGAAGCTTGTATAACTTAACAGCAGTCTGAAAAGTCCAATAAATTGACTATACAGTTTAACCTTAGTAATTGATTATGCCACAGCGTGAACAGCTTTAAAGTTTCATTATTTTTTATAGCTCAGAAGACAATGGCCGGTTTCTAACTTTCCGTCGCAGCGGAACCTTATTGATATAACAAATATTTTTTCCGGATCAGCCTGGCAGGATATAGCAGGGATACAAGGAGGTAAGGCATTCCTTCCGAAAGGCTCACCATAATCTTCTGAACAGTTATGGTGAAACCGTAAACAAGGCCTAAGAACCACTATTACTCATCTTTTGATTAGCGTCATGGTTTTGTCTAATGGCCATCATTGCTATAGGGGCAACCCTGCTGATAGCTTTGAAAAGTTGTGACTTAATAGAAGTACATGAAACAGTTGGCTTTGTGGAAGCCGAAGACGGGAACTGGTGAAGAGTCGTAACAAAATTTATTTATAGTAACACATAATAAAATAAGAAAGTATGGCAGCTCTAATTCATTTTGATATCAGCGCGGATGACCCGGAACGGGCAAAAAAATTCTACGAAGCATTATTCGGCTGGAAGGCTGGGCCCATTGCCGGTTTTGCAGGTTATTATGAAATCGAGACCGCAGATCTGAACGGAATAAAGGGTGTAGGCGGAGGTATAACAAAAAGACAGTATCCGCAGCAATCCGGGATAACTAATTTTATAGGCGTAGCTTCCATCGATGAGTCCATGGCTAAAGTAACAGGGCTCGGCGGAAAGATCGTTCAACCCAAACAGGCTGTGCCGGGATATGGATACCTCACTCTTTGTACAGACACCGAGAGTAATTTGTTTGGCCTTTTCCAGGACGATAAAAACGCCAGGTGAAATTGTTTTAGGGAATTCGACGATTTCTTCAATATTGGAATGGTCAGAAGCTGTCTTCTACGGCAGCTTGAAGCTTTACTATTCTTCATGGACAACAGCTTACGGGCAAAGTAAGGGTTACTCATTTTAAAAGAGAAGGTCCTTTATAATTCTGTCCTGTAAAAAAACAAGGCAGGTTTGTTAAAACCTACCTTGTAACCAACTGATACAGGTTATTGTCTTTTGCAACGATTATTCTATATCAGCCTATCCAATCCGGCCATCGTCCTTGTTAAGTTAACAGTTTTTATTCTGCGTTATGGTCAGATAGTTTACTGTCTTTTAAACAGATATCTCTATCCTCTTTCCTTAACCGACCTAACCCGGATTAAACTTGGATGAAGGTAATTGCTGAATTAATCCAGGAACAATAACCTGCATCATCTGTTGTTATGATTTTAATCACCACATCGGCGATGGATCAATTCATATTCCGCGATTTTTCATTTGTAGTATACAAAAATCTTAATACCGGGTAATTAATGCTATGCGGTCATAATCTTTCAGCGTGCCATTATCCACAAAAAAAACATGGCCGCTCTTTTCCAAAACCGCTACAATCAGGGCGTCCACCGCATCGGGTAATACTTTATGCGGCGATTCAGGCGGAAATAAGTGAAGACGGTATCCCTCCCCTGTCAAAAACCCCGGGCACCTGTAATCCTTTTCCACCAATAATTTAAGGGCCCTGCCTTCCTGTGCAGCACTCCAGATATCCTGGATACCGGTGACAGCAAGCCCTTCCCCGATTTTCTCTGCAAATTCTTTTACCAGTTTCTCCCTTTCATTTTTAAAATACTGGTACATAGCAGGCCAGGCTATATCTGCCAATTCCTTTTCATGGGAATAATTAAAGCTACGGGTAATTTTACCTGCTATCTTCCTGGCGTGACCCGTAATGCCGCCAAACAAAGACAGTTCTCTTTCAACACCCGTCAATAACAGTGGCGTATCATTAACCAAATAATTATCCAGCAATTTATCCACCTCCCTGAAAAAATCCCTGAATCGTATGGTTTCCAGTTCTGACTTATCTTTTTCAAAACCCTTTACCTGTGAATACCCGGCATAATGTGCACTATGCACCGGTTTAGCATACTCAAAATCATCTTTGTAGTCCACCGGGAAATTCTTATCCTTAATTTCGGCTAATTCGTCCCAGCTTCCTTCAAAAAGACGGATATGCTTTTCCGTAAGCACGAGCACATAATATGGGATGCTATAATTTATTTTATACAATAAATCGCGTATCTCGAAACTATCCCCCGCCATTACTTTTTCTTCTACCGGAAACGGAAATTTCACCGATAGTTTAAAATGGGGGGAAACATAAAGCCCTATCCCATCTAAGTTGTGTGTAAAATCTATGGTTTTGTAAAGCCCGTGCATTGTTTGTACCAGGGGTTCAACTTCCTTTTCACCGTATTTATATTGAAGCAGTTGCCCGGCTTTTTCAATGGCCTTTTTCACTTCGGTAACGTCTGTCCGGCGTTCCGGTGAAAGGCGATGTGCGGGAACAATGACAGAAACACAAATATTGCCTTTTTCATTTTGCAAAGCAACCAGGTCTTCACCCAGCAATTTTTCGGTTGACATAAATTCAGGTTTTTCAGTTATTATCAATTTTTTTACGACAAATAAAGTTATTGACAGGCTTACCCGGGAAAAATGATGCCACTCAAACAACCGGGTGACGGAGGTCACTTTTAGAGAAATGGACTTCCCCCCTGCCCTAACTCACAAGGAAACCAGGTGATGTTGCAGGGTAAGGCCGGGAATTAAATCTGGCAAAATCTGTATTGAATAGAATACGGACCACTTTACCTATTAATAAATTCATTTTTTTGATTAGTGTCATAGTTCCGGGTAACGGTTATCATTGCTATGGGGACGGGCCGGTTGATAGCTTTGAAAAGTTATCTATTAAAATTATTTGTTATGATAAACACACTCCCTTTCAACGAGCATGTTGCCGAATATGAAGACTGGTTTGAAAAATATCCGTTTGTTTTTAAAAGCGAGGCAGAAGCTATCCGCGATGTTTTACCAACAGGAAACAATATTTCCGGTATTGAAGTCGCATTGGGCACAGGAAGGTTTTCGAAAGAATTAGGAATAAAAGAAGGAATAGAACCTTCGCCTAATATGCGGGCATTGGCATTAAAAAGAGGTATCGGGGTAATGTCAGCAGAAGCAGAGCACCTGCCTTATAAGGATATGCGGTTCGATTTTGTCCTGATGGTTTTCTGTATCAGCTATTTTGAAAACCTTGTTGCCGCTTTCAGTGAAGCTAAAAGAGTACTGAAAAATGACGGGGCCTTAATTGTAGGTTTTATTGATAAAGACAGCCCTATCGGGAAATATTATGAACAACGTAAACCCCATAGTGTCTTTTACAGGCAGGCCAATTTTTACAGCGTAAAAAAAATTTCGGAGGAATTGAAAAACCTTGGATTTAAGAAAATGGAATTTTCACAAACACTTTTCCATGCTCTGGACGATATCAAAGAATTTGAGCCGGCAAAACCGGGATATGGTGAAGGCTCTTTTGTTGTGGTTAAAGCCCTGAAAAAATGATATATAGAAATGATACCAAAAACAAGACCGGTTCAGGGCCAACCGCATTAGAGTATGCCGACAAAATAAAATAAGCAATATGGCAACAATTATAGCAGAGTACTATACAGATGAATTGGTTGAATGGAATCGCCTGATTGATTTCAATAACCAGGAAATGGATGAATTCGAAGATAAGCTGGCAGAAGTAATTCAGCGAAATACCATACCAAATATTGCTGCAAAAGTGGAAGAACACCAGGATAAGCTGAATATAGTAGCAAAGAAATTTTACCGCCTGCAGGAACAAATCCAGCAACAGGAAGCCGCACTTAAAACAGACAGCGCATTAGTTGATGATACATTGATCAATCCTGAAACGGAAACCCATCAAAACGAACTGCGACGCAATATGCAACGGACAGAAAAAGAATATATTGATACGAAATATGCATGCTATAATTTTTTATCAGGAACACTAAAAAAATAGAATGATTCATGCTAAACTCACCGGCAACTATATTGACTCCCCCTGCTACACCAAACTTAACGGACTACGAAGTATTTAGCCAATCATTTAACTGGCTGAATGAACAAAAATTTCTGAACGGATTGCCTGAAAAAAAGGGGCTGAATATTGCTTTCGAGTCAATAGAGCGGCACGCGGCAGGAAAATTAAAAGACTGCATTGCTCTCCGGTGGATCCAAAAAGACAGAAGCACAAAAGATTTTACTTATTATGACCTGCATAAGCTAAGTTCCCGTTTTGCCAATGTATTGACCACCTTAGGAATAAAAAAAGGAGAGCGTGTCTTTACGCTGGCAGGCCGGATTCCGGAATTATATATTGCTGCTTTAGGTACTTTGAAGACAACTGCTGTATTTTGCCCGCTGTTTTCTGTTTTTGGCCCTGAGCCCGTTTTTCAGCGGCTAAGCCGGGGTGATGCCAAAGTACTGGTCACAACGAAAGCCTTATTTGAAAAAAAGGTAACCCAACTGCTGGATAGATTACCGTTACTCCAATTCATTTTATTAATTGATGAAGAATTGCATGTTACCGATAAAGTTTTATCTCTTCCAAGATTGATGGAAGAAGCCTATGATGAATTCTTTATTCCTCCTACTAATCCGGAAGACCCTGCCCTGCTTCATTTTACCAGTGGTACCACGGGTATGCCCAAAGGCGCATTGCATGTGCATGGGGCTGTACTTATGCATTATATCACCGGCAAATATGTTTTAGATTTTCATGAGGAAGACATTTTCTGGTGTACAGCAGATCCCGGGTGGGTTACGGGAACTTCTTATGGTATCATCGCCCCGCTGGTAAATGGGGTAACCAATATCGTGGATGAAGAAGAATTTGATGCGGAGAGATGGTATTCTATTTTAGAAGAACAAAAAGTAAATGTATGGTACACGGCTCCGACCGCGATCCGCAGGTTAATGCGGATAGATATTCAGCCAAAGGAAAAATATAACCTGGAACACCTGCGGTTGATCTGCAGCGTGGGTGAGCCTTTGCATGCAGAGGCGGTGTTGTGGGGAGAAAAAGCTTTTGGTATGCCTGTACTGGATAATTGGTGGCAGACTGAAACCGGGGGCATTATGATTGCCAATTATCTTGCTATGAAAGTTAAGCCCGGCAGTATGGGAAAGCCCTTGCCCGGAGTGGAAGCCGCAATAGCTGAAATAACGGAGACGGAAATAAAAATCATAACTGAGCCCAATAAACAAGGTCATTTAGTATTGAAAAAAGGATGGCCTTCCATGTTCCGCGCCTACCTGCATGATGAGGAACGTTATAAAAAATGTTTTCGGGGTGATTGGTACCTCACCGGTGACCTGGCAAAGAAAGACCAGGATGGTTATTACTGGTTTGTCGGAAGAGCAGATGATATTATCAAAACTTCCGGCCATATGGTAGGTCCTTTTGAAGTAGAGAGCGTATTAATGGAACATGTGGCTGTAGCCGAAGCAGCTGTGATTGGCAAGCCCGAACCCATCATTGGTGAATTGGTAAAAGCATTTATAGTATTGAAAACAGGATTTACCCCCAATGAAAAAACAGAGTTGGATATCATTGGCTATGCAAGAAAAAAATTAGGGCCGGCGGGAGCGCCAAAAGAAATTGCTTTTGTGAATGAGTTGCCCAAAACAAAAAGCGGGAAAATATTAAGACGATTATTGAAAGCAAGGGAGCTGGGGTTGCCGGAAGGTGATGTTTCAACATTAGAACAATCTTAATAATCAGTTTATGGTTGAAGAAACAGTTATACAACCAGTTCAGGCAATAGAAAAAGATCATGGCTCCCGGTTGCTGTATCAAATGATACTGATAAGACGATTTGAAGAGAAAAGCGCAGAGCTGTATACAAAAGAAAAAATCCGGGGCTTCCTGCATCTGTATGTAGGAGAAGAAGCAGTAGCTGTGGGCGTGATGCAGGCTTTAAGTGCAGAGGATAATGTCCTCTGCACTTACCGCGAACATGGTCATGCATTGGCTAGAGGCATTGATGCGGGAGCTATCATGGCTGAAATGTATGGCAAAGTGGAAGGTTGCAGCCGTGGACGTGGCGGTTCTATGCATTTGTTTGATGCAAAGAAAAATTTTTATGGCGGTAATGCGATTGTGGGCGGACACTTAGGTATGGCAGTCGGTATGGCGCTGGCTTCCAAAAAACAAAAGAAAAATAATATCACCTGTTGCTTTTTTGGTGAGGGAGCCGCGGCAGAAGGGGAATTTCATGAAGCTATGAACCTGGCTGCTTTGTGGAATGCACCGGTATTATTTATATGTGAAAATAATTTATATGCCATGGGCACAGCCATCCGGTATTCACATTCAGTTGTTGAGATAGAAAAAAAAGGCCCGGCCTATGGAATAGAAACCATGGCTGTGGATGGCATGGATATATTAGCTGTAGAAAAAGCGGCAAAAGAAGCAACTGGAAAAATAAGAACAACCGGCCGGCCATTCTTATTGGTATGCAACACCTATCGCTTCCGTGCGCATAGTATGTTTGACGCAGAACTCTATCGCAATAAAAGCGAAGTGGAAGAATGGAAAAAACGCGATCCTATTCCTGTGTTGCAACAATTGTTACTCCATCAAAATTTAATAAACCAAAATGATATTGAAGTGATAAATAAAGAAGTGCAAGAAGAAGTGCAAAAAGCAGTTGATTTTGCAGAAACCGGAACATGGGAGCCGGTAGAAGAGTTGACAAAATTTGTTTACAGTGAAAAAATATCTGAAAAATGAAATTATGGACATGCCCCAAATGCGGGCGGAAATTTGAACGGCAGGGCCAAACCCATTCCTGCAGACCTTTTCTTTTGGAGCAACATTTTGAAGGGAAACCTGCCGGAAAATTATTGTATGAAAAATTAAGAAAGGCTGTAAGAAAACAGGCGGGCCCTTTCAAAACAGAATCACTGGAATGTTGTATTCATTTTGTAAGCACCTGCACTTTTGCAGCCGTTAAAATATTCAGAAACAAAATAAGGGTTGATTTCAGTTTAAGCAGAAAGATAAAAAGCAAACGGTTTAGCCAGGCTATTAAAATGTCAGCACACCGTTACTTTTACTATATAGATATTTATAATGAAGATGAGATTGATGAAGAATTGGTACAATGGATACAGGAGGCACATGATAAAAAAAAGGAAGAATTAATTGAGGGTTGATACTTACAAATTGGCCAGGCAACAACAAGACTGCTCTTTGTATTACTCTGGCTGTATTTAAAAAGATGACTGATAACAACACGATAAAACTCACGTACCGCGAAGCAATAAAACAAGCCATCCGCGAAGCGTTGCAAAAAGATGACCGCGTTTTCCTGATGGGTGAAGATGTGGGCCGTTATGGCGGGGCTTTTGCGGCAACGAAAGGGTTGCTGCAGGAGTTTGGGCCTGAACGTATCATGGATACACCCTTATCGGAATCCGGGTTTGTGGGGGCAGGTATCGGTGCAGCGTTGGGTGGTATGCGGCCCATTGTGGAAGTGATGACAGTAAATTTTAGTTTGCTGGCAATGGACCAGGTAGTTAATAATGCGGCTACATTGCTGCACATGTCGGGCGGGCAATTGAATGTGCCCCTGGTGATAAGAATGAGTTGTGGTATCGGCCGGCAATTAGCGGCACAACATTCGCACAGCTGGGAACCATTGTATGCACATATTGCGGGATTGAAAGTGTTATCAGCCGGTACACATGAAGATGCAAGAGGAATGTTGTTAACGGCATTACAGGATCCCGACCCGGTGATAATTTTTGAATACAATTTCTTATTAAACAAAGAAGCTGAAATTCCTGCCAATGCCGGTGCAGTAAATATTACAAAGGCAAAAATAAGGCGTGAAGGAAAAGATATTTCCATTATTACTTACGGAGCCGGCGTATATAAGGCCCTGGATGCTGCAAAAGAATTATCCATATTGGGTATTGATGCGGAAGTTATTGATCTGAGAGTGTTGCGTCCGCTGGATGCGGCAACAATTTTTAATTCAGTAAAAAAAACTCACCGGGCATTACTGGTGGAAGAAGCATGGAGTTCTGTAAATGTATCTTCAGAGATAAGCGCAAGAATTACAGAAAACATTTTTTATGACCTCGATGCCCCGGTGCAAAGGTTAGGCGGCGTGGAAGTACCGGTTCCATATCCCAAACATCTGGAAGATGCATCTGTTCCTCAACAAACAGATATTATTAATAAGGTGAAGAAAATGCTACAGCATGCTTGAGTTTAAGATGCCCAGCCTGGGGGCTGATATGGAGGCCGGCACCTTGTGTGAATGGTTGGTAAAACCGGGTGACAAGGTGAAAAGAGGTGATATCATTGCCACCGTGGATACACAGAAAGGATTGATCGATATTGAAGTGTTTGATGAAGGAACCATCGGTGAATTAGTGATTAAACCAGATGAAAAAGTGCCGGTAGGAACAATAATGGCATTGATAGTCCCGGATAAAGAGCCGACAGTGAAAAAAGAGGAAAAAGCGCCGGTGAAGAAAGCAGAGAAAAAGGAAGAAGAAAAGCCAACCGGGGAAATTCCTGTTACAGTAATTCTGCAGGGTATCAAAGCATCGCCATTGGCAAAAAGAATGGCCACTGAAAAAGGAATTGATCTAACCACTTTAAAGGGAAGCGGTGAAGGTGGCGCCATTACCAAAGCGGATGTGGAAAATGCGATTATAGAAAAGATGGCGCCTAAAGAAGAAAAAAAAGTGGCCGCTGCAGAAAGTATTCGTATGGCGGTTGCCGCAGCCATGAGTAAATCAAACCGGGAAATACCTCATTATTACTTAGAGACAAAAGTGGACATGAGTAAAGCGCTGGCCTGGCTGAGCGAAGCCAACAAGCAGCGAAGTGTAAAACAGCGTTTACTGCCGGTGGTGTTATTACTTAAAGCAGTTGCCAAAGCATTAACAGAAGTACCGGATTTGAATGGTTACTGGGAAAATGGTTTACACAAAAAGCCGGATATCAATATTGGCTTCGTTATTTCATTGCGGGCAGGCGGTGTAATGATCCCGGCCATCCATAACATCGACAAAAAAACGATTGATGAACTGATGGTTTCTCTGAACGATATTATTCCGAGAGCCAGGGCAATGAAGCTAAGAAGTTCTGAATTGAGCGAATCAACTATTACGGTCACCAGCCTGGGAGAAAATAATGCAGAGACTGTCTACGGGCTAATTTATCCGCCACAGGTAGCCATTGTAGGTTTTGGCAGCATTACTGAACAGCCCTGGGCAGAAACAGGGATGCTGGATGTAAGACCGGTACTGACCGCTACTTTATCTGCCGACCACCGTGCAACGGATGGGGCAACAGGCAGCCGCTTTTTAATGGCCATGAAAGACTATTTACAAAAACCGGCAGAATTATGACTGAACCTGAAATAAAACAAATCATTTTCCGGTCGCTCAAAAAAATTGCCCCGGATACAGAACCGGAAAAATTGAACCCCGATGATGATATACGACACACATTGGAAATAGATTCTTTTGATGCGCTGCGCTTTATTGTAGACTTAGATGAGCAATTAGGTGTGGAAACACCCGAGCAGGATTATGGAAAGATTGCTACATTAAGAAATTTGGTAAATTATATTATGACAAAGAAGAAATAAATTTCTATTATGAATTCTTCAATTATTTATATACTTATTGCTACAGTTGTTTTTGCCGCCATTACCATTTACTTTTTTTTAATTAAACCGGGAGGGCAACCCAGGAAATTATCCCCGCTTGCTTCCCTGGCCTTTGCGTTTATTGTTGCAGGAATCTTTTTTGGTGAAAAGCAGTGGCTTGGTTATGGTTTGATGGGTACGGGCGTATTGCTGGCTATTGCGGATATCGCAGTAAAGTACAGGGGTATGCATTAATTTATAACAGTTTGCCTGTATTTCCTGATTTGTCCCTTCCCGGTATCGCTGATGCCGATCACGCCTGCATTTGATCGCAATCATTTAATAACGCTGTTATATTAGCAATATTTGCTTTAAAATGCGTCCAAATGATTGATCTTATAAAAAAATTCAGCAATATCCGCATTGCTGATACAAATATAGTGGGGGGTAAAAACTCTTCCCTTGGAGAAATGTTTACCCAACTTTCTGCGAAAGGTATTAAGGTGCCCGATGGCTTTGCAACTACGGCTTACGCTTTCACTGGTTTTCTTGATCATAATGAACTGAAGCAGCCATTGCTGCAATTAATGCAGCAACTTGACAAAAAAGATTATTCTAATCTTAGGGAAATCGGGAAAAAAGCAAGAGAATTATTCCTGCAAGCGAAGCTTCCGCATGATCTGGCTGAAGCAATCACCAGATCTTACAACGAATTGTGTAAGGGTAATTATTTTGAAGTTGCCGTCCGGAGCAGCGCCACGGCTGAAGATCTGCCACAAGCTAGTTTTGCCGGGCAGCATGAATCGTACCTGAATATTAAAGGCGAGGATGAATTGCTGAAAGCGGTGCAGAAATGTTTTGCATCCTTATATACTGACAGGGCCATCAAATACCGGGAAGACAATGGTTTTAAACATGAGGGGGTTTTGCTATCCGTTGGAGTACAAAAAATGGTCCGGTCTGATCTTGCCTGCGCAGGCGTTGGGTTTACTTTGGAGCCTGAATCAGGGTTTCGTGATATCATTCATTTAAGTGGCGTGTGGGGACTCGGTGAGAATATTGTACAGGGAACCGTGACGCCCGATGAGTTCTTTGTTTTCAAACCCACGTTGAGAATGGGAAGGAATGCACTTATCCAGAAAAAACTCGGCGAGAAGACAAAGACTATGATCTATGCTGCGGATAAAAGTAATTCGTCCCCTGTTGTTAATATTGAAACACCCGCTGAAAAACAAGAGCAATTTGTATTAAATGATGAGGAAGTAACACAACTGGCTAACTGGGCGTTGATCATTGAAGAACATTATCAAAAGCCAATGGATATTGAATGGGCCAAAGATGGGATCAGTGGCGAGCTTTTCATTGTACAGGCCAGGCCGGAAACGGTTCATTCACAAAGAAATCCTTTTCATATTAAAGAATATAAACTCCTGGAAAAAAGTGAATTACTTGCAGAAGGAAATGCAATCGGGGAAAAAGTCGTTTGCGGAATTGCAAGAATACTTCGATCACCGGTAGAAGCAGCTAAATTGAGTAAAGGAGAGATCGTTGTAACGGATATAACAAGCCCTGACTGGGACCCCCTCCTGAAAAAATCTGCAGCTATTGTTACCAATAAAGGAGGACGAACAAGTCATGCCTCCATAGTGGCAAGAGAACTGGGCGTGCCTGCTGTAGTCGGATGTAATACTGCCACTCAAAAAATCCATGATGGAGAAATGATAACCGTGTCCTGCTGTGAAGGTAAAACGGGTTATGTGTATAAAGGAAGCCTGAAAACACAGGAGACGGACCTGGATTTTAGCCATACAAAAAAGCCGGAAACAACTGAAGTAATGATGATCGTAGGTGATCCTGACCAGGCATTCCGTCTTTCCTTTTATCCAAACGATGGTGTAGGACTGATGCGGATTGAATTTATTATCACACATTTCATACGCGTACACCCCATGGCTCTGGTAAAATATAACGAACTGAAAGACGGGACAGCCAGGCAAAAGATCGATGAATTAACGCATCATTACCCTGACAAGAGTAAATACTTTATTGATAAACTGGCTCAGGGCATCGCTACTATTGCCGCGGCATTTTACCCGAAGGATGTGATCGTAAGGACAAGTGATTTTAAAACCAACGAATATGCCAACCTTATCGGAGGAAAAGATTTTGAGCCTAAAGAGGAAAATCCCATGCTCGGCTTTCGCGGCGCTTCCCGTTATTATAATGAATTGTATAAAGATGGCTTCCGGCTGGAATGTGAAGCTATCAAAAAAGTCCGTAGTGAAATGGGATTGACAAATGTAAAAGTAATGATACCTTTTTGCCGTACGGTGGAAGAAGGCAATAAGGTAATCCAGGTAATGAAAGAAAATGGGCTTGACAGGGATAGAGACGAAACGCTGGAAATATATGTAATGGCAGAAATACCCAATAATGTACTGGATGCAGAGGAATTTGCGCAGGTATTTGATGGTTTTTCTATTGGCTCTAATGATCTCACCCAGTTAACTCTTGGTATTGATCGGGATTCGGCCATTATCAGCAATTTATTCAGTGAGCAAACTGCAGGGGTCAAAAAAATGATCTCTATGGTTATTCATAAAGCAAAAGATAAGGGTGTAAAGATCGGGTTGTGCGGACAGGCGCCAAGCGATTTTCCCGAATTCGCCGCTTTCCTGGTAGAACAGGGTATTAACAGCATTTCCTTCAACCCGGATGCGATATTAAAAGGGATTGAGAATATCAGGAAAGCCGAGTTGAATACGGCCGAGTTGAATACTGAATTTGAGTTGATATAAATAATTTTTACGACTCTCTTAATCGGCTAATTATTTTAATAAAACCATAGGGGCCTGCCTGTTCAATTCTGAATTGTTTCAACGTAGAAATGGTTAAAGTATTCAGGCATAAGCGCCATAAAAAGCAGCGCCTCTCAATGCGGTTTTATCGTTAAGTACTATTTTCACAGGTATTCTTTCCAATAAAGTCTGCAAGCGTCCTGCCCGGCAGAAGTTGCCGGCGAAGATATTCCTGTCAACCAGGTATCTGATCTTTGGAAGGATGCCTCCGCCAATGAATATTCCACCCGTTGCTTTAAATTTCAAAGCAAGATTGGCTGATTCCTCAGCCAGGTAACAAAGAAACATAGTCATTGTTTCGTTGCAAACCGGGCATTCCCCTTTTGACGCATATTGGCTGATAGTTGCCGCGGTATCGCCATGACTCAATTTTTCTTCAAGCCAGCGGGGTTGTTTTCTTTTTTTTATATCCCTGAGAAATTCATAGATATTGCAGATACCGGGGCCGGAAACAAGTCTTTCCCAGCTCACATGACCGAATTTTTCTTCCAGGTAGCTATACAATTCAATATCCAGTCCGCATCTTGGAGCAAAATCACAATGACCTCCTTCGGTAGCAAAAGGATGATAGAATTCCCCGTCCCAATACAGACCTGCCTCCCCGAGTCCTGTTCCGGGTGCAATAACAGCGATATTACCGGGCATGTTCTTTTTGCCCTTTAAAAGGGTAGTGCAATCAGTAGTGCCGAGGCCAGCCAATCCATAAGCAAGCGCTTCGAGATCATTAATCAGCCTGACTTCTTCGATACCGCATTTTTCCCGGATCCTGCCACTGTCTATTTCCCAATGGAGATTGGTGATCATTGCCTTTTCATCTATGACAGGGCCGGCAACTCCCAGGCTTATCCTTCCGGGTTTTTTTTGATTGGCGAGGAATTGTTGCAGAATCGCGGTTACATCCTTAAAATTAGCGGAGTGAAACTGGGCTTCATATAAAATAACTGGTTCCGTATTATTAAACTCAAAAAGGGCGAGGTTAGTTTTTGTAGCGCCTATATCTCCTGCAAGAACTGTAACAGTTTCAGGAAGAAGAGATAATTTCTTCCGGAAGAAAATCGGAACGGCTGTTGACTGCACGTCTATCATTTTTTAAAACTACCTTGTTTTTATTCTTATAAAAATGACGACTGTCAGCAGATGGGATGATAAAAATGGTCATGAATAATTGCTGAAAATCTGTAGCCCGGATCCTTTTATTGACAGAAAGCGTTTTGCCATTCAAATGGTTTTTAGTAACGGCAACCGGGCATGACACCCATCAATAAGGCCCATTTGCTTTGTAATTTGCAGGGGAATGAACAACTTATTCAATGCATACTTTACAAGACTTGATACCCGATTTTAGTCCTTGCCACATCACCTGTTTCCCCCTGGAGTTATAACGAAAAATAGTAATCCCCTTGGCCTTATTTTTCCAGGCATTCATATAAATATCGGACACATCGGCTATCGTGGCTGATTCGGGGAGGTTGATCGTTTTGGAAACAGCATTGTCGGTATATTCCTGGAAAGCAAGCTGGTGCTTTAAATGCCAGGATGGAGAAATTTCCAAAGCCGTTTTAAAAATATTCTTTGCCTCTGCTGGCAACTCTTTTATGCTTTCCGCTGTACCTTCTTCCATCACTTGCTCCAGTGTTTTTTCAGAGAACAGGTGTTGCTTTTCCAGGTAGGCAATAAAAGGCTGGTTGATGGAATAAAGGGTCTCATCATTCAATACATGGCGCCGGCGAAAGGCTAATGCAAACAATGGTTCAATAGACGATGAGGTATCGGCGATGATGGAAATCGTGCCAGTAGGAGCAATACTGGTACGGGTAGCATTTCGTACAGGCGTATTGGGAGCATATATGCTTTTCTCCCAATTAGGAAATACTCCTCTTTGTCCGGCAAGTTCCGCCGAAGCTTCCAGGCTTTTTTGCCGGATAAACTGCATTAGTTGCCCGGCCAGCCTTATGGCATCTTCCGAATCATAAGGAATTCCGAGTTGAATTAATAATTCAGCCCATCCCATTATACCCAACCCGATTTTCCTGTTTCCGAGCGCCATTCCCTTAATCTCGGGGATGATATAATCGTTTACTTCAATCACATTATCCAGGAAGCGAATGGCAATCGGTATTATTTCTTCCAGGTATTTCCAGTCCACTTCTTTGCCTGCAGTTGTTTGTTTAATAAACTTTGTAAGATTAACAGAACCAAGATTGCAGGGTTCATAGGGTAATAGTGGCACTTCACCGCATGGATTGGTAGATTCAATTTTGCCAAGCGCCGGGGTGGGGTTAGCCGAATTAATTGTATCCAGAAAGATCATCCCCGGATCGCCCGTACGCCATGCTGATTCAATAATATCATTCCATAGCTGCCTGGCAGGTAATTGTCGTACAGTTTTTTTAGTGTTAGGATGAACTAAACTCCATTTAGTATCTTGCTCCATCGCATTCATAAAAGCATCGCTTATACCAACCGAAATATTGAAATTCCCCAGTACTCCCGGTACGCGCTTTGAGAAAATGAACTCCTCGATCTCAGGATGATCAATGTTTAAAATACCCATATTGGCGCCACGGCGTATGCCTCCCTGTTTAATATGCTCAGTAGCGGCATCAAAAACTTTCATAAAAGCAACAGATCCGGCTGCTATACCACCCGTTCTGACAGCCGGGTCGTTTCTGGGACGGAGATGAGAAAAATTAAAACCTGTCCCCCCTCCGCTTTGTTGAATCAATGCTGCATTTTTTAATGTAGTGAAGATGCTGCTCATATCATCGTCTACCGGCAATACAAAACAAGCACTAAGCTGGTTGGCTGTCGTTCCGGCATTCATCAATGTGGGCGAATTAGGCAGGAATAACAGTTTACTCGTTACAGAATAAAATTTCTCTTCCCATCGTGCTACATCTTCATTAGTTCCCCAGGAGATTTCAGCCGCAGCAATGGCCTTCGCCACCCTGCGAAATAATTCCGCTGGTGTCTCAGTAACAATACCATCCCTGTCCCTGCGCAAGTAGCGCGTTGCTAATACTTTCAGTGCATTATCAGACAGCCATGCCATTAATAGATATTTGATGCGATAAGGATTCTCAAAAAACAAAAAGGAAGTCACCAGCTTTGCAATAATTTTTTATACTTTTTATTCGCTTTTGACTCCTTTACTCTTTTCGATACCGGATAATCCTGCTCTTTTTCAGCTGCTACCAATATACCATTACCGGCTTGTCCTAATCAATGAATCAAATCATCTTTTGCGGTGATTGTTGTCATCTCTGGAATCAATAAACTGTCTAAACTTTACAATAAATGAACGGACAGAATAAAAGAATTAATCCATCGGGCCCTCCTCCATCCAGGCCGCGAAGACGTTTCAGCATGTTATGGATCTATGCATTGTTGCTGGCACTTCTTTTTGTCCCCTCCCTGTTCAACATTGGTTTTTCCGGCAAAGAAATAACGTGGCAGCAGTTTGAGAATGATATAATAAGCCGCAAGGCCGTGGAAAAAATAGTGATCGTGAATAATGAAAAGGCTGACATATATATAAAAAATGAATTTGCCAATGACCCTTATTTCAAAGATGTATTGAAACGCAGCACAGGGCCACACTATTTTTTTAATATCGGTTCCGTAGAATCATTTGAAAGGAAGCTGGATGAAGCACAGAAAAACTTTCCGGCCAATGAAAAAATCATTGTGAGCTATGTAAAAAAATCCAACTGGTTCTGGACAATTATGAGCTGGGTCCTGCCCTTTATTGTTTTGTTTGCTTTATGGAATTTCCTGTTGCGCAGGTCAGGAGCGATGGGAGCAGGCGGAGGCGGTTCATCTATTTTTAATTTTGGGAAAACTACAGCTACATTGGTTGAAAAGGAAAAAAGCAGTGTCACGTTTAATGATGTAGCTGGCCTGGAAGAAGCAGAGATGGAAGTAAGAGAAGTTGTTGACTTTTTAAAGAATCCTGGTTCTTTTACAAAGCTGGGTGCAAAGATTCCTAAAGGAGTCATATTAGTCGGCCCTCCCGGAACAGGAAAAACCTTACTGGCGAAAGCTGTTGCCGGCGAAGCACAGGTACCGTTCTTTTCTATTTCAGGATCAGAATTCGTAGAAATGTTTGTAGGAGTCGGCGCTTCAAGGGTTCGTGATTTATTCAGGAGAGCCAAAGAAAAAGCGCCGTGCATTATTTTTATAGACGAGATAGATGCTATCGGGAGATCGAGAGGAAAAGGAGCATTTCTTGGTGGAGCGAATGATGAAAGAGAAAGTACCCTTAATCAGTTGTTGACCGAAATGGATGGCTTTGGCACAAATAGCGGAGTGATCGTTTTAGCCGCTACCAATCGTGCAGATATGCTGGATCCGGCCTTACTTCGGCCCGGAAGATTTGACCGTCATATATACCTGGAACTGCCCAATCTTACTGAGAGGGAAGAAATCTTTAAAGTACACCTGCGCCCTCTTGTTATCGATGAAACAATAGACGTGCATTTTCTCGCTTCGCAAACTCCGGGTTTCTCCGGCGCCGATATTGCTAATATTTGTAATGAATCAGCCCTGATCGCTGCACGGAAGAAAAAAGAAAAAGTAGGAAGACAGGATTTCCTGGATGCCATTGATAGAATAGTCGCGGGTATTGAAAAGAAAAGCAAGATCATTTCACCGGAAGAGAAAAAAACAATTGCCTATCATGAAGCAGGGCATGCTGTAGTAAGCTGGTTATTAAAACATATTGATCCTATAATAAAAGTATCTATCATTCCCCGGGGTAAATCTTTGGGCGCAGCCTGGTACTTGCCGGAGGAAAAACAATTGCGCAGTGAATCGGCCTTTGCAGAAC
Organism: Bacteroidota bacterium; assembly: GCA_030706685.1. GTDB lineage: Bacteria > Bacteroidota > Bacteroidia > Chitinophagales > Chitinophagaceae > VBAT01. Next base: position 57,882 of record JAUZOA010000005.1, read on the forward strand.
ACTTATGCGCCACGCTGGGTGGCAGGGCATCTGAAGAAATCATATTTGGCGAAGTTTCATCGGGAGCATTGGATGACCTCGAAAAAGTAACAAAAGAAGCCTATATGATGGTGGTCTATTATGGTTTCAATAAAAAGATCGGAAACATCAGTTATTATGATTCTTCCGGCCAGAGAGATATGGGTATTCAAAAACCATTTAGCGAGGAAACCGGCAGGCTGATTGATGAAGAAGTTCGCAAATTGGTTGATTCAGCTTATCAAAAAGCCAAAGCTATTCTGCAGGAAAACAAAGAATCGTTAATAAAAATCGCAGAATTGCTGCTGAAAAAGGAAGTTATTTTCAAGGAAGATATCGAAAGTATATTAGGCAGACGCCCTGATGATAAAGCAACTGCTGAGACAAAATCTAAAATTGTTCCTGCAATCACCCAACAAAACTGAACAGTTGATTACAACCATTTTTCGGTGTCTTACAGGCAGCCGGGTGTTAATAAATCAGCTGTATAAATAACTACTTTACCGGGTAGTAAATAACACAGGAGACGATCCGTAATCAAGTTACTGAGATCGTCTCCTGCAGGGAAAGTCTCCCCTTTTGTGGTATATCAACAAATCTTGCCCTGTTATTCTTCAAAAGAATATTCAGGTTCTGCAATTTTTAGGTCGCTTTCAACACTGATCACACCCGGTGCAGACCAGGCAGCTCTTTCGGCATCTTCCTTTTCGGCAAATGAGCGAACCTCTCCGTGAAGAGTAACTCTGCTTCCTGAAACCTCAACGGTGACTTTTCCTGCGTCAATGCTCGCACTCCTGTGGAAGGCAGTACTGATCTTTTGCTGAATGTCTGAAGCTTTGAACTTCGGCTTTACTGTAATTAAATTAAGTACAGAACGTACTCCGGCTAAATTCTCAATGGATGTTTGTGCATTAGTACGCTGGTATTCCCATTCCACCTCGCCTTCAAGTTTCACATTGCCATCCTCTACTTTTATTTTAATCTTTTCTTCCTGTACAGCGCTATGCCATTTTAAAGCATTCAGCACAGCTTCTGCAATTTCGGCGTCCGTTTTACGGGAACTGGTGGAAATACTCACTTGTATTTCTTCCGCGACTGCTTTCACCCCTGCCACTCTTTTCGCTGCTTTTTCAGCCGCCAATTTTTTAGAATAAGCATCCACCTGGCCGGAAAGCGTAACCACACCGTTTTTAACAGCCACCCCAATTTCTGACGCGTTTAAAAAGGGCTCCCACTTAAGTTCTTCCATCACGTCTTTTTGAATTTGGATATCGTTTTTCATACTTGATTGTTTTAAGAGTTAATAAACAGAACTTTCCTTTTTCAAAGGAACCCATTACCTAAACCCCTTTCCTATGATAAACGTCACCATTTTCAGTGACACCCATCACGGGGCAAATTTTTATACACCGCTTCTACGCCGGTCATCATTCCCGTTATAAAATACATTAGTCAGCCTTTCTGTTGACGGGCGTCATTGCCCGAAGGAATGTTCTGCCGGTAGCTTTGTTTAGATTCCTTTATGAAAAATAGTAAACAATGAAAAAGATATTAGTGGCTACCGATTTTTCAGAAGCTGCCAGGAATGCTTCAGAATATAGCCTTGAATTAGCCAGGACGCTTCATGCCGGGATAGTTCTTTTTACAGCGTACCAGCAAATGCCGGTACCTGTCACAGAAACGCCGGTAATTATTACACTGGAAGATATGAGGAAACTGGCTCAACAAGGCTTGGATGCAGAAGCGAAAATCATTGATCCTGATCACAGAATAAACATTGAAACTTATTGTAAGGAAGGCGTTCCTGAAAAAGCTATCTTAAAAGCGGCAAAAGATACCAACGCCGATCTCATTATTGCGGGGATGAAACGAACGGGTAAAAGCATACGAAGAATACTGGGCAGCACCACCACCGCACTGGCCAGGAAGACCAGCATTCCCCTGATCGTCGTGCCTGAAGGACTAAAATACAGCCGCATCGCAACCATTGCATTAGCCAACGAAAGTGATCTTGCCCCTGATGAAGACAGTCGGTTGCTGGATGCATTGCTTACACTGGCAGAAAAATTCTATTCCAAACTTTACCTGGTACGGGTAGCTAAAGACAAGTTCTGGGAAGCGTATGAAGTATTAAACCTTCCGCTTAGATTAAGCAGGATGATGCGAACTCTTGACCCGGTTTATGAGTGCATTGAAGGCAAAGATATTCCGCAGGCACTAAATGAGTTTATAGATGCGTATCATGTCACCATGCTGGCCATGATCCCCCATAAACATTCCTTCCTGGATAAGTGGTTTATTAAAAGTACCACGCGGTCTATGATATTTAAAAGCAACGTACCCTTGCTGATTTTACCTGACCTGCCGGCCGCTACTAAAAGTCGTAAGCTGACCCAAAAGGAAGAAAAGATATGGTAGGCTATTGGCAGAGAAAGACTTCCGGCCTTTCCTGCCCCGGATCAAAGCGAAAAGTATATGCGATAACCAAGCAATTATGGATGATAACAGGATTACCATTGGCCTTGCCGGGGATGTAATGATCGGCAGAAACGTTAATGAAGTCATTACGAGCAAAGGATATTCGTATCCGTGGGGGGATATCCTATCCCTCCTGACAAGTACGGATATCAATATTATCAACCTTGAAACAACGCTGACGAACAGCATCAGCAAGATTCACAAGACATTTAATTTTAAAGCCGCTCCAGATAAAGTAAGCACCTTAGCAAAAGCGCGTATCACAGCTGTTAACCTGGCGAATAACCATATCATGGATTTTGACGAAGAAGGTTTAACGGAAACGATCCGTACGCTGCAGGATGCCCGTATAAAATATGCCGGCGCGGGCATGGATGAACAGCAGGCCGCGAAACCTGTTATCATTACTTGCAGGGATACCCGTATAGGCATGCTGGGTTTTACGGATAATGAACCCGGGTGGCGCGCCGGCGTTTCCAGTTGTGGCATAAATTATATTAATGTTCTTAACAGCCGCAGCAAAGAAAAAGCCCTGAACAGTATTCAGCAGCTTCGCAGCGAAGCGGATCTTATTATAGTCAGTATTCATTGGGGACCCAATATGAAAGAAAAACCTGATCCTGGTTTTGTTGAATTCGCCCATGAAATGATTGACAACGGGGCAGATCTCATCCATGGTCACAGCGCTCATATTTTCCAGGGAATAGAAGTCTATAAGAATAAACTTATCCTTTACGATACCGGTGATTTTTTGGATGATTATGTTGTTGATCCCGTCCTGAGAAATGATCACTCCTTTTTCTTCATTGCGGAAATTAATAAGAAAAAATTTTCCCGTCTGCATCTGGTCCCTGTATTGATCAGCAAATGCCAGGTAAACCTTGCCTCACTCAAGGACAGCCGGTGGAGCCTTCAACGAATGCAGCAACTTTCTGCCGCCTTCGGAACAAAGGTGACAGATGCAGGCTATATAATACCCGGAAATGAAATAAATGGCCAAACAAAATTTCTTCATGCAAAAAAATAAGCCATGTTTGAAGACAGGAAGGATGCGGCTTTGCAATTAGCGAAAGCGCTGGAAAAATACAAAGACAAAGGAGCCATTGTCCTGGGTATACCCAGGGGTGGCGCTGTAACAGCCTATTATGTAGCGCTGCATTTACATGCGGAATTTTCTTTATTGGTATCAAGAAAACTGGGACACCCGGCCAACCCGGAATATGCTGTTGGCGCCATAGCTGAAGATGGAACCATTCACTTAAATAAGCTGGCCCTGCAGGAAGCGACCCGGGGGGAAATTGATGAAGTAGTGGCACAACAGAAAAAAGAAATTGAGCGGCGCATAAAAATTTTGCGAAAGGGCGAACCGCTCCCGGAAATCAGGAATAAAATTGTTCTTATAGTAGATGACGGGATTGCCACCGGGGCCACCCTCTTTGCTGCCATCAAAATGTGCAAAAACAAAGAGGCTGCTAAAATCGTAGTAGCGGCTCCAGTTTCAGGAAGAGAAATAATAAAAGAACTGAATAAAGAGGCCGATGAAGTAATTGTCCTGGAAACCCCCGTTTTCTATCATGCAGTGTCGCTGGCTTATGAATCATTTCCAACAGTGACGGATAATGAGGCCCTGGGATTCCTGGAAAAATGGAAAAAAGAAAATACTGCGCCCCGGCAATAACCCGGCTACAAAAAGCAAGTCTGCTAACTTACGTCGTTGATGACAGGTCATAGTTTTCGGCCAGTCTTAAATAAGCATTGGCCCTGGTCAGCCACTTGGGGTCTTCTTTATATTGGGGCTCTGCAATATGTCTTGCCACAAGATAAGCCCGGAGGCAGGCTTTCTTTATTTTATAAAAATTGATCAGCGTGCGGGGGATATTATCATGCGTTAGCTTCCCGTATATATCAATAAAAAGATTACCGGTTGAAGTATTGCCCATCATTTCACATTCCATACCAAGAAAAGATAGCTCTTCGGCAATATCCATTACTCTTAATTCCCTGCTGAATTCCAACGCGTCAATAATAGCAGGTTGCGGTGCCAGGCAAATATGTTCAGGCCGCAGATCTCCATGCGCTTCAATAATTTTTCCGTTAGCTATTCTCGTCTCAAATAATAAAGAATGATCATGAAGAAAACTCACCAGTTTATTACTAAGCGGCTCCACCAATGTATCCGGGAAGTGATATAGCGGCCGCATTAATTCTGTATGGGCGGAAATAATCTCCTCCCTTAATTTCTTCCTGTACGATTCCCCATCCATGTAAACGGGTGGGGCTTTTTTATAAAATTCAGCCAATAGTTCCGCCGCTCCTTTAACCAATGCTTCATTAACCATTTGATGGTTAATGGCGTAGTCCAGTAAATTTTCTTCCGGGATACGTTTCATTTTTACCATCCATTCCATGACCCGGCCTTTTCCTTCTATTTGCAGTTTTCCCGCTTCATCCAATACAAGCGGCACTATTCCGATATAAATATCCGCAGCCAGCCTTTTATTTAAACGGATTTCTTCCCTGCAATTATTAAATCTCGCTTCCAGTGTCCGCAAATCAAGCAAACGATAGGCAACAGGCTTTTTGAGTTTATACACCACATCATTTACTATGAAAACCCATGACATATGTGTTTCTTTTGTTTCTACTTTCACTGACCGATGCGGATACGACTCCGGTCGTTTTAAAAAAGAAACCTTTTCCTCTATAGACACGGTATTTTCTGTGAGGGGTTCTATGGAGTTATTTTTTACCATGAACGAATAGTTTATTAATCCTCCAACAACTCTGTGATTGAACCGCCTTCCTGCATTCGTTTAATGGCCACGGCAAAAAGCGGGGCCGCATTTAATACAATCACTTTTTCTTTTACTCTTGCACGTTCCAATCTGAAAGGCTGAACCGTATTGGTGATAATGATTTGCTGTAAAGCGTCTCCCTGTAATGTTTCATCGGGCCTGCCTGTAAATATGCCATGAGTAGCCAGTGCCAGCACTTTCTTAGCTCCCGATTTTTTACAGGCGGCAGCCGCCCTTGCTATGGTACCGCCGGTACTTATCAAATCATCAATAATGATGACAGTTCTGTCTTTTACTTCCCCCGCAATTCGTTCTCCCGATACGATGCCACTGCTCCGGTATTTTTCCATAAATATAACCGGCAATTCCCGGCTCAATCGTTTACCCAGCGTTTGTTGAAATTGTTCCGCTCTTTTAATACCTCCAAAATCAGGCGACATGATTACCGGGTCCTCGTTTTTTATAAGCGGAACCAAATAATCAGCAAACAGTTTTCTCGCTTCCAGGTTTTCCGCAGGTATGGTAAAAGAATTTTGAAAAGCCTGGAGATTATGCACATCCATTGTAACGATGCTGTCACTTCCGGCTGTTTCTAACAGGCGGGCTATATAACGGGTAGTGACCGGGTCCCGTGATTTTGTTTTGCGGTCTTTGCGTGCATAACATAAATAAGGAATCACTGCGGTAACCTTATTGGCGGAAGCATCTTTAAGCGCGGAGATAAAAAAAAGAAGACGACAGAGTTTGTCGTTTACACTTTGCGTCATATCGCTGTAAAGGGAATGAATGACAAAAACATCCTGGTTGCGTACATTTTCAAGCGGCCTGCTTTTATGTTCCCCATCTTCAAATTCCCTTTCCTCATGTGTATTCAGCGATAAGACGAGCTCTTTGGCAATCAACCCGCCGAAGTCCCGGCTGTTATTTAGTGCAAATAATTTCATAATACACTTTACAAACTCATGAGAACAGGAACCAAATGTTCATCTACACCTTCACAGTGCTCGTTATCTCCTCAGGTGGTTCGCCCTGGTTCCTGATCTGTTCATCCACTTTCTCTGCAAGCTCTGCCAACACTTCATTTGACGCCTGTTCAAAGCTGGGGGCTTTGCGGTGTACAAAAAGAGGGTCGCCATAAATCATCAGCTCAATCTCGCAAATTTTATTTCTTTCATCATCGGGCTGTTCCCTAAAATATACCTGGGCCTTTGTTATTCCCTTATCCTGGTGATACAAATCCATTAATTTCTGCCGGACATGATCTATTACCCACTCTTTAACCTCGCCCTGTGGGGCATGAAAACCAATATTCATAAACTATAATTTATCTATTACCAAAGTCTGCACCAATTGGTTGGACCTTTAGGTAGTAAATTACAGGATAGGATAGTCTTTTAAAAATGAGTAGCATCATCCTGCCCGGTGATACTGGTCATTATCAATGAAAAGAGTTTTGACCCGGTTTGAAAATAGCCGGTGAGACAGAAAGGAGGTACGGCTCGATTTACGAGTCGTTTTTTCTTATCATCTTGCCGGGCTTCCGGCAAACCGGCACACTGCCAAAGAGAAAGATGCAACTGCCCTGTCAAAGTAAATCAGTACTTTACAGGAAAGATCAGTCCTGTTATATGTGGTACCAATTCCTTAATTATTTTTTCTTTACTTTTCATACACTTTTCACCTTGTTTAATATTACAGGATGGCTGTTTCCCAAAACAAGAAAGTGGAACCTGGTTACACTTTTATTAACAGCCTTTTCATGGTTTGTATTGGGTATCTGGTATGGATGGGGGTATTGTTTCTGTACCGACTGGCATTGGGAAGTGCGTCAACAGCTCGGCTATCATGACCAGCGCAGATCATATATACATTTTCTATTGCAAAAACTTACCGGCATTGATTTTAACGAGCAACTCGTCGAAAATGTTACTCTCATTGTTTTCCTCCTGAGCCTGGTTATGAGCGTATGGCTCAATACCAGGGATTGGAGAAAGAGAAAACGGGAAAGGATCAGGAATTCCCTTTAAATCACCCCTTGCCGTATAGCCGGGAAATATCCTTTAATTAGTCTTTCATGAATCTTTCAACCAGGACTTCGTTCTTATGCCTTACATGCAGGAAATAGACACCTTTCGACAAGCCGGCAATTGAAACATCTGTAACAAGGTTGATAATAGATATTTTCTGTATAAGCTTACCCCCGGGATCTATGATATCCACGCTGCCGTTAACGAAAGGGGTCTTTACATGCAGAACATCCTTTGCCGGGTTAGGCCAGATATACAACTTGCCGGTATTACTGATTTGTACCCATTTTTCCTGGGTATAAGAAAAACGGTTCCCGCTGCTGACCTGCCTGACCCTGTAATAAATGAGCCCCTCTCCCGGCTTGCTATCAATGCTGGAATACTGGTGCGATAAACGGGCAGCCACATCAGCAATACTCTCCCATGTTTTTTTGTCCCGGCTTCTTTCCACTTCAAACCGAAGGCTGTCATTTCCCGGTACGGTTTTCCATTGAATAAGCACAGTATGACCCGCGCCCGGCTCAACATTGAACGAAATAAATGGTTCAGCCTGTCCATAAAGCTGGCCCGCCCTGGTTAATAAAAAAACAAGGCTTGTCACAATAATAATTTTTATGCGTAACATATCCTTCTTTTTGAATGTTAATTTAAGCAACAGCCAGCCGTGTAAAAATGACCTTCAGCAATAAAACGCATGATTCCTGTTATCTTTTACCACCCGGCATGCCCGCCCGTATTTAGTATCTTTGAATCCACACCTGGCGCCCGTAAGATCAATAAACAGGAGTTATATGCTGTCCTTTACGATAAGCGGAAACTATACAGATCTGTATGAAATAACAATGGGTGAAGTGTATTTCCTGGAAAACAGGAAAGACCATCCTGCTTCCTTTGATTATTTTTTCCGGAAAATACCTAACCAGGGTGGCTACGTAGTATTTGCAGGGCTGAATGAGTTGTTGCAAATATTGGAAGACCTTCATTTTACCGCTGAGGATATCGCTTTTCTCAGGAAATTGAACTTTCATTCATCTTATATTGATTACCTGGAAAATTTTAAATTCCGTGGTTCTGTGTATTCTGTCAGGGAGGGTGAAATAGTATTTCCCGATTGCCCTCTGTTGCGCGTTGAAGGAACGCAATTTGAGACACAACTGGTGGAAACATTGCTGCTCAACATCCTGAATTTCGAATCCCTGATAGCCACCAAAGCTTCGCGCATGCGATATGTGGCGGGTAACAGGATATTAAGTGACTTTGGCTTACGAAGGGCGCATGGACCAGGCGGTGTATTGGCTGCAAGGGCCGCTATAGTTGGTGGCTTCGACAGTACCAGCAATGTATACGCCGCCGGGTTGTATGGTCTGGAGGCCGCGGGAACGATGGCTCATTCCTTTGTTGAAAGTTATGATTCAGAAATCGAAGCTTTCCGGGCTTTCGCAAGATCACGCCCCGGTCAGTGTATATTCCTGGTAGATACATATGATACGCTTCAAAGTGGAATTCCTAACGCTATCATAGCAGCCAAAGAAATCGAAAAGCAGGGATACCGGGCTGCCGGCATACGTCTCGATAGCGGGGACCTGGCTTATCTTGCAAAAGCTGCACGTAAAATGCTTGATGAAGCTGGCTTATCCTATATGAAAATTGTTGCTTCAAATAAACTCGATGAATGGGTGATTAAGAGTTTACTTGAACAAAATGCGCCTATAGATATTTTTGGCGTTGGCACCCGGCTGGTAACTGGTCAGCCCGATGCGGCATTGGACGGAGTCTATAAACTGTCAATGGCCGGAGATAAGCCCAGGCTTAAATTGTCAGAGAATTTAGAAAAAGTAACATTGCCCGGAATAAAACAGGTAGTAAGAGTGATAGAGAAGAACGGAGAATTTTTTGGCGCTGATGCAGTAATATTAGCAGGGGAAGAAAAGGCCAGTACGATCTATCATCCTTTTGAACCGGACAAGTTTTTCAATATTGAAAATTTTCACCAGGAATCTCTTTTGCAAAAAGTAATGGAAAATGGGAAACGATTATCAGCAGCCCCTTCCTTACAGGATATTGCAGCCTACGCCCAAAAAAGATTAGCCCTTTTGCCAAAAGAATATAAACGGTTTGAAAATCCACATATTTACAAAGTTGGTATTAGTAAAAAACTGATGGATCTTAAAAATAACCTGCGGGATCAGCATAAAATAGTCAAAAAATGAAGGCCCTGGTATTGATTGATATACAGAATGATTTTTTACCGGGGGGATCCTTAGCGGTACCCGGAGGAGATGCTATCATTCCGATAGTAAACAGGTTGCAGCCGTTTTTTGAATTGGTAGTGGCAACGCAGGACTGGCACCCGGCGAATCATAAAAGTTTCGCATCGCAGCATAATGGAAAAAAACCATTTGATATTATTTCCCTGCATGGCTTGCGCCAAACACTCTGGCCCGACCATTGCATACAAGGCACTCCGGGCGCTGGTTTCCCCGGCGAACTCAACTTAAATAAAACAGAAACCATTTTCCGGAAAGGCACCAATCCGGAAATCGACAGTTATAGCGGTTTTTATGACAATGGCCATCGCAAATCAACAGGACTCGCGGGTTACCTGCGCAACAAAAAGGTGAATGAAGTGTACCTGGCAGGTTTGGCAGGCGATATTTGCGTGTTCTCAACAGCCATGGATAGCCTGGAAGAAAAATTTATAACATTTATTATTGAAGATGCTACCCGCCCCATCAACCGGCAGGATTTTAAAAAAGCCATGCAGGACTTTGTGGCCGGGGGAGGAAAGATTATTCAAAGTGCAAGCTTGCCCGCAGCATTGTAAATCTTTAAAACTAAAAAGCGATAAAGAACGGATTGGTAAGGTCAGGCTTATTATACCTGAGTTCTGATTTCAGGTCTTCCCGGTAAACTCCCCTGTTGGAAGCATTTAAAATAGCATGAGCCGCCGCTGTATCCCATTCCATCGTTGTTCCCAACCTGGGATAGATATCAGCCCGGTTTTCAAGAAGCAGCATGAATTTAAGGGAACTGCCAAGCGATATGATCGTCGCGTTTTGAAACTGGCTGATATAATCTTTCGTTTCAGGATTCAAATGAGACCTGGATGCTACCACAATTATACTTTCTCTTTGCAACAGATCTCTGAATTGAATTCTTTCAGACAACGGCGCAAATTCAGCCAGGCTGTCTTTTTCCTTTTTGAAAACTCCTGTTTCTTTTGAGCCACTATATAAAGTATCATTGCATGGCATATAGATTACACCTCCGATCGGAGTGCCTTCCCGCAAAAGGGCTATATTGATAGTAAACTCGCCATTTTTTTTAATAAACTCTTTCGTCCCGTCAAGCGGATCTACCAACCAAAAATATTCCCAGTGCTTTCTTTCCCCGAAATCAATATTCATCCCTTCTTCGGAAAGAACCGGTATATTAGTTTTAGCAAGATGCCCGGTAATAATGGCATGAGCTCTTTTATCTGCTATAGTTAATGGAGATCCGCCTGTTTTTAGATCCGTTCCAAATCCCTCTGACTGGTATACCTCCATAACCGCCTTGCCTGCATCAAGCGCCGCATACTTTGCTATTTCCAATAGATGGCGCACATCTTTCATTTTCTGTCCTTGTCCCGTTTTTGACGTTATTAATTATTACAGTTTCATTCAAACTATGGTCTTTGGTTCAAACCATACCTGGCCTGTCCCGAAAAGCGGATAAGAGAATCAAAGTTCGGACTTCACCCCTCATTGAGCCGGGAAAGGCAAGAATAATACCCGGAACAGCCGCTTACCCATTAACCTTTTACTCATTGGGGCAAACATGCCCTCCCGGGTGAAAATAATAATTCTACCCTCCGCACCTCCATAACAGCAAATATATCAGGCAATAAGTACTTTTTTCTTTGATGGCCATCATGATTATAGCCAATGATGGTCATTGTATTACCTCCGTGCACGCAGTTAATTTCAACAAAATATTTTAGGAAAGATATTATGGACGATTGGTAGCTGCATTGCTGGTAGAAACAGGTGGGTTGCCGGGTAGCCAATAGTGAGCACCCATACGATCAAAGGTTGACGGTCTTTGTGCAAAAGCAACTGTTAGCAACACAACCTGCAAAGGAGTTCATAAGTCAATTTCTTTCATCACCTATATGATTTTAAAAATCATTATAAACCATTTATTATGAAAAGACTTCTTTTTCTTATTATAAGCTTGTACGCTGCTTCAAATTCAGCGTTTGCTTTCAGGATAGAATATGGCAGGAGTGTAACAATCAGCCGGCCGGTTTATGAAGACCTGTATATCGCCGGCGGAAATATTGTCATCAATGCGCCTGTCTACGGCGACCTGATCATCGCGGGCGGTACGATATATATTAATGATACCGTTGCGAACGATATCCTGCTCGCTGGCGGAAATGTTACATTCAATGGTTTTGCCGGCGATGATATCCGTTGCGCCGGGGGTGACCTGCATATATTAAAGAACGTAGCGGGCGATGTAGTCATCATGGGTGGTACAGTCACTATTGAGCGGGGAGTAACCGTCGGGGGACTAATCGTTAGCGGTGGGGATATAACCGTTGACGGAAATGTAATGAATAATGTATTGGCGGCAACCGGCAAATTTGTTTTGAACGGAACAGTAACGAAGGACATTGATTGCCGCGGTGGAAGTATTACAATAAATGGTGCGATTGGCGGCAAAGCCATATTGGCGGCAACGGGTAAAATTATTATTGGCGACAGCGCCCAATTCGGAAGTGATGTCCGCTATTGGTCGCCCTGGAAAGTCAATTTCAGGCAATCCGTTAAAACAGGGACCCCGGTCTATGATACAACCCTTAAAATAAAATATAACCGGTGGTATTTTTTAGGATTCAGTTCATGGCTGGGACTGCTATGGTATATATGCATGACCTTCCTGATGATAATGATTATTCAATATTTATTCAGCAACACGATGAAAAAAGCCGGTAATTCCGTTTATACAGCTCCGCTGCGATCACTTTTGTATGGCTTCCTGTTTTGCATCGCAGTGCCAGTGCTCGCTGTTATTTCCTTCGTTTCCATAATTGGTGTCCCGGTCGGTCTCATCCTGTTATTCAGCTATATCATGCTGATTTTGTTGGCAACAGCTATTACTTCCGTTGTTGCGGTCAACTGGCTAAACAATCTTGGCAATAGAAATTTAAAATTCTGGAAACTGGTTTTTTCCGGTCTTGGTATTTTCGTCGTATTAAAGATTCTGACATTTACACCGTTCCTGGGATGGTTTATTATGGGACTTCTTGTATTTATGGCATTTGGCGCTATCTTGTTGAATGTAAATTGGCGCAGGCAAATGCCAAACCCGCAAATTTCCATGTAATATGTCGCAAAATATCTGAGCCAATACAACTTGTCGCTTAAAGAGAGTATTCTGCCCTGTGGAAGAATACTCTCCGGCATTCCCGGCATAGTATCCACTACCTGTAACTTATGCCCCGGACGCAGTGTGTCTTAATAGGTTGACTCTTCAGGTCAAAGGTCAAACTGGTTGGGGGCCAAACTATGGGATTTCTTCCAAAGTATTTTCAGTAACTTCCCTCCTCTTCTTTGCCCTGCATTCAGCCAAACTATGAAAAAATGTATACTATTAGTGGAGGACAATGAGCCCATCAGGGAAAACACCACAGAATTGCTTGAACTTTTACACTATGAAGTCATTGTGGCAAGAGACGGGAAACAAGCGCTTGACAGGATACAGGAAAAGACTCCTGATCTTATTGTAAGCGATATCATGATGCCGGGGATAGATGGATATGAGCTTTTACACACGCTCAGGGAAAATCACCCCATGGAATCGCTGCCATTTATTTTTCTTACTGCATCCTCTGAAAAGAAAGATATTGAAAAAGGTATGTGTATGGGAGCTTCGGGCTATATAACAAAACCGTTTCAGGCCGATGAACTTATACAGCTTATTCGAAACGTGTTAAAAAGCAGGAGCTAAAAACTTAATATAAAAGACCCGTTTAAAGATATTTCCAAAGTGGTAAAAAAGAAAAAAACAGGATAAAAAATAAAGTTGATTATGCTGCGTTTTCCACCTATTTTATTTATAGCAGGAGTTATTATACTTTGCCTTTTCTTTTCTCCTTTCAGGGTGTGCGTAAGTACTATCATGGGCTCTGATTCGTGTGCGAAATATGTTGTTATTAATAGCCATATCTTTTCAAAGGAAGGAACATTGATCTATGGCAGATTTTTTCTCTACCTGTTCATCTGGATTTCTATATGCTATGCAATATTTATTGCCATCAGAAAGAATAAGGAACAATAAGTTGGATCATTTTTCGCCCATCTTGCAGGTAGTTGCCCTTTTAAATTACAGGCAATTAAGACTTAGTGGATGCAGGCGGTGGTATTACAACTTCATCCTGTTAAAAGCCCATGTCCCGGTAAAAATCATCAGGATGTCAAAGGAAATTACGATTAACAAATCATACCCAAAAGACATGGAAGAGCTCCCGAGTATCACATTTCTCAATCCATCCACCGCATAAGTTGCCGGATCAAGATGTGTGAGCACCTTCAGCCAGGCGGCAAGCTTGTCGAGCGGGTAAAGTGCCCCGGACAAAAGAAATAAGGGATAGACAACAAAACTTGAAACCAGGCCGAAACTTTCGGGGCTTTCCAGGAAAGAACCGATGATTAATCCCAGGCTTACCAACCCGATTGCAAGTACAAATAGCATACAAAACGAGAGTAAGATATTGGCTGCTGTAAAAGGAATGCCAAGAAAACAACCGATAATAATAAGAATAGAAGCCTGCAGCAAAGCATCTGTCATACCCCCGATCACTTTGCCGATAAAAATAGCTGTACGCGAAAGCGGGCTAATCAGTACTTCTTTCAGAAAATCTATCTTCTTATCCCAGACGATATAGGCGCCATTAAAAAGTGAACTAAAAATAATGGTCATGGCCAGGAATCCCGGAAATATAAAATGCTGGTAATTGACACCCGTGGAAGTGATGGTGCCCACACCTCCCCCAAATATAAAATACCAGAACAGGGGTAAAAAAACGGATGAGATGATCCGGCTGCGCTCATTGAGAAATACTTTGAATTCCCTGTACCAGAGCGCGTAAATGCCTTTCAGGAATTTTCTTGTGTTCATCTACTTTTGTTTAGCCCTTGTCAGTGACCGGATATGCTCAGTCATGTCTCCTTCACTTTCCCTGATTTCTTTCCCGGTATAATAAAGAAACACATCATTCAGGTCGGGAGAATGAACTTCCACAAAATCGATTTCGCCGGCAGTACGCAATAGCTCCTGTAAGTTTTTTCCTGAATTCTCTACCGTTAGCTGCAAATGATCATCGAATTGCTCTGCTTTTTTAACAAATGCCAGTTTTTTTAATTCTTCTACCAGGAGATTTTTGCCTTTGAGCGAAACAATATCACCGGTAATAGTATGACGAAGATTTTCTGTTGTATCCAATGCAATGATTTGGCCATGATCAATAATGGCTATACGATTACAAAGTTTCTCTGCCTCTTCCATATAATGCGTTGTCAGCACTATCGTCATGCTTGTTTTTTTGGCAAGAGATTCAATGTATTCCCAGATATGCTCTCTTGTTTGCGGGTCGAGGCCCAGGGTAGGTTCGTCCAGGAATAAAACATGTGGCTGGTGCAGGAGACCACGTGCTATTTCCATTCTCCTTCGCATGCCGCCTGAATAGGTTTTCACTTTGTGGTTTTTTCTTTTTTCCAGGTCAACAAGAGTAAGTACCTCGTCAATTTTCTCATCAATCCTGTTCATCGGTACGTCATACATTAATGCATGAAGTTTCAGGTTTTCATACCCTGTAAGCAACTCATCAGAACTTGGGTCCTGGAAAACCATTCCTATTGACTGCCTCACCCTGGAAGGCTGCTTGATTACATCAAAGCCATTTATGATAGCCTCGCCGGAACTGGGCTTTAGCAGGGTGGAAAGAATCATTAACAGGGTCGTTTTTCCGGCGCCATTAGGGCCAAGCAAACCAAATATTTCTCCCCGGGCAATAGAAAGATTTACATGATCCACAGCGACAAGGTCACCATACCTTTTTGTCAGGTTTTTTATTTCAATCGTTTCAGTCATCACTCAGAAGGTTAAAAATCTAATGGCGAAATACATAGTGGCCGCCCCGGTTATCGTCATACAAGTTGTCCATACGGACGGATAGTTATGCTGGCTTTCGGGCAATAAATCAGTTGCACCGATATAAAAAAAGAAACCCGTGAACAAGGATAATATCACCGCGAATACAGCTTCAGAAGGTTTGAAAAAGAATGTGGCAACAACTCCAAGCACAGGAGCAATGGAATCTGCAAGCAACCATTTGAATGCCACATTACCGGGTCTTTTATATTTTAATACAAGGCTCACCGTATTCAGTCCATCGGAAAAATCATGTACGATAACAGCCACAGCAACAACTATTCCAATTGAACCGGAAATTTGAAAAGCAAGCCCGATAGCAATGCCGTCAAAAAAACTATGCACAGATAAACTGCCCGCGGCCAGGCTTCCGTGGTTTTTTGTTTTCATTTCTTTCGACAGGGAATGCAGCCATGTCATTCGATCAAGAATCATGTAGATAAAAAAACCAAGCGCGACCATGGCGGTAATAAACCCGGGGCTATAATGCCCGCTTCCAAGTGTCAATGATTCCGGCAACAAATCAAAGAAACTCACTCCGATAACAGCCCCAGCGCTGAATCCCAGGATGAGCCGCAGCTTGTCTTTATAGCGCAATGCAAATAAACCGCCAGCCAGTGTTGAAAAAAAAGTTATAATAGTAAATAAAAGGATCATTAGTAATGATAATTCCTTGTCTTTTTCCGCCAAACAATCAGTAAAATGAAATGACAACTCATTGAACTGGCGCCGGCGCCAAAACAAAAGTAACCGGGGGGCGTACCTGATTATTCTGACCTGCATCATTGGATGCTGTGATTATATGCGATCAGGATCAATCCCGGCGGTATCTTTTGAAAGATCCCGATAACTTAACTGTCGGATATTCCCTTGATTCTTTTAAGCTATAACTGACCACTATCATCATATAGGATGACGGTCATCATTGTTTGAAGCCACGCGGACAATAACCTTTGTCCAGGTTTTTCATAGGATATTGGATTTAAACATGGGGCTGGATGTCTATCCGGCCTTTTTTGTTTATTCATTCCGCATCATTTGACTTCACGATCATTTTTTCCTTTTATGCTCTGCAAACTTTTTAAGCTGGTCCCAGGTTCCTGTATTTAGTATATCTTTTTTTGTACACCAGGCCCTGCGGGCGACAAAAACCCCCAAAGGCATAAAAGCAAAATTGCCGGGTTGGTGACTGTCGGTACTGATGACCAGTTTGACGCCTTTTTCCCTTGCCATTCTTGCCAATTCATCATTCAGGTCCATTCTGTCGGTCTGGCAATTGATCTCCAACGCGGTTCCTGTCTGCCTGGCGATCGTAAAAACTTTCTCCCAATTGACAGGGTAGCCTTCCCGCTGACCAATTATCCTGCCTGTAGGATGCCCGATACAGTTTACAAACTTGTTGCGGCAAGCTGCAATGATCCTCTCCGTATTATCATGAGTAAACCCTGAATGAATCGAAGCGCAAACCCAATCCAGTTGTTCCAGCAATTCATCTTTTAAATCCAGGCTGCCATCGGCCATGATATCCACTTCAACACCCGTTTTAATAAAATCTTTCCCTAATTTCTTATTGACCTGCCTGATTGCTTTAATTTGCTCAAGGAATTGCTTTTCATCCATTCCGCCTGCCACCCTCACTGATTTGGAGTGATCGGTCAATACAATATACTCATACGGGTAATGTTTGATTACATAACGGGCGAGTTCTTCTATATCCATGCTGCCATCGCTCCAGGTACTATGCATCTGCATATCTCCCCTGATATCTTTCAACTCAATTAAAGAAGGAATTTTCTTTTCCGCAGCCAGTTCCAGTTCTCCCTTTTCTTCACGCATTTCCGGAGGTATCCATTCAAAGCCCAATTTTTTATATATCTCCTCTTCGGTAGAACCGGCTATCCGTTCACCGGTTTTCGCGTTGAACAAGCCGTATTCACTGATTTTATACCCTTTGTCTCTTGCTATCGTCCGCAAATGAACATTATGTTCTTTTGATCCTGTGAAATATAATAACGCAGAGCCCCATTCGTCCGGGCTAATGATCCGTACATCCACCTGCTTATTATATTCCTCGATGATCACACTGGCCTTGGTATCGCCTTTAGCCAGTACTTCTTTTATAATGGGAAGCGATACAAATTTTGTAATAATCTTCTTCCTGCTTTTCTCATCCGACGCCACAAGGATGTCAATATCACCCACCGTTTCCTTTTTCCTGCGAAGACTTCCGGCTAATTCTGCCTGCTGTACTTCTTTCATCTTTTTAAACTCTTCCAATACCTTGTTGCCTGCCTGTATGGCATTCCAGAGCAGCATACGTTCCTCGACAGTCTTGTGCAATTTCAGGCTGCGCAGCATGTTGCCCACCTTTTTCGTTCCGAATCCCTTTAATTTACTGATCCTTCCATCCTGCAGGGCTTTTATTAATTCTTCCTTGTCATTGATTCTTAATTGCTGATGTATGCGCTTCAGGGATTGAGGCCCAAAGCCCGTAATGTTCATCAGTTCAAGCAGGTCAACCGGAACTGTTTTTTTTAAGCTCTCATATTTGCTGATTTTCCCGGTTCTTATATATTCATTTATCTTATCTGCAATACTCTCCCCCACACCCGGTATTTCTTCCAATTGCTTATTTTTCGCGTATACTGTGATGTCATCCTGCAGGTCGCCGATTACCTTCGATACCTTTTCATAAGCAAGCGCGCGAAATTTCTCTTTGCCATTTTTATACTGGTAAATATGAGACATGTCACTAAATATCTTTCCCAGTTTTTTATTTAAGACCGGCATACATTTTCTTTTGTTTAAAGGTACAACCCGGGAAAAGCAATAACCCCGAACCGGGATCAGTAACCTGTCTGACAACCATCATACTCTTTGGATATAACAGGCGGGTAAATTTGAATTAAATAAATCATAGTGATAGGCAAGCTTAGCCCGGAAGAAATCGAAAAACTCCTCAAAAAACAAGTAATGGGTCACATTGCCTGTTATGCGGAGGGTAAAAGTTATATCATACCTGTAAGTTATGCCTATGACGGAAAAGATATTTATGTGCGGTCGTTGGAAGGAAAGAAAATAAATATGATGCGCCAAAACCCCGAAGTCTGTTTCCAGGTAGAAGACCTGGAGAATATGGCTGAATGGAAAAGTGTAATCGGGTGGGGAGATTTCGAAGAACTGACCGATCCGGATGAAAGGGATAAAGGGTTAAACATTCTGCTAAACCGCATCCTCCCTTTGCTTTCAAGCGAAACAACGCATCTCGGAGCCTACTGGCCATTCCCCCCCGACCATCTCAACAGCATAACGGGCGTTGTATTCAGGATCCGGCTTGGAGAGAAAACAGGAAGATTTGAAAAACCGGAAATCCCTCCGCAATAAGCGCGTGTTAATCCCCGATGACGGACCAGGTTACCTGTTCTCCTTGTAAATCCTGCTCCGGTTCATACAGCCCATTTGCCTTTTAGCCGCAAGGATAGTAATATGATAAGAATACCACCAATGAGGTATCCAAACTGCGACCAATGAATCACCTGCAGAATAATAATTTCTACCAGTATCCATACGCTGATCGCGATGCCTCCTGCAAGAGACCAGTTATACTGGTTATGTCTTCTTTGAATGGTGGAAAACGTGGCAACCAGGTTAATGGATCCAACAAGGACCAACGTTATGCCCGGGACTAAAAAATTCTTTAAAAATGCACCTTCAAAGAGATCAGCGGTGAATTCAAATGCGTTTCCCTCAGGATAACTTATCATAAACAAGCCGCCAATAGTGGACGTAAATGCAACAAGGGCGACCAGTATAAAAAGAAGTATGCGCATTCCAGCCCTTTTATTTTTAAATGTAGCCTATATTGATAGTAAGATGAATGATAGCCATCAAGGGAAATTTTGATCATCGTCATCGTGGGGCTTTTTCCCGTTACCAGGATATAGCGATGTAATCTTTCCGGCAACGCAAATACGCTTCGGGAAAGGAGTGGTTAAACCGGGTTGATAACCCGGCAATCAGGGCTGTTTTTCTTACCTATAGTATACCCATAATCCCACCATTGCCTCATCTGTTCAGGATCAAAAATGAGCGAGTTGGTGGTAAGTTGCTTTTCCGGGTAATAGAAGTTCAGTTTTATTTTTTTGCTTTGGCCCTCCAGCTTACCAATGATGAGATCATCCGTAACGATCTGGTTAAGCATAAAAGAAAAGGCTCTTGATGTCAGGTCTAATGCATTGCGTACAGGTAATTTACGGTCGCTGCTCTCAATATTTCTCAAGACGATAATATCCAGATCGGTGGCTCCTTTTTGTATGGCCTGGTAAATAGGCACAATATTTCCCATCCCGCCATCAGCATAGTCAAAACCGTTCTTTCTCACAAGACTCATAAAGGGTACCAGTGAGGCGGAGGCCCAGATCCATTCGCAAAAATCATGGTAGGCACAATTTTTTGCTTCCTTGTATTCCACTCCCAGGGTATTTAAATTAGAAACGGTGATAATGACATCATTTTTTTGAATTCGTTCAAAATCAGCCGGGGTAATATTTTTACAAATAAGCTTCAGGAGGTTTTCACTTTCCCCGAACGTTTTTTTCTTTTTTAAAAACATCTTTAAAATACCCCGGTGGTTAATCTTCGTTTTATAAACACCGTTTACTTTTTTTAAAAGAAAGGGACAATTATTAAAAATATCCTTTTGGCTGACTGTCGTAAATACTTTTTTCAGCTTTCCAATCTCACCAATGGAAAGCAGCGGCACCAGGAGGCTTCCTGTAGAGCTGCCGATAAATATTTTATATTCTTTTTTGCAAACCGTAATCAGGTATTCAGCAAGTCCGCCGGCAAAAGCTCCTTTACTGCCACCGCCTGAAATCACCAGGGCTCTCATGACTGATTATTATTTTGATACAATGCGCAACCTACAAAGAGGAATTAAAATTCACAGTGACACCCGTCAAAAACATAAATGATAAGAATCATATTCTGCAATACCAGAATAAAAGGGAGAGGGACTCATGGAAATGGAAAAAGAGAGCAGTATCTCAATTTTTAATTAGCCGGGAAGACGGTAAGAGCAGATGTAAAGTCAAGTTTTCTTATCGCCTTCCCGGCATACCAAAAAGAGCCGATCATGCAGAATTGAGCTAATTTCGTCATTTGACCAGGAAAACACGCTAAAATGAAAAGAGAAATCACTAAAATCGCGATGGCAATACTAATTCTTGTCTCTCCCCTATCCTATTTGCCAGCTCAGCAAAGCTCAAACGCGAAAAAGCTCCTGAACCAGGAATATAATTTGATTCCCCGGCATTCAAAAGATACCCAGTATTATGAAATGGAATCAACACTGCAGCAATTCGCATTGGATGGAACTCCCCGGGGGGCTGATATTTACCGTTTATATCTTCGCTGTGTTCCTTCAGTTGACTCTTTGCACGGGGATGAATATACCTGCCTGAAATTTACCCTTCAACTAAAGAATTCCGGGGAAGTAGTAATTCCTTCCCTTACTAACTGGAAATACTTTTTTTCATTAACCCCAAATGACAATAACAAAACAGGCGAGGTGTTGGGTATTGACCATAGCAAATTTGAGCAACTAAAGGATGAAAGCGGGAAGCCCCTGGCTGTTGAAAATACTTATCATGTTTATAATGCTTTTATTGACTTTCATTCCATGAGTGTGTTTGCCGAAAAAGCAACAAATGGCAATGGTATCCAGAACCTGAAACATATCGGGGATAAAATTGTACATGCGGCTTCATTTTCGCAACCGCCCGTAGACCTCGGAACCCAGGTGGCCAAAGGTTCTTATTTTAAGAACGGGGAAATTACACTTACTCTTAAAGGGCTAAGCCGGGTCAATGAAGAAACCTGTGCACTGCTGGAATATGATTCGGGAGAAAGTTCTTTTTATATGTTAACGAAACCCATGCCAACTATGGAAGTAACTACTAAGGGAAGCTCTCATTATTGGGGAGATATTTACAAAGACCTTAAGTCGGGATGGATTCAAAAAGCGAACCTGCATGAGCTGGTAATAAGTGAAACCATTGTACCGGGAATGGATAATAAAATAAACTCCGTTATCGAAAGAAGCATCAATATAAGCAACTCGAAACACTTAAATTTGAATAAATAAAGGTTCGGGGCTTGTACCGGGATCTGTCTCCTGGCAACAACCTGGTGTTTTAATCTTCTTCATTGTTTTTTGCAGGTTGAGGCATATTTACAAGCTGGGGTATATATATTGTGATCGTTGTTCCCTCGTTCAATTTGCTTTTCAAAGTAATGCGGCCTCCCATCAGGTCAAGGTACCTTCCTACAATATGCAATCCCAGTCCTGTTCCCTGGATGCCCGCGACATTACTTGCCCGGAAAAAGCGTTCAAATAATTTTTCCTGGTCCTGCTCCGGAATACCGATCCCTTCATCGCACACCGAAATCTGCAGATCGCCTTTTTCATCGCTGCAATGAATCATTATAGCTGACTTTTCAGACGAATATTTTATAGCATTGGATACCAGGTTCATGAGAATATGCCGAAGCAACTTCCTGTCAACCGAAAAAATATCTTGCCAGATAGAATGACTAAGTTCTATCCGCTGATCCTTCCACGATGCCTGGCGCATTTCCTTTACCAGGTCATCCATATCCGCCAAAAGGACTTCTGTTTTTAAAACTTCCGGTGTTGCCTGTACGAGATCTTTTTCCAGTTTGCCCAATGACAGGAAGTCATCCATGATATATGTCAGGTCTTTCACCGCTCTCTGAATTTTCAGAATGTGCTTGTTGCGTTTATCTTCGTCTGCCGTGGCGCTATATTTTTTCACCAGGTCAACGGAAGAAAGGATAGTGCTTAGTGGTGTGCGGAATTCATGAGAGGCCATTAATACAAACCGGGATTTTAATTCCCCCAGTTCTTTTTCTTTTTCATAAGCTATCTTCAGTTCTTCCTGCGATTTTTCCAATGCCAGCAATGCTTCATGCACGATTAACGAACGATCACTCACTTTTTTTTCCAGCGCCTGGTTCAATTGTCTGACTTCATCAGCTACCCCGAGCAGCTTTTCATTTTGCAGGAATAACAATTTTTCGTTATTCCTTTGTACAGTAATGTTGGCAATAAATACGTAGGCAAAATTTTTACCCCCTTGTTCAAAGTGACTCAGGCTGACCTCGACAGGAAATTCACTACCATCTTTGCGCAGGGCATACAGGTCCTCTCCTTCCTCTATCATTTGGGTTGGTGAGTCATGATAAAAGTGCTGCCAGAATTTTTCGTGCTCCCGGCTGTATTTGGCCGGAATCAATAATTCCACGTTCTTCCCGATCAATTCATCCCCGGTGTATCCAAACTGGTTTTCCGCAAACTGGTTAACGTGGATGATTTCGCCTTCCTGGTTAATGAGTACAATACCAATAACGGCATTGTTAAAGAGTGCCCCGTATTGCCGTGCATCAAACTCTGCATTTTCAAAATCTCTATATTCGCGAGAAATCTCAGGCATAACGATTATGATGAAGGAAAATCAACAAACCAATTATACATCAGGAATATACCCGGTCGCTTTACTTTCAAAATTCTGTGAGGATTCAGATAGAATCCTTTACCGGTGAAAGCAGGGGGGTGCAGATAATAATAAGGATCAATTGTTGCATCAATTATTTCCCGGAAAATCATGAATCCAGACAGAAACTATTTAAAATTAGGAAATTTCACATTACCCCCATAGAAAATAAAATGTTAAGGACAGCAGCCTGTAAGGAAATAATAATTAAATGGTTGCGCAAAAATTGTACCTTAAATAACCTTACTTATTCTTTTTTGTCATGCTGGCTCTGTTCGCAGGAGCCAATTCAACCAGCCTTGCTGGAGCCCCGCCGGGAATTTTTTCGCTGTGCCCGGCTACCGGAAGAAAAGAGCAATCTTAAAGGAGAAAATTATTGCCCAATGAGAATACCGTAATGCCCGGAAGCAAAAAAAACTATATATATAAATAAAATTGCATGACGTAAGGAATACCGCCGTATACCATTTTCGCACTAAAGAAGGCGGGTGAACACATAAAAATAATACTTAAACAGGAATTACACCTCTTTCCCGGTAGCTATCAGCCAAATCAGAAAAAATATGAATTGACACCAAAAGCTACAGGTTTTCTATAACATCCCTGTAGCCCCTGCCAATGGGAATGGATACTCCATTCACCTCCACGGCTTCGGCTGTGTAGGATTCAATCTTGCTTATTGAAACGATGAAAGACCGGTGAATCCGTTTGAAGAGATGGACAGGCAAAAGATGCTCAATTTCATTCGTACTCATTTTTGAAATATATTCCTTTTTTGTCGTAATGATTTTGATATACTCCCGCTGACTTTCAATATAAACAATCTCGGCGAATAATATTTTCACCTTTTTCTTCTGCACATTCAGGAACAGGTAATCTTTTGTCTCCGGGTGTTCATGTAGCGGTTGCTTATCTCTTTGTCCTGTTTTTACCCTGGTTACGGCCACCAGGAAACGCTCAAAATCAAATGGCTTTAGCAAGTAATCGGTCACGTTCAGGTTAAATCCCTCTACGGCATATTGGTGATAAGCCGTTGTAATAATTACGGCAGGTGGATGAGGAAGCGTTTTTAAAAAAGCCATGCCTTTTAATTTAGGCAGGTGAATATCTAAAAAAATAAGATTTGTATCATTCTCCCGC
Source organism: Bacteroidota bacterium (assembly GCA_030706685.1). Classification (GTDB taxonomy): domain Bacteria; phylum Bacteroidota; class Bacteroidia; order Chitinophagales; family Chitinophagaceae; genus VBAT01. Next base: position 82,113 of record JAUZOA010000005.1, read on the forward strand.
AGGAAGTCAGTGGCCCGGATAGCATCTTTAAATGTTCCCTGTAATTCAAGGAATGGCACCTGCAGAATATAATCCGATAACACTTTTACCGCCAACGGTTCATCTTCTATGATAATACATTTTATATTAGACATGGCTGGCAAGATTAATTTTCAAAGTAGCTGTAAAAATATATTCGTCCTGCTGAACAGACAGGTTGTAATCCTTATAGAGCAATTCGAGCTGGCGCCTCAGGTTGGAAAGACCGATGTTTTCTTTTACCCTGCCTTCCCCTGGTAATTCTTCACTGGAGTTTTTTACAAAAAAAACCAGTTGCCTCTTATTGACTGAAAGATGGATATCCACAAATGGGCGATCTCTTGTTTCGGAAACACCATGTTTGAACGCATTCTCCACTAACGGGATCAGCAACAGGGGTGGTAAGGCTTGTTTCATATCTTCAATGTCGTAGTTAAAGTTAACGCGCAAAGAATCATCGTAACGCAATTTTTCAAGAGCTATATAGTCGCTGATAATTTTCAGTTCCTGCTCTATCGCTATATATTCCCCGCCTGTCTCATAGAGCATAAAACGCAATATTTTCGACAGGCGTAAGACGGATTCCGGGGCCAGGTCAGACTTATCCCTTGCCAATGAATAGATATTATTTAAGGTATTGAATAAAAAATGCGGGTTCGTTTGTGACCGGAGATAGTTCAGCTCTGCCTGTTGCTTTTCAATACGCAATTGCTGTGCAGCCTGCTTTAATTTTATATAATTATAAACATGCCTGATAATTCCAAAAAAGAAAACCGACTCTACGCTATAAGCCATCCGGTCAGAAACTGCCTTTGATACGGAAGGGAATGTTACAAAGGGGGTGTAAATATTTAACCCCATCCCTATGCACCGCCATATATACGCGCCCCAGGAATATAAGAAGATATGGCCTGCTATGAGTAAAAGAGATTTAAAGATCTTTTTCCTGCTTAGCTCAGGCAGTGTATATTCAAACAAAAAATAATTGAGTACTGTAACATAACTGGCAGCCCAAATATTATTCAAAGCCCTTTTGAAAGCCGCTCCCGGGTGTTCTGCCAAATTAGAAAAGAACCCCAATAATAAAAAAACAAGCCCAACCCACAGATAGAATTTAAACCGCTTTATATCGATTAGTTTTTTCATCTTGCCATTTAACAATATAAATATCGGCAAATCTTTCCCGTTTCATTTTACAGTCTATAGAATTGACTTTGCGGTAAACCAATAACTTAAAACGGTCAATCGAATCTTGTACCTTCGTACTTGCCCTTATCCTCTTTTTATTTACCCGGCTATTTTGGTTATTGGCATATCCATGCTGTTTGTTTACCCTAATCCGCTGTTTATTGATTTTGGTTTCCGGTACTGTTTTTAATCAGGTAACTTTGTACAAGAATGTCCAGGCGCTTATGGCAAAAAGCAACAACCGGTTGTGAAATATAAAACCCCAAATCAAAACTCCCACCATGAAACAGGCTACCATTTATTTACCAAATAAAACTGAAAAAACGAATAAGGTAATAACATTTGGAGAGAGCGTTGAGGGATATAACATTCGTGTTTTAAATGAAAGGGAAATAAGAGCAGCAGCAGGGATATTATTCTTAGCTACTTTCATCTCCTTAATGCTGATCCTGTTTAAAAACAATTTTGTGCCGATAAAGTATGTTATAACCCTGTTCCTTACCGATTTCATCATACGTGTTTTTGTTAATCCTAAATTTTCACCTACCTTAATAATAGGGCGCTTGATTGTCAGGAACCAGGTGCCTGAATATGTAGGGGCACAGCAAAAAAAATTTGCATGGATAATCGGGTTTGGCCTGTCCGCTACTATGTTCATTTTACTGGTGCTGGTAAACGCGTATAGCCCGATAACGGGTATTGTCTGCCTTATATGCCTCGTATTCCTGTTCTTTGAATCGGCCTTTGGTATTTGTTTAGGATGCAAATTTTATTCGCTGTTTTATAAAGAAAAGGCCCAGTACTGTCCCGGCGAAGTTTGTGATGTAAAATCAAAACAGGCTATCCAAAAAACATCCAAAGTTCAGTTGCTTATTGTTCTGGGATTTATTGCGTTCATAGTCCTTACTGCTTTTTTATTTAATGATCAATACAGTAAAAAGCCCTATGACATGTTTGGGATTAATGCGACTGCAAAATCCAAATAAAAATTCATTTGATTCCCGATGATTCCATACAGGACAGCCCCACGGGGTTGATGACCCAAAAAAGTGCATTGGAAAAATATTTCTCTGCGTTCCGGTCTGCTATCATCGGCTGCCAGCAAACATTTGAATCCCCCTTTGGGAAAAAAGAAATCATTTATGCGGATTGGACGGCAAGCGGCAGGGCTTACCGGCCTATTGAAGAATGCCTGCAAAAAGAGATCATGCCTTTCCTTGGTAATACGCATACTGAGACTACCGTTACAGGTACCCTGATGTCCAAAGCTTATGAAAAGGCTAAGGCTATTATTAAGCAACACGTTCACGCCAACAGCGATGATGTATTGATTTTTTGCGGCAGTGGGATGACGGGTGCTGTCAATAAATTGCAAAGGATATTAGGGCTAAGGATTCCCGAGCGGATTATGGATTATATGAAAAAAGAGAGCCCCCGGGATATGGAGGGGTCCGGGGATAATGTGATTACTACAAATAAGATTCTCAGTGAGTCCCTGCCTTTGGATGAAGTATTGAAACCCATAGTTTTTGTAACGCATATGGAACACCACAGCAACCAGACCAGTTGGCTGGAGACCATTGCTACTGTTGAAATAATTAAGCCGGGTGAAAATGGGAATATTGACTTAGGATACTTCAGGAATTTATTAGAACAATATAAGCACCGGAAAAATAAAATAGCGGCGATTACCGGTTGTTCCAATGTGACAGGGATTCAAACCCCGTATCATGAAGTCGCAAAACTAATCCATGAATATGATGGGTTATGTTTTGTTGACTTTGCCTGTTCCGCTCCTTATATTGACATCAATATGCACCCCGAAGAAAAAGGCAAACATTTAGATGCCATTTATTTTTCGCCCCATAAATTTTTGGGTGGCCCCGGCACACCGGGCGTTTTGATCTTCAACAAAAAAATTTATACCAACATCATCCCTGATCAGCCGGGAGGAGGCACCGTAGTGTACACCAATCCCTGGAAGGTTCATGAATATATTACCGATATAGAGCGGAGGGAAGATGGCGGCACTCCTCCATTATTGCAAGGGATAAAAGCGGCGATGTGTGTCCGGCTGAAGGAAGAGATGGGAGTGGAAAATATGCTAAAGAGGGAAGAAGAAATGTTGGAGGTCATTTTTGCCAGGTTCTCCAAAATGAAAAATGTGGAAGTGCTTGAAGGGAATAGTAAAAAGAGGCTGGGGGTCGTTTCTTTTATTGTCAACGGGGCACATTATAATTTGATTGTCAAAATTCTGAATGACAGGTTTGGCATTCAGACAAGAGGCGGCTGCTCTTGTGCAGGAACGTATGGGCATATGCTGCTGCATGTCGGTGAGCGCAGATCTTATGAAATATTGAATTTGATCCGTTCAGGAGATTTGCTGTGCAAACCGGGCTGGATCAGGCTGTCTGTCCATCCCACCATGACTAATGCGGAAATTGAATTTATTATGGAGGCGATAGAATTGACAGCATCCCATTTCCGGGAATGGATGAAAGATTATACCTATAATGCTGAATCCAACGAATATTCTTTCAAAGGAATGGAGTCAAAGGAACAAAGCAGGATCGAAGATTGGTTTACTATGCCCGTCCGGCACTAAATCCCGGATGGTACAGCGTTGTCCTTATCTTGAGCTGCCTCCCGGACGCCTCGGGAACCTGGCGCTCCTTGTACTTTCTTTCAACTATGGGTCATGCTTTTATTTAAAAAAAGCCGTTCACCCGCAAATGATTAAGCTGGTTTAATCCTGTCCTGGTCTTATTGCTTATCTTAGAATGTATTTACACCAAAAAGCAACCAGGTCTATGAGAAGGTTTTATGGTTTCGGTTCCTTACTGGTTTTATTCTTTTGCAAAAATTATTGCATAGCACACAATCTTACAGGTGCTCTCTTCCATCAAATAGTAATCCCTGGTTCTGCACGGAAGATGTAAGAACCACAGCAGGGTAAAAAGGAAGATATTCCTGCAAAATTTACCCGGGAAGCATAAAGATATTAAGCCTTACCTTAGAACCTCGCCTCAACCTGATCCGTGATTAGTTATCCAAATGAAACCCGGGAAAAGAAAATGGTATTGCAAAACAAAAAAATCAAAAAATGAAACTACGGGTAGTTGTCCTTGGCGCTGGGTTTGGGGGTCTTGAACTCAGTACAATATTGTCCGAAATGATAGGTGATCGTCTCGATCTTACCTTAATAGACAAAAACGATTCTTTTTATTTCGGCTTTTCAAAATTGGATGTAATGTTTGGCCGTAAGCCGGCAGATGCGGTACATCTCGCATACAGTAAGATGGTGAAGCCCGGCGTAAAGTTTCGCCAGGAAACAATTACGGTTATTGATCCTGTTACAAGAGTTGTAACAACAGATAAAGGAACCTATGAAGCAGATGTGCTGGTAATTGCGCTTGGCGCAGACTACGATTTAGCATTTACTCCCGGGCTTTCCGAAGCCGGCAACGAATTCTACTCCTTACAGGGTGCAGAACGATTAAGAGAAGTACTTCCAACTTTTTTAAAAGGCCATGCCATTGTGGGTGTAACTTCAGCGCCCTTCAAGTGCCCACCGGCTCCAAGCGAAGCTGCCTTGCTGCTGCATGATTATCTCACGGAACGTGGTATCCGGGATGCTTGCGAAATTAGTATTGTCATGCCTTTCGGCTTACCCATCCCCCCATCACCGGATACTTCCAAAGCATTGCTCACTGCCTTTGCAGAACGAAATATCAAATTTATTCCGCAACGGATGGTAACCGCGCTTGATCCATCCCATAAATTGGCCATTCTTGATGACGGAACCGGAATGCCCTTCGACCTGTTTCTTGGGATTCCAAAACATCGCGCCCCGGAAGTGTTAGCCGGTAGCGGGTTACTCATAAATGGATGGATCCCTGTTGACAGGAAAAACCTAAAAACCCAGTTTCCGGATGTTTATGCAATCGGCGACGTAACCAGTGTTGGAACGCCAAAGGCGGGTGTATTTGCTGAAGGCGCTGCACGAATTGCTGCAGCTTCGATCATTGCAGAACTAGAGGGTGGTTCAGCATCTTCGCCCTATACCGGTACCGGCTCCTGTTATGTAGAGTTTGGGCATGACCTCGTAGGCCGAGTAGATGTAGATTTTTTTTCGGGTCCAAAGCCTACCGGTAGTTTCCTGGAACCTTCCGAAGAATTGGTTAGGGACAAACAATACTTTGGCTCCAGTCGTGCTGCGCGTTGGTTCGGATTGTAATGGAGTCAAAGTAGTTACCTGTTCTCCTGCATGTTTAGTCCACGAATAATAATAATACCGGGCATACAAGTAAACTTATTTCAGGATAATACAGGATATGAAAAAATTAATTTTCAAAACCAGGGAATGGATAAAATTTAAACTATTCAGGCCAATACTGCTTAGGATTGGAGACCGGATAGGAAAATATTCAGTAGTCGGCGATCATCCTGTTTTTGATAACCGGCAATTCAAATGGGCCACACTTTTGGAAAACAATTGGATTTTTATCCGCGAAGAATTTGAAAACATACTTGCCTTTCATCCGTTGTTACCCAACCTGCAGGATATTCAGCAGGAACAAAAAGTATTGAACCAGGATAATAAATGGAAAACATTTTTCCTTTTTGGTTTTGGCAAAAAAGCCACACTGAATTGCCGGTCATGTCCTGTTACTACTTCTGTACTGGAACAAATCCCCGGTATGAAAACTGCTTTCTTTTCTGTTCTCTCCCCCCACAAGCATATACCTCCTCATAGAGGAATTTTTAAAGGCCTCATCCGTAGCCACCTTGGATTAATTATACCGGGCCGGCCCGGTGAATGTGTAATGCGGATAGAAAAAGAACAAATTACCTGGCAGGAAGGAAAGCTGGTGGTTTTTGATGATACTTTTGAACATGAGGTATGGAATAACACGGGTGAAACACGGGTGGTATTACTGATAGATACCGTAAGGCCATTTAAGTTTCCGTTATCATTCATTAATAACGCTGTTATAAGACTTATTGGTAATTCATCTTATGTCAGGGAAGCAATGAAAAACCATAAAATATGGGAAACCCGTTTTCATTCCGGTTCCAAGGATAATCACCAGGTGTCGCTGAGCCTCAAACGTTAGCAGGCCCATTGTAAAGACTCTCCGATTTTGGGCATTATTAAAGAATTTCAGATAAACAAGCCATATAGAAAAGGCCATCCTTTCGTGAGCGCAGGTAGCGCCGGTTCAAACTTGTTGCGCCATCAAAATGGTTGCGTACAATGTGGGTAGAAAAACCCCGGCGAGTATCCTGTACAGCAGCAATTTCTTTTTCTTTGGTAGTGTACCAGTTTGGTTTCTCGCAGCGTTCGCAGCGGCCTGGCGACGCAGCGAACATTGCTCCGTTGCGGTCGCTGCGTTAACTTTTCGGCTTTGCGTGAAATATGATTGTAATAAAAAAGTTTCACGCAAAGAACGCAGAGGAGCAAAGGGCGCAAGGATAAGACTCTCTTTGGATCGTTGCGTGAAATATATTTTCAAACTGATAGATTATTGAGCTTTGGATAGTGTACCAGTTTGGTTTCTCGCAGCGTTCGCAGCGGCCTGGCGACGCAGCGAACATTGCTCCGTTGCGTCGCGTGAGCTATTTTTTCAAACTATGTGGTAAAGAAGATCAAAACCGGACACTATCAGGCTTTGGATAGTGTACCAGTTTGGTTTCTCGCAGCGTTCGCAGCGGCCTGGCGACGCAGCGAACATTGCTCCGCTGCGATCGCCGCGTGAAATATTTTTTCAAACTATGTGATAAAGAAGATCAAAACCGGACACTACCCAAATCAGGGTAGTGTACCAGTTTGGTTTCTCGCAGCGTTCGCAGCGGCCTGGCGACGCAGCGAACATTGCTCCGCTGCGATCGCCGCGTGAAATATTTTTTCAAACTATGTGGGAAGTCCCGGTTAGCGCATGTTTATATAAGATTTTATATAGTATCCATAATTTCATAAATTTAATACAAGTTGAAACCAATTTTAATCCATTAAAGCGTATTGTAATTCGTTAAAAAATGAATCGCTATCTCATCTATGCTATTCCGCTTTTCCTGTTCTTCGTTATTTTCGAGATGATTGCTGATACGATCACCCATAAAAAAATCTATAAGTTTGAAGATACGATTACCAATATAAGTCTGGGTATTGGCCAACAAGTTATTGAAGCTTTGATTAAAACGTTGTTTTCATTTTTGTTTTTATGGGTCTATAAGTATTCACTATTTACAATTCCCGATACTATATGGACTTTCCTGGGAGTAGTCCTGGTCAGCGATTTTATTTTTTATTGGTTTCACAGGCTTAGCCATACCGTAAATTTTTTATGGGCTATTCATATTGTACATCATCAAAGCCGGGAATTCAATTTAACCGTAAGCCTCCGGCAACCCTGGCTGCATAAAATCGCAGTTTTTTCATTTTACCTGGTAATACCTTTTTTCGGAATAAGCCCCGCTATAATGGTTCTGGCATTTGCCTTTCAGACATTTTACCAGTTTTGGTTGCATACCCGTTTCATTGGCAAGCTTGGCATCCTGGAAAATGTTTTAGTAACACCTTCCCACCATAGGGTTCATCATGGCGCCAATGATATTTACCTGGATAAAAATTACGGCAACACTTTAATTATATGGGATAAGTTATTTGGAACTTTCCGGGCGGAGGGCGAGCCGGTAGTATTCGGAATCACCAGGCCATTTATGTCTACCAACCCGGTATGGGCCAATATCTATTTTTGGAAAGAAATAGTAAGAATGACTAAAACGAGAAAAGGCTTTTTCAATAAATTAAGGACATTTTTCCTGAGACCTGCCGGCATCTCCGCAGGGAAATTGAAAGCCGGAGAAGAAGAGAACATAACCCCCGCCGTCCCCATTTGGCTAAATGGATATATTATTGTGCAATACCTGGTGATTCTTGCAGTTGCTTTTTTCTTTTTATTTAAGCAGGATTCTCTTTCGTTTTTATTGAAAATTACCGCAGTACTATTTATCTTATGGAGCATCTATAGCTTTTCAGCCCTTATGCAGAAAAAGAAGAATTCAATTTTATGGGAGTTGATAAGAATAGTCATTCTATGCTTACTGGTTTATGTATTACTGACCGCTGCTAAGTAGACCTGCACTAATTCTTTTGTAACCCGTCAACAAACCCGGGAGGCTGTTTTCTTTTCCAACCTTTTGAGTCACCCTCTTGTGACCCCGATTAGCCTGATTTCAAACTGCTTTCTAATAAAAGATTTATTAAGCATCCGGGGTTGAGCCAATAGTCTTTCCCTGTTTGGAAAGGCCAATGACCTCTTCAAAGCCGGTTACCGGCAAGCACCCAATAGCAATCGGGACTCAGCGCAGCCCTCCAAAATTTTTGTATTCTTTATTGTTTTGAAACGCTCATAATGATGTGGAATACCACTGCTGTGGCCCTGATAGCCATGATATATTTTGTTTACCTTTTTTGTAATTAAAAGGGTTAAAACAGGGGTTAAACAGGGACTAAAGACGGATGAAAGACGGATCAAACACGGATAAAAGACGGATCAAAGACGGATCAAACACGGATATTACCCCTCTTTTATCCCTGTTTAATCCGGTTTCCTTTCCTTTCTGATACGTTTTTAGTATATTCATGGTCGTATCAAACTATGATTTATGGGAAGATTTATTAATGGCATCAATGGGCCTGTTACAGGCAGGGTGGGCACTATCATTGGCTCATCCCGGAAGGGGGTCGCCTATGTAAAGGGGCCTTATAAAAAACGTACAAAGCGGATAAGTAAAAAGGAGAAAGCCAACCGGGATAAGTTTGCCATGGCGCAGTTATGGCTGCAGCCTGTTTTGGGATTCCTGCGCCAGGGATTTAAGGGTTATAGTGAAAGATCGGAAGGATTTGTGGCGGCAAAATCCTGGCTATTGAAAAATTCCTTTGAAGAAGATGGAACAGCCATCCGCATTAACCCCGCACTGGTCAAGGTAAGTTTTGGCGATCTGCCGGTAGCAAATAACATTGCCGTGTCGCAACCATCGCCCGGTCAATTAAAGTTTACATGGGATACCGCTCTTGCTGAAGGAGCCAGTCCCAGTGACCAGGTAATGTTGCTGGCCTATGATATTGAAAACAGCCAGGCTTCTTTTACCATCACCGGCCAGTTCAGGAACGCCGGATCTGATATATTGCCGGTGCCCCGCACGCGGAAAAGAACCTATCATCTTTATGCCGCTTTTGTTGCATCCGACCGGGAAAGGCAATCACATAGTGTGTACCTTGGTGAATGGCCACTATAGCCATTAACAAAAAATCACCGCCGGATTTTAATTACACTATTCACTTCATTCAGATTTTCCCAACGGGCATCAGGTACAAAGGCTCTTCATCGTCGGGCAGGGAGAGTACCCTCTTTACCAGGCTGCCCATAAAAGCTCCTGTAACTACTGTTCCTATTTTTAAAGAAACCGACTGCAGGTAAATGTTCTGGGCGGTATGCCCCGCTTCCATGTACACATATCTTTTTCCCCGTTCCAGGTATTTCCGGGTAGTGCGTTTATACACCGCAGTAATTATTATCACAGCAGCGCTTTGATTCATTGCTCCCTGCATAAGCGACGCTGCGTTTAATAGTTTCCGCTTATCCCCCTCCGCTATTTGTTCCAGTAAATGACCGGGCGGCCGGTAATGGTATACACCTGCGGTAAGTGTATTGATATTACCGCTTACCACATAGAGCTCCAGCGGGTACAATGCCCCGGCTGAAGGCGCTGATCTTCCGCCTTCCTTTTCGGAAGTAATACCCTGTGCCGCCCATAATAGCTGTGAAATTTCATTTAACTGAAGCGGTCCTTCTTTGTAATCCCTTACCGACCTCCTTTTCAGCAAAGCTTCTTCAACCGATATTTCACTTTGATATACAGGTTCAGGAAGATGAACAATGACAGGAGAAGTGTGTACGCGTGTCATAAATTTCTAAGGTTTATTACGTGAACAGGAAAAGAAATACTAATAAACTACCCCGAAGACGATAGGTGCAATCCTCAGCTCTTTATACCCGGCGAATGATTCATTTCCTTTCTTTTTACGAACCCGATAGTAAGTAAGGTTATCAACCAGGATCATGATCGCCGGCAATCAGGCGTATGATCCTTCTCACCCGTAAAGACCGGTTGGAGCCAAATCAGGCAAGAGGATGATATGACGGTGGCAAAGTGGATGCCGGTGTCTGATAAGAATCACGCTGGCTATTGACCCGTACTCTTTTTTTCGCCTGCCCGTGAGATTAATTTCATCCGGCCTTTTAAGTGAACAGTTCAATCCCATTTAACCAGTTTAAACTAAAATCTATGTCAAAGGATAACACAAAACAGGAAATCTTATTAGTTACCGCTTCCTCGTTTATGCAAAGAGATTTATGTGAAAATGGTTTTTCAAAAAGCAAACCCGCATCACCGGGTGAGAAACTGGAAGAAGCCTGCTGGAATGGCTTATGGGGAGACTGGCTAAAGGGCACCATCTCCGATGGCATGAACCGTGAAAGATTATTCCTTTGGAAGACACATGTAGCCGATACATTCTTATATATTCAATTGTCTCAAAAGCCGGCCACCCTGAATCATATGCACTCACTGGATCCTTATTTATTTCTCCCTTTTAAGAATATAAATTAATCCGCGCCACCTAAATTATTTTCCTGAATGTAAGATTGATTCCCGGATGATGATATTCTTTGGATGGGGAAATACGGTACCGCCAGTTAACCTGGGTTTCTCCCCGCATCAATAGCAAACTTCCATTTTGCAGCGTTCCTGTAATTTTCTCTTTTGGAAAGTCTTTATGTTTTAACTGAAATTCCCTGTTGTTACCAAATGAAAGCGAAGCAATAACAGGGTTAAAGCCCAATCCCGATTCATTATCCCTATGCCACCCGGCGTCATCTGATTCATTACGATATAAATTAAGCAATGCAGAATTGAATTCAATATCTAACCTGTCTTCCACAAATTGTTTAATATCCAATAGCATATCTGTCCAGGGAAGAGGTTCCTTAAATATACCCGGAGACCTATAACATTTTCCTTCATTGCCGTACCATGCGGTGAGGCGGGGCAGGTTAACCGTCTTACCACGAATAGTCATGCTGTCCTGTCTCCACTCTACATTTTTCAAAAGCTCATCAAATACTTCCTCACTTTCAGGCGCCGTAAAGAATGAGTTGTATAAATATACTTCTCCGCCACGGGGCAGTATATTTTTAGTCTGTGTCCACATTGGTTTGCGTTTTTACAGCTTCCCACCCGATCATCGCCGTTTTTCTTGTATTACCCCAATGATATTGTCCTATTACCCCTGTAGATCTTATAACCCTGTGACAGGGAATTAAAAAAGCAACAGGGTTTTCGCCTATGGCTGACCCAACGGCTCTTGAAGCGTTTGGGTTTTTTATTTTCTCCGCTATATCACTATAGGTTGTTAAAGACCCCATTGGCACTTTAAGTAAAGTATTCCAAACCTTCAATTGAAAATCTGTTCCTTTCAAATGCAATTTTATCTTATTGGGCTGGGTCCAATCCTGACGAAATATTGAAACCGCATTAGTTTGTAAAACGTCCGTATTCTTTACAAACTTTGCATGAGGAAATTTTTCCTTTAATTCTTCAAATGATCTCTTTTTATCTTCTGCAAATGCCATGTGACAAATGCCTTTGGAAGTGGAGGCGGTTATTACGGCGCCAAACGGACTTTCTGTATAACTGTAATTAATAGTTAATTCCTTTCCACCGTTTTTGTATTCCCCCGGTGTCATGCCCTCTATAGTTATAAATAAATCATGCAACCTGCCTGTTCCTGATAACCCCGCTTCGAAGGCAGCATCGAAAATGCTTGCCTTTTTGTCCAGGATATTTTTGGCATGTTCCACCGTGATAAACTGGAGAAATTTTTTTGGGCTAACACCTGCCCATTCTGTGAAAGTTCGTTGAAAATGAAATGGGCTCATGTGTATTTCTTTAGCAATTTTATCCAGGTCAGGCTGCTGCACGTAATTCTTATTAATATATTCAATGGCAGAAGCAACCTGGCTATACTTATATGAATCTTTCGTATTCATCTTATATTTTTTATAAAGTTATGATTGTCGTTATTATCCAAAAACCCGAAACTTGCTGAATTTTAATCATTGTTGTCCGGGAAAATTGTGATTTCTTAATTTATATTGACTTGCACGATACGTTCCTCCGGAACGTAGCAGGACACTCAAATGAACCAGCTACCCACGATATGCCCCGCTGGGGCATGAAAGTCTCCTGTATTTGTTTACTGTTCTGCATTATAGCCCGGGGGTTTTCCCGTGTTCCGGCGGAACACATCGTGGGTAGACAGGTGAGAGGGTCGGCGAAGCGTTCCATCGGAACGCCTCGTGCAGTGTACCGGGATAAGAAGGTTTCTAAAAGCAGGCCCCATTTATATCAGCATGCTCAAGACTTTGATTGTACTGATTTTTAATAATACGCATTCATTTTTCCCGGACAGCAATGAAATTTTAACAGTAAACTACTTTGGCAAACCGTCTACAGGTTAAATCCCCTGCGTATCGCCACAGGTTTTTTGAGGTTTTGAATCCTCCAGAGTTCCGGGCTGGTAAACAATTTTTTGTTTGTGGCCATATCGTGTTCAAAAGAAATCGTTTCTTTTACTTCTTTGGTTAAATTGTTCAAATCTTTTTTACTTAAGTGAACCAGTGCTTGTTGAAATAATGTTTTCATGATTGATAATTTTACTTTTTTACAAATTGCTTTAACGATGTAAAATTGCTTTGAAAACAACATGCAAAAAACCCGGTTCTTGCCAAAAATAAAAGCCCAAACAGGGCATATTGAATAAAGCCTCCACCGGGAAAACATTCGCCAAAATAACAGGCTCAACTTAATGCGCATTTCAAAATAAGTACAGACATAACAGGAGAATAAAAAGATTATTCGCTTGCATAAATGGCTTCGTGACCCTGCTTAGCCCTGGTTCAAACTTTTTGCCGGAAGATTGGGTAAGAATGAAGGAATGCTGCCCATCGGTTTTCCCGGCTAACGGGTGTGTGCCCACTTCTTATTAAAAGCGCACCGGCCAGGCACTGCCACGGGCAGGATACGAATAAGAGGGGAATAAGAACCCGCGAAGAGAGAGATTGCCTGTATTTTATGTGTCAATGAACTGGTGAATCATTTCATTTTTGACGGAAGCCTGATCGTTTTTCCTGCCACCATAAAGACACCTTTTCCCTGGTGATGAATAGTCTGAGGGTGCTTTATCGCCGGGTCTATCCATGCTTTAATCACCTCGAGCACAAAGAAATTGTATTTGCTGACCAGGGCCGTATCAACGACTTTACATTCAAGGTTGGCGTAGCATTCGTCAATAAGCGGCGCTTTGACGAGCGATGCCGTCACTGCCGTGAGAGCAAAAGCTTTAAATTTATCAATATCCCTGCCTGAGGTATTGCCGGCACGCACTACTTTCGCCGCGAGTTCCACGGTGGGAATATTTATAACACATTCCCGGGTAGCTTTCAGGATATTGAATGTATAGTCGCGATTGCTGATGACACATCCAATCAATGGCGGCTCGAATTCCAGCATAGTATGCCATGACATTGTCATCACGTTATTTTGTCCCCGGCGCGCTGTTGTCAGCATAACTACCGGCCCGGGTTCAAGCAGGCCATAGACCTTGGATAATGGGAATGATTTCTTTTTCATTGCATTTTAATTTAAACTATCTCACTCCTGCATTCTTACGCCCCGGCCCCCTTTAAACTGCCTGCTCACAAACAAAAAGTGATGTCGGTCATAGTTTTGTATTACCTCCATCATTCCTACCGGGTAGTCATTAAAGTAATTTCGGAGCGCTCTGGTTCATACTATGGGAATAAACCTGCCCTGATAAAAGATTCTTTAGTCCCCCCGGTGAATATATTCAATTGCCCGATACCATTGAAAATACCGGAAGGATATTGCCAGGAAACTGCCCGTGAACAGGGGCAAATTTGAAAATTATTTTAAAACAGTCATGGCAGTGGAAAGGTATTTATTTGAATCATCTATTTCTTAACAATTAAATCATTTTTTTATGCCATTTAATTTATTAGATACAGCAAAAAATTACTTTACGCCTGATTTTGTCAACCAGGCATCTTCCGGCCTGGGAGAAAGCAGTACCGGTATTTCAAAAGCTTTGTCAGGAATAATTCCCACGGAGTTAGCAGGTATTCTGCGCAAAGCGACATCCGGCAGTGAAGGCGAAAACAGTGTCTATACTGTCACCAAAGAGGCCGCCGTAGCGTTACCCTCCTCTCCCAGCTTCAGCAGTCTTTCTAATTTGCCGGCCAGGACCGGCCAGGGGAATTTTCTTTCTAATTTATTCGGTGATAAGCAACCGGGAATAGCCAGTATGATTTCAAAGTTTGCAGGTATTAAGGATTCTTCTGCCTCTTCTTTAATGAACATGGGGCTCCCGGCAATTATGGGTCTTTTGGGTAAACATGCTGAACAAAATCATATGTCTGCAAGCGGGTTATCAGGATTTTTATCTTCCCAAAAAGATCAAATCCTGCAAGCCATGCCATCCGGCCTTTCTTCATTAGCCGGTATGACAGGATTGGGTGGTGTAAAATCCGGGGTAGTAAACCGCAGTGAGGAAGCAGTAAAAAAATCAGGAAGACTGAAATGGATAATGATACTACTCGTTGTCCTGGTTGGCATTGCATTAGTCTGGTTCTTTACGAGAGAAAGCAATAAAACTCCCACCAATATTCCGCCGACTGAATCAACTGTTGGCGCAAAAACAGATAATACCCGAACAGTTTCCGCTGTACCGGCTACCACCGCTCCTGAATTAATAAAAGTGAAATTGCCAAATGGCATAGAATTGAATGCTTATAAAGGTGGAATCGAAGATCAGTTAGTAACTTTCTTAAGCGGAAACTGGACATCAATGAGTGATGACGCATTAAAAGCTAAATGGTTCGATTTTGACAATCTTAATTTTAACACAGGCAGCGCTATTTTGACGCCCGAAAGCGCAACGCAACTCAATAATATTGCCCAGGTATTAAAGGCTTTCCCTGCTGCAAAAATTAAAATCGGTGGTTATACTGATGCATCCGGCAATGCTGCCGCTAATAAAAAGCTTTCACAGGATCGTGCTGACGCGGCCAGATCGGGGTTAATAAGACTTGGTGTCGGCGCCCAGGTAATCGGCGCAGAAGGCTATGGCTCTGAATTTGCCAAATATCCTGCTACAGCATCTGAACAGGAAAGGGATGCTGACCGCCATGTATCAATAAGCGTAAGGAAATAAATATCTTTTCACGTCATTGATACTTTATTTAAGCGCCTGGTATTGGGGCCCGGGAGAATCGCAGGGAAACAAAAAGTTACAGGGAATTAAGCTCTGCGATTCTCTCTATCTTTTCTATATAATTAATTCCAACTGGTTTCAAAATATCCCTGCATCATGTCAACGCTATCTGTTTTATAGCAGGCGAGTCAGTTATCATGAGAAGTTCTTACTGGTCGCTGGATGATTTTGGTCAGTTCTTTTTAATAGTGCTACGGCTATATTCACACTTGTTTTCCAGGAAATAAAAAAGACAGGTAACCTGCTTGTGTTAACATACTGTGATTCAAAGCCAGGTCTTATCCATGCCTGGTTTAAACCCGAAGATTATGAAAAGAATTATTACGCTTATAACTATGGCCGGGTATTTTTTATCATCATTCCTTCCGACCATGGGCCAGGTCACGACTTTAGCGACAAAGCAATCACCCAGGGAAAATATTGATATTCCGGATCAGTATAGCGCTTTATATCATGAACTTGATGAATCGCTCCGTGAAGCTAACCAGCGCTATCCTGTTACGAAAGGAATTTCCTGTCCGCTGGTAGCTCCCGAACTCTTTATGGCAGGGAGTGGGTTCGGTACTGCCGCACCCGGCTCACAACGCTGGAATGATTTGCTCGCTATACTCGACGCATTCAGGGCTATGGGAATAAATGCTGTGTCAGTTATGATAGCTTCCCCTGATTTGACCTTCAGTGATTCAGTAGCCCTTATCGGGTTCTATCAGGGCCTTGCCAATGAAATACACTCGCGCAATATGAAACTCTATATAGAGTATTTTGACAACCCGCCATTCAGCCCCCATGCCCACAAAGGCTGGCAGGATACTCCCGATGGAAAGAAGGACTTTCTGAAGATGAAAGAGAAGGAGCTGACTATGATTTATCGGGAAATCAAACCCGATTTCCTGAGCCTTATTACGGAGCCGGGAACCATGATCCGGTGGTCACATCTCTCCTTTTCTGCAACGGAACTAGCGAATTGGGTCGGGGAAGTGACCCTTCGCATGAAGAGTACAGGAGAGAGTCATAATACGTTGTTGGGCGCCGGAGCGGGTACCTGGGAAACGGACGATTTTATCATCAAATTCGCACAACAGGCAAACCTGGATTACGTGGATATTCATCTCTATGCCTTAAACACAAGCGTAAATGACAATGCTGCCAGGTTAGACACATTAGTCCGGAAAGTCAGGGAGATAAGACCCGGAATAATGGTGACGATCGGTGAAACCTGGCTCTACAAGCATGGGATAGAGGAGTCAAAAACCATCTATGCGGAAGCATTTTTTCGGGACAATTTTAGTTTCTGGAGCCCGCTGGACCAACAATTCCTGAAACTCCTGGTGGGAATAGCCCAGAAAGAAAACATCTCCGTCCTTGCTCCGTATTTCAGCCAGTACTTTTTTACTTACTATACTTTCGGAGACCCAGAGTGCAGCAAGTTGCCCCAGTGGCCGGCCAGCGTTCCCGTATCCTGGAATAAGGCCATCGAATCAATTCGCAACCACCAGGTTTCTGCGACCGGCAAAGTAATGAGTTCGCTATTGGATCAATCATGCCAATGAAAATTTTATCGGTAAGCCCGGTTGTCATAAATCTTCTGTTTGATAACAACCAGGATAGTCGTAAGGTCACGCCATTATTATATAAGTATTTTGCTTAATGAGTTTACGCCTTTGTTGAGGTTGTCAAATAAAAAAAGCCCTTCGCTTTCTTAAAGGACTTCGTGATTCTGTTTAGCCAACGTTCATACTGCCGGCCATCTTTTTACTTATGTCAAAACCTGCGTAAACTAACGACAGTTTGGTCAATAATTATAATCCCTTTATTTTTAATAAAGATTTCATCTTCTGCCTCCGTTTCACAGAGAGAGCCGTTTCCCTATGATTGAGAAAAATACGATTGCTAATTTTAAAACTGCCTAAAATGAGAAAAGAAACAAAATTCTTGACGCTATTATTTGCGTTAATGCTGCCCGCTTGTCTTTTTGCGCAAATTGTAATTAATGGCCGTGTAACGGAATCTAAAACCAATAATCCTCTCGAAGGGGCTACTGTTTTAGTAAAAGGAACTACTAATTCAACACAGACCGGTGCGGATGGAAAGTTTACCATTAGTGTAAAAAATTTACAGGTAAAACTGGTGATAAGTTATGTGGGATACCTGTCCCAAACAGTGGATGCCAGCACTAATATCGCCGTCAGCCTTTCGGTTGACAACACCAACCTGGGTGAAGTAGTGGTAACAGGCCTGGCCACTTCCGTAAAAAGGGCTAATCTCGCCAATGCTGTTGCATCTGTTTCAGCAAAAGATCTTGTAGGCACCACGGTACAATCAACCGTTGACGGAGCTTTGTATGGAAAGTTTACAGGTGCGAATATCTCTGCTAACTCAGGCGCGCCCGGCGGAGGTATCTCGGTAAAGCTTCGGGGTATCACTTCATTGGTAGCTAATTCACAACCCTTATTTATTGTTGACGGGGTTTATTATGACAACTCCTCGATTAATGCCGGTTTGAATGTAGTTTCAAAAGCAGCCGGGCAGGGAAGCATCCTTTTCCAGGATGACCCCTCCAACCGTGTCGCTGATCTTGATCCGCAAGATATTGATCATCTTGAAATTTTAAAAGGCGCGTCGGCCGCTGCCATTTATGGGTCAAGAGCCGCCGGTGGCGTGGTGATCATTACCACAAAAAGGGGAAAGACCGGCAAACCCAGGATTGAAATCGATCATTCCATAGGTATGCAGATGCAACTGCACAAACTGGGCCAGCGTGAATGGGACGACACAAAGGTCCAGGCGGCTTTTGGCGCATCAGGGCTGGCTTATTATACCGCCAATGGCAAGAAAATATATAATTATGAAAAGGAGCTATACGGTAACAATGGCCTGATGAATAATACAAGGCTTAGTGTAAGCGGCGGCAACGAAAGAACGACCTACTATGCAGGTTTTACCCGTAAGGATGATGAAGGTATAGTAAAGAAAACAGGCTACCGGAAAACATCTTTCCGCTTAAACCTGACTCAAAAAGTAACTGAGTTTCTTGACCTGGCCGTGAATGCTAACTATGTTGAATCAGAAGCTAACCGCGGATATTTTAATAACGATAATACCAGTACGACACTGGGCGTTTCATTCGTATCCACTCCATCATGGGCTAATCTTTACCCTGATGCAAACGGGAATTATCCTAATAACCCCTTTGCTCCTTCCAATTTTATTCAGACAAGAGACCTTATTACCAATAAGGAAAAGGTCAATCGTACTTTACTGGGAGGTAATGCTACCTGGAAAGTTTTCACTAAGGATAAACAGGACCTTAAAATAATTGCCCGTGGAGGTATTGATTATTATACACTGAATACCATCGCTATTTTTCCGCAGGAACTGCAGTTTGAAAAAGACGGGAATGGTACAAACGGGGTATCTATTTATGGAACCACTATAACAAGAAACAGCAATTATAGCTTTATTGCCGTACATGAATTCAGGCCAAACAGTATGTTGAACTTCCGCACCCAGGCTGGTATTACGGAAGAGAATGTAGACATCAATAATGTGGTGAATACAGCCACTCAATTGATCGGTACACAAACAAATGTCAACCAGGCGGGTTCCATATCTGTGGCCCAGTTAAGAACCCTGCAAAAAGATCGTGGTTTTTTCGTACAGGAAGAGTTTAATTATAATGATATTGCCATTATCACGGCGGGTCTCCGGGGCGATAAGTCATCAAGAAATGGGGACGCCAATAAATTGTACTATTATCCCAAATTATCGGGAGCATTTAATATTCACCAGTTGCCATCCTGGAGTTCCGGTAAGATCAGCCAGTTAAAAATAAGGGCCGCCTATGGTCAGTCGGGCAACTTTGCACCGTTTGGCGCTATCTATACCCCGCTTGTACCCGTAGTATTCAATGGAAGTACCGGTTCCCTGATCGGGTTGACTGAGGGCAATAATTTATTAGGGCCGGAGAAACAATCAGAACTTGAAACAGGTGTAGATGTCGGTGTTCTGCACAACAGGATCACCCTTGAGTTCACTTATTACACGAAAAAAGTAGATGACCTGCTGCTGAATGTTCAGATACCCACTTCAACCGGGTTCTCTTTTGCCTGGAAAAATGTTGCGTCCATTCGAAATAAAGGGGTCGAAATAGGATTGAATGCAGTACCCATTAAAACAAAAGATTTGAAATGGACTTCCCAGGTAAATTTCTGGAAGAATACCGCTAAAGTTACCAAACTGGATGTACCCGCGTTTAATACCGGAGCTTTTGGAGCAACTCTTGGAACTTACAGAATCCAGGAAGGAAAAAGTCCAACACAGATCGTAGGCATAGCCGGGCCGGGGGATAAAACAGATCCTGAATCCGGGCTGGGTGTTTTTGGCGACGCTGAACCTGATTTTCAATTATCATTTTTAGAAAATCTTACTTATAAGAACTGGGAATTCAATGTTCTCCTGCATTGGAAGAAAGGAGGAAGAAATATTAATCTTTCGACTTTGCTATCCGATATTTTTGGCACATCACCTGATTATGATAAAAAATCGCTGGATCCAACGGGAGCGCTTGCCAACGGACCTTACCGTCTTAATGCATTGGGAACAACTGCAAAACCATGGGTAGAAGACGCGAGTTATGTCAGGATACGGGAAATAGGATTGAGCTATCATTTACCCAAAGTATGGTTTAAGAATATTGCCGATGTGAAAGTGGGCTTCTCAGGACGTAATCTCTTCAATTGGTTTAAGTACAACAGCTATGATCCGGAGGTCAGCAATTTTGGCACCAACGCTATCTCGAGCAATGTGGAGGTCACGCCATTCCCTTCTGCGAAGAGTTTCAATTTCAACATAAACGTTAACTTCTGATGCAGATGAAACCCTATTTTATCATTCACAAACTAAGAAATATGAAATACTATCATAAAAACATAATCGCTATCATTCTTTCCTCCCTAGTAGTTTTTTCGTCGTGCAAGGTGGAGCCCATTAATGACCCTAATAACCCCGGTTTGGGACCCATTTCGGCCAATCCTACATTAGGAGAAATTCAAAACCTGGTCACGGGCATTGAATCAGGCATGAGAGATAATATTAACTTTTACCTGGATGATGCCGGCGTAATCGGACGTGAATTTTATCGTTTTTCTACCTCGGACCCCCGATTTACATCAGACCTGCTGGGTAAAGGAACAGCTGTGCTGGATAATAACACCTTTTATATTACCAACCCTTTTGCGGCAAGATACCGTGTAGTAAAAAACGCCAATATCTTATTGGATGGTCTTACCCATACTACAGCAACCATTACGGATGCCCAGCGTAAAGTGGGTAAAGCCTACGCCAATACCATAAAAGCACATGAACTTTTGATGGTACTGAACCTTGAATATGATAATGGGATCCGGGTGGATGTATCCAACCCCGATGCATTGGGCCCTTTCTTAACGAGAGCTCAATCTACTGATGAAATCGCCAATTTACTGAATACGGCTTATACAGATCTTAGCGCCAACGCAGCCGCTATTTTTCCGTTTTCCACTACTCTTTTCAGTAACACTGCCGGTGAATTTGCGAAATTCAACCGGGCGCTTGCGGCAAGAGTAGCCGTTTATAAATCTGACTGGAACGGGGCCCTCACTGCTCTGACCAATTCATTTTTTAACCTCAACGGTGATCTGAATGCGGGAGCGTTTTATTATTTCTCATCCGCCGGGGGGGACCAGTTGAATCCCATGTTTTTCCCTCCTAATTCAAGTGGTGAGGCAAGAGTGGCGCAACCCTCATTCATTACGAATGCTGACCCCGGGGATACGCGGCTAAGCAAAACTCCCCTGAGAGCCAGTTCCACTACACAAGACGGGTTAACCAGTAATTATGATTTCTTTGTTTACAAGACCAATATTGATAAAATACCTATCATCCGCAATGAAGAATTGCTGCTGATATATGCTGAAGCCAAAACCCAGTTAGGCGGGGCCTCCAATTTCACCGATGCCATAACGGCTATCAATAAAATCCGCAATGCCGCAAGCCTGGCAAATTACAGCGGGGTTGTTTCACAAGCGGCTCTCATTGACGAGATGCTAAAGCAAAGAAGATACTCCCTTTATGGCGAAGGTCACAGGTGGATTGATATGCGGCGGTACAACAGGCTGAATACATTACCCATTGACCGTGCGGGTGATGATATCTGGGTACAGTTTCCGCGGCCTGCTAATGAGTAAGAGAAAAAATGCTACCATCAAAAGCTCTTTCTTTCCAGGAAGGGCTTTTGATTTTTATAGCGTGACCGGTGTTCTGACCAAATCGAAGGATACCCTCCCCCGTCGTCGTGAGCGTTCTATACGATAATAAAAAAAATGATAGGGTTGTTATGATTAGTCAAAGACCAGTCATTGGCCTCAACGGGGCCATCAAATAAATAAAGAAACACTATGCTTTCGTAAAGGACTTCATGATCCCGCTTAGCATGAGTGCAGGCTCTTTTAAAGAAGATCTATCAGGAATCAGCAAATTGTGAAAGCCAGGTTGAATGAAAACCGGGTCATTACCATAGAAGTTTGAAAACATTCATCATTTTATTTTAGCTCCCTGTTACCCGCAATTTATTATTTTTTCGCTTTTACCTCCATGGTATCTGTTGGCAATGTCTCCAGCGAATAACCGCCGGAATCAACCTGTGTCTTTGGAAAAGCATTTTGCAATGCTGGCCAATCTGCCTTGCTGACATTTGTCTGGTAAAGAAATAACGAAAGAAGGGTTTTGATTTCTTTTAGTTGCAGAACCCCGGCTGCTGTTACCCTTGTTCCAACAAGATTCAAATATTGCAGTTTTTGAAGTGACTTCAATTGTATAATCCCTTTATCCGATATAACAGTATGTTCGATACTTAGCCGTGTGAGATTATGTAACTGTGAAATAAGGGTCATATCGGTATCATTCAGGTTGGTATTGCCGATCTTCAACCATATTAATTGTTCTTTCAACGATAACAACAACCGGAGGTCATCATTGGTGATCAACGTGTCGGAAATGAAATCGGCCATAAGGTAATTGCTGTTTTGAGCCACGGGTAAAACAACAATCCCCTTACGCTTTAATTGTTCCATCATTTTATCATCGGCTTTCTTTACCGGTTTTGCGGGGATACTGGTTACCGCACTCTTTACTTCGGGCTCATTTTGCAGAGCCAGCAACACAGGTTTTATCCTATCCGGCTGATCAGTCTCTTTTACTTTTTTTGTAAAACTGGCGCCGTTATTTATCCACCAATACAATAAAGCAACCTGGTTTTCAGAAGGCTGCGGTTTTTCTTTTGGCGACATGTGACCCTCATTATCTACCGGCAACAATAATCGCTTAATTATTTCACTGTTACCTGCATTTCCGGAAATGATCACTTTCCCGTCTTTCCCGCCTTTCATCAGCATCAGCGTATCATCCATTCGCAGTTTGCCTTTTTGTTTATTGGCGCCATGACAGGAATAACATTTGGTTTGCAGTATGGGTCTCACTATATTTTCATAAATCAGCGCTTCCTGCACATCAGGCAAAGGTTTTATGACTGTTGCCGGGATACTATCACCCTTAAAAATGTCCCCTAAAGGTTTTGTGAGGTAATCAGATCCATGTGTTAGTGAACCACCCAGGTGTCCTGTAACCAGGATCAATAAAAATAGCACAACCGAAAGAATTGTTTTGCTGAAAGGCTTACCTGAATTTCTTTGTTTCAGCCATACAAACCATGAGATAATTCCAACGGATATGCCCATCCATTGATGCCAATTGATCAATACAAGATCATAATCGTCGCTGACTGACAAAAGATAACCGGTAATACAGGATATCGTAGCGCCTACCGCCCCCCCTAATAATATAACAGGAATAGCTGGCCTGAGTGAAACATATTTATCCTTCCCCGAGAGCCATTGCAATAATAAACCGGCCAGTAAAAAACCGATTGGCAAATGGACAAGTACCGGGTGAAAGTGAGCGATAAATTCGATGATGGAGGCAAGCACTAAAAAAAATTTAAGGTAGATAACGTTGTCGTAATAATTGCATCATATATACATTGATGGCCCACTGATCGGCCAAAGGCTGACGGGTATAAGGCAATGTGGGCATATAATCAGCCGGACCAAATTCAGTCAGGACAGTAAGGGTTTCGCCTTTTTGTTTTTTCAGGTTAACTATTTTATCCCACCAGCCAAGATGCGCTTTTACAGCAGCGTCCCACTCAGGGGCGCGGGGATCATTCACCTGGGGTCCTTCCTGGTGACCTATGCGCGCATGTACATGATCTACTCTTTGTAGCGTCATATCCAGCGTTTCCTGCTGATCTGCCAGTAAACTTTCATGCACATTGCACCAATGGGATACATCAAAGGTGATCCGCAGCCCGGGAATAGCTTCCATATAATGTCTTGCGACAGGCGCTGCGAACAATAATCTTGAGCGGTGCGTCTCATGACAGATCTTAATGCCGGTAGTGGCTGATAACGACAGGGTATGATCAATAAACGCTTTTCCCTGTTCAAACGAAAAATAATCTCTCCCGGAATGGCAATTAATATATAGCGGTTTTTGAATTTTGTTCATCGCTGCTTCATCAATCATCCTTTTGAAGCTGGCAAAATGATCGTTGTAATTACTCTCATGTCCCGCTGTAAGGAAGCCTACTTCAAGGTTATATTTTTTTAAAGCATTGAAGAGCTCATCTTGTTCTTTTTGTGTCACCGGCCACCATATTTCAATACCATCATAGCTTTCCTTTTTTACTTTGGCACAATACTCATCAACAGTGCCCCCGAACCCCCAGTTGGTGGCCAGTAATTTTAGCTTAAAATCATTATTGATGCGAGGAGGAGTCTCAGGTGCCGGGGCAAACAACTCTCCCGTTGAAAGTAACAGAGCCGTAGTGGCTGAGCCGGATGTTTGTAAAAAGTTTCTGCGATTCAATTTTTTTGTTTTTTATACTTTCTTATCCCGTCATTCTGCCGGGTTCATCAGCCGCTGGCTTATTTGTTTTAAAATAAGACAAGTTTTTTGAACTTACCATTCAATTCTTCATACCACTTGACATTGGCATAAAGGAAGAATCAGGCAAGGATTTCATCAATCACTCTTCCTCTTGTGTCGGTTAACCGGAATGGCCGGCCCTGGAACTGGTAAGTGAACTTTTCATGATCAAATCCAAGTTGATTCAATATCGTTGCCTGTATATCGAATGGCTCTACCTTACCGCTGATAGCGCTATAGCCGATTTCATCTGTTTCGCCATAGCTGAATCCTTTCTTTATTCCCGCTCCGGCCATCCATATTGTGAATGCTTCGGTATGATGATCTCTTCCTTTGAAGGGCATTTTCTTCCCTTCACGGTTCTCCTGCATGGGCGTGCGCCCGAATTCTCCTCCCCAGACTACCAACGTTTCATCCAATAAACCCCGCTGCTTAAGGTCAAGTATCAGCGCCGTGATACATTTATCTACCTTCCTGCATTTATTGATAAAACCGAAATCAATTGCAAGACTTTCTTCGGAACCATGACTATCCCATCCCCAGTCGAATAATTGCACAAAGCGAACGCCTTTTTCCACTAACCTTCTTGCCAATAAAACATTGTTGGCAAAACAGGCCTGGCCCGGTTTTGTACCATACATCTCATGGATATACGCCGGTTCTTCATTGATGTTCATTACTTCAGGGGCCGATATCTGCATTTTATACGCCATCTCATATTGAGAAATGCGTGATAAAATTTCAGGGTCATTATAAGCGGTATATTCTTCCTGGTTTACCTTATTGATTGCTTCGATAGAAGCTTTGCGCAAATCCCTGTCCATACCATCAGGGTCCTTCATGAATAATACAGGATCGCCCTCACTTCTGCATTGTACGCCCTGGTATACACTTGGCAGAAATCCGCTTCCCCACACACTTTTACCGGCATCAGGATTTTTACCTCCGCTTGTTAATACAACAAATCCCGGCAGGTTTTGATTCTCGGTTCCTAATCCATAGGTTACCCATGAACCGAGGCTTGGCCGGCCCATTCTTGGTGAACCTGTATGTACCAATAATTGCGCAGGCGCATGATTAAACTGATCGGTCGTTACAGCTTTTAAGAAACATAATTCATCTGCTATCGTTGCCAGGTGCGGCATGTTTTCACTTATCCAGGCGCCGCTTTGTCCATGTTTGGAAAATTTTACCTGCGGACCCATCATCTTAGGAACACCCCGTATGAAAGCGAATCGCTTTCCCTCCAGCAATGATGGCGGACAATCCTGTCCATCCATCTTCATCAATTCAGGTTTATAATCGAATAATTCTAATTGCGAAGGAGCGCCCGCCATGTGTAAATAAATTACACTTTTTGCTTTGCCGGGGAATGGCGGCAGTTTCGGCAGTAACGGATGAGCCGGATCAAATACAATATTGCTTATGGGTCCTTCTTTTCTGCCGCAACCTCCGAGAAACGAACCCAGCGCAAGCGCTCCCAGGCCCATTGCACTTTCTTTTAAAAAATGCCGGCGGGTATGCATGCGCATCACCGCCTGTTCCGCTTCACGCAATAGTCTTTGATTATGTAATTCTTTTTGAGTCATGCTTGTTATTTGAGGGTTTAATGGTTTAAGGGCTCTGATCTGAAAGTGTTTCGTTGAAATAATAAAAATTACTCCGATAAGAACCTGTAAACTTTTAAACGTCAATTCTTCGTCACCACTTCATCCAAATTCAGGATTGCATTGGCTACTACCGTTAATGCGGCGGTTTCCGCAGCCGTCCCATTATTGGCTGTACCAAGCATTTTTCCCGTTTTCCCGGCATCCTTTTTAAACTGATTCAATGCCGTATTGTACAGTTCTGTTAACGATTGCAGGCTTTTATCATCAATTGCATGAATGGTTGCCCATTCAAACCCCTGTTTGATCTCCTGCTTTATATCGCTGCCGGCTTCTTTTTGCATGCGGCTTGCAAAATGCCGGGCCATATCAATGTACACAGAATCGTTTAATGTGGTGAGCGCCTGCAAGGGTGTGTTGGTACGAATCCGCCTCGCCGTACATACTTCACGCGATACGCCATCAAAAGTTATCATCGACGGATACCCGGCTGAACGTTTCCAATACGTATACAATGCCCGCCTGTACTGCTGCCCGCCTTTACTTGGCTGCCATGTAGCGCCATTCCATGGAGAAAGCCAGATGCCTTTGGGTTGCCATGGATATACGCCGGGTCCATACATGGAGTCGCAAAATGTACCGCTGATACATAAAGCCTGGTCACGAATTTGCTCTGCCGATAAACGAACCCTGGCGCCACGGGCATAATATTTATTGTAGGGGTCTTTCTGTAATAATTCAGGCGTTATTTTGGAATCCTGCTGGTAAGTTGCACTCGTTACGATAAAGCGTATTAATTTTTTTATACTCCAGTTGTCCTCATTCATAAACCGGTAGCTGAGCCAATCAAGCAATTCGGGATGCGTGGGGGGAATGCCCTGTGAGCCTAAATCTTCCAATGTTTCTGCAAGACCGGTTCCAAAGAGTTGTTCCCATACACGATTTACGATAGTCCTTGCAGTCAACGGGTTTTCTTTTGAGGTCAGCCACATAGCCAAACCTAACCGGTTACGTGGTGCTTTGGCAGGGAACGGATTCAAGGAATGAGGAACATCAGGTATCACTTTATCGCCTTTCACCAGCCAGTTACCACGCTCAAAAACATAAGTGCTGCGATGCATAGCAGCCGGGTTATCCATCATGACGGGGGTTGTAGGAACAATCGTAGTAGCCAGTTTCCAATATTCTTTTTTGATGCCGGCATATCCCGCTTTATCCTTACCAGGCAATTCCTGTGTAAAATAAAACCAGTCAAACTCCGCTCCATTGTCCTCGGGCCTTTTTAAATTATTATTAGTATATGTAAAGTAGAGATCATGAATTCCATTGCCTGGCAAAATCTTTGTTTGAGTTATCGTCCATCCTTTTGCTCCCGGCAAAGGAATAGTTGCAATTACTGCCCCGGTTGGATGATCCAGGTGAATCTGCCAAATGCCGCCGCTTGTATCAGCTGCATAGCGGAAAATAAGCTGGTCCTTATCCTGGAGATCCACATTTTTCAAACGGCATAAAGCATGATTTCGAAACGCGAGCCACTTCGTATCACTCAATTCACTGTTGGTAAAACTATCACAGGTAAGGGAATTATAGGAGGGCTGCCAGGTTTTCAAAAACGTGTATACTTCTCTTGATTTTTGTTCGGAAACATTTTGGCTTATCCAGGTCACCACCGCTGATAACTGCTGCTGCAGTGTATCATTATAATGGCGCAGCAAGGGATAATCGTCAAATGTGTCTTCATCACGGGTATCATTAAAGAAAGCCATGAACTTGTAATAATCCTCATGGCGGAAAGGGTCATAAGGATGGCTATGACATTGCACACATCCGAATGTAGTTCCCATGACGGCCTGCCAGGTAGTATTGACCCGGTCCAGCACAGCCGATGTTCTGAATTCTTCATTATCCGTACCGCCTTCATCATTGGTCATTGTGTTGCGATGAAAAGCCGTGGCGATAAAATCATCGTCGGTGGCATTGGGCAACAGGTCACCGGCAATTTGTTCGGTCAAAAATTGGTCATAGGGTATATCGTTATTGAATGCACGGATGAGCCAGTCACGGTAACGCCAGATGTTACGGCTATCATCCCGCTCATATCCTTTTGTATCCGCATACCTCGCAAGGTCCAGCCACATAGTGGCCCATTTTTCTCCATAATGCGGGGAGCTAAGTAACGAATCAACGAGGTCGGCATAGGCATGATCGCTGCTATCTTCCAAAAAATTCTTAGCAAGTCCGGCCGGCGCCGGCATACCTATGATATCCAATGCTACTCTTCGTAATAGTGTATGTTTATTGGCTGGTGACGAAGGTTGCAGATCCTGCTCCTTCCATTTTTCTCCAATGAAATTATCTATTTCATTTTTTCCCCACCCGCTTTTTGCATCGCCTTGTTTCGCAATTATTTTTGAAGCAGGGACAGGCACATTTTTTACAGGAACATAAGCCCAATGCTCACCCCATTGTGCGCCTTCTTTTATCCAGCGACGCAGGATATCAATATCCTTTTGGTTGAGGGGATCATGTTTGTAGGGCATGCGATCCTCGGGATCCTGCAGGGCTATACGGCGTATCATTTCACTGTGATCAGGATCGCCGGGAATAATGGCAAATTTGCCAGACTTTGTTTTTGCCAATGCCTCGTCGCGAAACAATAAACTGAATCCTCCTTTTTGTCTTACGCCTCCGTGGCAAGTGATGCAATTTTTATTAAGAATGGGCTTAACCTGCGTTGTGAAATCAACGGGCTGATGGTTCATGGTACATTGAAGAACGAAAATAGCCGTTACCATAACCAATAATACAAGCAATAGTTTTTTCCTGGCTAACACTGGGTTTTATTTACCGCTTTAACCAAATTTACATTTTCCTTTGGCAAAGGCCAATTAAAAATAAAGAGGTTTTCAAAGATCGTTGTGGCTGGTTATACTGGCATTGTACAGAATAGAATCATTTCCGGCCCCGGCAAGAATGAGAAAAGGCAAAAATCAAGTTCAGAGATACCGGTACTCTCAATTACATTACACTTATTCCAATAAACCAACTGGTTTTTTACGAAAGATTTACCAGGAATCAAGGAACTATATCGGCAGGTCGTTCATGGTTAGAATGCCTGACGACCTGTTGATCAAGTTGCAGACTTTCGCATTCACATCTTATACTACAACGCATTTCTCAGCCCAATAACTCGCATTTATGTTTTTCTGATCGGGAGATTCGTGTTCATGGCATCTTTAGCCTCACCCCTATCACGAATTATTTAAATTGAAGACTCTGCGCCCCCTCTCCATCAGGAGAGGGGATGAAGACTCTACTAATAGCAGCATGATGAGGGGGTGAGGCTGATCAAATTCCAGACTTTCGCATTCATATCTTATACTACAATGCGTTACCCGGCTAAATAACTCCCAATGGGATCTTTAGCCTCTTTGAGAGCCGGTACTGACACACTGTCTCAGCGCATTTATCCCAAAGCTCTATTTTTCTTCATAAATAGGAATACTACCGGCAACAAGAGGAAACTTTTGTCTTTCAAACCGGAATGTCGCAAAATATTCCGGTTTCATTCATTTTTCATGCATTAAGCGCAACAGAAGACTGGCGGGTGTGATACGCATGGCAACAAATGAAAAAGTTATTTCCGTATTTTAATCATCGCCGGAATGAAATAATAAATTATCCATGCCGCCGGCTCAATGGTATCCGGAAAATTTTTGCTGCTAAGCAACCTTTGTTGCCTGCATTTCGAATAGTTAAAGGGATTTTTACAGAATGAGAATTCATACTGGCGATGTAGAGTAAATTATTTGCAGAGAATACTTCCGGAAGTTGATTTGCCAATACCGTATGATTGATAACAATCCTACATTTTACAATTTTCAAAACAAAACAAATTAATAACAAATGAAAAGGTTAATTCAAACCCGATGGGGAATGACTATGCTTGTACTGGCAGCAATGGGTATAAGTAATTGTTCAAAAAACAAATCAATACCTGCTGTTACAAAGCAGGTAACTATCCAGGAAAACGCAGCATTAGGAAAAATTCTTACGGACAAAGACGGGCGCACACTGTACTCTTTTGCGAATGATGTAAGCGGGCAGAATGGTTGTACAGGCGGATGTGAATCTATATGGCCCGTTTTTTATGTGGACAATCTCACTACTGATGAATTGGGAGATCCGGGGCTGAGCATAACAGATTTTGCTGCTATTACTACCGCATCAGGTAAAAAGCAATTGACTTATAAAGGCTGGCCTTTGTACGAATATGCACCGGGTGGAAATCCTGAAGCAGCCGGTCAAACAACCGGGGATGCGATTGGCGGGCTTTGGTTCGCGGCAAAGCCGGACTACACAATTATGCTGGCCAATACACAGTTGATCGGGGGTGATAATATTCATTATAAAGCCGATTATACTCCCGGCGATGGAAATACCATTTTCTTTACCGACGCCATTGGAAATACATTATATACTTTTTCAAGAGACAGCGCTAATCACAATAAGTTCACCAAGGCAGATTTTTCCAATAACACGGTATGGCCCATTTACGATACAACAAAAATTGTTGTACCCTCTGTCCTCAATAAGACCTTGTTTAGTGTAACCAATGTTTTTGGAAGAAACCAATTAACCTATAAAGGCTGGCCATTGTATCATTTCGGGGCCGATGCGGGCACACGCCAATCAACGAAAGGAGTTTCGTTTGGCGCTGTTGGTTTATGGCGCGTACCTGTAAAGGATATTCCAGCCGCTCCTTTTCAATAGCCATTAAGCGACAGGAAACTATTTCCCTATGAAATACGGGTACCAGGAGAGGCTGCTAATTAATAGCAGCCTTTTTAGGTTTCCTACCCCCCGGTTCATGTCTCCGAACCACTCCTGTCCGGAAACATAGGTTAATGCCGAATTATTTCAATTCCGATTTTATAAAACGGGTAACACAATCCATAAAAAAGTGACCAATTATTAGCGCCAATTGTCCTGATCCTCTATTATATTTGAGTCACTTGAACCTTATCTATGAACGATGTAAATTTCTACGCCGGTAAAGTTATATCTAAGCCGGGCAAATCCCCGGCTCATCTTCTGCATAAACATATTGATCCAAAACTTTCATTAATAAGCGACACCGAATGGCAAATGAATGGCTTTCATTTGTATTGGCTTCATTGGTTTCATGGCTTGTTTTCAAAAACTAAATATTAACTAATCAAAACAATTCATTATGGATCCTTCCGACATGATACAAAACGAGATTTACGCTTTTAGCGATCACGGCAGCGGGCTGGCGATCGTGAAATTTGACAGCTTAGCCGGGGACACCATCAACAGTTTTGCATCTATTCGCCCGTCCGCCCAGCAATATCATGGGCCAGGCACATGGGGAACAACGGCTGATGCAGGAAACATAAGAGCAGCTACAAACGGAGAAGAAAATCATTTGAATGCATGCATTGCAGCAGGCACGTATGTTCCTTAGAATGGAATTACAAACGAGGGACGCTAATAATCATTTACTGCTGAACGCGGCTATTGCCCGGCGATTTAATAAAATAAAAATGCCGGGCAATGGTTTTTATAAAGATTAAACGTATTGTACTATAAGTTTTTTAAGCCTTTCCAGTTCAAATCTTAACATAAGGTCTTAGCAACTTCATTGTGGCCGGGCCGATTCCCGGGACTTTATCAAGGTCATCAATGGTCGTGAAATTACCATGACTGGTTCTGAAGTCTATAATTGCCTGCGCCTTTGTAGTACCAATGCCTGGTAGCGTTTCCAGTTCTGTCAACGAAGCCGTGTTTATATTAACCAGGGCCGGAACGAGTGTCTCTTCTACCTTATGCCAGTTTCCTGCAGCATCTGCCTCCAGCACTATATTACCATCCCAACCCGTTGCATAGATTGCTTTTGAAACAATATAATTAACAAATGTCTTTGCGCCAGTACCTGCCTTTATATGGATTGGGGTGCGGGTTGCTGTTAGAATGGTCTGCAGTGTATCTAATTTTCCTTTGTTAGGATGCCCATAAGCCCATGCAGTCCAATTGACCTGGCGACCCGGATCGCCTACTCCTATCAGGGCCATTTGTGGAGTAATCTTCTTTAATAAATTTTGTGTGGTTCCATTTTTAGAACCATGATGTCCGACAAGATAGACATCAGCATCAAGAAGGTTTGTTCCATTGTACTTCGCCAATAAGTTGCCCAGCGCTGTTTCTTCAAGGTCGCCGGTGATAATAA
Source organism: Bacteroidota bacterium (assembly GCA_030706685.1). Taxonomy (GTDB): domain Bacteria; phylum Bacteroidota; class Bacteroidia; order Chitinophagales; family Chitinophagaceae; genus VBAT01. The sequence goes on from JAUZOA010000005.1 coordinate 114,616, forward strand.
ATGATGAGGCTCCGTATTCAATTTTTATTACCAACGAATGATTATTTTCATTATTGAAATCCGCCGCACTCCATCCCGGGTTTGTAGCCGACGCTCCCCACAAAATTGTTATAATGGGGTCTGTACCGGAGCAGTTAACAGCATCAATTATTCCGTCGGTCAGACCGGCATTTCCTATCATACTGGTAGTGACTGCGTCAAGACCAATAACATTAGCTGGGTCGGCATTCGATTCCGTGGCCTGGGCTGCCCTGTGCAATTTTATCTGGCCCGCCTTTCCTGAACCTTTTTCCAAGCCATCGGTGACAACATTCTTAATCACATAAGGCGACTGCAATATAACAGGTACGCCAAGCGTATGATCTTTATGAGGATGTGTAAGGTAAACGCACTGCAAAGTATGATTAAGATCATTTCTCCTATCGAAGAAATTGCTGAGATAGTCTTTCAAAGAATCAGATGAATTAAACAGCGAATTAGTCTCGCCACCTGCATCAATAAGAATAGCTGCACACGGAAATTCAACCAGTGTTGCGCATCCCTGTCCCACATTGATAAGATGAACGCGCATCTGAGCATTACTGCTAAGTACAAGTATAAACAAGCTCAGGAAAAAAGGAATTATCTTTTTCATACGACTTTATTTAATAGTTTATGTTTATTAAATCGGGTTTTAAGCATTCTGTTTCCAGAGTACAGAAGTAACCGTAGTCGTGTTTAAAGGCTTCGATTTCAACTTTCAAAAGGGGAAAGATAATAGCGCTTAATGCCTCTAATTTCACGGCATTTGCAATTATCTGTTGCGCTGGCCAGGCTTAATACCGATGGATCAATCTGATGCCTTGTTTAAAATGAAGATGAGTAGTCCTGGCAAAAGGAGATAAGTTTCGTATTTTCATGGAAAAAAGTTTTGGTGTACATAAATCTATCAAAACCATTTTGGATAGCAAGATTAATTTTTCCCCCTGGTTGTCCTGAGCGTACTACTATATATTAAAATAACAAGTCCCGCCGCACCAATTTCAATTGACGCACTGGCCGGTATTTTTTCTTCTGCCGATCACCCATCCCTAGTTCATCAAAGGTCTCTGCCGTCTTTGAAAAGTGCCAATGTGATGTAAAATGGCATACCTTTAAGAGCTTTATTCATAGCAACGGATGAACAGACGTCAACTCCTCCAATCCCTCGGGATGCTTACTGCACATACGATGTTTCCTGCTGTCCTCTCAGGTTTTCTCGCAAGCTGTACCAATACCGGTAAGAAAGAACATGCCTGCGAGTTTTTTACGGCTGCTGAGGTGGATACGATTATAGAGACCATTGATCTTATTCTTCCGGCCACCAGAACCTTATCGGCATCCCAGGTAAATACACATGTTTTTTTGGACCAGGTATTTGCCAAATGTATGACGGACGAGCAACAAGCCATTATCCGGGAAGGACTTGATAAACTGAAACAAGGGCTGGCATCTGCTACTGATAAGATGAGCTGGCTCGCTGAGATTGATAAAAAAGCCTATCATGGTAATGAGGATTGCGTTTACTTTAAGACGATAAAGCAATATGCCATGATTGGTTTTTTCACTTCACAGGAAGGAACAACAAAGGCAAGTAACTATGTAAAAATCCCTGCCGCTTACGAAGGCGAAATCCCTGCTACGGAAAACACCCTGAATTATGGCAGAACCAGCTTAAAGTTTTATTTGTAAATATGCCAGACTTCAACATAGCCGGAAAAGGCACACAGCAAAATACATACGATGTGATCGTAATCGGCTCGGGCATAACCGGTGGATTGGCCGCAAAAGAACTTACGCAGGCAGGGCTTAAAGTATTGGTGCTTGAACGCGGCAGAATGGTAGAGCATATCAAAGATTATCCTACCGCATTGACTGATCCGTGGGATTTGCCCCTGAGAAACCTGGTAAGCCTCGAGGAGCAAAAAGAGTATGATATACAAAAAACACTGTACCTCTTTGGACAGGATAGCAAAGGTTTTTTGGTAAAAGACAGCGACCATCCTTATATACAGTCAAAACCCTTTAACTGGTACAGAGGCTACCAGGTGGGGGGTCGTTCCCTGCTATGGTCCAAACATTGTTATCGATGGAGCGATCTTGATTTTGAGGCTAACTTGAAAGAAGGTATTGGCATCGACTGGCCCATTCGGTATAAGGATATTGCGCCATGGTACGACTATGCAGAGAATTATATAGGTGTCAGTGGAAACCGGGATGGAATAGCGCAACTGCCTGATGGCAATTACCTGCCCGCTTTCGAAATGAATAGTTTCGAAAAGCATATCCGCAACAGAATTCGTACAACATTTGCGGACCGCGACCTGATTATCGGGCGCGTAGCCGTTTTGACAAGGGATCATAATGGCCGTCAGCGCTGTCATACGCGCAATCTTTGTCATCGCGGCTGCATATTCGGCGCGCCCTATTCCAGTAATGCTGCCGCGTTGCCGGATGCTCACCGTACCGGCAATTTAACCCTGCGACCGTTTTCTATTGTGCATAGCCTCATCTACGATAAAGAGAGCAACCGTTTAAAAGGCGTTCGTGTAATTGATAGCGAAACACGCGAGAGTATTGAATATTTTTCCCAACTCGTTTTTCTGAATGCCTCCACCTTAGGCAGTACCCAGATACTCTTGCAATCCCGGACACCTGAATACCCCGATGGGCTGGCTAACAGCAGCGGTGTGCTGGGCCACTATTTAATGGATCACCAGGCAGGTATTGGCGCTACGGGTCTTTACTCCGGGCTACAAGATTCATTTTATTATGGTCAGCGACCGGGAAGCGTATGCGTTCCGCGATTTAGAAATGTAAAGCACCAGGATCAGTCTTATTTGCGGGGATTTTTCTTTGAAAATTGGATCAACCGGCTAGATTGGACACGCGGCTTTCATCAGCCCGGCATAGGCGCTGACTGGAAAGAAAATCTGACCAAACCGGGTGATTGGTCCGCTTACTTCGAAGCTTATGGGGAAACCTTACCTGATTACAACAATAAAATAAACCTTAGCCGCGACAAAAAAGATAAATGGGGCCTGCCGCTGTTAGAGATCAATATGCAATATGGTGAGAATGAAAAAAAGATGCAAAAAGATATGCAGGAAACGGCAGCAGAAATGATGAACGCATGCGGGCTTTACCATATTGAAACATTCAATTATAGCAG
>JAUZOA010000050.1 GCA_030706685.1 Bacteroidota bacterium
TACGGGTTATTTATTTTCAAGACCCTTTGAAACTAAGGTTTCACCCCTCTTTAGTCACAGGCGATTGCTGGCTAACCCAAATATTTCTGGCCTATTCCACAGCCAATTCTATCCATTCTATCTAATGCCAATTATCACCGGTCCGGAGTTTAGATTTCTAGTTTTGAGTTCAAAGAGAGGAGATGTATTGGAATTGCATGGTTTTTATATATTATATATTATTTTAATAATAATATTAATTAACAATTACTGCCATTTTTTAAACATTAGGCAAAATAATACTGCATATAGCGATAATTTTAATAATAATTACTTAATTTAGTTTAGCTATTTTCAAATAATTTTTTTTATTAATATCTAAATCTCAGCTTATGCCCAAGCTAACAGTAAAACAGGTTGCCCCATTCTTTGTACTTGCCACGATTGCCATCTTTGCCATATTCGTAAAACCGGTATCCGATTTTGCAGATGCCAGCAAATACAACAGCGCGGATATTGCCTGGATCATTGTTGCTACGGCCCTGGTTTTCCTGATGACACCGGGTCTCGCCTTTTTCTATGGCGGTATGGTACACAGAAAGAATGTGATCTCCACCATGATAAAAAGCGTGGTGGCTGCCGGAGTTGTCAGCGTTATCTGGGTAGTAGTTGGCTATAGCCTTTGTTTTGGAAAAGATATTAATGGTATAATTGGCGATCCGACTACACATCTTTTTTTTAAGGGGGTGAATTCTGGTGAACCCTGGGTAGGAGCTCCAACCATTCCCAAAACTTTATTTTCTCTTTTCCAACTGATGTTTGCCGTAATTACCCCGGGTTTAGTGGTAGGGGCGGTAGCTGAAAGAATCCGTTTCACTTCTTACATATTATTTACTGTTTTATTCAGCCTGCTCGTTTATGCGCCGCTCGCGCACTGGAGTTGGCACCCCGATGGATTTTTGGCTAAAATGGGCGCCCTCGATTTTGCAGGAGGCACTGTAGTTCATATCTCTGCCGGATGCGCCGCGCTTGCAGGTGCATTGGTACTGAAAAGAAGACAATCTCACCTTGAAAACAAAGAGATCCCACCTGCCAATATTCCTTACGTATTAATAGGTACAGGTCTTCTCTGGTTTGGCTGGTTTGGGTTTAATGCCGGTTCGGCTTTAGCCGCGAATGCCTTATCCGTCTCTGCTTTTGCTACAACTAATACCGCCGCTGCTGCCGCAGGTTTAAGCTGGATGTTTTTTGATGTGCTTCGGGGCAAAAAACCTTCCGTCATTGGCTTCTGTGTAGGCGCGGTAGTAGGTTTGGTTGCCATCACGCCCGCGGCAGGCTATGTCGCTATTCCTCAAAGCATCTTCATCGGCATGATTGCTGCCATCATTTCTAATGTAGCCGTTTATTATAAACAAAAATCCACCCTGGATGATACGCTCGATGTATTTCCCTGTCATGGTATCGGCGGCATGGTCGGTATGCTGATGACAGGCGTGTTTGCAACAAAAGCGGTGAATGCCGCCGGTAATGACGGCTTGTTTTTTGGAAATCCTGCCTTTTTCCTTACACAATTAAAGGCCATGGCGGTTGCTGTCGGATACAGCTTTACTGTTTCATTCTTAATTTTTAAGTTCATCAATTTCATCTTGCCATTGCGGGTAAGCTCACAGGAAGAGTTAGAAGGTCTCGATGCTTCCCAGCACAATGAAAAATACCTGCAGGGTACATTGTTAGTTCATAACAATGGCTCTATAAAAGAAGTACCAGCGATAGAATAGAGGCGATAGAAAAGAATTGACGAAATAAAAAAGGTACAGCATGGATGATAAGTTGCGCTAACAACTTACCAGCTGTACCCTTATTTGATAATTAAAAACTATAGCAATGTTAAGAAAAATCTGCTCTGCAATCATCATTGTCTCAACATCTTTTTCATCTGTTTTTTCACAAGATTCCACAAAGAAAGGCAACCTGACGATCTCCGGCTCTGTTGATGCCTATTACCGGTATGATTTCAATAATGCCAAAGACTCAGCCCGGACCAACAACTACACCAGTTTCACCAATTCCCAGAACTCATTTGAGCTTGGTATGGCTTCCGTTAAAGCCGATTATGCTATCGGCAAGGTAGACGGGCTTCTTGACCTTGGTTTTGGAAGGAGGGCCGATGAGTTTTCCTACAATGATCATGGGTCATTGACGGCTGTTAAACAGGCTTATCTCTCCTATGCTCCTTCCGCCAAAGTAAAATTCACCATGGGAAAATGGGCTACCCATGTAGGTTATGAATTGCTTGACGCCTATTTGAATCGCAATTACAGCATGGATTATATGTTTTCTTATGGCCCCTTCTTTCATACCGGCTTAAAAGCGGATATAACCATCAGCAACAGTTTTGCCTTTATGGCAGGTGTGGTCAACCCGACAGATATGTCTACAGCCAGCTTTGCTAAAAAATTCTTTATCGCACAGGTGCATGGTGCAAGTAAAAATGGCAAGATAGGCGGTTATCTTAATTATGTTGGCGGAAAAGATATGGCTAAGAATTCCATTAATCAATTTGACCTGGTACTTACCGGGGTTGTCAGCAGTAAGTTCAACATAGGCTATAATGGGACTGTCAAAATGGTAAAACCCGATGATGGCAGCAGCGCTTCCTGGTGGGGATCTGCTTTATATCTCAATTATGATCCGACTTCTATATTTGGATTAACTGCGAGAGGCGAATTATTTGGTGATAAAAAAGGAGTGGCGGGGCTTGGTACTAATATAGTCGATTTTACATTATCGGGTAATATCCATATCGACAATCTGACAATCATCCCGGAATTCCGTATTGACGGAGCAAAAGATCCGATCTTTTTCAAAAATGCCGACACGGGTGCGCCAACTGCTAAAAGTACCGGCACATTTATTTTAGGCGCTACTTATCATTTTTAAGTCGTCGTTCAAATTTACCGGGTTTAAACTGCATAATTATCACCCCAAAACTACAAACATGAAAATTGAATTTTTAACCAGGATAAATAAAACGGTTTTTGCTGAAGGCCTTTTTATAGTAAAATTATTTGTTAGGAACTTGTTTATGAAACCGCTAGTTCCTATTGCCATTCCCGGACTCTCCGTTAACGAACGGACTCCATTTCCTTTTTATTTTGGTCATAGCCGCCGGCTAAACTGAAAATGTAACCGAAACTACATTTCCCAGTATTGACTAACGGCAGGAACACTAACCTAGGACCCCAATGAAACAAGTTGAAATGTTAATCAAACATTCTTCATTCGGAAGGTTGATGTTTATAAATAATTTTTTAAAAGAAAATCAATTCAAATGGCCATCCTAAATTTTTTAACTAACAGAAACAATAGTCATCTTCAGGGTCCCCTGGTCCGACTGACCAGGCCTGAGAAATTTCGTATTGCTGGCAGTATGTTTGCCGGTAAGATCATTGGTTTATTGATTGTATTAATTGCAATGGGCTTTTTGCCGGCAATCTTAGGTGGGTTGTCTGCACATGCGCAGGACACTTTTACTCCGCATGAGACAACAATGATGAATTCGGCCAACACAATCTGGACGCTTGTAGCTGCCTTTTTAGTATTCGGGATGCAACCAGGATTTACTTTTCTCGAAGCAGGCTTTGCCCGCAAAAGAGAATCCGTAAACATCTTAATGGAATGCGTTTTTGATACTTGCATTTGCGGCATCTTATTCTGGGCTATCGGATATGCCTTTATGTTTGGACAAGGAAACGGCTTTATTGGCTGGGGAGGAGGACCTTTGGCGGGAGGAGATGCTAAGAACTGGTTCTTCTTGCAGAATACCCCTGACACTTATGGAGCAACAGGTGTTCCTATTTTGGCACACTGGATTTTCCAATTTGCATTCGCCGATACTACTTCTACTGTAACCTCAGGTGCAATGATTGGACGCACCAGTTTCCGGGGTGATATACTTTATAGTATCGGTGTTACCGGTTTTATTTATCCTATTATTGGTCACTGGGCATGGGGACCAGACGGATTCTTAGCCCTGATGGGTTCAACAGGACATTTCTTACCATTTATAGGAACCGGCTTCAGAGATTTTGCAGGTTCTACTGTTGTACATACGATTGGAGGCATGGTTTCATTGGCCGGCGCTATTGTACTTGGACCTCGTTTGGGCAGGGTATTTAAACGGGATGGTGGCGGAATGCCACCTGCGCACAATCTTAATATCGCAGTAGTGGGCGGTTTTATTCTTTGGTTTGGCTGGTATGGATTTAACCCGGGAAGCACTTTATCGGCAATGGATATGCAGGGAATTGGCCGGGTAGCTGCTAATACTACACTTGCCGCTTGTGCGGGAGGAATCTCTGCCATGTATATAGCTCTTTGGTTTGGCAAAACAGGAAAATTCGATGTTGGTTTTACAACAAATGGATTTCTTGCCGGTCTTGTCGCTATTACCTGCCCGTGTTATTGGGTATCTCCCTTCGGTGCAGTGGTGCTAGGGTTGGTAGCTGGTTTAATAGTATACCTTGCTACGAATTTATTGGAATGGCTTCGCATAGATGATCCTATTGGAGCCGTTCCTGTTCATGGAGCTTGCGGTATATGGGGCACCTGGTCATTAGGATTATTTGCTTGCGGAAAATATGGAGCAACAGGACCTACAGGGGCGGACAATTCCGCTCCCGTCACCGGTTTATTTTATGGCGGAGGAACACAAGTTCTCAAAGCTCAAATAATTGGAAGTCTTACTATCACTATTGCCACATTCGTTGTTGCCTATATCTTAATGTTAGTGATTAAGCAATTACCCCATCCATGGAAATTAAGAGTAGCAGCAGAAGGCGAGACGAATCCGGGAGGTCTTGATGTATATGAGCATGGAGTTGAAGCTTACGCAATGGATTAGATATCTGGCAAGAATCCCTTCAGCTCTATTCCGGGTTGAAGGGGTTCTTGATTACTTCAGGATCAAATTAATCAGGTAGTTAAAATAACTAATTTCCCATGGACTTACTAATATTGATGATTTCATATTTCATAGGGAAAAAATTAAACAGGATCAGAAGTCAGCCTAAAAAACATGTTTTCTACCAGGCTGACCCGGGTCCGGGCGCGGGATAATGCTGGCTGTATCTTAAAATGATAATCGCCCCAGGAAGACCCGGGACGATTATTAATTAATTCAAGGGTAGATACTTATATTGAATAGAATAAATTCTAACTTAAGCAGCTACTCTTTTTGCTCCTTTAAAAGCAGGAACAACAATGAGCGCAATAACCGCTAATACTGATAATACGATTGACATAATATTCCTTTTTTAGTTATTTAATAGGGTAAAATTGGAACATTAAAATGGGAAATTAAAGTTAATAGAGAGAAGTATACGGATTATAAAAAAAATTAATATTACTTATTTTCATGAGTTAATAAAATTTTGTGGAGAGTGAGAAATAAATTAATATTTTATTAATGGTAGCAAGCTTTTTTTCTGGGATAAAATCACGGATAATGTGCCATTTATCAGGAAGTTATTTCAATCAAAAAGTTATCCACATTTTGAATTTAGAACATAGAAAAGCGCTGTTACGAATGAATGTTTTGCAGAAAACGCCTGGTAGTAATTGTAGAGTGATATTCAGTACGCAGGCAACTGTTTGTATAAATTCAGATACTCCTTCCTAAAAATATTTAGCTCTTTCATATGGCAAGCAATCGTTAGTGAGGCTGTCTATTTCTATAGACGGCCTTTTTATTTTGATTCAGGATTCAGGCTGAATTCCTCCCGGCATTGATAATACCAAATGAGCAGCGCATGACAAGTTTCTCGTAGATATCCTTCATAGGCGACTGCACCAGTTGTTCTTCCATTTCCCTTACTCGTGTAAGACCATATTGCTGGATAGTCAGCAAGGGCAATACAATTCGTTCACGCATTTGAATCGAGGCCCTGTCAATCGGGTAGTCTGCCATCAGTTCAGTGTGCCCGGTAAGCTTGGTTAGATACTGGCAGGTCAATTCGTATTCTTCATAGATCATTTGCCATAATTCTCCAAACTGTTTGTGCTTGCTTAAAAACTCCGTCAAAGGGAAAAATGATTTTGACATGGCCATTTCGCAATTATCCAGCAACGTTTTAAAGAAAAGAGAGTTTTTATACAGCTTCTGAAATAAAGCAAATTTTCCTTCCTTTTCCATTTGCCGCAAAGCGGATCCGACCCCATAATACCCGGTCACGTTTTGCTTCAACTGGCTCCAGGAACCCGCGAAAGGAATGGCCCGCAGATCTTTTAATGATAAGCCGGATGAAACACCGCGCTTCGCCGGACGGCTGCCGATATTGGTCTCACTGTAAAATCGCAATGGGCTAACCTGGAGAAGATAATCAGCAAGGTAAGGGTGATCTTTTAATTGCTTATAAGCCACATACCCGGCTTCAGCCAAATGCTCTAATAAGGCTTCCTCCTCTTCATTAAGTGTAAAATGTTTTGTTGAAAAGAGATCATTGGAAATGCCCGCATTCAGCAATTGCTCAATATTAAATTGCGCCGCCTCTACAATTCCGAAATTGGAACTGACTGTCTGGCCCTGGATAGTTAGTTGTATTTCTTTGTTGGCAATATTATGACCCATAGATGCATAAAACCTGTGTGTCTTGCCACCGCCCCTTGATGGAGGCCCGCCGCGACCGTCAAAAAAGATTACATCTATTTTATGTTCTCTTGATACCCGTGTCAGTTCTTCTTTTGCTTTATAAATACTCCAGTTAGCCATCAGGTATCCTCCGTCTTTGGTACCGTCGGAGAATCCCAGCATGATTGTCTGGCAATTCTTCCTGAGCTTCAGGTGTTCTTTATAACCGGGATCTTTATACAACGTTGTCATTATCTCGCTGGCTCTTTCCAGGTCATCCACTGTTTCAAAAAGAGGCACGATATCAATATTCATTTCTTCTTTTCGCCAGCCACTCAAAAGAAATAAAGCATATACTTCCACGACTTTTAACGCACTGCTGCACTGGCTGATAATATACCGGTTACACCCTTCAACCCCGTTATATTGCTGGATTTCCTTAACACCCGCGATAACTTTTAATGTATTTTGCTGGACCATATCTTCAATCGGTCCCGGGTCAAGCAGGCCTTTTACTGAGGAAAGTATTTTTATCTTATCATCATCGGGTAAATCTTTATAGCCTGCCGGCAGAAACTTATTTTGTTCTGCAATCGTTTCTATCAATTTACTATGCACTGACCCCTCCTGCCTTATATCCAGTGAAGCAAAATGTAAACCGAATACTTCTATCTTATTGATCAGGTTATTCACCAGGTGGAGAAACAGGCCGTTATGTTGCTCGATAATAATTTGCCTTATCTGCTCCAGAGTTCCAAGGATCTCTTCTTTCGTCAGTTTTGTTTTACTGCCCGGAATAAAAAGATTTTTATACAATTTACTTTCCAATTCATTCAGCAGGACATCAATACCCGGAAAGGTCAACCGCCTTTTTAAACGGCGGACATCAAGGTAATAGCATTTTATTATCCCACCCCGGAGAGCTTCTGCCACCTGCCGGGTAATATCACTTGTTACAAACGGGTTGCCATCCATATCGCCGCCGGGCCAAAAGCCCATCCTGATCACGGGATTTTTTTTATCCACTGCATGGGGGAATTGCGCTTTAAGATTGCTGACCGTTTTTCCCGCAGCCGGGTAAAAGACATTTTCGAGGTACCACACAAGGCTGATGGCTTCATCATAAGGGGTAGGCTTTTTCTTTTTAAAGAAAGGAGTTTTACCTAATTGCTGCAGGTAAGTATTAATAAGATTTGTATTATTTTCCCCGAGTGCTTTTGACAGATCATTGATGATCCCTAATACCGGCCCGGGATAGAATTGTGTGGGATGAGCCGTCAAAACAAACCGTACGGAGAATTCTTTTAATTTCTCTGCAAGCTGGTCCTCCTTATTTTCCTGGATTACTTCGGATTCCAGATGTTTTAAAGTACCCACTCCATTGAGATCATGCACTTTTGCAAAAGCGGCATCTTCGAGGGCGTCAAATAAAACTACCTGCCTTTCCACGTATTGTACAAACCGAAAAAGAAGATCTGCACGTTCTTTTTCAGCCGTATAAGAAGTATGCTTGTTAAAAAATTCGTCAATGATCCTTATCGGGCTTAAATGCTTTTTGTAGCCTTCATCACAGTTGTTGGACAATAAAGAAAGTAAAATACCTGTCTTTTCGATACGGTGAAAAGGCAGGGACGTAAAAAGGCTGTTGTAAAGCTGGAAGCGTATACCAACTTCACTTTTGAACTGCTGAAATGCCTGGTTTGATTGATTATCCATTTCTCCAGTTTATAAAAGTCTGATATAGCAAGCAGCAAACGGGGTGGTGAAAATACTTCATTAGAAGAAGAGGTCAAAAAAAGAAACGGAGAAAAGTGACTTATTCCCGTTTATTCCTTTCCGGCTTTTTGTTAATTATTCATGCGGTCAATTTCCCTGGTTGCTGTTTCCGGACGGTTCGTACGCAAATACTTTCTTTTTTTTCTTTTTGCGGCTAATAAATCTCCAGGTAGCGCCAGCCACCAGTACGATTCCCACAAGGATATATTTCAGGAATTTCAAAATGACTGCAAAGAAGCCGGCTTTATCTGCTATTTTTCCGGCTACAAGCCCCCCGATCGTCCATACAGCGACATTATCAGTCTTTGCGTCAAAATCAGCATAACGATTGCCCTCGTTGAAACTCACCATACCAAGTATATCATGAATATGCCGGTTTACACTGTCTGATTGATCCATACCTGAAACAGCCTGGAGAGTCAGCACGCCTTTTCTTCCCAGAACCCGGACATCATAATTCAGCGTATTCTCCGGTCTCCCGGATACAGAAAATTCCTTAGCCCAGTATAATACTTTTTTGTCTTTATCATAATAGGGTTTAGCGGCCCAGCCGATAAGATCCATCGTTACAAGACCTGATTTTCTTCGTTCTTCGTTGTCTTTCACAGTACTTTCTTTCATATCTTTTAACAGATCGTCATAGTTGATCTTACCGGCGTCATCATCTTTGACATATCCCATGTTTTCAAATTTTACAACAAATGCATAGCTGCCCGGATCAGTAGCGCCGCTGCCGGCGGGAAATAAAAGCCCTGATGGCGGTTCAGCAGAAGGAGGGTTACCCCATATATTTTCTATTACATATTTTGCTTCAACGGGATCAAGAAATTTAAACCCGGCAGGAATATCGATGCTGGCCATGCCTCCATTCAACTCAATCTTCCCGGTTTTATAATGCAGTGTTTTCTCAATGGAGTCGATTCTCTTGAATTCATCCATCATTTGTTTGATGGAATCTTCCTTTCCCTGCGCAAACAAGGACGCGGGTATGAAATAGAAAGAAATCAGGAGTAATAAGATTCTGCACATGGTTTCATTTTAGGAGACGATTAAGCGTTAAAAATAAAAAAGACCCCGGTAATTACCGGGGTCCTGAGAAGAACATTTAAATAGAAATATTATTCTTCGGGTTTGGCTTTCCCGGTTTTTTCATCTGCGGCGGCGGTTTCAGTGGTTTTCTTTTTACTCCCGGCACGGCGTGTTTTTTTCGTTGCCGCTTTTTCTTCCCCTTTACCCTTGCCATAGATCTCGTTGAAGTCAACCAGTTCTATCATTCCCTGTTCGGCATTATCACCGGGACGGGTACCTAATTTGATGATACGGGTATAACCACCCGGGCGTCCGGCAATTTTTTCGGCTACTATACCAAACAATTCTTTCACAGCTTCCTTATCTTTCAGGTAACTGAATACTACCCGGCGCTGGTGTGTTGTGTTTTCTTTTCCTTTCGTGATCAGGGGTTCCGCATATACACGCAAAGCTTTTGCTTTCGCCAACGTAGTAACGATTCTTTTGTGTTTGATCAGTTGACAAGCCAGGTTACTCAGCAAGGCATCCCTGTGTGCCTTGGTGCGGCTTAAATTTTTGATTTTGTCTCCGTGACGCATGACATTTAGTTTTATCCGGCTGCACCGTGTCAGGAATTGCAGCCTACATTAATTAAGTTAGAAGTACGAAGTATGAAGTACGTACTTCAGTTAAGTTAGAGGTACGAAGTATGAGATACGTACTTTGTACTTCCTATTTCGTAGTTACAGCTCGTCTTTATCAACACCCAGTTTCTGCAGATCCATTCCGAAATGCAAGCCTCTTTCTGTCAGCACCTGCTCAATTTCAGCCAGCGATTTCTGACCGAAGTTGCGGAATTTCATCAGGTCTTCCTGCTCATACTGTACCAGTTCACTCAGTGAATTGATTTTTGCTGCTTTCAGGCAATTAAAGGCACGTACTGAAAGATCAAGATCCTCCAGCGGAGTCTTTAATACCTTACGCAGTTGCAATGTTTGTTCGTCTACCAGGTCTTCTTTCTTTTCTTCCCTGTTATCAAACGTGATGTTTTCATCTGTAATGATCATCAGGTGCTGGATCAGGATACGGGAAGCCTGTTTTACTGCTTCTTCCGGGTGAATGGTTCCGTCGGTAGAAACTTCCATGATCAGCTTTTCAAAGTCTGTGCGCTGTTCAACGCGGGTATTCTCGATCGTGTATTTTACATTCTTGATCGGTGTGAAAATAGCATCAATCGGAATATATCCGAGAGGAGCGTCTTTTGGCTTGTTCTCTTCAGCAGGAACGTATCCGCGGCCCTTACCTACTGTTAATTCGATCTCCATTTTAGCTGATGAATCCAAAGTGCAGATCAGCAGATCGGGGTTCATGATCTGGAAAGAGTGTGTAGCTTCCCCGATCATCCCGGCAGTAAATTCAGTTTTATTTCTCAGCGACAAGATGATTTTCTCATTTGCCACTTCATGTTCAACGATCTTCTTGAAACGAACCTGTTTCAGGTTAAGGAATATTTCAACCACATCTTCGCTGATGCCTTTCATGGTAGCAAATTCGTGCTCTACACCTTCGATCTTCACACCCACAAGGGCATAGCCTTCCAGCGAATTCAACAATACACGGCGAAGTGCGTTGCCGATTGTTACACCATAACCGGGCTCTAACGGGCGAAACTCGAACTGAGCTTCAAAATCAGTAGCCTTTTGTAATATGATCTTATCGGGTTTCTGGAAATTTAAAATGGCCATATTTCAGATTTATTTTTTGAATAATTAATTAGGTGAGTTGTCAGCAGGCAGTTGTGAGTTTTAGACTCACTATTCACTGCTCACCACTCACTTGCTTACTTGCTGTACAACTCAACAATCAACTGTTCCTTAATGTTCTCCGGAACGCTTTCTCTCTCAGGATAGGTAATAAAAGTACCCTTCAGATCCGTGTCGCTCCAGTCAAGCCAGCTAAATTTTGGGTTTTTAGGGCGAACGACGCCGGTGATAGAAGCTTTAGCTTTGCTTGCTTCTTTAATAGTGATAACATCACCTGCTTTAAGCTGGAAAGAAGGAACGTTTACCACATCGCCGTTTACTTCAATGTGTTTGTGGCTTACAAGCTGACGGGCAGCCGGTCTTGAAGGAGCAATACCCATGCGGAAAACGGTATTATCCAGGCGGGCTTCCAGCAATTTGATCATATTCTCGCCGGTCACACCTTTGCGACGGCTTGCTTCTTCAAAAGTTTTGCGGAATTGTTTTTCCAAAACACCATAAGTGTATTTGGCTTTCTGCTTTTCGCGAAGCTGAAGAGCGTATTCACCTAAAGTTTTGCGCTTTTTTTGTGCGCCATGCTGACCCGGGGGATTGCTGTTCTTGTCCAGCCATTTGCCATTACCTAAAATGGGTTCCCCGAATCTACGGGAGATCTTGGTCTTAGGACCATTGTAACGTGCCATAGTTATTATTCATTTACGCTTTTTTGAAACGGTGCGCTGATCAGTAAAAGCGTTAAAAATCAATCAGGCACCCTTTGTTTAAATGAAACCAAACTGGCTCAATATGTATAAGGCTATTAGCTGATAGCTACCAGCTGATAGTTTTTTTAAACTCTTCTTTTCTTTGGCGGGCGGCAACCATTGTGTGGCAATGGAGTCACGTCTTTGATCATCACCACTTCAATACCATTCTGGGAAATCGCACGGATAGAACCTTCACGACCAGCTCCCGGGCCTTTCACAAATACGTCCACGCGTTTTAAACCGGCATCAAAAGCCGCTTTAGCCGCATCAGCAGCCGCCATTTGCGCGGCATAGGGAGTATTCTTCTTTGATCCCCTGAAACCCATTTTACCGGCGCTGCTCCAGGAAATCACCTGGCCACTCTTGTTGGTTAAACTGATAATGATATTGTTGAAACTGGCGGTAATATGAGCATCGCCATACGCGTCAACTTTTACTATTCTTTTTTTGGCCGCTACTTTTGGACTTGGTGCGGCTGCCTGTTGTGCTTTTGCCATGAGGTAATCTTTCTTTCTTTTTTAAATATGATTCCGCCTGAAACGGAATTGAACCAACCCTCCTGCTGACTTATGAAGCTATCCGGTATTGATTCGAAATAGATAAGTCTTCACTTCGCTTCGCTCAGTGTGACAGTTATCATGCTGAACGAAGTGAAGCATTATTTCTTAGCCGCCTTCTTTTTACCTGCGACTGTTTTACGTTTTCCTTTCCTTGTCCGGCTATTTGTTCTTGTACGCTGGCCACGAACGGGTAATCCTTTGCGATGACGAAGTCCGCGATAGCAGGCGATATCCAACAAACGCTTGATGCTCATCTGCACTTCCGAACGCAACTGGCCTTCCACTTTCAGCTCTTCTGTAATAGTATTACGAATGGCATTCAACTCCTCATCATTCCATTCATTGACCTTTTTATCCCGGCTGATATTATTTTTATCCAGGATATATTTAGCCGTAGAAGGGCCAATACCATATATATAGGTAAGGCCTATTTCGCCTCTTTTATTTTTGGGTAAATCTACACCGGCAATACGAGCCATATTTTCTGTTTATTGTTTGTCGTTTTTGTTTTGTCAAGCTGTTAGCTATGAACTTCTCTTATCCCTGTCTTTGCTTAAAGCGGGGATTCTTTTTGTTGATAACATACAACTTGCCCTTCCGGCGAACGATTTTACAATCGACGCTGCGTTTTTTGATGGATGCTCTTACTTTCATTATTTTAAGCTTTTAGCTTTTAGCTGTGTTCCTAATATTTGATCTCTATTGCTAATAGCTGACAGCTAATAGCTTATTTATACCTGAATATGATTCTTCCCCTGCTTAAATCATATGGCGACATTTCAACCCCTACTTTATCTCCCGGCAGAATACGTATATAGTGCATCCTCATTTTCCCTGAGATGGTAGCCAGAATTTCATGTCCATTTTCCAGTTTTACCCTGAACATGGCATTTGAAAGCGCTTCTATGATCGTACCATCTTGTTTAATAAGGGGTTGTTTCGACATATATTTTTGGGGCTGCAAAGATAGGCGGAATGCCCTGAAAAAAGAAAAAACGCAGATTTTTTTTCAGGGTTGCCTGAAAAAGCTTAGTCGCTGGTAAAAATATTGACTATCAGGGGAGATCCAACGGTACTTTTGTCATATCCAAATGAAGATTCTGGAGCTGATGGACGCCCAGCGGGGCGCTAAAATGGCGTCTGTCTTCCCGGTACCACATCTCCAGATTTGAAAAATCCCCTCTATGGGGGGTAACAAGACGAAAAGCACCTTTAAGGTATTTGACTGCTCCGTCAAGGTCCTGTTTTTCGAATCCTAACTTAGTCAACTGGCTTTCATCCAGGGGAACCGCCTGGATATCCTCCTGCCCGTACCAGAATTCCTGCACCCCATTGTCCACCAGTGCGAGGTGTTCTACATGGTTTACACGAACAACGACTCCTTCCCTTTCTACGCCGTCATCATTTACTTTTACAATATCACCCTGTTTTAACTCTCCGATTTTTAGCATAGCATTCGTTTTTGTACTCCGAATATAAAAAAGTTTACGCTGACAGCAAATGACTTTTTATAAACCGGAAACGGAGGATTCCATCACCCTGTTAAATTAGAATTAAGCCCGGTTTTCTGTCCGTTGAAAATATCAGTTTCGTTTGTGATAACTGATGACCGCCCAGCCATTAAAGAAAACGGCAAACCCGAACATGATAAGCAAATGATTCCTTATATCCCCAAGACTGCTGCCTTTTAGCACAACCATTCTCATTACATCTATGAAATAAGAAACGGGGTTTATTTTCGTAATGAGCTGCGCCCATTGGGGCATACTGTCAATAGAAGTATACAAGCCTCCTAATAATATGAAGACCATCATCATGAAAAAAGAAATCAGCATCGCCTGTTGCTGGGTGCCCGTGAAAGTAGAAACCAAAAGACCCAGTCCTAATACTGCCAGCAGGTAAATAGCGGCAAAAACATAAATCGCAAAAAGGCTGCCCGCCGGGACAATTCCATAAGCTACCCGGGCAATAAGCATCCCGATGGATAAAACGATCAGGCCAAGTACCCAGAAAGGGATCAGTTTGCCCAGGATGAACTGGTATTTTTTAACAGGGGTTACATTGATCTGTTCAATGGTGCCTATTTCCTTTTCTTTTACGATATTCAATGCTGCCAGGAAAGAACCCACCATGGTCACGAGTATTACCAGTATTCCGGGCACCATGAAGTATTTATAGTTCATCAGCGGGTTGAACCAATTGGAGGAAGTGATCTCGATATTGGTTTCGGGGCTGAAACGGGGGAACTGTATCCATTCGGTTCTTACCTGGCTGTTATAGTCCTGCACGATATTTCGCAAATAAGCTCCGCCCAGATTAGCTTTTACCCCGTTGATCGCGTTGACGGCCATAAATAAAGTGGCTTTGTCTTCCTTTATTAATTGCTTTTCAAAAGATGCCGGTATCTCTAAGATGAGGTCCGCCTTGTCTTTTTCTACTTCATGCAGGGCCGTTTGGTAAGAGCCGGTATAATCCTGCAATTGAAAATAAGCGGAAGCGGTAATCTTCGAGACCAACTGGCGCGAGTAATCAGAATGATCATGATCCACCACGGACAGCTTTATATCTTTTACCTCATAATCCGCTGCCCAGGGAAGAACGAGCAATTGTATAATGGGCATCACAAAGATGACCCGGAGGATCGAAGGCTCCCGGAATATCTGCCGGAATTCTTTTTGTAATAAAAACCTGAGCGTCCTCATGCCAAACGTATTTTAAATTTTTTAAGCGCGAGCATTAATAAAAGCAACATCATCCCCGCCAATACAAGGGTCTCCTGCCAAACAGATTCGAACCCCACTCCTTTGATCATTACATCTTTGACGATCAGGTAATACCATTTAGCAGGTACTATATTCGATATGATCTGTAGTAGCAAGGGCATATTTTCAATCGGGAACATAAACCCGCTCAGCATGATCGTGGGCAGGAACATCCCCGTTAATGAAATAAACATCGCCGTCTGCTGCGAATCCGTGGAAGCGGATATCAGCAAACCGAAAGCCAGGCAAGTCAGCGTAAATAAGACGCTTTCGAAACTGAGTAATAATAAGCTGCCATTGATCGGCACATCTAACACAAATACACTTAACAGCAGAATACTGGCAATATTTACGATGGATAATAACAAATAAGGAACTGCCTTGGCGATAATGATCCTGAGCGGCTTTACAGGCGACACCAGCATGACTTCCATGGTTCCCATTTCTTTTTCACGTACCACCGTGATAGCCGTCATTAATGTACAAACCAGCATCAGCACCATCGCCATTACCCCCGGTACAAAATTATAAGCGCCTTTCAACTGCGGGTTATACAGCATCCGCATCTCCGTATTGATCGTATAAGGAAGTTGATGATCCTGCGTAATGCGTTTCTGGTAATCCACAATAATAGCAGAAGCGTAATTCGTCAATGTATTCGCTACGTTCGGGTCAGAAGCGTCAGCCACCAACTGAACCTGCGCCTTATTGAAATGCCGGAGATCTTCCCCAAAATGCTGCGGGAAAACAACCGCTAACTTGATCTTTCCTTCCCGGAAAGAACTTTCAATATCATTATAGGAATAAATATCTTTCTCAATATTAAAATAACGGCTGGATCCGATCTCCGCAATGAGTGAAGCGGTAGCGGCATCCCTTGAATTATCAAGGATGGCTATTTTAGAATTCTTCACTTCATTGGTCAACGCAAAACCAAAAATAATGATCTCCATGATGGGCATACCCAGCAGTATGAACAGTGTCCGTGTATCGCGGAAGATGTGATGAAATTCTTTTTTGATAAAGGCAATGAATTGTTTCATGTTATAGCTGTTAGCCATTAGCTTTTAGCCGTTAGCCCGTTCATAAAATTTGGTTTACTTCAAGCCTGATACTATTTTGCTAAAAGCTGATAGCTAAGCGCTGACAGCTTTTAGTTATTCCCCTCTTGTCGCCTTCCTGGCTAATTTCAAAAACACTTCATCCATAGAAGCCGCGTTGAAAGTTTTTTTCAGTTGCTGTGGCGTATCCAGCGCGTCTATCCTTCCATCCACCATAATGGAAATCCGGCTGCAATATTCCGCTTCATCCATATAATGTGTTGTCACAAAAACCGTGATCCCTGATTCCGCGGCCTCGTAGATCATGTTCCAGAATTCCCTTCTTGTTACCGGGTCAACGCCGCCGGTAGGCTCATCGAGGAAAACGATTTGAGGTTCATGAAAAATGGCCACTGAAAATGCCAGCTTTTGTTTCCAGCCGAGTGGCAATGATCTCACCAATTTATTCGTCTCGCTTTCCAAATGCAGGTGCTTTAATATAAATACCGTCTTTTCTTTGATGAACTTATCGCTCTTACCATAAATGCCTGCATAAAAGCGAATATTCTCTTTTACCGTCAGGTCCTCGTACAAAGAAAATTTCTGGCTCATGTACCCGATATTCTGTTTGATCTTTTCGTTTTGCCTGTACACATCAAACCCCGCTACTGTCGCTTTCCCGGAAGTGGGTAATGACAACCCGGACAACATTCGCATCGCGGTAGTTTTTCCCGCCCCGTTAGCGCCCAGGAAACCGAATATCTCGCCTTTATGCACATCAAACGAGATCGCATCCACCGCGGTGAAGTCGCCAAAACGTTTGGTAAGCTGATCGGCTGTTATAACTTTATCATTGTTCATTTAATTCTTCATTAAAGCGATAAAACAATCTTCGATATCCGGTCTTACTTCTTTCATTTCATACTGCCTGCCTGTTTGCCTTAAATAATCTTTCAATTCGTTTTCACCGCCGTGTTTCATTATTACATGATGGTATTCTCCGAAAGGATAGGCATCTTCTATGTCTTCATTTTGCTTAAGATCATTCAGCAAATGAAGCATGTCGTTGCTTTTTACGGCAAATAAGGTTTTGCCGAATTCATTAACAACTCCCTGCGGCGTATTGATCGATAAAATTTTCCCGGACTGTAATAATGCCACCCTGTCACACAAACCGGCTTCATCCATATAAGGTGTGGAAACTAGGATCGTGATGCCCTGCTCCTTCAATCTTTTCAGCATTTCCCAGAATTCTTTCCTGGACACGGCATCTACACCGGTCGTAGGTTCATCAAGGAATAAAACAGAAGGCCGGTGTATCAACGCGCAACTCAATGCCAGTTTCTGTTTCATTCCCCCCGATAATTTACCCGCGCGACGATTTTTAAATGGCTCTATTTGCGAATAAATATCTTTCACCAGGTCATAATTCTCTTCGATGGAAGTATTGAAGATGGTTGCAAAAAAATCAAGGTTTTCCTTTACTGTCAGGTCCTGGTATAAAGAGAATCTTCCCGGCATATATCCCACCCGCTCACGGATAGTTTTGTAATCTTTCACAATGTCGAATCCATCCACGGTGGCCGTTCCTCCGTCTGCCAGCAGCAATGTTGTCAATATCCTGAACAGGGAAGTCTTCCCCGCTCCATCCGGCCCAATGATCCCGAAAATTTCTCCCTTGTCCACTTGAAAACTTATTCCCTGCAAGGCAGAAACAGGGGCTTTTTTTGTTCCGTAACGTTTGATGATATTGCTGACGATTACTGCGTTCATATCCGGGTGAGGCTATTAGCTTTTAGCCGTTAGCTTTTTCGTTATTAAAAAAATTTCTGCTCATACTGTCAATGATTCACTAATAATAATGCTATTAGCTAATAGCTACCAGCTAACGGCTATTAAAACTTTACTTCCCCATACATCCCGATCTTCAGGTACCCGTCATTCTTTACTTTTACTTTCATGGCATATACCAGGTTAGCTCTTTCATCCTTCGTTTGAATAGTTTTGGGAGTAAATTCCGCTTTATCCGAGATCCAGGTAATCGTACCCGGAAATTCTTTATACTTGTCAGCTCCGTCATCTACCAGCACTTTCACTTGCTGCCCGAGTTTAACCTGCGATAATTGTGTGCCGGTGATATAAGCTCTTAATGTCATGATTGACAGATCAGCAATTTTATACAAGGCCTTACCTCCGGAAGTCATCTCACCGGCCTCCGCATATTTTGTAATAACAGTTCCGCCAACAGGGTTCATAATATTGGTTTTCTGTAACTGGTCTTCAATTTGCGCGGCCCTTTTTTTTAAAGGTTTTCCCTGGCTTAATATCCCCCGGTTCTGGGTGCCCACATTATTTTTCTGAACATTGATCTGCTGTTGCATAACATTGATTTGTTTTTGCACCACATCAACCTGCGCATTGATATCATCCAGTTGTTTGCCGGTAGCTGCATCCTGCTTCAATAAATTTTCAATCCTTGTTTTTTCATGCAAAAGATTAGCCAGCTGCGATTGTTGCACCGCTAATTGGTCTTCCAGCAGCTTAACCTGCGGTTCCACGTTGGCTGTTTGCTGTCCAAGTGATTCGATCGTTGCTTCAACTTCCTGTTTTTGCAAATTAAGGCCGGTGGGGTCTACCTGGCCGACAATACTGTCTTTGTGGATTACAGAGCCTTCTTCGATATTAAAGGATAATATTTTCCCGGTTGCTAAAGAAGACACGACTACCTCATCCACCTCGAAAGTGCCTGAAGCGTCATAGTTGCCATTTTTATTATTGCAAGCCGTCACGAATAATAATAAGCTGCCGGCTGAGAATAATTTTACAATGAAGTTCATATCCCTGTGGTTTATTGTTTTCCTGAAATGGTTTGATAATTGATTTGTGCCTGTAATAATTGCACCTGGTGAGTGATGAGTGCTTGCCTCGCCTGGTCTTCCTCATTTACTTCTTTTAAATAATCGCTGGCAGTGATCACCCCGTTTTCCAATTGCGCCTTAGCCGCATCGGTTACACTTTTTCTAAGATCAATGATTTCATTATCAGAGGCCACCAATTGCTGCAGCTTATCTATCTCGGATTGCTGTTGCTTAAGCTGGGTATTGGTATTGAGAAGAAAAGTTTCTTTCTGGATGTCGTTGATCTTCCTGTTCACTTCCACCAGTTCCTTTTCTTTTTTCTTTGTGTAAAGGCCTCCCAATGACCAACTGAAACGCAGACCCCCGATATAATAAAAATCGAACCCGTTCTTTAAGAGATTTAAACCCGGTTTTCCATATCCGCCCTGGGCAAACAAACTTGCTTTGGGTAAATTTTTAGAAGTAATCAACCTGTTTTGCTGACCGATCAATTTTGTTTGTTCGCTGTATAATTTCAATTCCGGGCGGTCAATTTCCCCCATAGCAATCGCAGTTGTCATAAGAGGTTTTTCCAATTGCAGGTTCCCGCTCAGAGGCTGACCAAGAAAAACACCCAATGCTTCTATCAACCCTTTCCTGGATGCACTGATCTCGATGGCGCGCTGGTTTGTCTTCAGCAGCTCGGCTTTCAGCATATCCAGGTTGGATTTGAAAGCTATGCCATTTTGCACCTGCGCCTCCACTTTTTTAATTCCTGTCCGGATATCCGCTTTCACCAGTTCAACCTGCTTCAACTGTTCATCAAGATAAAGTACACTTAAATAGATCTGGTTGATCCGTTCCTTTACTTTATACAATTCTACTTCCAGTTTCTGATCTTCTACGGAAGCATTCAATTGCTGCAACAGCTTTTGTTCTTTTGTTACACCGCCATCGTAGATCAGCTGGCTGACGTCGGTCACCAGTTTATACTGATCCTTATCCGGGGGAATAAAACTAAAACCGGGTAGTGAAACATCAATCCTGGTGACATCTGATTGGTAAGTCGCCTGCCCGCTGATAGTTACCTGCGGCAAAAATCCTTTTTGCAGGTTGTCAATATTGATGGCCGAAGTTTGCTTGACCAGGTCCTTTTGCTGAATAACAGGATAGTTCTTCCGGGCCAGCTCATACGCCTGGGGAAGATCGAGCTTCTGTATTTCCTGTGCCTCCAGCCACCCCGGCATAAAAAGCAATAAGAAAGTATATTTCTTTAAGTTAACCATTTGGTTAATATTTAATAAAAAAATCATTTTTTTATAGCATCAATAATAAATTTGGGTATCTCTTTTTTGCGCTGTTCCATAATAGAGCGGAATTGCAATTCATCCAGCCCAAGATTTTTCTGAAACATGGGTTTAGCAACAAACGGGAAAATAGTGAGGGAAATAAGGTTAAGCAACAACTGCAAAGGGCTTATTCTTTTTATGGTTCCCTTTTTAATTTCCCGTTCGATTTGCTGAAGGAATTTTTCCGGCTGCGGCCGGCTTCTTCCCGACCATACTTTCTGGAGGAAATATTCCGGGTCCTGGTTGATCTCATTCAATACGAATAAGGGCAGGTAAGGGTTTTCAATGACTACCGTAATATACTCCACGCAAAATCTTTCGATCTTTTCAAAGAGTGGCAGCTCCGCAGTAAATATCTCGTTGATCTTCGGAAAAAGCTTGTTGGCGGCCTCCATAAAAATAACCCCGAAGAGTTTTTCCTTGTTTCGGAAATAATAATGAACCAGCGCTTTATTGATTCCGGCTTCATCGGCAATATCCTGCATCCTGGCCCCTGCCATTCCCTTGCGGACGAATACCTGCTTGGCGGCTTTTAATATCCGCTCCTCCGTCGTCTGATCTTTTTCTCTTTTAACCATATAATTTAACCAAATGGTTAACAAAAGTAATAATTTTTCCTTCCTGTCCAAAAATATATTTGGCTAATGCGTGATTTTATCGTGTGAATTGCAGGTTTTGACAGGTAAAATAAAGCCGGGGTTCAGTACATAATCAGTCTTTGGATACTCTATTTCCTTTATAATCGCCCGGTTTTTTCGACTCATCCCCGGGATATGTCCCGGACCAGATCGCGTCATCCTTGCCCAATGACTCACGAATGCCTGTACAGTAATTACCCTCCTGAGTACCCCCGGAATTACTCCCGGAGTGTGTATAGAGAATCCCTCTATAAGTCCTCAATAGTTCCAGTATAACAATGAGTAGCCAGCAGGGAAACCGGTATTCATCATTAAACTAAATCCAATAAGCGATAAGCTACTCCGCCCAGCTCATGACATAATCTTTGTTCTCTATGTCCAAAGCTTCTTTAGTCAGCATAAGAGGATGGAAAGTGTCCACCATGACTGCCAGTTCCTTTGTTTCTTTGGCGCCGATACTTTTTTGCACAGCCCCCGGGTGAGGGCCATGGGGTATACCGGCAGGATGCAGCGTGATCATTCCCCGTGTAACATTCTTCCGGCTCATAAAATCCCCATCCACATAATACAACACTTCATCGCTGTCGATATTACTATGATTATAAGGAGCGGGAATCGCCTGCGGATGGTAATCAAATAAGCGGGGACAGAACGAACAAACTACAAAATTGTGCGCTTCGAAAGTCTGGTGCACAGGAGGTGGCTGATGTACCCTTCCTGTTATCGGTTCAAAATCATGAATGGAAAAAGCAAAAGGATAGCAATAACCATCCCATCCTATTATATCAAAAGGATGAGTACCATAGTGAAGCCCGTACAGCATTCCTTTTTTCTTTGCCCTGACCAGGAAATCACCTTTCTGATCATACGTTGGCAGGTTTTGGGGAGGGCGGATATCTCTTTCGCAATAAGGTGAATGCTCCAGCAACTGTCCGTATTTACTGAGATATTTTTGGGGATAACGTATGGGACTGAAAGATTCAACGATGAAAAGGCGGTTAATTGAGGAAGCAAATTCTATCTGGTAAATTGTCCCTCTTGGAATGACTAAATAGTCGCCATATTCAAAAGGCAATTCGCCATACATGGTTCGCAGCATCCCTTTCCCTTCGTGGACAAAAATCATTTCATCCGCGTCGGTGTTTTTGTAGAAATAATCTGTCAGGCTGTCCTGCGGCGCGGCCAATACGATATGACAATCATTATTGACAAGGACAGCTTTCCGGCTTTGCAGGAAATCCTTTTCCGGCTTGATATTGAATCCTTCAAAGCTGCGGTGCTTAAGCATTTTTTCTTCCGCTACGGTTGGCGCTACGCTTACCTGCGGTTCTGTTTTAATGATCTGGGTAGGCGGGTAAACATGATACATCAGGGAATAGTCATTGGAAAAACCTTCCGTCGAAAATAATTGCTCGGAATATAATTCTCCATCGGGTCTGCGGAATTGTATATGACGTTTATGCGGAATGGTTCCGAGTTGATAATAGTGAGGCATAAAAAGAATTTTGAAATTGAGAGATTGGGAAACAGGTCCGAAAACCGGGGAGACGGAAAGTCCGAAAGACATTTCAACATAGCAGGGTATTTCTTCCGGACTTGCTGTCTTTACTGACTTTCAGGTTTTTTATTAATTCAAGCGACACCATCAGGAAATAGTATTTCCATTTTCTTTTGTCGATCCAGTAAGTGAAATTGCGATGAAACAGCATAATAAATTCTCTGTTTAAAATTACGGAATCGGTTTGTAACCCCGAATTTTGCTTCATGCGACTTCCTACGGCCGGATTAGTAGTCATACAAAACAGCAAATTGCTTTTGGCGTTCAGCAATAATAAGCGATGCTTTTACCTGCCGGGCGGCAAAATTGATGAAGGTGAAACCCCGGCGACAGCTTTATGCAGGGAAATATCGGAGGAATTGAATATTACCCTTACTGAAAATGATCTGAAATATTACACCCATATTTCCGCGCCTGCCTACGGTGAAAAAGACGGTATGATCATGGAGCAGGATTGTTTCATTATTCATAAGCCGGTAGAACCTGTTGCCGCCGCAGAGATCGGCGAATTGAAATATTTTTCTCTTGGCGAATACCTTGATCAGGCAAGCAAGGCCCCGGGAGTTATAATGATTCTCGAAAAACTAAAATCAGATAACCTGGTAGATTAGTGATGACCCGCATTGGCCTTATATCAGATACACATGGTTTCCTGGATGAAGCGGTTTTCAAATATTTTGAAAACTGTGATGAGATATGGCATGCCGGCGATTTTGGTGATATAGAGATCGCTAAGAGGCTGTCCTTCGCCGTGGGTTCAGGAGAGAAAAAGAGATTAAGGGGAGTGTATGGAAATATTGACGGGCAGGATATAAGGAGTGAATTCCCGGAACAATTAGTCTTCCTATGTGAAGAGGTGAAAGTCATGATACGACATATCGGTGGTTCTCCGCCAGGATATAACCCGGAAACAAAAAAAGAATTGCAGCTCCATCACCCCCAATTATTCATCAGCGGTCATTCCCATATTTTAAAAGTCATCTATGATGACAAGATCAATTGTCTCCATATAAATCCCGGCGCTGCCGGCAGACAGGGCTGGCATAAAATCAGAACCATCATCCGGTTCGCAATCGATGGTTCTGATATTAAAAATTGTGAAGTGATCGAGCTGGGAAAAAAATAAATCAATTCTGCTGCGCCATTTCTTTCATCGCCTTTTGCATTTCTTCTTCGGAAACATCTTTAACATGAGTAGAAATGATCCAGGTATATCCAAAAGGATCTTCAATCCGGCCACTCCTGTCGCCATAAAACTGATCTTGCGCGGCCATAAGAAGTTTTGCCTTGTTACCTACGGCTTTCTCAATTGTTTTATCGACATCCGGTACATATATGCACAGGTTGACGGAATTGCCATTTAATGTTTTAGGGCTTTTATTATACTGCGGGTTTTCTTCCGATAACATTACCACTGAATCGCCTATCACCAATTCAGCGTGCGCAACGGTTTTGTCAGGATTGTCAAACCGCATTTTTTCTTTGGCGTCAAAAACATTTTTATACCATTTGATAGCGGCATCGGCTCCTTTAAAAGCAAGCGCAGGTATTACGGCATTATAGCCTTCGGGGATATAAGAGTATTTATTCATAGTTGAAATATTTTTTGACAATTTACCGTGCAGCTTATACAGCACCACACGGGAACAGGAATTGCAACAATATTCTTGCCATCTGCAGTAATCAATCAAGAATTCCAGGCAAGCTGAACAGGCGGAGGCTCATATAAAATCCAGTCTGAATAGTAAGGCAAATGGCAATCAGCGTCCCCCAAAAATAAGAGAGTTTGTCGTACCTTAAAGTCTTAATTTCCTGCTTATGGATCGTCGCCAACTTTTAAAGCATAGCGCTTTGGCTGTAGCTGCTTTTACTTTTAGCCGGGATTTATTTTCCCGGGAAGCCGAAAAAATTATTGCCGTAAACGGTTTTGCGGATTTTATCAAACTCAGTTCAAATGAAAATCCGCATGGCCCCTCCCCTATGGCACGCAAAGCGATGGTGGCAGCCGTAAATGGTTCAAACCGCTATCCCGGGGAGGTAACTACTCAATTGAGGGAAAAAATCGCGACATTATACAACCTTACAAAAGATCATGTAGCTATTGGGGCAGGGTCTTCTGAGCTCCTGGGCATTACTTCATTGTATGCTGCCCTGCAAAAAGGGAATGCAGTTGCCCCGGATCCTACTTTCCGATTGTGGATGCCGGCAGCCCGTAAAGTAGGCCTGCCCATTAAATTAGTCCCCCTTACAACCGGTAAAGTAACCGACCTGCAAAGAATAAAAGATGCTGTTGATGCAGGCACAAAGATGGTTTACCTCTGCAATCCCGCTAATCCTACCGGAACCGTAGTACCGGCTGCCGAACTGGAAACATTTATAAAAGATATGGCGCCTAAATGCGTGATACTGCTGGATGAGGCGTATACGGAATTCAGTGATGAGCCTTCCATGGCTAAAATGGTGAACGATTATCCTAATCTTATCGTCGCAAAAACATTTTCGAAGATATATGGAATGGCGGGTGCAAGAGTGGGCTTCACGTTGGCACAGCCCCAGACCACGAAACAATTGAATAACCTGCAGCCCTGGGCGAATGCGGGAGCCAGTGCTGTATCGCTTGCGGGGGCATTGGCCTCCATGGATGATAAAGAGTTTACCCGTTTCTGCAAAAAAGAAAATCAAAAAGCCCGTTCAATATTTTATGCTGCTTTGGAAAAAGCGGGAATGCCTTATATCACCTCGCATACCAGTTTTGTTTACTTCGATTCCACTCCTTATGGCAAAGATGTAAGGCAATTACTGGAATCACATCAAATTGTTGGTGCAAGAACCTTTGAAGATGGCACCAAATGGCTTCGCCTGAGTGTCGGCACTGTCGATGAAATGCAGAAAGTAGCCACTGCACTGAATACTTAGAGAATCTTATCAGCATTTTACGTACCGGGAAGCCACGGCCTTCCGATAATATTGCGGAAGGGCCAGGGAACGGCCACTAATATAAATAACAAGGCCACTATAAAAAGCCAAAGCGCCCTTTTATATTTCGCATCGTCAGCGATAGGCTTCTTTGCCGATCCGTAAGCGAGGGTAATCATGATGATGGCGAGTATCATAAACGTTGGGTGCTCCACCCAGAAAAAACGATAAAATTTATCTTTCATGATACTAAATCCTGGAGGCAAGGTTGTTCTTAGCATGCCTAAATGCTTTCCCCACAACCATTGGTACAACCCGATTAAAAGAGTAATATGCGCGGATATTAAGGTAAATAGCCAGGCCTTCCTATCTCTATTTAAAAAAGCTTTCTTCTGCTTCCAGCCGGCATAAGACCGGGCAATAGAATATATCAGTAAAAATAAAACGATCCACCGAAGGAGGTTATGGAGATCCAGCAATCCTTGTTCCATAGCTTTTAATTTAAGTGTCCAAAACTACTACATGCCTTTTGCAACTTCAAATGTTATTATTCTCCGGGAAAATGCTGCCTCTCCTCACCACTGACAACTCACCACTCACTTATCCACCCAATCGGCAATGAATATATTCGTATCATGCGTACCACCATTATTGCGGTTACTGCAGAATACCAGCTTCTTTCCATCCGGCGAAAACATCGGGAAAGCATCAAATATTTTTTCATGGGTGATCTTCTGCAGGTTGGTTCCATCCTCGTTAATAGAATAAATATTAAAAGGAAATCCTCTTTTATATTCCTGGTTGGAGGCAAAGATGATGCGCTTGCTGTCGGGAAAAAAAGCGGGCGCCCAGTTAGCCTGCCCGAAATGGGTGACCTGGTGCGCATTGCTTCCATCCGCATTAGCCACGAAGACTTCCATATTGACAGGCGCTACTAAATTTTCCGCTAATAAGTCTTTATATTCTTTCACCTCTGCATCTGTTTTCGGCCGGGAAGCTCTCCAGATTATTTTCTTTCCGTCGGGACTGAACCAGGCGCCGCCATCATAACCAAGAGTATTAGTCACCCTATTTTCTTTACCGGTTTCAAGGTCCATGATATAAAGATCAATATCACCATCCTTATCGCTTGTATAGATCATTTTTTTGCCATCCGGCGATAAAGTGCCTTCTGCATCATAGCCTTTTGAATGGGTCAACTGCCTGGTAATTTTTCCATCGAGACCGGCCATAAAAATATCATAGCTGTCATACAAAGGCCATATATACTTGTTGCCATATTTAGACCTGTCCGGTACCGGCGGACAGGTATCTGCACCGAGATGAGTAGATGCGTAAATAATATGCTTGCCATCTTTGGTAAAGAAGGGACAGGTTGTTCTGCCTTTCCCGCTGCTGATCATTTTATATTCAAACTTATCGCCAGGTTTTTCCGGCACTTTGCCCATGAATATCCGGTCGCACATAATGCCTTCTTTGGGATTTCTGCGCTGAAAAACAATATACTTGCTGTCGTAGCTCCAGTAGGCTTCGGCATTATCGCCACCAAAGGTCAATTGTTGCACATTTTTAAGATGAGTCTCTTCGGGAAATTGGATCGTGTCGCTGGCTGAGGGTAGGTTGGGGATAGCCTGTGACGGGTTTGAGGTAGCCTGTGGCTTCTTTTCTTTACATGAAACGGCTATTAAAATAATGGCAATAAGAAGTGATAAAGAAACAAATTTTTTCATAATTCTTCGTTTATATCAGCGGCGCAAAGGTATTTTTGCAGCGCATTTATTTCGTCAGGGAATTGTCACACCTTTTGTTTCAAATTATGAATAAACCCGCAAAAGCAATCGCAAAGAAACTATTTTCTTTATTTGCCCGGCTGAATTACTGCGCTGAATTGATTCCCCGGGCTAAAGCGAAGGATTTAGCTTGCCTGGTAATAATTAGTTTTCTCTTCATCCTTACTGCCTGTACTAATAAGGATGATGCTTCTCCTTATGATGAAATTCTCGCACAACCCTTATATGCTTCTTTGACCGATAGCATTAAGCAACAACCCAAAAACGACGAGTTGTATTTCCGGAGGGCTGTATTGCTCAACAAAAATAATTTTCCTGAGCCGGCATTGGCCGATTTTCAAAAGGCCTGGTCACTTCACAAATATGAAAAATACGCGTTCGGCATTGCCAATATATGGCTGGATAAAAAACCAGACTCTGCTGCTATATTTTTAAATGAAGCGCTGAAAGGCCTCCCGGAAAGTTATTTACTCCGCCTCAGCCTTGCCCGTGCCTATGATGCGTTGAATAAAACAGGCGAAGCGCTGAAAGTCTGCAATCAGTTGGCCGGGATGCAGCCTGCCCGGCCGGAGGTTCTCCTGTTGCAATCAGAACTTTTGGATAAGAAGGGTGATTCACTGGGTTCCATTGCCCCGATGGAAAAAGCGTATAGCCTTTCCCCCGCCAGCCTGGAGGTGGGTTTGAAGCTGGCTTATAAATATGCAGAAAGCAAAAATGAAAAAGTCATCCCTCTCTGCGATTCGCTGATCAGGAAAGATTCGTTGCATCTCCACGCCGATCCCTTTTATGTAAAAGGGGTCTATTATTCCAATATCAATGACAAGGAAAAAGCTATTCAATGGTTTGATGAAACGATCCGGTACAGCTACAATTACCTCAATGCGTATATTGAAAAAGGAAAGATTTTGGTTGGCCAGAAAAAGATCGCGGAAGCGCTCACCGTTTTCAAATTAGCCAACAGGATTTCACCGGCCTTCCCCGATGCTTACTATTGGATAGGAGTTTGCCAGGAAAAACAGGGGCAGAAAGATGAAGCCAGGCTGAGTTATGAAAAAGCATACAGCCTGGATAAAACTTTTACGGAAGCCAAAGATGCAGCCGATAAAATTTCGAAATAAGAAATACGGAGTACGAATAAAATCGGCTTTGTATCTTGCAGGCGAAAAACGTATTTCTTAGCTTGTACTTCTAACTTATACAAATGGCTATTGTCGCCCCCTCGCTTTTGGCTGCTAATTTCCTGAGACTGGAAGATGAATGTAAAATGGTCGATGAAAGTGAAGGTGATTGGTTCCACCTCGATATCATGGATGGCCGTTTTGTACCGAATATTAGTTTCGGGCCGATGATCGTTGAGTTTGTCCGCAAGACAACGAAAAAGCCCTGCGATGTTCACCTGATGATACTGGATCCCGGCCACTATGCCGAGGAATTGAAGAATGCCGGTGCCGATCATCTTTCAGTACATTTTGAAGCCTGCCCTCATCTGCACCGGAATATCGAACAAATAAAATCACTCGGTATGAAAGCCGGTGTCGCGATTAATCCTCATACATTGGTTGCTGAATTAAGCGATGTACTGTATGAAATAGATATTGTCTGCATGATGAGCGTGAATCCCGGTTTTGGCGGACAAAAATTCATTCCGCATACCCTGGAAAAGATTAAACAGTTGCGGAAGATGATAGATGAAAAAGGATTGAAGGTTCAGATTGAAATTGACGGCGGCGTAACCTTGAAAAATGCTGCTTCCATTA
The DNA here is from genome assembly GCA_030706685.1 of Bacteroidota bacterium. Taxonomy (GTDB): domain Bacteria; phylum Bacteroidota; class Bacteroidia; order Chitinophagales; family Chitinophagaceae; genus VBAT01. The sequence continues at coordinate 29,108 of JAUZOA010000050.1, forward strand.
TGGAAGCCGGGGCGGATGTATTGGTTGCCGGGAATGCAGTGTTCAAATCGGCTGATCCAAAAGCTACGATCCATCAACTGAAGAATAGCTAAGAGATCAATGAGGAAAAGAGAAGACCGGGTTGATGATATCGCCTGATTCCTGCCTTACCTCATTTTTGGTAGTGACTCATTTTCCCCCTTTTCCTCTTAGCCCAAAAAAGCCGTATCTTGAAAGCCAATTCTCTTATGAAAATAACCGTCCACCAAATATTCCTGACTGCAATTGCCATTTTGCTTTCGCTTCTATCCTTTTCTCAAAAAAAATCCGCCTTCGTAACCGGTAAAGTAGTAGATGAAAATGAAAACCCGTTAGCCAAAGTTTCGGTGATTATTCTTGGAAAGCTGAATGGCACCAGTACAAACGATTCCGGTTATTTTAAATTGAAGGTCCCGGCTGAAAAAGCATTTGCCGTGGTTTTTAGTTATACAGGACGTCAGTCCGAGCAAAAGAATTTTCTCCTCAATGAAAATGAAGAAGAAAACATAACCATTCGTTTGGAAAGAGGCGCCGACACTTTACAGGAAGTAATTGTGAGGGACCAGCGGGACAGAACAGAAACCGGCCTGATACGGCCTAATCCCAAGACAATCCTCAACCTTCCCTCGGCAGTGACCGGGGTTGAAAGTCTTATCAAGGTTTTCGTTGGCTCTAATAATGAATTGACTTCCCAGTATTCCGTTCGCGGTGGCAGCTACGATGAGAACTTAATTTATGTAAACGATTTTGAAGTGTTCCGTCCTTATCTCGTGCGTAATGGCCAGCAGGAAGGCTTAAGTTTTATTAACCCGGAATTGGTAAAGAATATCAATTTCTACAACGGTGGTTTCCAGGCAAAGTATGGTGATAAGATGAGCAGTGTGCTCGACATTCAATATAAAAAACCAAAAAAGTTCGGCGGCTCTGCTTATGTAGGCATCCTGGAACAGGGGCTGCATCTCGAAGGCATTACCGCGAAAAACAAACTGAGCTACCTGATCGGCGTACGTAATCGCAGTAATAAAAATCTTTTGAGCCGCCAGGAAACACAGGGCAATTATGTTCCGTCTTCCACTGACCTGCAATTGCTGCTGGATTATCAATTCAATCCAAAATGGCAGGCTGAATTGTTTGGCAATATTTCGCAAACCAGGTTTACCCTGAATCCGCAATTCAGCCAATTGAGCACTTCTGTCTTCTCGCCGTTTTTCACGGCCAGTCTTGGTATTGATATTTATTTTGATGGGCAGGAAAAAGACGAGTACAAGACTAATATGATCGGGTTTGCACTGACTAACCAGGTAAACCGCAAACTGAAATTAAAATGGATGGCTTCGCGATTTGAAAATGATGAAAGAGAAAATGAAGATATCTCAGGCGCTTATTTATTTGGTGAAAGGGACTTTGACAAAAGCCAGCCTACTTACGGGCAGATAGTCAATCCGCTTGGGGCAGGTGTATTCCAGAATTTTTCAAGAAATAAACTCAATATCCAGAACTGGAATATTTCACATAAGGGGAATTATGATCTTGGTAAACATGCTGTGCAATGGGGCCTGGGTTATGACAGAACCATCATTGCTGATAAATTGAATGAATGGGAATTCCAGGATTCAGCGGGTTATTCAATTCCTTTTAATCCCGGCCAGGTACAGCTAAGTAATGTAATAAAATCGACAGCCGGCCTTACTGTTAATAAATACTCGGGGTACCTCCAGGATAATATTTTACTTGGCGATTCCCTGAACTCTTATACTTTATCTGCCGGTATTCGTTTCAATTATAATTCACTCAACCAGGAATTTTTGATCTCACCCCGGCTGGGAGCAAGCTGGAAACCCAACCGGAAAAAAGACATTGTCTTTCGGGCGGCCATCGGGGTATATGATCAGCCGCCATTTTATCGTGAACTGAGAAGGTATGATGGAACGGTTAATACAAAGCTCAAAGCGCAAAAGAGCCTGCAGGGAGTTGCAGGGTTTGATTATAACTTCAGCGGCTGGGGACGGGCCATGCGATTGACTACTGAAGCCTATTATAAACACATGACCGATGTAGATCCCTATGACATAGATAATGTACGTATCCGTTATTTTGGCGAGAATATCGCAAAAGCATATGCCGCCGGTATTGAAATGCGTTTGTTTGGCGAACTGGTTAAAGATGCCGAAAGTTGGATAAGTCTTGGCCTTATGAGGACCAAAGAAGATATACAGGGAGATACTTACAAAGATTATACGTTGAATGCCCAGAACGAACCGGTTGACAGCGTAGTCAAAGAAAAAGGATGGGTAAGGCGCCCTACCGACAGGCTTATAACCTTCGGAATGTTTTTCCAGGATTACTTAGCTACCAATAAGAATATAAAAATGTACCTGAATCTCTTATATGGAAGCAACCTGCCCTATAACATTCCCGGCAGCGTAAAATACAGGAATGGGTTGGAGATACCACCTTATATAAGAGTGGATATCGGTTTCAGCGCATTACTTCTTGACAGCGACCGCAGCAAACGACGCAGCCATAGCCCGTTCATGGGTTTTGATAATATCTGGGCCAGCCTGGAAGTATTTAATTTAATTGACCGTGCCAATACGATCTCCTACCTGCTGGTAAAAGATTTTTCCAATACGACTTATACTATGCCTAATCGCCTGACTCCAAGACTGCTGAATTTTAAGATTGTTGGAAGATGGTGAAATGGCAGCAGGTAAGCAACTAAAAAATTGGCTGTATCTTTCGAAATATACTCAACGGGTATCAGCTTATGCAGGGAAAGATCAAATTCGTTTTTTTATTTCTTTTGCCGGGGTCACTGGCAAGCTGTGATAACAGATCCATGAACGGGATTGACGATGGGCTTACCGTTATCGGGATTATAATCGCTATCATGGCCGGAGCCTACTATCTTATCAAAAAAATATGGATCAACACAAAAAAAAGATCCTGAAAAAGAATAGTCATTTATTAGGGCAATAGATGAAAACAAGATTGTCATCAATGCTTTGGATATGCGTATTCTTTGTTTCCTGGTATTGACTTTCTGACACCCAGCTTATTTTAATTTTTCCAATGCCTCTTTCAATGCTGTGAAATTTACTTGTGTGCCCGGGTTCACTGTTTCTTCTGAATAAGCAATCATGCCATTCCTGTCAATCACGATCACTCCCCGTTTGGCAACACCTTTTATGCCGCAGATAAAATTGCAATGATACATCTCGTATTCATGAATGGTGAGTTTATTAGCATCTGAAAGCAATTCAAAATTTATATTGTGTTTTTCTTTAAAAGCCTTTAATGAAAAAGGCATGTCTACCGATATCCGGATCACGGTTGCTCCCAGCCCGTTATAGTAATTCATATCATCGCGGTTGGTACAAACCTGTTCGGTACATACGCCTGTAAAGGCCGCAGGGAAAAAATGAAGGACAACAACCTTCCCTGCGAAATCAGAGGAGGATATCTCTTTTCTTTCTGTATTGTATAACTTAAAGGCTGGCGCCTTAGAGCCCGGTGCTATTGCCATTTTTTTTCTTTTAGGATAGTAATAGTACGAAACAATTACAGATGAATATGGTTGACCAGCAGGAAAATATTTTCAGCAACTGTGCCTTCCGGATACAAGTTTACCCGTCCATCCTACATTAACTAAAATTTCCCTGTAAAAATTTCTATTCACAGTTGTTAATAAGTAACTTTAGGAAGTACGAATTCCAATAAGTTATATTTGGAATCAGAGGGGTAAAGCTTCTGTAACCTGTTCAGAAGACGCATCAGTAACCCGGCATTACCCCTCGCCGGCTTTGTGAATAATAAACCGACCGATTTGACAGACACGATCATTAACCTCGAAACCGTTAACCCTATTGAGTTCTTTGGAGTAAATAACGGCAAACTAGACATCCTCAAGAAAAAATTCCCGCTGCTGAAGATCCTTTCCCGCGGTAAACAGATCAAATTAAGCGGCGCACCGGAGCAGATAGAAAATGCCCGTGAAAAGATCGAGCTCCTGATCTCCTATCTTGAACGTAATGGCCACATGAGCGAGAATTATTTTGAACAGATTCTCGGTGGCGATGACGCTGACACAGTTGATAATTTCAAAGATCATCATCCCAATGATGTATTGGTATTCGGTCCCAATGGCAAATCAGTAAGAGCCAGAACTGCCAACCAGAAAAAACTGGTACAGGAAGCAGAAAAGAATGACGTGGTATTTGCTATCGGCCCTGCCGGAACCGGTAAGACCTATACCGCTGTCGCATTGGCGGTAAGAGCATTAAAAAATAAACAGGTAAAAAAGATCATCCTTACCCGGCCTGCCGTAGAAGCCGGTGAAAATCTTGGCTTTTTACCAGGTGACCTGAAAGAAAAGATTGATCCTTACCTCCGCCCGTTATATGACGCTCTGGATGACATGATCCCGGCCGACAAGCTTGGCTATTATATGACCACCCGAACGATCGAAATAGCGCCGCTGGCTTACATGCGCGGCCGTACGCTGGATAATGCTTTTATCATATTGGATGAAGCCCAGAATGCCACCGACCTGCAATTAAAAATGTTTCTTACCCGGATCGGCGCTAATGCCAAAGCGATCATCACAGGAGATATTACACAGGTGGACCTGCCGAGAAATCAGCGAAGCGGCTTAAGTACTGCCGTCCGTATTTTGCAAAACATTGACGGCATAGCGCATATTGAACTGGATGAAGAAGATGTAGTGCGCCACCGTCTCGTCAAACAGATACTTCGCGCGTATACACGGGAACAGGAAAAAGAAAATCCTCAACAGAGATAAAACATAATGTCCTTACTTTGCAGGAATGAAAAAGATACTTACCCTCTTATCATTCCTGTTTTTTTGCCTGGTGGCCTGCAATAACCCGGGCAAGCAAGCTCTGAAATCGGAGAATGACCTGGATGCCGTGAGAAATTTTATCCAGGCAGCGTTATATGGCAAATATGATGAAGCCAGGAATTACATGCTTCCTGATTCAATTAATGAAGAAAGGATGAGACTGATCGAAAGGGTGAAACTTTCCCCTGATGAGAAAAGAGGGCTTGCAACGGCCAGCATCAATATCCATAATGTCAACCCGGTAAATGACTCGACAACTATTGTTATTTACTCCAATTCATTCAAGAACGACCGGGATACATTGAAGGTTGTAAGAGTAAAAGGGCAATGGTTGGTGGACTTTAATTACCTTTTTGAACATGATAACGATACGTTGATGAAGAAGCCGGTTAACAAGACCGATAGTATCAAATGATCAGGAATATTTTACTTGCAGGATTGGGAGGTGGCATCGGGAGCGTAGCCCGCTATCTTTGCCAAAAATGGTTCAATGAAACTTACCCCCATCCATTTCCATGGGGAACCTTCGTTGTCAACCTGCTGGGTTGTTTCCTGATAGGTATTATTTATGGGGCATCAGAAAAGAGCACTGTGTTAAGTCCGCAAACAAGATTGTTCCTGGCAACAGGATTTTGTGGCGGATTCACTACATTTTCAACTTTCGCTTTTGAAAACATGAATTTGCTTCGCACCGGCGATACAACTTATCTTCTTCTGTATACTATGGGAAGTGTACTACTGGGCATATTGGGTGTTTTTGCCGGTACGGCGATCATGAAATTTTTGTAACATGGAACTACAGGGACAATCCAAGCTATTGCGAATTTTTGTCGGAGAGATTGATAAAATAGGTCACCAGCTCCTGTATGAAGCGATTTTATTAGCCGCCAGGGAAAAAGGATTGGCCGGGGGTACCGTTTTAAAAGGTATCATGTCTTTTGGCGCCAGTAGCAGGGTGCATGTAGCAAGGTTAATAGAATTATCTGAAGACCTTCCTGTTGTTATCGAGATTGTTGACCAGTCCGAAAAAATAGACGCGTTTCTGCCCTTTGTCAATGAACTATTTGAAAAATGCGGCCGGGGCGGCCTGATCACTATTGAGAAAGTAGAAGTGTTATATTATAAACCCAGAAAATAAGCAAGCCGATGGCTGCAAAATATTCAGACCATATCATCTGCTCGTAAACTTTCTGAAACCGTAAAACATGCTTACTGTCAATCATCCCTGGCACGGAGTCCATTATGGTGATCATGCGCCAAAAAAAGTAAATGCACTGATCGAAATACCGCAAGGTGCAAGGGCCAAATACGAAGTGGATAAAGCAACGGGGCTTTTAAAACTGGACAGGGTCATTTATTCCTCTTTTCACTACCCGGTCAATTATGGTTTCATTCCCCAAACACTTGGCCAGGATAATGATCCCCTGGATATCCTGGTGCTTTGCTCACAATCCATTCAATCATTATGCCTGGTGGAAGCCACTATTATCGGCAATATGCAGATGATTGACCAGGGGCAGATGGACGATAAGATCATTGCCGTGGCAACTAAAGATCCGTCTGTCAATCACTACCAGGAAATGGAAGACCTGCCCCAGCATTTCTTGTTAGAACTGAAGAATTTTTTCGAGCAATACAAGGTATTGGAAAATAAAAAAGTAGAGATAGATAATTTCCAGGACAAAGACACGGCCTGCAAGATCATTAGTGATGCGATCTCCTTTTACAAAGAGACCTTTTCCACTAACTAGAATTTCATGGATAATAAATTTAAAAATATGGGCGCGGAATCAATCACATTGCTGGTGGTAGTAGGCCTGGCCGCAGGTATTTTGAGCGGGCTGGTAGGCGTAGGGGGCGGTATTATTATCGTACCCGCACTGGTCTTTTTTCTTGGCTTCTCCCAGTTGCAGGCACAGGGAACTTCACTGGGTCTTTTATTATTACCGGTAGGAATATTCGCCGTGATCAATTATTATAAAAGCGGGTATATAGATCTGAAAGTCGTAGGGGTAATGTGCCTGGCATTTGTAGCCGGGGGATGGATTGGCAGCAAGCTGGCTTTACGCCTCGACCAGGAAACAGTTAAAAAAATATTCGCTATCGTTTTGTTTTATACTGCCTTCAGGCTGCTGCACTGGGACGCGGCTTTGGCAAAATGGGTGAGAGGGATTTTCTCATGAAAAAACGATTACCGTAATAAGGCTGAGCCCATCTTTCTATGTTTCATACACCAGGAACATTTTTGATATCCCAAGCTCACACAATTCTTTATACTTCCGCAAGCACCGGCGGCATTGCATTTTCCAGCGTAAGGTTATCTCCTGAAACCCATTTTTAAACCTATGCCTCCTGTAACAGCATCCCACCCTTTGGTTGTTTTGGCAAAATAATACGTGTTGTTGAGCGCTACCGGAAAATGGAATAGCCTGAACCCGATACCATATACCAGAGATGGAGAAACGCTGTTAAAATCCCATCTCCCCGTTACTATATCTTTATCATTAACGGTCATAGCATTTGAAAATGGATCAAGGGTATAAGGCTGCTCAGTTCCCCTGTCCCTTGCGATCATATACCCAAGGCCTATGCCCGCGAATAGGCCATTGCCCGGCTTTTTCCCGGTACTGTAAATAAATTTTATGGAGGGCGTCAGGGAGGAAAAATGTCCCCTTGAGTATACATTATCCGAATAATCTTTATACCGCGTATTCCAGTAATGGATATCATACAAAATGCTGAAATGCGTTTTTGGGGTTTGCTGGATCCCCGCCAAAAATGAAACCGGGTTGCTGGCACCGCAACCACCAAACAGGATCCCGGCATAAGGGGTCCTGACATTGGCTCTTGTACCTGCACTTTCCTGTGCAGTAAGCCAAGATGCAGGAATTAAAAAAAAGGCAAGAGCTAAAAAATGAATTTTTCTCATAGCAGGAGGTTTGCTGAAGTTTATATCAAAAAAATTAACAGAATGAAATTAAAAGGATCAATACCTTCACGGAAACAGATTTTATGAGAAAACTATATTTAGTTTTATCATTCATCTCACTGGTTAGTTTTTCTGCAGATAGCCAGTCCCCTGTTTATAAAATAGTCCATAGCTATTTCCGCTCCGACCCTTTTCAAACTGAATTCAGTGCTTTTTTGACTCACCTGCTTAATGATCCTACCCTGACTGAGAAGATACTTAACAAGAGAACCGATTCCAGTCTTTTTTATTTCCAGGGAACTTATACCAACCATAATCCCTTTTTTTTCAAACCAACCAAAGTAAAGGTGGTATTGACGGAGACGCCTGTCCTGGTAGATTCGCTGCACCATCCTGATACGATATTCACTTATCAACTATTTGCTTATGACAACGATTCAAAAGAGGGAGTTCATGAATTAAAAAAGGAATTTGAAAAAATTTGCCATCGTTACAAAGGTGACTTCCCAAAGAACACTTATTCGGAAACCAGGGAGGGCACCGAATTAAAAGGGGAAACCTATAATTTTTTTGATTCCTTCCATGCAGTGGCGCCATTCGCGGTAGCCTGGTTGGGGCCTAACGAGGATAAAGAAATTTGCCTGGTAATAGTTATAAGAATGGGCCTTAGTAATAATAAGGCTGAATTACCAGTATCGTTTTATACTCCTTAGAAAATGAGTTCTGGCTCCCGTATCGGTCCGGATGATCCCTTTCTTATCAATTTCATCAATTCTTACTTTGCCCGAAGCATGAATAATCTGGCCAGGGCCAAGCAAAATTCCTACATGAACGATCTCGTCTTTATCATCAAAAAATGCAAGGTCACCACAAACAGCTTCTTTTAGCTTCTTTATCCTTCTGCCCTGTTGTGCCTGCTGCCAGGCATCTCTTGCCAGGTCAATACCCATCATTTTATAATTCACCTGGACAAAACCGCTGCAATCCACGCCTAGAATCGTTCTGCCACCCCACATATACGGCGCATTCAGCCATTGGGCCGTAAGCTGCAATAATTTGGCGGCATCGGGCTGTATGGCAGACCGGTTGATAAAATTCCCATCATACCTGTACTCCATATCGTTCAGCCTGCCCAGCCCGTTTGCAAATCCCGGAAGAGATGAGCCAAAAGGTATATGCATCTTCTTTCCATTGATCGACAGGCTA
>JAUZOA010000051.1 GCA_030706685.1 Bacteroidota bacterium
GCTCACTTCAGGCTAGCTTTGGGCTGTCAACAGGCTGGCTACAGGTCGCCAATAGATTAGTATACGTCCCTGCTGACGCACTACTGAAAAGGTCATACTGCCAAATGCACCGACCATTACAAACCCGGTTAAACTATTTCGGCAATTTTATATAGGTGAATTGATAGGTGGGCCTATCCATTAAAACCAGCTTAGCTCTGCCAGCGTTTTTTCAAAAGATCCTTCATGAACAGGTTTACTTCCCATTGGGAAGCGAGTGGTTCGCAGGTATAGGGTTGTTGTGGCATGTAGGGAGCGGGGCCAAATTCAGGAGTGATGGTAAACAGATCATCATTCCTTTTTTGCTCAATGATTTTATCCCACCACTGCAAATGAAAACCCATGGCTTCCTCCCATTCTTTGGCTCTTGGATCGTTCACCTGCGGACCTTCCGGGTAACCAATCCGCGCATGAAGATGAGCCGTCCTGGCTATACAAAGGTCGGTCATCGCTTTTTGCCTCTTCGTTTGTAAGAAGGATTCGGATACAACACAGAAATGAGAGAAGTCCGCCGTAATAACTAATTGCGGAAACTTTTCTAAGTATTCCCTTAACAAAGGAAGGCTGTAAGAGAATTTGCCGCGGTGTGTTTCATGAATGATTCTGACTCCCGTTTCTTTCTCGATTGCAAAAGCTTTTTCCAGTATGGCTGCGTTTTCTTCAAATGAAAAATAATCTTTACCGGTTTGTGTATTGATGAAAGTTGGTTTTAATGAAGCGAGGAATAAAAGATGGGCGGTGTATGACTTCGTATATTCTTCCGGTGATTCGCCATCGGCGTCGTAGTGCTGGGCAATGGTGATCATGTTTTCCGCCTGCGCGAGTTGAAGTATTTCTGTTTGTTTGTCATAATCGCGGACGGGGAAGCCTATTTCAACACCATCATAACCGGCATCTTTGATCTTATTAATAACTGAAAGGCTGTCGCTGATATCCATTCCCCAGATTGTGCCAATAAATTTGAGTCGCATAAGTTTTGCAAAGAAAAGAAAGAAGCAGGATTTGATAAGAGGGTAACAGCAAATTTGATTTTACCCAAAGGAGTAAAGTTTGCAAAAACGCAAAAACCTTCTGTCCTTTGCGGATCTTTGCGCCTTTGTGCGAAATAAAGCAGACTATTGATTAAAGAAAAATCTTTCCGGCTTTCAAATTTTCTGTCTCCCGTGCTTGAATTAACACGAATGTATCTTTATTAACGTTAAATAACATTGGCTGGGAACCCTTGTCAGTACTGCATTTCAGCATATTCTATTGAGTTTTTTTAAGGAGAGGAATTCTGCTTAACATTTCTTTACATCGTTTTTGGCACGCTGGCACCTGGTTTGAAATAGTAAGAGTACAACCGGGATAACAAAAACAAAACGGTCTTCAGGAGCTTCCCGGCTGATCCAGGAGACCACAACAAATAAATGATAATAACATGAAAAAGATTTTTACACTTATCGCCGCTTCATTCTTAACGGTAGCTGTTTTCGCTGCCGATCGTCAGCCTGTAGTTACGGTAACCGCCGGAAGGAATTACCAGGTAGTCATTGATGGCAGAAACTATTTCAGCAGCAACAGCACTATGAGTATTTCAAATCTTTGCAGTGGCGAGCACAGCATTAAAGTATTTGAAATAAGCAGGGGGTTCATTTTTAGACAAAAGAGACTGGTTTCCTCTTCTTGTTTCCAACTCAGGAACAATGATGTTGATATTTGCCTTGACTTCCGTGGACAAATAAGCATCAGCGAAAAAAGGTCGGGTTGGGACAATGGTTTTGACAGGGATCACGACCAGGGCTGGGGTAATGGTTATGGCCGCGATAAAGATTATGGCAGAGATCACGACAGGGGTCATGACGACAATAAATATGACAGAAACAGGCATTTCTAAACGACGAATCGCTTTTCCACACCGACCGGCAACCCCGGTCGGTTTTTTTTGCTCTTTACCGGGAATTAACTTTTTCGCAGGCTATGATTTTGTAAATTTATTTATTCAATCTAAAAAAACTCATATATGAAAACAAATCGCTACACATTCGCTGTAGTGTTTTTTCTTACAGCAGCCCTCTTTTTTTCAACCGGTAGTTTTGCGCAGCGTTACGGGTACAGGCATGATCGCGGCAGGTATTACAACTATTATCCCCACAGGAGTTACTATTATAACCAGCCCTATGTATCCATAGCTTTTGGAAACATTTTTTACCGTTACCAGGCCGGGTATTTCTATCGCCCTTATGGCGCTACTTTTCAAATAGCCCTACCACCTTTTGGTATCAGGATAGGAGCGTTGCCTTATGGGTACAGGAGTTTTTATGTGGGCCCTGATCCCTACTACTATTATAATGGGATCTATTATCGCCCTTACAGGAATCAATATGAAGTAGTAGCTCCGCCATTGGGTGCTGTGGTGGATGAATTACCGGCAGGGGCCAAAGTAACCGTCATCGACGGGAAAAAATATTATGAGCTCGATGGTACCTTCTACGAGGAAACAATCACGCCAAATAGTGACCTGAAATATACGGTTGTGGGTACGGATGGTGTGCTGAATACTGGGGACGCTAATAATAACGCTAATACTCCTGCAGGTCCTGCAATTGGCGATAAAACAGATACATTGCCGGCTGATAGCAAAGCCGTAGTGATAAATGGGCAAAAACTATATGCAGCGCCTTCAGGTTTTTATTACAAAGAGGTGATTGAAGGGAATAAAGTGCATTACGAGATAGTTGGAAAATAAATTCTTTTTTGGAAATGTCCTGCTGTGAGTCCCTTGCAGCAGGACATTGTATTTTTAAAGATGCTGGTTATTCTTCATCCATAATATTATTAGGTTTCCGGTTAACAGAAAACTTAAAAACATCCGGCCGTGCATAATGGCCCGCTACATCTAAACTCCATTTGGAATGGGCTACCAGGGCCATATCTAGTTCGGCATACAAGATACCTTCTTCCCGGTGTAAGGGGCCGGCGATTATATCGCCTTTGGGATTAATAACGATGCTATCTCCCGGGTTGATCCATTCCTTTGCAGGATCGTATTGCTTTTTAAATTCAAATCTATCCGGGATGTCGCTTACTTTCATGGGCATGCAAGCGCCAATTACGAACAAGCCGCCCTCTTTGGCAACATGCCTCAAAGTAGAGACCCACACTTCGCCATAATCCCAGGTAGGAGCCATATAGATTTGCGTTCCCTTTGCATACATGGCGTTGCGCGCAAGTGGCATATAATTTTCCCAGCAGATTAGTCCACCCAGTTTCCCAATGCTTGTATCAAAAACTTCGAGCGTACTGCCATCACCCGGGGCCCATACCAACCGTTCTCCGGAAGTAGGAACCAACTTGCGGTGCTTACCAAGAATGTTTCCCTTATCATCAAAATAAATAAGCGTATTATAAATGCTTGCATTGCTTGCTTCCCTGTTTCGTTCGTTTATTCCCATAGCAACATAGATTCCCGCTTCTTTGGCAGCTTTGCCAAGTTTTTCAGTATTCTCATCGGGTATGGATATACTGTTCTCCAATAATGTTTCATAAACCGGGTTGGTCAATGCTTTTTTGCCGGGCGGATTCAGCCATACCCATTCAGGATATCCTGGCAGGAAGGCTTCGGGGAACACGATCAGCGAAGCGCAGTTCCGGGCTGCTTCATGAATAGCAGTAATGGCTTTGTTAATGGTCGCTTCTTTATCTAAAAACACCGGCGTGATCTGGGCAATAGATACTTTTATATTTTTCATTCATTGAATATACGTAAAACTCTATGTCCGGTAATAAGGAAGAAATGCAGGGAAATGGACAAAATAATAAATGCTGCAATCATATTCTTTTTACTGTTTAACTTTAGTTACCAAAACTTTTTTATGAAGCAAACTTTACTCCCGCTACTTTTACTTACCTGTTATATCACTGGTATGGCACAACAAACACAAAAGCCCCAGTTGCATGGCAAGAACTGGATGGCTATTACCGGCAAACCCCTGGCGGCTGAAGCCGGCGCTATGATCTTTCAAAAAGGAGGCAATGCGGTGGATGCAGCCTGTGCTATGCTTGCCGCTACCTGTACCATGTGGGACGTATTGAGCTGGGGAGGTGAAACACAGGCATTGATTTATAATCCTCAAACGAAAAAAGTTATTGCCATTAATGCTCTTGGAATTGCGCCCACCGGCGCAACGGTTGATTTCTTTAAAAGTAAAGGATATAATTTTCCTCCTGAATATGGACCATTGGCTGCTGTAACTCCCGGCACCCCCGGTGGTTTATGCACTATGCTCGCAGAATATGGGACTATGAGCCTGAAAGATGTGCTGGCGCCGGCCATGCAGCTCGCGGATGGTTATCCTATGGAAGCGCAGACTGCTACCAGTATTGAAAAGAATAAAAGCCGTATTAAACAATGGCCCTATTCAAAAGCTGTTTTCCTGCCGCATGAAGGACAAAGCTGGGAAGCGCCCGAGGCAGGAGAAATATTCAGGCAGGCCGATCTACTGCAAACTTTACAAAAAATGGTAGAGGCAGAACAGGAAGCCTTGAAAAAAGGAAAGAACCGTAAAGAAGCTATTTATGCCGCCTATGATCGTTTTTATAAAGGCGATATCGCGAAAGAATTTGTAAGAAGTTGCGGGGAACAGGGAGGATTAATTACTATGCAGGACCTGGCAAAATGGAAAGTAATGATTGAAGAACCGCTGATGGTAAACTATAAGGGTATCGATGTATACAAATTACAGCAATGGACGCAGGGACCTGCCCTGTTGCAGGCATTGAATATCCTGGAGAATTTTGATCTCAAAAGCATGGGATACAATTCAACCCGGTATATACATACATTATACCAGGCAATGAACCTGGCTTTTGCCGATCGTGATTTTTATTATGGGGACCCCTATTTTACTCAATCACCCATGAAGGGATTGCTTTCAAAAGAATACGCAAAACAAAGGGCCAAATTGATTCACCCGGATAAAAATGACCCGACCATCGGCCCCGGCGACCCTTATCCTTATGAAGGGAAAGTAAATCCTTACACTCAATACCTGCAGCAAAGAGGTTTTGCTTTTAATAATGCCCCGGCAGACGAAAATTATCTTGACAAATTGAGAAGAGGCACTACTTCAGTAGAAGCGGCCGATAAAGACGGGTGGGTGGTTTCTGTCACACCCAGCGGGGGATGGGTGCCGGCTTGTATCGCAGGACATACCGGCGTCGGTATGAGTCAGCGTATGCAAAGTTTTGTACTGGATTCTTCATTGAATCCTTTTAATGTAGTGGAGCCGGGCAAGAGGCCAAGGGTTACCTTAACTCCCACACTCGCTATGAAAGATGGCAAGCCATTCCTGGCCTGGGCCGTACAGGGCGGGGATACGCAGGATCAGAACCTGCTGCAATGCTTTTTGAATATGGTAGAGTTTGGGATGACGGTGCAGGAAGCCGTGGAAGCGCCGAATATCAATAGCAATCAGCTATGGCTTTCTCTTGGCGGAACAAAGATTGATGACCGCAAGCCCAAACCCGGATCCATTCTTATCAATAGTAATACACCCGACTGGATCAGAAAGGAACTGAAGCAGATGGGATATACATTAAATTTCGAGGACAGGACATCCGGGCCGATCAATGCCATTTATTTTGACTGGAAGCATGGAACCTTCTGGGGTGGGAGTAGTAATCATGGGGAAGATTATGGGATAGGGTGGTAAGACTTGCCTCATCTTCCAGCTTGCTTCGCTTTGCCCGCAATGACGGTACTGCATTGCAATACGAGGCTGCATCGCTAACATATCAGCTAAGAATATCATTCGGCTGGAAGAAACTGGTTATTAGAAAATTTTCTATTAGAGGTCTTTTCCGGCCGGGCATTTATTCTATTGATGAAATGGAAGAACCAAAGCCCGGTATTGTACTGAAGCACCGTTCCTTCTTCTTTGGAGAAAGAAGTGGAGGATGAGGCCAAGTAAAGCTACAACAGCAAAAACATACAAGCAGTGCCAAAGACCAGGAAGAACAGGAGCAGTAAAATAGATAAGGCCTGGGGAAATTCGTCAGAAGAGACATTTCTGACGGCAAGGATACGTTTGTAAAAAGCTTTCATGGAAAATCGGGTATTGGTAGTTTATAAAAAGGAATAACGCAGAGCCTTTGTTTTTTATTATTACCCGTTCAAAAAATAACAAGAATGAAGATTTTTCCGGAAAAGCCGTAATCGTTTCCCATTAAAAAGGCCCGGACTTGTGTAGTAGGATTGCAGTAGCGGATTATTCATTCTTCCTTTTGCCGGTACAAGTACTCGCCGGGTAATTTTATAGGGAAGGCTTAATCTTGTTTAAAAGAAACCATTCCACAAACAGCAGGTTAGGGACCCAGCAAAACCAGCTAACCGCGATATAGGCCTCCCGGGATGAGAAACCCAGTGCAAACTGGAAAAGAGGGAACCATATTCTCAGGGTGACGGCGGCAAAAGTGATGGCATAACTGCGTGTCATCCACCGGCGGTGATCAAAGATATCATTGTGCCGGATAGCCAAATAAGCCTTAAGTGTAGAATAAAACCAGGCCAGTGACAAACAGGCAAAACCAAGATGCGCCGGGAAACCTTCGTTAGCATACCAGGCCAGGAATTGCCCGGAAGTAGATGCAAATACCAAAATGGCGGTCACGTATATTTTACCGATCAGGCGATGACGGTTGATATTCTTTAAACGGAATTTTTTCCAGAATTGCAGCCACCCGATTGCCAATGCGGTTCCACCGCTGCCGACATGTATATAGAAGGCGACACTCCAATACGTTTCAAGAGGCAGATTGCCTTTTGTTTGCAGGAAGGGAAAGTTCGTAAAATAATACCCAAATGCGTATAAGCCGATCGCAACGGCGAAAAAGGCAAGAAAGAAAAATAAAATGCTGTTAACAGTTTTTTGCACGGCCTGTGGTATTCTGTAAGAAAGATAAAGAATATTCACCAGGACAGAAAGTCCGGAAGAATCTCTTTGCGCAGCCATAAAGTTATTTCATTTTGAAGACCGGTCCTTCTGACTATCTTATTTATGCTCTTCATACAGGCTTAACTTATTTTTCAATGCCCTGATCTCATCCTGCATATCCTCTACCCGTTGGAGTAAATGGCTGATAGCATCAATACCTTCCATATTGATACCAAGCTCGGCTGACAGCCGGGCCATCCTTTCGGCCTGGGGTAACTGGGCAACAGGCAGGTAAATAATCTCTTCAATGGTGGTAACCTCAACCAAACCATATTGCTGAAGGTTGTATAGAAAAGAAATTTCAAGGTTATGACTGCTGCAAAATTCCGAGGCAGGTATCAAGTCTTCTTTTTGCATGCGGTTGATTTTTAGTATTACATTTTCGATAATTGCCTGAATAATTCTTTCTGTTTTTCAGTCAGGCCGACGGGTAGCTTCACCTGGTAAGTCACCAGCAGGTCGCCAAATGCGCCTTCCTGTTTATACACCGGGAACCCTTTTCCTTTCAGCCTCACTTTAGTTCCGTTCTGTGTTTCGGGGTTTACTTTTAGTTTTACTTTTCCACCCAGGGTTTCAATAGTTATCTCGCCTCCCAGTAAAGCGGTATACAGGTCAATATCTGTTGTCGCCTGGAGATCATTTCCGTCGCGCCTGAATTTTGTGTTATTAACGATGTGGAAGGTTATGTACAGGTCGCCGGCGGGTCCGCCATTAATACCGGGTTCGCCGTGGCCACTGATCTTTATTTTTTGGCCATTCTCTGCACCAGCAGGGATAGTAATACGTATATTTTTCCCATTGATAGAAAAAGTTTGCTGGTGCGTACTGTAAACATCTGTAAGATTAAGTTGCAGCTCGGCATTGATATCCTGCCCGCGGAATTTCGTTTGCCGGGTCCTGCCACGGCCGCTACCGCCAAACAGGGATTCGAAGAAATCAGAAAAATCACCTCCTTCAAAGTCACCGGATCCCCACGAACCTGTCGGTTGTTGCCGCCGGGATTGTTTGGCTTGTTCAAACTGCTCCGCGTGTTTCCAGTCACCTCCGTACTGATCATACTTCTTTCTTTTCTCCGGGTCGCCTAATACTTCATTGGCTTCATTGATCTGCTGAAATTTCTTGTTGGCTTCCTTATCATTGGGATTAAGATCGGGATGATATTTACGGGCAAGCTTGCGGTAGGCTTTCTTGATATCTTCGTCAGAAGCATTTTTGTTTACACCTAAAATCTTATAATAATCTATAAAGTCCATATCCTGTCAATCATTAGCTCTGCAAAGTTGATGAATTTTTAGCTCTCTTTGTCTCTTTTCATGATTTGGTACTGTCTCAACCTGGATTTTTGAACCAAATAGCAACATAGAACGCAATAGGAACACAAGGAGACTATCTAAAGGTATTTTATGTTTCTTATGTGATTATATTTTAAACGCCATCCATGATTTTGGGAATGTGGCAGTCCTTTCCTGTCTTATGATCTTCAAACGAAAAGGTTATTATTTCAAAATAAAAAAAGCTCCACTATTACGAGGAGCTTTTTATCGGGGCCCATGTTAATTTGCCAGGCCAGCCATTATCTCTTATAATAATTCCTTCTTGCATCAATTATCGCCTGGTCTCTTTCCTGTTTTAACCGGTGTACGGTTTCTTTTCTTTCTTTCCGGCTCAGGCTTTTATCATGCCTGGCGGACCAGATCTTATCCTGGTAATCGTTTCTTATATCTTCAATCTTCAATTCAAGTCTTGTCGGTCTTTCCATGTATCCGTAAGGATAAGCATAGAAAGGATAGCCATAATAACCGTAGGGATAATAAGGTGCGTAAATTCCGGTTGAAATCACTACACGTGACCTTCCATAATAACGTCCGCCGCCATGACTGAACCTTTGAGCAGACGCGCTGATTGCCAGCCCTGATACTGCTAATATGATCAAAAGTTTTTTCATGATTCAATTTGTTTTACTTACCATTAGACGCAAAAAGCAGGCGAAAGAATATTCTTCCTTCACATTATAACAAGTGAATAACAATAGTTAAAATTTGTTGAAAACAAAAAAATGAGCAGCACCTTGTGAAACAAATACCCTGCTATAGTGTTATCACATCTTAATAAAAAACCCGCTTCTTAGAAGCGGGTCTATGCTAACAGCTAATAGCTTAAATCTAACAGTCTTTCTTAATATCTGTAATGTTCTGCCTTAAACGGCCCATTCTTACTGATTCCTAAATAAGAAGCCTGCGCATCCGTCAATTCATCCAGTTCAACCCCGATCTTACCTAAGTGCAGGCGGGCAACTTTTTCATCGAGATGTTTGGGAAGAACATAGACTTTGTTCTCATAACTTTTATTATTGGTCCAGAGCTCTATTTGCGCCAAAGTCTGGTTAGAGAAAGAGTTGCTCATCACAAAGGAAGGGTGGCCGGTGGCGCAACCAAGGTTCACCAAACGTCCTTCAGCCAAAATGATAACATCTTTGCCATCTATAGTATAAATATCAACCTGGGGCTTTACGGTATCTTTTGTATTACCATAATTTTTATTCAGCCAGGCAATATCAATCTCTATATCGAAGTGGCCGATATTGCAAACAATAGTTTTGTCTTTCATCAGTTTGAAATGCGCGCCGGTAATCAGGTCGCGGCAGCCGGAAGCTGTAACGACGATATCTGCTTCTTTAACCGCGTCAATCATTTTCTTTACTTCAAATCCGTCCATCGCTGCCTGTAACGCGCAGATCGGGTCAATTTCAGTAACGATAACACGGCAGCCAGCTCCTTTCAAAGATGCGGCTGAACCTTTGCCCACATCACCATAACCGCCTACCACCGCTACCTTACCGGCAAGCATCACGTCTGTCGCACGGCGGATAGCATCTACCAGGGATTCTTTACAACCGTATTTATTATCAAACTTTGATTTGGTAACAGAGTCATTGACATTGATAGCAGGAACAGGCAATGTACCTTTGGCTACTCTTTCATACAGCCGATGAACACCGGTAGTTGTTTCTTCTGTGATCCCTTTTACATGCTGTACTAATTCAGGATAAGTATCCAGTACCATATTCGTAAGATCACCGCCATCATCAAGGATCATGTTCAAGGGGCGGTCTTTTCCGCCAAAGAATAAAGTTTGTTCAATGCACCAGTCGGCTTCTTCAATGGTCTGACCTTTCCAGGCAAATACACCGATACCGGCCGCCGCAATAGCCGCCGCGGCATGATCCTGCGTAGAAAAGATATTGCAGGAGCTCCATTTTACTTCCGCACCAAGAGCGGTGAGGGTTTCGATCAATACAGCAGTTTGTATGGTCATATGTAAACAACCGGCTACCCTGGCGCCTTTTAATGGCTGAGAAGGGCCATATTCCTTGCGGATACTCATCAGGCCGGGCATTTCGGCTTCAGCTAAACGGATTTCTTTACGGCCCCATTCAGCGAGTGAAATATCAGCTACCTTGTAAGGAAGAGAGAAATCAATGGATTTAGTTACAGTTGACATGATTATCAGATTTTAATTTGGCGGCAAAGTTACATTTTACCTTTTTATAAGCCTAAAAGTTATTGACAATATTTAAACTTGTCTTTAAGATGTAAGGGTTTAAGGGTTGAAAGGTTTAAGGGTTCTTAAATCAGAGATTTGCTCTAAGGTCTGAGACTTGCTGCTATAAAAACCCTTAAACCTTTCAACCCTTAAACGTTAAATCTTTAAACGATTGACTTAACTTTGAAGAGCATTAAAACTATTATCTATGTACACATACGATACCGTATCAGCCGCCGTAAACGGGCTGAAGAAAAGAGGGTACAATATGGATTTTAATCTTACCGAAAATTGCCTGGTATGTCATGGAGATAAATTTAATGTGACAGATTTCGAGATCGTAGAGTTTTACCGTTTTGAAGGAGATACCGACCCCGCGGATGAAGCCGTCGTATATGCTATTGAAAGCAACAAAGGCCTGAAAGGTGTTTTAGTAAACGGTTATGGCGTTTCGGCGGATAGCATGAGTTCGGATATGGCGAAGAAACTGCAGATACATAAAAACTAAAGCCAAATCCTGTGAAGCAGCCGGTTTATTTATTATTGATATTTTTTTGTTTCCCGTTTTGCCTGCAAGCACAGGAAAACGATTCCCTGAAGCTGTTATGCCCATTGAATGAAATTTTAAAACCCCCGGCAGAACAAAAATCGTACAGTATCGGCGCGGAAGACATGAAAGCCGCCTGGATATGTAAAACGGATACAATCGTAAAAGCCTGTATCAGCGGGGTGGTCACTACTATTCTGCATGACGCGGATGGCAAATGGGAAGTAATGTTCAGCCACGAGGGATATTCATTCTGGTATTCGGGTATAAACAGGACCATCGTGGTGAAGGGCCAGAAGATACAGAATGGCGAAGCAATGGGTTATATGAAAAAAGGAGACAAAATGGAACTGCAGATGTATGATGAGGAGACATCGCTTGACCCGAAGAATTATCTCAATTGCGGAAATTAATAATAAGGATTATCAGGATCGGGCTAACAGCTAATGGCTATTAGCTGTTAGCTTCTTCTCCATCACATAATCGTCCATAAAAAATCCATTGCCAATGTCCAGGTCAATTTCTTCTATTACGGTAAAACCAAGCTTTTCATAAAAGCCTTTTGCCTTGTTATTGCGGTTTACCTGCAGTTGTAATGAGGTAGCTCCCTGCTGGCTGATTTCTTTAATGATGTGTTCTATCACAAATTTTCCGGTTCCTTTTCCCTGTTGCGAAATCAGGATATATATCTTATGCAGTTTCCAGGCGCCCGGTTTTATTTCCTGGTAAGAGGCAAATCCCACGGGCTCTGTATCGTCGTATACAAAGATGAATTGACAGCCATCCTCCGCTATTTGTTTTTTTAAGGATGATTCGCTGTACATCATTTCCAGCATGTACTCAATCTTCTGTGGGGAAAGGATGGTCGCGTATGTTTGCGGCCATACCCTGAAGGTCAGTTGACGGATCAACGGTATGTCTTCTATGGTCGCTTTCCTGGTTTTAAACACTGTTTAAGTATGAAACAGTAAACAATAGGCAATAAAACAATTGGGAATAGCCAATTGACAAATGACCCGACTCACAACTCATGACTCACAACTCAACTAAGCTTCATCTTCTTTTTCAGGTTCTCGTCAATGGCATCCAAAAACTCTTCGGTATATAAATAATCCTTGCCATGTTCTACCCTTGGCTTGATGGTGATAGCAAGGTCCTTGGTCATTTTACCTTGTTCTACGGTTTCAATACAAACCGCTTCCAGCGCATTGGCAAAATCGATCAAAGGCTGGTTATTATCCAATTTGCCACGGAAGGCCAACCCTCTTGTCCATGCAAAAATGGAAGCGATCGGGTTAGTGGATGTGGGATTGCCTTTCTGGTGTTCGCGATAATGACGTGTCACGGTTCCGTGAGCCGCTTCGGCTTCCATTGTTTTTCCATCCGGTGTGATCAATACGGATGTCATTAATCCAAGGGAACCAAAACCCTGGGCCACTGTATCGCTTTGCACATCGCCATCATAGTTTTTGCAGGCCCATACAAAATTGCCGTTCCATTTCAGGGCACTGGCGACCATATCATCAATCAGCCGGTGTTCGTAGGTGATACCGGCTATATCGAATTGCTTTTTGAATTCATTTTGATAGATATCTTCAAAAATGTCTTTGAAGCGTCCATCATATTTTTTCAGGATGGTATTTTTCGTAGAAAGGTATAAGGGCCATTTCTTACTAAGGGCCATATTAAAGCAACTCCTGGCGAAGCCCTTGATGCTTTCATCAGTATTGTACATAGACATGGCTACTCCATCCCCTTTAAAATTGAATACTTCAAACACCTGGGGCTCGCCGCCACCTTCGGGTGTAAAGGTCATGGTCAGTTTCCCCTTTCCTTTTATTACGGTATCCGTAGCCCGGTACTGGTCGCCAAACGCGTGACGGCCGACAATGATCGGGGCGGTCCAATTAGTTACCAGTCTTGGAATATTCTTGATGACTATGGGCTCGCGGAAAACAGTCCCGTCGAGGATATTGCGGATGGTGCCATTCGGGCTCTTCCACATACTTTTCAGGTTAAATTCCTTTACCCTTTGTTCATCGGGAGTGATGGTAGCGCATTTGATTCCTACGCCATATTGTTTGGTAGCATTGGCAGCGTCAATGGTCACCTGGTCATTGGTCAGGTCGCGATGCTCAATACCCAGGTCAAAATATTTGATATCCAGGTCAAGATAGGGAAGGATCAGCTTGTTTTTAATGAACTTCCAGATGATACGGGTCATTTCATCTCCATCCAACTCCACTACAGGGTTGGCAACTTTAATCTTATGGGTCATAGAATCGTTTGTTTTAAAAGATTGCAAAACTACAATTTTATCAAATTCGCCTCATTTTTAAAAACCGGCACAATGTCTGCCCTGTTAGGGTAAGTTTTTCCCCATCCTTGATCTGAATCAATTAATTGTCGTAACTTTTATTATATTTTTTAGTAGCATGGAAACATTAAGGCCATTTTTAAATTACCTGCGCAAATTTGTTGACCTCACCGATGACGAATTTGTCAAGTACATCATCCCCATCTCAAAGGTCCGCAAACTGGGTAAAAAGGAAATTCTGACAAAGGCTGGCGAGGTAGAGGAGTAT
This sequence comes from Bacteroidota bacterium, assembly GCA_030706685.1. Classification (GTDB taxonomy): domain Bacteria; phylum Bacteroidota; class Bacteroidia; order Chitinophagales; family Chitinophagaceae; genus VBAT01. The sequence continues at coordinate 13,689 of JAUZOA010000051.1, forward strand.
TTCAATTTTATTATTAAAGGATTGGTACGCAAGTACTACAAAAAGAACAACCATGAGATCAACACGCAGATTTCCATGGAAGGGCATATTATTTTAAGCCAGGAATCCTTCCATAGCCGAACCCCGTCTGAATACTACGTGGAGACTATAGAACCGACCGTATTAATTTCCATACCCTTTGATGACCTGGAGAGATTATATTCCCAGTCCAAAAAAATGGAGCACCTGGGAAGGTTGGTCATTACCCACACGATGATGCTCAAAGACAGGTGGCAGATGCAAATGGTAAAGATGACGCCGAGGGAGAGGTTCCTGAATTTTGTTATGAAAAACCCGGAGTTGCTGCAAAGGGTTCCGCAAAAATACCTGGCTTCTTACCTGAACATAAAACCGGAAACATTCAGCCGGTTCAAGCACCTGCTGCGAAACCATTCCAGGACGACGAACTCCAATGGCACAAGAAATTCCAGCCAGTCAAAGAATGCGGCCTGATTAAACAGCTTGAAGGACGAAGCATCAGACAATGATAGTCTAAAGCAAATTTCCCTCCCGATAGCTATCGGGATTCCAATGTCATCCTGAGCGAAGCGAAGGACAAAATTTCAAAATAGCTCAAAGATTAACCACCAACACAGGTATCTTCAGCTCATGCCTTACCGTATTGATCGTTTCTCCATATATGATGTCTTTGATACCGGTATGACCATGCGCCCCGATTACCAGCATATCTGCCCCGGTTTTTTTTACCAGCCTCACGATTTCTTTTGCCCTCTCGCCAAACCCTATCAGCGCTTCAGCATGAATGCCCTTTTCTTTTAGCTGGCCGACATAAAAAGCAAGATGTTCTTTGTCCTTTTCCGTTTCCATATCATCACTTTCATTTTCATAGATCCTGGCAGATACGCTTTCCACGATATGTATAAGCACATAGGAAGTGCCGCTATTGCCCTGTCCCAGGGCGTGCGATAACAACCTTTGATCATTCTGGCTAAAATCCAGTGCTGCCGCTATCCGCTTATAAGAAGGGATAGATAAAGTTTGAAGCGAAACCGCCTCCGGGTGAAGCTCAATGGGTACATGCAGCTCTTTCTTTTTCACCAACGGATAAATAATGGAAATAATAAGCAGGATAATAAATACCAGGCCTGCCAGCACGATCATTATTTTCCAGAACAGGTTGCCGGGTATAATGAAATAATCATGGGCTTGTCCAATTATCATGCTGATATTAAGATAAACCAGGACAGACGTAATAAGCCATGCAATGACCTGGATCACTGGTTTGATCGCAAAACTGCCCATTGTTTTTTTGTCACTTACAAAATGAATAAGTGGAATGATGGCAAAACCAAGCTGGATGCTTAATATCACCTGGCTGAGAATAAGCAGGCTGTCTATATTGTTTTCGCCATTGATCAGTATGACGACTACAGCCGGGATGATCGCGATGAGCCGGGTCAGCAACCTCCTCACCCATGGATTAATGCGTAAACGAAGATACCCTTCCATGACTATTTGCCCCGCTAATGTTCCCGTGACAGTAGAACTTTGCCCGGCTGCAATAAGCGCGATAGCAAATAATGTAGGGGCGATTTTACTTCCCAATAACTGGTCCAGCAGGTGATGCGCAGTTTTTATCTCGGCTACATCCGTTCTCCCGGTTTTAAAAAACACAGCGGCGGCTAATACAAGGATAGCCGCATTGACAAAAAAAGCCAGGTTAAGGGCAATGAGACTGTCGAGAAAGTTCAGTTTCAAAGCTCTTTTTATTCCCTGTTTATCCCGTTTTATCTTTCGTGTCTGTACCAGCGCGGAATGCAGGTATAGGTTATGCGGCATGACGGTAGCCCCGATGATACCAATCGCGATATAGAGAGCTGTTTTATTTGGAATATGCGGTACAAACCCCGTGGCTACTTCGGCGAGATCCGGTTTAGCCATGATGATCTCCACCAGGAAGGACATGCCGATAATGAAGACCAGCCCGATAATAAAAGCTTCCATTTTTCTCATGCCAAGTCTTTGCAGGAACAGCAGGAGGAAAGTATCCAATACAGTGATCAATACACCCCATAAAAGCGGCATACCCGTGAGTAACTGTATGCCGATAGCCATTCCAAGTACTTCAGCGAGATCACAGGCGGCAATGGCTACCTCAGCCAGCAGGTATAAAGCGATATTGATAGATTTTGGATAGGTTTCCCGGTTAGCCTGTGCCAGGTCCCTTCTTCGTACGATACCGAGTCTTGCCGATAAGCTTTGCAATAATAAAGCCATCAGGTTGCTCATTAATAAAACCCAGATAAGGGTATAGCCAAACTGGCTGCCGCCTGCGAGGTCAGTGGCCCAGTTGCCGGGGTCCATATAGCCTACACTGACGAGATAAGCCGGCCCAAAAAAAGCAAGTATCCTTCTCCAAAACGCACGGTGGGGTATCGTAGTGTCTATCGTTTCATGTACATCGCTCAGTGATATATCGTCGTGGTGCCTATTCATCGTATTTGACAAAAATGTTTTTGGAAAGTTGTTCACTGATATTAATAGGAGCCTGCTGCCTTATTTTTATTTCAAGGGAATTATCAAAACCGAATTTTCTTTTTACTTCCAGTTTTGTACCGATGCCTATTTTTTTATGACTCAGCAGTTCCAGCATTGCAGGTGACTGGTCGCTGACATGGCCGACTGTGGCGGTCTTATTTAAAGGAAGGTCCTGCAGACACACCTGCTTACTGGCTTCGATCCTTCCGTGGCTGTCGGGTATAGGATCGCCATGCGGATCGAAACGGGGAAAGCCGAGAAACTCATCCAACTTGTCTATTAATTTTTTACTGCTAACATGCTCGAGGTCTTCGGCCACCGCGTGCACTTCTTCCCAGCTGAATCTTAATTTTTCGGCGAGGAAGAATTCCCATAACCGATGGCGGCGAATGATGAGGAGAGCCAGCTTTTTTCCCTCGTTGCTCAGCCGGAAGCCGTGGTAAGCCTCGTAATGGACCAGTTTCTTGATTTTTAGTTTTTTCATCATGTCGGTTACAGAAGCCGGTTTGGTCCTCAGTTCCCCGGCCAGCTCATTCGTGGTAACAGTACCGTCCGCATGTTGCAAATGAAAAATAGCCTTGATATAATTCTCTTCGCTGGTAGAATAATTCAACACGACTAAAAATATTTTTAGACAAACCTAAATTATTTTACCCGGATAGCAAAATTAAGTATTGACCGGAAGGAAGGAATCGCTTAATTTGGGCTGTAATTCATGTATATGTCAATTCTCCGAGGCTGTTGTTTGCTGGCTGTTGTTTTATTTCTCCTGGCCGGTTGTAAACCAAAAAAGAAACCTTCGCTTTCCGGTGAGGGTCAAGTAGCCATAAACGATTTCATTGATTTTTTCCCGGTACGAACGCTTCCTTACCAGTTTACCGATTCTTCTTTGGAAAAAATGGAGGAAGACTCTTTGCTTATCAGTTATAAAGTATTTACGCAATTTGTTGATGATTCCGTGGCCGGCCGGCTCTTTGGCAAGGGTGTAAAGCCGAAATTATACGCCATGGCCCGGGTAAAGGCTCATGGCGGAGAGAATTATTTGTTTATTAAAAGCCTTTCAGGCGATAAAAGGGAAGCCTTTGTGTTTGCGTTTGGCAAAAAAAATAAATTAACAGATGGCCTTTCTGTTTTACGGGTTGATCAAAACTCATCCACGCAACAATCGGCCAGTATAGACAAAAGTTACAGTGTCAATAAAATCATCACCCGGAAAAACCCGGATGGAAGCATTAGTGACGGTAAAGATGTATATAGCCTGAACACCGAGAACGGAAAATTCACACTGATCATGACCGATGCTTTGGATGCCACCATTACAGAGTTGGTGAACCCGATTGATACTCTTCGCCGGAAAAATAAATATTCAGCAGATTATGGAACAGGTAAAATGAACCTCGTTTCCATAAGGGATGGCAGAAAGAGCGACCGCCTGAGTTTTTTTATTCACTTTGACAAAAGCAATGGGACCTGTACCGGCGAGTTGAGGGGGGAAGCGATCATAAAATCGGCTTCTTTGGCCGAATACCGCCAGGGCGGTGACCCCTGCGTATTACAATTTATTTTTACTCCATCGTCCGTCACGGTGAAAGAACTGGAAGGCTGTGGATCGCACCGGGGTTTGCGTTGTTCTTTTGATGGAACATTTCCGAGGAAAAAAGAGCCAAAGTCAAAGGGTAACAAAAAGAAAACAACCCTGGGCAAATAACCCGCGCTTATTCAGTATCAGACTGTTCGTCAATATCGTTCCGATTATTTTCCCTTATTTTGTGCTGCCGTGTAAAAAAAACACACCATGAGTTTTACTAATTTTTCTGTTCCCTATCCCATAGAACAACGTTATGCAAAGAAAGTGGCTTATTTCTCCATGGAATTTGCTGTGCACCAGCCGCTGAAAATTTATAGTGGCGGTCTTGGATTCCTCGCGGGCTCACACTTGCGGAGCGCCTATGAGCTGAGACAGAATATGATCGGGATAGGTATATTATGGAAATATGGTTATTACGATCAGCAACGCCACCAGGATCAGACATTGCAGGTAACCTGGACAGAAAAACAATACGCGTTCCTGGAAGATACAGGAATCAAATTCCAGATCAGTGTTCACGAGCATCCTGTCTGGGTAAAAGCTTATTACCTGAATCCCGAAACTTTTAAATCGGCCCCGCTTTTTTTACTGAGTACGGATGTACCGGAAAACGATTATGTTTCGCAGACTATTTCTCACCGGCTCTACGATGCCAATGTAGCTACCAAAGTCGCCCAGTTTATTTTACTGGGAGTAGGTGGCGCGAAGCTGATGGATGAGATCGGTTTTAACCCTGACCTCTATCATCTCAATGAAGCACATGGATTGTCCGCCGCGTTTTACCTCTATAAAAAATATGATAATAATCTTGAAGAACTGAAGAAAAAGCTGGTGTTTACCACGCATACACCCGAGGAAGCAGGAAATGAAAAACATGATATTTATCTCTGTCATAAGATGAGTTATTTCTGCGGGCTGAGTGTGGAGGAAGTGAAGAAACTGACCGGGAGTACTGATGATGCTTTCAGCCATTCCCTGGCAGCTTTGCGTTTCGCGCATATCGCCAACGGGGTATCACAATTGCATGGTGTGGTATCAAGGCTCATGTGGAGTAAATATGAGAATATCTGCCCGATCATTTCTATTACCAATGCGCAGAACTGGTGGTATTGGTCCGACAAACAGCTATACCGTTTCATGGAAGGAGACAATGATTATGGTTTTGATGACAGGAAGAAATACCTGAAGAAAAGAGCTTTTGAGATCGTTGCCGACCAGACGGGTAAACTATTCCATCCTAAAGTCTTTACTTTGGTATGGGCCCGCCGCTTCGCGGGTTATAAAAGAGCCGGTCTTATCACTACGGATGAAGAACGTTTCAAAAAACTATTAAGTAGTAAAGAATACCCGGTGCAGATCATCTGGGCGGGTAAGCCTTACCCGGTGGATCATCCTGCCATCAGTGATTTTAATCAACTGGTACAGGTGAGTAAGCGGTATAGAAATGTGGCGGTGCTTACAGGCTATGAGCTTACTTTATCGAAGCGGCTGAAGCAGGCAGCGGACTGCTGGCTGAATAATCCCCGTGTGCCGCGGGAAGCATCCGGTACCAGCGGAATGACGGCCGCCATGAACGGAGCCGTAAATTTTTCAACCGATGACGGATGGATTCCCGAATTCATCAATCATGGCAACAATGGCTTTGTAGTGCCGCAGGCTGATTACGCGAATATGGCGGTACACGAGCAGGACGAGTACGACCTGAATAAGTTATACGAGATACTGGAAAAGGAAATATTGCCTTTATATTATGATGACCATAATACCTGGCGCGATGTGATGCAGAACGGAATGCGGGATGTCCGCTTCCGCTTTGACAGCAACAGGATGGCGCATGAGTATTATGAGTTGCTCTACAAATAAGTAATTTTCATTTATACATGGAACAAACAGAGCAAAATAATCTGTTTGAAATAAAACTTAACGCCGAAGGAAAACTTTATATCAGGAATTTTGCCGGGATCGTCCGGGTCATCATACTTATCAGTATTGCGCTTTCGCTGCTTCATATTGTATCAGCTATCATAGAGGCTATTTGGATGAGACCACTTAATTACCGGGGTGTTTAGTTATTGCAGTTTCGTCATAATATATCACCCCTTTACACAGCTATTTATTTAACCCTTTTCACTTTCCAGATTTATTACTATTGGAAAGTGACCTATTTTTCAATAAAAGGAATTGATTACAATGATGAAACTGCATTCAACATGTCCTTTCAATATTTGTACAAGCATGCTGTTTTCGGTTGCCTTACCCTGGCTTGTTCATTACCCGTTAGCCTTTTTGATTTTTATATTATGATAAAATATTATTTAAACTGATCAATGATTTCGTGGGTGCCCCTATTAGTTTTATAATAGTGGTTAACCTGTAATGGCAAATTCAGGATAGCATCAAGGCAGAACGTTTACTTATTATAAATACAATGGAAAATAAAAAAGCAAATAGTATCCTTTTCGTATTGTTAGTTTTTCTTTCCTGTTCATTACCAAGATTAGGTATAACAAAAAGTGATGTAGCCGGGAATCCCATCAAAATGCACGGATTTTATTATAACAAACCTGATTATTGGAGTTTTATATTTTACCAAAATGGGATCTTCAGGGGAGATTTTGGAGCTGGAGATGAAAAAAGTATTGACTACATTACCAGGACATTTACAGATTCGAATAACATCAAAAATGATTACCGTATTCCTTATGCCTGGGGGCTATTTAAAATAGATGGAAGTAAAATCAGTATTGAAAAATGGGAAAGCAGGGAATGGGCGGCTTACGGCATTACTAAATACTCAGGGATAATATTAAATGATTCTACATTATTAATTGATCACCCTGTAGTCGGGAAGGACACTTTTTATTTTCACTACCTGCCTGTAAAACCGGATAGTACAAATAAATTTATCAGGGAATAAATTTATTTCCTCGTCATCACTGAAATTCTCCCGTCAGTTGTTCTGTATTCTTTTCTGCCGGATAGAAACTTATTATTTTTTTGATCACCACTTCCACAATCGCATCCGGGCAGGAAGCGCCGCTGGTAACAAGAATTTTCACAGGCTCCCTGCGGGGAAGATAATTGCTCGTCAATATTTCCTGCTTGATATGAAAATCATAATGGAGTATATCTCTCCTGGAGAGTATTTTGTCTTCGTTACTGATAAAATAGGTGGGCAACTTCTCTTCGCATAATTCCACCAAATGAGAAGTATTGGAAGAATTATACCCGCCGACAACAATAGCCAGATCGGCTTTTGTTTCCAGCATCGCGGTCACAGCACTCTGGTTGTCATTCGTAGCATAGCAAAGTGTATCCCGGGTATCGGCAAAATGTCCTTCCGCATTGTTCCCATATTTCCGTATCATTATTTGCTTGAGGAAATCGGCAATGGCCTGCGTATCGGTGGCCAGCATGGTAGTCTGGTTGACCACGCCTATTCTGCCCAAATCCCTTTCCACATGAAAACCTTCTGAATACTGTCCATTGAATTCGCTGTAAAACTGTGTAGTTTTTTTTTCACCGGTAATATATTTTGCCAGTTCCTGTGCCTGCTTTATATCTTTTATTACTACCGACGGCGCATGAGCGGCTGCACGGGAAAATGTGGCCCTTGTTTCTTCGTGATCAGGTTTGCCATGTATAACGATGGTATAATTGTCCTTGGCGATCGCCTCGCCCCGGTTCCATACTTTTTCTACAAAGGGGCAGGTAGTGTTATATTTTTTCGCAGGGATACCGATATCATACAATTTCTTTTCTATTTCCAGCGTAGTGCCAAAAGCAGGAATGATCACAATATCATCGCTGTTCAGTTCATCGAAGGAAACGAGTTGCTTTCCATAAGTATCCTGGAGGAATTTTATTCCATGCGATTCAAGATCGGCATTTACCTGGGGGTTGTGGATCATCTCACTCAATAAAAAGATTCGTTTGCCTGGATTTTCTTCCACAGTCCTGAAAGCGATCTCGATGGCATTTTCTACTCCATAACAGAACCCGAAATGACGGGCAAGGAACACCTGCACAGGCCCGAAATCAAGCAGGGTAGGGGTAAAATCTTTTTTCATTTTATCCATTTCCTTCCGCTTTTTTTTAATAGCGCTGATCAGGGGACTCCGGTAAATAATGGGGACTTCGAAACTTTTCATGATTGAGCTTAGCTTACCTAAACAACATACAAATTTAACCTTAGTTGAGGTAATATTATTGTAAAGAATAAAACGGGATAAAATATCTTTGCCCGGATCATAAGACAGTTAGCTGATGAATAGACCTTTCCAAACGTTAGACTGGGTGCATACCACGAATGTATACGAAGTAAACGTCCGCCAATATACGCCTGAAGGGACTTTTAATGCTTTCTCGAAGCAACTTCCAAGACTAAAAGATATGGGAGTTCAGACAATGTGGTTTATGCCTGTCACCCCGATATCCGTGCAAAACAGGAAAGGGACCCTGGGCAGTTATTATGCCTGCTCCGATTACATGGCCATCAACCCTGAATTCGGAACGCTGGATGATTTTAAAAAACTGGTAAAAAAAGCTCACCGGCTGGGGCTTAAGGTGATGATCGACTGGGTGGCTAATCATACGGGATGGGATCATGTCTGGACAAAGTCAGACCCTGATTTTTTTTCAAGAGATGAGCAGGGGAATTTTATGCCGCCTTTTCCCGACTGGGAAGATGTGATTCACCTTGATTATACCAATAAAAATTTATGGGAGGCGATGATCCGGGCGATGACATTCTGGGTAAAGGAATGTAACCTGGATGGATTTCGTTGTGATATGGCCAACCTGGTACCGCTGGATTTCTGGAAAGAAGCCAGGACCCGGCTTGATGCCATCAAACCGTTATTCTGGTTTGGAGAAATGGAGGATGTAAATTATCATGAAGTGTTTGATGCTTCTTATTCCTGGGAATTGCTGCATACTATGGAAAAATACTGGAAACAGGAAACTAATATCTCCGGTCTTGATGCAGTCCTGTTTAAATATGATACATTATATCCCAAATCAGCGCTTAAGGTTTTTTTTACCAGCAACCACGACGAAAACTCCCATAGCGGAACAGAATACGAACGCATGGGCGACGCGGCTAAACCCTTTGCTGTATTTTGCGCTACCCGGAACAGCATTCCTTTGATCTATAACGGGCAGGAAATGCCTCTTATTGATAAAAGGTTGGCTTTTTTTGATAAGGATACTATCCCCTGGACAAAAGAATATGCCCTCCATGATTTCTACAAAACTTTACTTACCCTTCGTATCAGCAATCCTGCGCTGCGTGCCGGCGATCCGAATGCCAGGATCTACAGGCTGGATACAACGGATAATGTGAACGTTTTTGCTTACCTGAGAAAATATAATGAGAAAGAAGTATTGGTGATCCTCAACCTTTCTGCTTTGCAGGTAAGAGTAGGTATAATCGGGCAGGTAGCGACAGGGCAATACAAAAACGTTTTTACCGATGCGATGATTGATCTTTCCCCGGAATTGATATTTGAACTGGGAAAATGGGAATACCTGGTCTTTGAAAAATAGCCAGGGTTTTTCAGAAAATTGGCTTGATAAGGGAGCCTGAGTACATACCCTTTATATTATAAGTCCACGGATCTTCGATACCCAGTCCCTTCCTGCTTTTATAATAAGACTTCCTGAATAAAAAAATCCGTCCCGCAGATGCGGGACGGATTTTTTTATTAGTTCTTTTAATAATTATTCATCACCCAAACTTAATGGGTAAGTATAAGTTCCATCAGAACCGGGATAGATTCCCTGTACCTGTACAGTACTATCTTCAAGGGTTGATAATAACTTACTTAATTCCTGGACATTTTTTACATCTTCCCCATTTATATTCAGAATGATAAAGCCATCCTGCATGCGGGTGCGTCCAAGCGGACTATCTTTCTTGATGTTTTTTACTATTACGCCACCCTCTACGTTGTATTCCTGTGCTTTCTTCTTGTCCAATGTAGTCAACTCTGCTCCAAGCGCATCATTGATACCATTGGAAACTATTTCATCGTAGGTGCCTGTCTTGGTGCTCAGGGTAGCATTAGTCGTATACTCTTTTCCTTCGCGCTTATAGGCTATTTTTACTTTATCACCGGCATTATAGGAAGCGATCGTTCCCTGCAATTCTGTCCATGAATTGATGGGTATATCATTTACGCTTGTAATCACGTCTCCGTTTTTAAGACCGATATTGGCGGCAGCTCCGTCTTTGGCTACACCACCGATATGCGCACCATCACCTGCCTCTACCTTTGCCGGATCAACCTGTACACCGAGATAGGGCCTTTTTACATCGCCGAATTTAATCAGGTCATTGACAATTTTCTTTACCAGGTTTACCGGGATAGCAAATGAATAACCGGCATAAGTGCCGCTGGGCGCGAGAATAGCGGAATTAATACCAATTAATTGTCCGTCGGTAGTTATTAAAGCGCCGCCGCTATTGCCCTGGTTCACTGCCGCATCAGTTTGAATAAAAGATTCGATAGGTGTCTGGCTCTGGCGTCCATTAATACCGATGGATCTTCCTTTGGCGCTGATTATACCTGCTGTGACGGTAGTTTCGAGCGAGAGAGGGTAACCTACGGCTAAAACCCACTGACCCAGCCTTACATTGTCTGAATTGCCATAGAGCAAGTAAGGGAAACCTGCGCCTTCAATTTTTAGTACAGCAATATCACTGCTGGGATCCCTGCCGATCAGTTTTGCTTTGTATACTTTTTTATTGTGGAGCGTTACCGTGATCTCGTCAGCAACTCCTGTTCCGCCATCGGATATTACGTGGTTGTTAGTAACGATATACCCGTCATCACTTATGATAACCCCACTTCCCGAAGCTCGTTGTTCCGGTTGTATCTGCGGGAAATTAAAAAACTGATCAAACCAATCATCGCCCATCGAGCTGCCACGGTTACGACCAAGATTATTACTTACTCTTTTGGCGGGAATTTTTGTCTTGATATGCACTACTGCCGGCACGGCTGTACTGGCAGCTTTGGTAAAATCAACTGCATCGTTAGTACCCACCCCTGTATTCTCCAGGTAGCGGGCATAATTTGCAGGAAGATTCGTGTTTGTTGCAAGTATAGAGGCTGTAGCTTTCTTAGTGGTAATTTTATTGTATGTCCACACACTGCCCACAGCCGATGTCGCACTGACTGCAACGACCAGCAATAGTTGTTTCCATTTCATAGTTGTATTATCCTTTTTTATTTTTGAATTTTTTTACAAAGGTTAATTATCAATTCTTATACCTTTCTGCTACAAAGTAACGAACAGTATAAGTGATTAAAAGCCCGCTTGTTCAGTTTAACAAATCATTTACTAAGCCCTTCGTACTTGTAGGACAAATTTATTAAGAAATTAAGAGTAAAACGAAAACAGTTTTACAGGTGGCTGAGAAAGGCCAAAGTATCAACGCCATCTGCATAGTCAGCGATGGCCGGATACTGGGTTTTTCCCATAGGCACAAAGTTTTTGCCTGCTATACACTGGATCGCCGGGTTATCTTTTAATGACTCAATTAAAACATTCTCAGAGGAATAAAATTCGTAGTTAAGCTGGCTGATAGGGGAAAAAAGAGAGGTGTCTTCCACCAGCAAAATAGATGAATTACTCATATAAAATTTCTTGTTCAACAGGTGAATAGCAAGGTTATAATCATAATTATGCCGGTATTTATGATAATCAGCCAGGTAATCGTATTTTTTAAAAGCGGTTAATAGCGGGATAAAATCATAATGTTCCGGTACATAGATCTTTGTCACATTGCGACAGCCAAGCCCAAAATACAGGTATACATCATCCGCGAGTTTTTCCAGGTCGCCCGGTGTTTCTTTACCGGTAAGAATAGCTACGGATGTCCTGTTGCGTCGGATGATATGCGGGTATTTTTTAAAGTAGTACTCAAAATAGCCTGCCGAATTATTGCTGCCGGTAGCGATGTAGGCATCACAGTTTTTCAGCATGCCTGCGAACTGGGCTAGTCCACTTATCTCTTCATTCCAGCTTATCATTGTTTCTACGAGATGCCGAATCAGTGCATCATCTTTGGAGGAAGGCTTGATGATCGCTTTATGACCGGCAATAAAAACACAAAGAAAATCATGAAAACCAACCAGTGGGATATTGCCGGCCATGACGATGCCGACGAGTTGGGGTTTATGGTTGATGGAGGGCAGTTCATAAGGGGCAACCCATTTTTCAAGAATATCTTTTTCCAGGAAATTTTGGGCAATATTCTTTGCAGCGAATTCTACAAATTCCGGAATGAACCACACATTTTCATTCACCGCTTTTTCTTTAGCCTGTTGCCATCCGGGGTCACCGGATAGCATATATTCTCCCAGTCTTACAAGTAAACCAATACGATGTTGTAAAATCATTCTAATGATGTTGTAAAATCATTTGTAATATTATCTTTGTTACAATACCTTCGGGATGCAAAAATAACTTTAACCTGTTAAACATTTAATTGTATAAGATATGGCTATCAAGATCACTGAAGAATGTATCAATTGCGGCGCTTGCGAACCTGAATGTCCCAATAACGCCATTTATGAAGGAGGCGTTGAATGGGCCATTGCAGACGGCACTTCTGTCAAAGGTCCTTATACACTGCTGGATGGCAGTGTTGTAGATGCAGAACAAAAGAATGCACCTGTTGCTACGGATATTTACTACATTACTCCCAATAAGTGTACCGAATGCCAGGGCTTTCATGAAGAACCTCAATGCGCGGCTGTTTGCCCGGTAGATTGTTGTGTGCCGGATGAAATGTACAAAGAAACCGTAGAGGAATTAATGGCAAAAAAAGCCAAATTGCATATATAGGAATAACATAAAGATTTTGCACATTGTGCATAAATTTTGCGTTCCGGATCAGAATTTTTCTTAAAAATTGTTTTTACCTTTCTTGTGTAATAAACATAGCAGCTTTGCTGCTCATCTTTGGCGGGTGATATTTCCCGTCGTAAAAAGGTGAAGGAGAAACAGCCTTCACCTTTCTTATTTTATTGCAGGGACAGGGAATGCCCTGTCCCTGCAATAGAAATAAATCATTTTTAGCATTTGAAATTTCCTGCTAAGCGAATTTTCCTCAATATTTGCGAAGCAAAACCACAATTTACTACATGAAGAAGACCATAGCCCTGGTAACCGGCGGTTTTTCGGGCGAAGCTGTCATATCCTATAAAAGCGCAACAACAATCGGCAATCATCTCGATACAGATAAATTCAATGTTTACCGGATCGATATTAACCCCCATGGCTGGTTTTATGAAATGGCCGATGGCCGCAAGCGGGAGATTGATAAGAATGATTTTTCCCTCCAGTTGGATAATGAGAAAATAAAGTTCGATGCAGTATTTATTGCCATACACGGCACACCGGGCGAAGATGGCAAACTGCAGGGATATTTTGACACGCTGAAAATACCCTATACCAGTTGTGATGCCGCTACTTCCGCGATCACGTTTAATAAAAGGTACACAGTAGCCGTAGCGGGCATGGCAGGCATAAGCGTATCTCAATCCATTCAATTGTTCAAACATTCGCCTGTGCCGGTTTCACAAATCACAGATCGCTTAAAACTGCCGGTATTCGTAAAACCCAATAACGGTGGTTCAAGCATCGGCATGAGCAAAGTGAGTAAGGCCGGTGACCTTGAGGCAGCAATCAGTAGAGCATTTAAGGAAGATGACCAGGTGCTGGTAGAAGAAATGGTACCGGGGAGAGAATTTACGGTTGGCGTATTTAAAACAAAAGGCAATATCATTGTATTGCCGCTGACCGAAGTAAAAGCACATGACGACAAAGATTTTTTTGATTTCGAGGCCAAATACCACGGTAAGTCTTCAGAAACAACTCCCGCGCAGGTAGACGAGCTTGTTGCTGATAAAATAAGAAAGGCAGCCAGGAAGATATATGCAGTGTTCAATTGCCGGGGGGTAGTCCGGATTGATTTTATCTATAATGAAGAAACCGGTAAACCGTTTATGCTGGAGATTAATACCATCCCGGGGCAGAGTGATGCCAGCATCATACCGCAACAGGTTAAAGCAATGGGATGGAGTTTGAAGGAATTTTATACTAAATTGGTTGAAGAATGTTTTTAAAAATGCTTTGGGGTTACAGGTTATGGGTTACGAGTTACGTGTTTTTCAAAAGCGGAACTTCAGGCCACATTTAAAATGCATCATTATGACCACCCGTAACATAAAACCCGTAACCCTTAACTGAAATTATGTTTAAATTCATCACACAGCGTCCCTTATGGCTTAACCTGCTGACCGGATTGCTCCTGGCCCTGGCCCTGTTTATTATTTTTATTTTTTCATTGAACTGGATCACGCATCACAATGAGTCAAAGACGGTTCCTTCCGTCGTTGGCAAATCATTTGACGAAGCAGAAACGATTCTGGAAAAAGCAGGTTTTGAGGTGGAAATACAAGACTCCATCTACGTGGATACCGTAAAGCCGATGAAAGTACTCAGGCAGGTACCTGAAAGTGATGATGTGGTCAAGGTAAACCGTACTGTTTTCCTGACAATTAATCGCGCTGTTCCGCCAATGGTTGAAATGCCAAACCTGAATGGCTTCAGTTACCGGAGTGCTGAAATGGAATTGCGTAATTTGGGATTACGGGTAGGCGATACAATTTATAAAGCCAATTTTGCCAGGAACTCGGTATTGGAACAACGTTACAAAGGTGAAATCATTGCAGCAGGAACAAAGCTCCGCATGGGCAGTGTTATTTCATTTGTACTTGGAAACGGGGTGGGGAATGAAAAATTCTTAGTTCCATCACTGGTTGGCATGCGGTTTTGTGATGCAAGAGCAATGATCGAATCACATGGCCTGATAATAGGATCAGTCGTTTCATCAGGCGGGATAACAGATTCCTGCAACGCCTATATATTTAAACAAAACCCTGAACGATTTGACGAAGCAAAGAAAGTCCAGTATATCCGCACCGGCCAGACAATGGATGTATGGATCCAGGTGGAAAAGCCGGTAATAGATAGTCTTGCTATACCTTCACCGAATCAATAATTGTTTATGCAAAACATTTCCGTAGAAGAACTGAAAGGCCGGATGGATGCCGGCGAAAAACTGAATCTTATTGATTGCCGGGAACCCCAGGAAAATGCCGAGTTCAATATCGGCGGCAAATTGTTGCCACTTGGAAGAATACAGACCATGCAGATAGATGATATTGAAAACCTGAAAGAGGAAGAAGTGATTATTTATTGCCGCAGCGGCAACCGTAGCACGATGGCCTGCCTTTTTTTGGATACTCTTGGTTTTAAGAATACAAAGAATATGGCCGGCGGCGTACTGGCCTGGAAGGATAAATTTGGAAGTACGAGGTAAGAAGTACGAGGTACGAAAGAAGAGCCTCGTTAAATCCGTATCTCGTACTTCTTATTTCGTACTTATAATTTCACATTCACCCCTATCATGACATTCGTCACCGCCATCGGGAAATAATAATTCTCTGTCACCGTTCCTCCGCCCGATATATAACTGTAAGTATAACCGTTAGGCTCATACTTTTTATTAAAAATATTATTCACCTGTCCAGTAATATCCACTTCTTTCAGCCATTTTGTTTTGATAGTATAAATAGCCCGGATATCCTGTGTGTAAAAGGCATTTAATTTTCGTCCTTCATGCTGTGTATTATCGAGGTATTCTTTGCTGACATATTTGCTTAATAAACTCAGCTCGAGATCGTGGCAGGGTAAAAAATTAATCGTGGCGCCGCCAACAAGACCGGGTGAAAACGCAATATCTGTTTTATTGTATTGATTTGTCTTTTGACCGCCGGCGTCATAATCATCCAGGTATTCAGTAAAACCAATCACTTTATTCTTACTCAATGCAAGATTGGCCGATACATTCATCCACGAAGTAATCGTGGCGCCACCCTGCAGTTCAACACCGAGACGATAGCTCTTCGGGATATTGGTTCTCGTATAAGCCCCGACATCATTGATCTTGCCCGTGAGTACCAACTGGTCTTTATAATGCATATAATAAAATGTAGCTGACCAGTTACTGGCTTTATTACTTCTTTCAATACCGAGTTCTGCATCATTCAATCTTTCTCTTTTGGGTTGCTGGTTCACACCTGCTTCAAAATCATCGCGATTGGGTTCTTTCCCTGCGACACCATAAGATAAAAAGCCTTTCCACCGGTTTTTATTGTAGCTGATACCCGCTTTGGGATTAAAGAAATCATAAGGAGTATTTATCAGCAGGGAGGGGTTATCTTCAAAACCTCCAATATTGTACTTTATATGCCGGTATTGAAGGTCATAGAAATAATACCAGTTGCCTGCGAATCTTGTTTGCTCTTTCAGGAAGATGTTGAAATCTGTCTTTAATGCGTCCAGGTTATAATAGCGATAAACAGGAGCAGGCAGGCCATTTGATGCCCAGATAAGGTCTCCAAAATGACTGCCGGTGTACCTGTTATAACCTCCCCCCAATGTGGCTTCCGTTATCTTGTCTTTGTATTGCAGGGAAAAGATATTGCCGTAAAAATCATTGTCCAGCCATAACTGCCGGATAAAATCCGAATGACCCGCATTGGGTAAACCATAATCCGAATAAGCCTGGTCCGCTTTGTATTGTTCGTAATACCCTTTCCCTTTTATAAGGAAGAAAGCAGTGTTGAAAGATAGCCGGCCAGTGAATTTATGATCAAAAAATAACTGGTAATGATCCTGCCAGTAATTGTCTGTTTCATTGTCATAAGGCTCGCCGGGTTTTTCCGTTCCGGCATAATTGACAGTGCGGTTGCCATTTTCCAGGTCGGTTTCAGTGATACCATACCAGGCCTGGTAAGTTTTTTCTTTGCCGGAAAAAATATTCAGGCGAAGCGATGTTTTATCAGCCAGGTAAGCCGTAGAAAAATAGAACGATTTCAAATCGGTCCTGGCCCGGTCAATATAACCATCGCTACTGATGCGGGACAGACGGATATCAGTAGTAAAATGATCCGCCAGTAAACCGGTCCCGGCCTTAATCGTATTCTTCCAGGTATTAAAAGACCCGGCGCTGTTATTGAATTCGGCATAGGCATCCTTATTCACTTCATTGGTACTGAAATTGATACTCCCGCCAAATGCGCCGGCGCCATTCGATGAAGTACCTACACCCCTTTGCACCTGTATGCTGCCAACAGAAGAGGAGAAATCGGGGAGATCGACAAAAAACGTTCCCTGGCTCTCAGCATCATTATAAGGAATACCATTCAGCGTAACATTGATCCTGGTAGCATCGGTACCCCGGATACGAATACCCGTATAACCAACTCCATTACCCGCATCCGAGTTGATCACCACGGAAGGAGTTTGATTCAGTAAAAAAGGGATATCCTGTCCCAGGTTCAGCTTGCCGATTTCTCTTTTGGATAAATTCGTCTTGGCAAAGGGAGCATTTTCCCAGGCGCGGACAGCCCTTACTTCTACAGGGCTTAAAACATAGAAACTGTCTTTGGTTGCGTTTTCCTGGCCGGACACGATTGTGCCGGAAAACAATAAACAATGGATGATTGCAATCCTCTTCATTTTTTTAAGTTTTAAAAGTGAAGCCCATTAGCGCGACCAAGAAACCATTGTTCCTGGCCAGCCAATTAGCGTATAAAAAATGAGAGGGAAATGCTGTTGGAGAAAGGATGAAAATTAAACTCCTTCCCTGCGCAGGCATTACCCTGATCAGGTTTACGGGTATGATCTCAGATCCCGACATAAGTCGGAAACACCCCGGGAACACTGAAACTGCCGGGCACCTTTGGGTGACAGGCAGTTGAAAAAAGAACTGCCGCAAAAATAAGGGTAAAAAAATTTCCTCCGCCATGTAACTTTTCTACGCTGATCTTCGTACCATACAAAACCATCGTTTATGAAGAAGATATTCTTATCTGTTCTGTTAGCGGCTACTTTCTATAACCTGCTGGCACAGAAAACAATTAATGACCCCAACGTAGAAAAAAGAAATGTGAGCAGTTTTCATGGGATTAGTGTTGCCACGGGTATAAAGCTGATGCTTATCGAAGGAAGTACTGAGGATGTGGCCGTTAGCGCCTCCAAAGCGGAATACCGGGATAAGATCGTCACGGAAGTAGTAAATGGGATTTTGGAAATACATTATGACTCAAAGCTGTCAGCGATCAATAAAAAGGGTGAAGAGAAGCGCCTGAAAGCTTATGTATCCTATAAAAAACTGGATAAATTGGATGTAACCTCCGGCGCTATAGTTGAAATAGAGGGAGTACTTGCGTCTCCTTCTATTGATCTGCAAGCCAACACAGGAGGTTTAGTCAACGGTGAAATCAATATTACTATGTTGAAAATAGATCAAAGTACCGGATCAAAAATCACTTTATCCGGCAAAGCTGATAAACTGGACGTTGAAGGAAATACTGGCAGTAAATTTTTAGGGGAGGATTTGAAAACCATTACCTGCTCTGCATCAGCCAGCACAGGCGCCAGGATATTTATTTCTGTAGAAAAAGAGTTGAGTGCGAAAGCCAGTACAGGAGGGAATATAAGATACAAAGGCGATGGAGGCATTCGGGAAATAAAAACCACTACCGGAGGCTCCATATCGAAAATTTAAAATGGCATGCCCGGAGTTTCAATAACCAGATAAATAAATGACCATGAAAAAAACATCTTTACTAGTACTATTGACAGTGATAGCATCGGCAACTATGGCACAAAAAATAATCAGTGCCCCCAATGTTGAAAAAAGAAATGTCAGCGGTTATCATGCGATATCCGTTTCCGGCGGAATCGATTTATATTTATCACAGGGGGATGAGTCGGTAGCTGTCAGTGCGTCGGAAGTAAAATACCGTGACCGGATCATCACAGAAGTAAAGGATGGGGTGCTGAAGATATGGTATGATCACAAAGGTCTTACTATTGACTGGGGTAGTAATAACCGTAAAATGAAAGCTTATGTTTCATTTAAGGATCTTGATAAATTAGGCGCCAGCGGCGGATCGGATATAGATGTAGACGGAGCTATTAAAGTAAGCAGCCTGAGCATTAATCTTTCCGGTGGTTCAGATTTCAGGGGCAAAGTGGAAGCCGGCGATCTGAAAGTGGATGCAAGCGGTGGTAGTGACATGGATATTTCGGGTACGGTAAAAAATTTTACCAGTGAATCCAGTGGCGGCAGCGATTTGAAAGGTTATGGACTGGTGGTGGATGTTTGTAAACTCGAAGCCAGTGGCGGCAGCGACGTATATATCACCGTTAATAAAGAACTGAGTGCGGTTGCCAGCGGAGGGAGCGATATCTATTACAAGGGCAATGGTGTCGTACGTGATATGAGGAGTGGGGGTTCTTCCAGTATCAAAAAAACGGGAAGCTGAGATCAGTGATTAAAATAGAGAATAATATGAAAAAAATAAATGTATTAATTCTGGGCTTGTTGGTGGGCGCCGGCGTTTATTCACAACCTGTGAATGATCCTAATATCGAAGTAAGGGAAGTAAAGGGCTTTTCTGCTATCCGGGTATCGGGCGCTTTCGATGTTTACCTTACCCAGGGCGATGAAGAAAAAGTAGCCGTAAGCGCTTCAGATAAAAAATTCCTCGAAAATATAAAAACCGAAGTGAAAGACGGGGTACTTCAAATAGGGTGGGAGCATGGCAAGAAATGGAATATCGGCAATAAGAAATTAAGGGCCTATATTTCTTTTAAGGAGATTAAAAAACTGTCTGCGGATGGCGCCAGCGATATCAAGATAATAGGGGCCTTAAAGGCAGGCGACCTGGAAATAAATCTTTCGGGCGCCAGCGACCTTCTCGATGGAAGACTTGAAGCAAAGAATCTTTCATTTGCTATCAGTGGTGCTTCTGATGTAAAGATTTCCGGGTCAGCGGAAAAACTGGATATTGATGCCAGTGGCGCCAGTTCCTTCAAGGGGTTTAATTTCTCAGCCGATTATTGCAATGCAAAAGCCAGCGGTGCCAGCGATATCAGCATTACGGTGAACAAAGAATTATCTGCCAATGCCACAGGCGCCAGCGATATAGGGTATAAAGGCTCGGCTATTGTCAATGTGGTAAAGACAACAGGCGCCAGCAGCATATCGCACAAATCATAAGCCATATACAAGGATTACCATAAAGGGGTTCCGGGCAAAAGCAGGGATCCTTTTTCTTGCCCGATTTTGTAAAAACCCCCTTTACATAGCACTATTCTTTATTTGTTAAATGCTTTCCTAATTGTTTGGCCTTTAGGTTTGCAGCCCTTACCTTTGCACCCCAGATCGCGAAGTAGAGCAGCGGTAGCTCGTCGGGCTCATAACCCGAAGGTCGGGAGTTCGATCCTCCCCTTCGCAACAACAAAGCCTCGTAAGAGGCTTTTATTATTTTAATTTTGAATACATTTTATGCCCCGTTCGGCTTGCATTTGTTTCCTGTTGTTGCTGGCGCTTTGTTCAAAAGGCCAGGGAGATACGCTTGCTCAAAAATTCTCCAAAACGGTCTGTGATTGTTTTGGAGAAACAAGAAAACAAAAGGGACTTAGTGAAGATGCTTTTGGCGAGTGTATAGCACAGGTTATTACTCAGAACAATGACCAGGTCATGCGGGAATGTTTGCGGGTATATGGTGATACCTCTGAAGAAAGCGCTTATAAACTCGGAAAAGCATTATTTGATAAAATAAAGATCGGCCTGGTAGATGATTGTTACGATTTCTTTATATTGATGGATTCGCTTCGTTACTCTGCTTTTACAGGGCTCAACGAAGATTCGTTGAAAAAAGAGCTTAAATGGTTCGACAGCAAAATCAAAGCTCCCGATTCTTCTACGTTTTATACGGACCGGGGTATCCTGAAATTACAATTAAAGGATATTAACGGAGCCTGCCATGATCTTGAAAAAGCGGTTCGGTTGCAGGAAGATAATGTCGCGGCGCGCCTGTTCAGGGGCTGGGCGATGGAGATGAAAAAAGAATATGAAAAAGCTATCAGCGACTTTCAATATGTAGCTGAAGTCACGGATGATCCCGATTACGAGATGATGGTGGCTATTGTAAAAAGGAAAAAAAGAATAGCGCAGGGCAATACAAAATGAAAGCAGGTTTTGTCAACATATTCGGACGACCCAATGCGGGTAAAAGCACCCTTCTCAATGCGCTGATGAAGGAAAAGATGGCTATTGTTTCGCCAAAAGCGCAGACTACCCGGCACCGGATCAAAACCATACTTACAGAAAAGGATTACCAGGTTGTGCTTTCTGATACTCCCGGCATCATCGAGCCCAAATATAAACTGCATGAAAAAATGATGCAGGCAGTGAAAAGCGCGCTCGAAGACGCTGATGTGGCATTGCTTATTGTGGATGTAAATGAAAACCCTGAAGAGGCAAATGCAGTCTTTGAATCGTTGAAGCTAAGAGTACCTGCTATTATCGTGGTCAATAAAATTGACAAGGCCAGCCAGGAAAAAATAAAAGAAGTAGTTGCTTTTTTTGAAAGTAAAAAGTATGCAAAAAAAATAATAACCGTATCAGCGCTTAGCGGTATCAATATCAAAAATTTTCTGAAACCCATATTGGAATTATTGCCTGAAGGAGAACCTTTTTATCCCGGTGATGATATCAGCGATCTGCCGACCAAATTCTTTGTGAGTGAACTGATCAGGGAGAAAATCTATGAATTGTTTTCCGATGAAATACCTTATCATACCACGGTACTGGTCAGGGAATTTAAAGAAAAAACAACCCTGGTCAAGATCGTAGCGGATATCGTTGTGCAAAGAGAAACGCAGAAAGGCATCCTGCTTGGCGAAAAAGGCAGCATGATCAAAAAACTGGGGACTGAGGCAAGGAAAGAGATTGAAGCATTCTTACAACAAAAGGTATTTTTAGAACTGTTTGTGAAAGTAAAGCCGAAATGGCGGGAGAATGAGATGCAGTTGAAGGAATATGGGTATTGACCCCCCTGTCCCCTAAAGGGATGACTTAGGTAGTGCAGTCTTATTTTTCCGGAAAGCTGGTTATAGAAGTAATTTTTGAAATTAATTATTTGTTTAAATATTCTTGAAAATCGAGTTTTCGGATTAATAAGGGAAATTCAATTTTTTAGAATCAAAAGCCCCTTTTGGGATTTAGGATATGAGTTTCACCATCGCTATAGTCGGCCGTCCCAATGTGGGGAAAAGCACTTTGTTCAATCGTTTGCTCGAACAGCGCAAAGCCATCGTAGATGATGTCAGCGGTGTAACGCGCGACAGGCAATACGGTATCGCGGATTGGAACGGCAAGACATTTAACGTGATTGATACCGGGGGCTTTGTCGCCGGAAGCGATGATGTATTTGAAAAAGAGATCGCCAAACAGGTTCTGATTGCAGTAGAGGAAGCGGACGCCATCATCTTTATGGTAGATGCCCAGACCGGCATGACCAGCCTGGATGATTCAATGGCTGCTGTATTGCGGCGCAGCACTAAACCCGTTTTTCTTACGGTCAATAAAGTAGATAACAATGAGCGCCTGCTGGAGGCCAATGAATTTTACAGCCTTGGTTTTGACCAGCTTTTCTTTATTGCCGCCGCCAGTGGAAGCGGTACGGGTGAACTGCTTGATGCCCTTAGCGAATTGATACCTGCTGCTCCACCCGAGGAGGAGCAGGAGACAGGCGAATTGCCCAAATTTGCCATCATCGGGCAACCGAATACCGGCAAATCATCTTTGCTCAACGCCTTGACAGGAAAGGAGCGTACCATCGTGAGCGATATTGCAGGGACCACCAGGGATTCGATCCACACGCATTACAAATTATTCCAGAAGGAATTTATACTGATTGATACGGCTGGTATCCGGCGCAAAACGAAAGTCCATGAAGATCTCGAATTCTATTCCGTCATCCGCGCTATCAAGGCAATGGATGAAGCCGATGTATGCCTGTTGCTGTTGGATGCGGAAAAAGGCATTTCTGCGCAGGACCTGAATATCTTCAGTCTCGCTGCCCGGAAAGGAAAAGGGATCGTATTGCTGGTCAACAAGTGGGACCTGGTAGAAAAGGAAACAAATACCTCCAGGGATTACGAAAAGCGGCTGAAGGAAAAATTAGCGCCCTTTACCGATGTGCCCGTTCTTTTTATATCGGCCAAAGAAAAAACCCGCATCTTCAAAGCGATGGAAACAGCACTGGAAGTATATTCCAGCCGGAGCAGGAAGATACCGACCCACCAGTTGAATGAAGTAATGCTGAAAGCCATGGAAAATTATCATGCACCGGTGGTGAGGGGCCATCCTATCAAAATAAAATTTGTGACGCAGTTGCCTACCGTCGTTCCCTCTTTTGCTTTCTTCTGCAATTTTCCGGATGATATCAAGCAGCCCTATAAGAATTACCTCGAAAACCAGCTGCGAAAAGAGTTTGATTTTACCGGTGTGCCGGTACGGTTGTTCTTCCGGAAGAAATAATGCCAAAACTTATAAGGTTTTCGATATCCCTATAATGTCGTGGTAACGACAAAGCCTTACAGGTTTGGGGAAGGGAAGGACAGGGAGGGGCTGGTCTCACAGCACAACTATTCGGAAGATTTTCACCATCTCCAGGCCAATACCTGGAATCCTTAAAACGATTACCGGGTAATCTCTTTTTTTCATAGCCCGGTTTAAACCCTGCGGTCGCGGCACATCTGTATGCTGTAAAAAAGGAACCCGGATGCAGGTTTTGTGCTTTTTTGATAAGGTCTTTTTACATAAGGAATTCCCCGGATGAGCCAGTAATAGGGCTCGCCCGGAGCTGCTATCCATGAATGGATAGCATTAATAAAAACGACTTGTAGCCTTGTTCCACCCGGGTTTTTTCGGGTATAAACAATATTAAAAAAGAGTAATACAGGCAGGAAAATAGGATTATACAGGGACAAAAAAGGGGAAATATCCGTCTTTGATCAGTGTTTGATCCGTCTTTGATCAGTCGTTTATACGTGTTTGATTCCTATTTTATGAAGGAAAGATATGGATCA
>JAUZOA010000052.1 GCA_030706685.1 Bacteroidota bacterium
AAACAAAAAACCCTCCTGCTTTTGGCAAAAGGGTCAAACTCTTTACTGTTTTCGTGGTGTCAACCTGAATCCACCTGCGGTGGATACCCCCGGCCCGGATATGGTATTTTTCCCGGAAGGATTAACAGGTAAGGTAGAATGATTGGAAAAGAACTATGGCTTGAGGCCGCAAGATAGGAATGGGAAAAATAACGGTCAAGTTTAATGAGCAAAAAATTTATACGACGGCTCGTAGTTTTACGTTTTTAAAGGCATGAAATATATTTTCATTGTTCAGAATAAAAAATCCCGCCTCAAACCGGAGCGGGAACAAACTCATCACTCACCACGCATAACTACTTATACATTTCTTCCTTCAGCGCCTTCACTCTCTCATCTTCGAGGTATTCATCAAAGGTTGTCAGGCGATCAATGATTCCTTTAGGTGTGAGTTCAATGATACGGTTGGCAACAGTCTGCATAAACGTATGGTCATGGCTGGTAAGCAGCACAATACCTTTATAATCGGTACACTGCTCATTAAAGCTCTGAATACTTTCAAGATCAAGGTGGTTGGTAGGCTGATCCAGCAAAATAACATTGGGGTTCTGCAGCATCATCCTGCTGATCATGCAGCGAACTTTTTCTCCCCCGCTCAATACATTTGTTTTCTTCAATACGTCATCTCCACTAAACAACATCTTTCCCAGGAAACCTCTCAGGAAAGGCTCATCCACATCTTTCACATGATCAGGAACATATTGCCGGAGCCAATCCATCAGGTTGAGTTCTTTATTGAAAAACTCATTGTTTTCCTGTGGCAGGTAAGCATGGGTAACCGTAGTGCCCCATTCATAAGAACCACTGTCGGCTTTTGTATTGGCGGTAATAATATTGAAGAAATTGGTAACGGCTAATGGATCACGGCTGAGTAATGCGATCTTATCCCCTTTATTGACGGTAAAAGTCACCTCTTTAAACAGCACACGGCCGTCAACAGCCTTTGACAGCTTTTCAACATTTAATATCTGGTTGCCCACTTCACGCAATGGCTGGAAAATGATGCCCGGGTATTTCCTGTAACTTGGTTCTATTTCTTCAATGGTTAGTTTCTCCAATGCTTTTTTCCTGGAAGTAGCCTGCTTGCTTTTCGATGCGTTGGCGCTAAACCTGGCGATAAAATCTATCAATGCCTGGCGCTTTTCCTCTACTTTCTTGTTCTTGTCACCGATCTGGCGCGCCATCAACTGGGAGGATTGATACCAGAAAGTATAATTACCCGTAAAGATTTTTATTTTCTGGCGATCCACGTCAGCGACATGTGTACAAACTGCATCGAGGAAGTGACGATCGTGGCTCACTACCAAAACAATATTTTCATAGTCTGCCAAAAAGTTTTCCAACCAACTGATTGTTTCAATATCCAAACCGTTGGTAGGCTCATCCAATAACAAAATATCAGGATTACCGAATATAGCCTGCGCCAGCAGTACTCGGACTTTTAAATTGGAAGGAATGTCTTTCATCAATGCCGCGTGAAATTTTTCCTCCACACCAAGTTCCCCCAGTAATGTTCCTGCGTCACTCTCGGCAGTATATCCACCCATTTCGCCAAACTCATGCTCGAGTTCCGCTGCCTTCATCCCATCTTCTTCTGTAAAATCGGCAAGCGCATAAATACTTTCTCTTTCTTTGGCGACCTTCCACAGTTTGCTGTGGCCCATCATCACGGTGTTGAGCACAGTCTGTTCATCAAATTCAAACTGGTTCTGCTTTAACACCGCCATTCTTTCGCCGGGTGTTATCTCCACCGTTCCTTTATTCGGTTCTATTTCCCCGCTGAGTATCTTTAAAAATGTACTCTTTCCGGCGCCGTTGGCCCCAATCACCCCATAGCAATTCCCTTTAGTGAAATTGAGGTTCACTTCTTCAAACAAAACCCTTTTTCCATAGGCAAGTTTCAAGTCTTTTACGCTGATCATTAATTATCCTTTTTTGAGGCCAAACTCCCCCTATCCTACCCCGCAAAAGTTTACGTGTACAAGGGTTTCGTCTGGCGAGGCGCGAAGGTAAGCCAAAACAAGTTCCCGGTAAAGGCTGATACAAGAAAATAATGCAGCCTGCGTTATAGGGATACGGTTTCATAAAGGACATCTAAATCCCTGTTTTTAACATCCAAATCAGCCACTGTTATGAAAGTAATTTTCATGGGCATAACCCTTTTATTTGGCCTCATGGCCCGGCCCCAAACCCTTGTTATACATTTTGATTTTAATAAATCTGGATTGACTCCCCAAGCAAAACTCCTTATAGACAGTTTCCTGGTTACCGCATCTCAAAAAAAGTTAACGGGTAAGATAGAATTGACGGGACATTGCGATTTTATTGGTTCCGACAGTTACAATGATTCTCTTTCCCTGTGCAGGGTAATGACGGTAAAAAAATACCTGGAAGCCAAATATGATTTACCGGGTAAAATTGTAAGCGCAATCGGTTATGGTGAAAAAAAGCCGCTGAATGAAAATAAAACGGAAGAGGAACGCGGGCTGAACAGAAGAGTAGAGATCACGATCATCCAGGCGGAGCTGGCAAGTGTACCGGAACAAAAAAAAGTAACCCCACCGCGAAAGGAGGATGTATCGCTGAAAGAAAAGATCGGGGATTCCACTACGAAAGCCGGGAGCAATATCGCTTTAAAGAATATCAATTTCGTAGGGGGTATGCACCAATTTCTTCCGGAAGCATACCCCGTATTGCAGGAATTGCTGGAAACGATGAGACTTTATCCCCGGCTGGTCATAGAGATCCAGGGGCATATTTGTTGCCTGCAATATGATAATGATGGTCTCGATGCGGAGACCCGTAATTATAATTTATCGGAAGAAAGGGCAAAAGCAGTGTATGAATACTTAGTTAAAAAGGGGATTGACGCGAAGCGTTTATCATTCAGGGGGTACGGTCATTCAACGCCTATCTACCCCTATCCTGAAAAAACGGAAGAAGAAAGGATTGCCAACCGAAGAGTGGAGATAAAGATTATTAGTAAATAATATTTTTGTTTACCATTACAAATTAAAAAACCCTGTCCCGCATCTGACGGAACAGGGTTCGTATTTCGTATTTTCTGCTTCGTACTTTCTCTCTTAGTATCCCATATCGCCCATGCCGCCGGGTGCACCATGAGAATGCGGAGCTTCTTCTTTCTTTGGTTTGTCAGCTATCACACATTCGGTAGTGAGTAACATACCAGCTATTGAAGCTGCATTTTCCAAAGCTATACGGGTAACTTTTGTAGGATCAATTACACCGGCTTTCAGCAGGTTCTCATATTCTTCAGTTCTTGCATTGAAGCCATAATCCGCTTTCCCTTCTTTTACTTTCTGTACAACAATAGAACCTTCGATACCGGCATTCTCTACGATCTGGCGAAGCGGCTCTTCCAATGCCCTTCTTACAATAGCCACACCGGTAGCCTCATCTTCATTGCTGCCTTTTAATTTTTCCAAAGCCTCGATAGCGCGGATAAAAGCTACACCACCACCCGGTACAATACCTTCTTCCACTGCCGCTCTTGTTGCATGCAAGGCATCATCAACGCGATCTTTCTTTTCCTTCATTTCCATTTCTGTAGCAGCGCCGATATTCAATACAGCCACACCGCCGCTCAATTTAGCCAGGCGCTCCTGTAATTTTTCTTTATCATAATCAGAAGTAGTGACTTCGATCTGCGCCTTGATCTGGTTAATGCGGGCAGTGATATCTTCTTTTTTCCCTTTACCACCAACAATAGTTGTATTGTCTTTATCAATAGTAACTGTAGAAGCTACACCAAGATAACTCAGGTCGGCATTCTCCAATTTGTATCCTTGTTCTTCACTGATCACGATACCTTTAGTCAATACAGCGATATCCTGCAACATTTCTTTCCGGCGGTCGCCAAAACCAGGAGCTTTTACAGCAGCAACTTTCAAAGTACCGCGTAATTTATTTACAACTAAGGTAGCCAGTGCTTCGCCTTCGAGGTCTTCGGCAATTATTAACAGGGGACGGCCACCTTGTGCTACTTTTTCCAATATGTGAAGAATGTCTTTCATATTACTGATCTTCTTATCATAGATCAGGATATAAGGGTTCTCCAGTTCAGCTTCCATCTTTTCGCTGTTGGTAACAAAGTAAGGAGAGATATAACCACGATCGAATTGCATACCTTCCACTACTTCAATACCTGTTTCAGTGCCTCTTGCTTCTTCTACAGTAATCACACCTTCTTTGCCTACTTTTTTCATGGCTTCAGCGATCAGCTTACCAATCTCTACATCATTATTGGCGGAAATAGAAGCTACCTGCTGAATTTTGCTGCTGTCATTTCCTACAGCCTGTGATTGCCCTCTCAGGTGTTCTATTACTTTACTGACTGCTTTATCGATGCCTCTTTTCAGATCCATCGGGTTAGAGCCAGCCGCTACCATTTTCAAACCTTCGCTGATGATAGACTGTGCGAGCACGGTAGCTGTAGTCGTACCGTCGCCGGCGATATCAGCCGTCTTGGAAGCTACTTCTTTTACCATTTGCGCACCCATATTTTCAATGGGATCTTCCAGTTCAATTTCCTTGGCTACTGTAACACCGTCTTTTGTAATAGAAGGTGCCCCGAATTTTTTCTCCAGTACCACATTGCGGCCTTTAGGGCCAAGAGTAACTTTAACAGCATTGGAAAGAACATCAACGCCTTTTTTCATTTTATTTCTAGCTTCGATATCGAAGAAGAGTTGCTTTGCCATTTTATTTAAGTTTGAAAAGTTTAAAAAATTGTTAGCTGCGAGTCATTAGCTTTCAGCTATTAGCTGCTGACAGCTAACGGCTAAAAACCTAAAGCCGTTTATACTATTGCCAATATGTCGCTCTCTCTCATGATCAGGAAATCTTCGCCTTCTATCTGGATCTCCGTTCCGGCGTATTTGCCATATAATACAGTGTCGCCTGTTTTTACGGTTACAGGTTCATCTTTTTTACCAGGACCTGCCGCTATAACAGTACCGCGTTGAGGTTTCTCTTTTGCAGTATCGGGGATAATGATACCGCCTGCAGTTTTTTCTTCGGCTGGCGCCGCTTTCACGATTACCCTGTCATGAAGTGGGGTAACGTTTACTTTCTTAGCCATAATTGTATTGATTTTTGTGTTGTTTGAATATATTCACGCCCGACCCTGCTAAAGCCGCGTCGGACAAAGGACGGCGAAGGTACAGGAAATAATGTGCCATACCGGCAAGGTGTGTAAAATTTTCAGTAACCGGGTGATAAACACCGCCGAATAAAGAATATCCGTGGCAATTTTTTCAGTTTTAATGCCATTTTTTCACTTTAACTGCCGACCAGGGTTTTCTTATAAACCATAATATAACAATCAAACGCAAACCCCGGGCCAACGGTCAAAAACTCTTATCTTCGTCGCTTCAAAGAGTTCTTGTAATGATCAGCAGAAGAAATATCCGTGTAAAAGTGATGCAGACCCTCTATACGATGGTTACATGGGAAAATGAATCCACCCCTGCACCGGACCCGCAGAAATTGTTGCAACAACATTTTAACCAGGTTCGTTCTTTATTCGTTTACCTTATTTATTTCCTGACAGAAGTGACCCGCTATGCAGAAACGTATGCCCATCATCGTGCGGGCAAGCATTTGCTTACCGCCGAGGACCTGAATATAAATACCAAGATCGCGGGGAATGAAGTGCTCTGGAAAATACTGGAAGACCCTGCCCTGAAAGAGCAGTTTTTGACAGAAAAGCCACAGCAATTCAGCAATACGGAACTGGTGCGAAAGATCTATCTCGAACTCGCGGAAAAACCGGAATACAAGAATTATATTTCAAAGCCTGCCCGGAATATCCAGGATGAAAGAAAGATTATGGAACTTATCCTGAATGACCTTATGCTGGCCAATGAATCCTTTGTATCGCATATAGAAGATATATTTTTCAACTGGGATGATGATGGTGAAATGATCATACAGTTGCTCGTAGGTTACCTGCAAAAACCGGGGACGTACAATTTTAAACAAATGCTCAGCCAGGACAAAGAGAATTTTGCCAGGGAGCTTTTGAAAACTGTCATGGAAAAAGATAAATACCTTGAAGGCCTTATCATTCCGCGGCTGAAGAACTGGGACCCTGAAAGAATCGCCCTCCTTGATATGATACTGATGAAAATGGGTGTAAGCGAATTCCTTTATTTCGAAACCATTCCTCCCAAAGTAACCATCAATGAATATATCGACCTGGCCAAGGACTACAGCACCCAGCAAAGCGGCCAGTTTGTTAATGGCATCCTGGATAATATACATAAAGAACTGGTACAGCAGGGGAAAATGCAGAAGGTGGATTATAAGAAAGCTGACAAATTGAAGAGCTGATAAGCTGTTAACCGGCTTATAGCTAACAGCTGACAGCTCATAGCCGATTTTTAAACTTGTTAACCTATCAACTAACCTTTACATTTGCCTGCCCGATCTGAACCGGGTATATAAAATTCTAAGTTGCCCTGTTCGTTCAGGCGGGCACTTCTCAAATAAAAGGCAATGAAAAACTTAGCGATAGTTTGGATAGCAGTTCTCAGCCTGGTAGCCTGCCAGACAGGAGATAAAAAAGCATCTGCCAATGCTCTTACAGATGAGCAGAAAAGCAAAGCATTAAAAGACTCTGCCAATTTCACTACTATACAATGGCTCGATTCTACCTTCAAGGATCTCGGCAAAGTAAAAGAGGGAGCTGTAGTAGAAGTTTCTTACCGTTTTAAAAATACCGGCAACCATAATCTTATCATCGCTGATGTAACGGCAGGCTGCGGGTGTACTACCCCGGATAAACCGCAAGAACCGATTGCGCCCGGCAAGGAGGGTGTTATCAAAGCCAAATTCAACAGTGAAAACCATCCCGGCGAAAATCGAAAGGATGTCTACGTCTTGGCTAATACGGTGCCCCAGTCATCAGACCTCGTTTTCCATGTAGAAGTAACCAAATAACAATTAAAAAATAGTCTTATCAGACCGGCATACTTATAAACTTAGTTAAAATGAAATCAATTTTTTATTATCTCGCTACAGCATGTACACTGTTTTTCTTTTCAGCTTGTGTTCCCCCGACTACCCAACAAGGCGGTAAGGGAGGTTCTTCCGGTATGGGCGGAACCGTCCAGTTTCTTTTTCTTGGGGGAATGATCCTGGTATTCTGGTTATTCTTCATACGCCCGCAGGCTAAGAGGGCCAAAAACCAGAAAAAATTTATTGAGGACCTTGGAAAGGGTGATAAAATTGTCACCATCGCCGGTATCCACGGGATTATCAATAAGGTCAATGAAGACGGCACATTGAATATCGAGATCAGCCCGGGAAGTTATATTAAAATCGAAAAAAGCGCTATCAGCATGGACTGGACTGCAGCGTTGAACAAACCGGCAGCAACGGAAAAAAAGTAAATCAAAAAAATAAAATCGAAATCCGAAATTCCTCACCTGTTTGAATTTCGGATTTTTTTATTTCCAGGTTATGTTAAAGGTCGGCCTTACAGGTGGCATTGGCAGTGGCAAAAGCACGGTAGCCAGGATTTTTGAAGTTCTTGGCATCCCGGTGTATTATGCCGATGAAGCCGCGAAACAGATCATGAACTCGGACAAACGCTTAAAAGCGGCTCTTATAAAAAATTTCGGGGAGCAGACCTATCAAAGCGGCCAGCTAAACCGCGCCTGGCTGGCTTCCATTGTATTTGCAGATAATCAAAAATTAGAATTGCTTAATTCTCTCACTCATCCTGCTACTATCCGCGATGCCAACAAGTGGATACAGCAGCAAACCTCCCCGTACATTATCAAAGAGGCGGCTTTACTCTTTGAAAGCGGCGCCAATAAATACCTTGACTATATCGTTGGAGTATCTGCGCCCGAAGATCTCCGGATTCAAAGGGCCATGCAAAGAGATCATGTAAAAAAAGAAGAAATTTTGCAAAGGATGAGCAGGCAGATGGATGAAGAAGCTAAGATGAAACTTTGCAACAGCATACTCATCAACGATGAACAACAGTTGCTGGTACCCCAGGTGCTGAAACTGCACCAGCGTTTCCTGACAATTTCGTAAGAGTTGCCACCTGTGTAAAATACCTGCCGGTGAAAGGATAATTTCATATCTTAAGCAAGCTGTTATGGGTCATCAACTCCAAAACGGATGAAACTACTACTGACCATACTGGTAAGTTGTTTTTTGTTAGCGCAAACCTCTGTCAATTATAAAAGGGACAATAACGCTGAAATAGTCAACAATAAAATATGCCCGGTTGAAAAAAACCTGGATTTTGGAAAACAGGTTTTACCTGTCCTTGTTAAAAATTGCTCCCCCTGCCATTTTCCGGGAGGAAAGATGTATGAAAGACTTCCCTTTGACAAAGACACTACCATCATCAACCAGGGCGAAAAGATCCTGAAGCGGATAGGAAACAGTGAGAAGAATTCAGTGATCAGGGAATTTATTCTTCAAAATAAAAATGGCTTATCTGCAATAAGCCATATATAAATTACATAGTCATAATCAGGACTCCGGTCTCTTATTTCAGTTTCGCCAGCGCTTCCTTGATCCTCCTGAATCCTTCTTCGATTTTTTCCATACTATTGGCAAATGAAAAACGAACACATTTAGGTTCGCCGAAAGCATCGCCCATTACAGAAGACACATGAGCGGTATTTAAAAGGTACATGCAAAAATCGCCGGCATTATTGATCGTTGTCTGACCGTTACTTTTACCAAAATACGAACTCACATCAGGAAAAATGTAAAACGCTCCGTCGGGCTCTGAACATTCCATACCGGGAATCTCCTTTACCAATTCCATTACTTTTTTTCTTCTTCTTGTAAATTCCTTTACCATTTCCATCGAAGGACGAAGATCAGCGGTAAGAGCTACCACGGCCGCTTTTTGAGTAATAGAGTTGGCACCGCTGGTAAACTGGCCCTGTATTTTTTCACAGGCTTTCGCTATTTCCGCGCTGGCGGCTATATATCCTAACCTCCAGCCCGTCATAGCAAATCCTTTACTCAGGCCGTTTACGATGATCACTCTTTCTTTAATATCATTGAACTGGGCAATGCTTTCATGTCCTCCTGCCTGCCCTGCAAGTTTACCTGTAAAATTGATATACTCATATATCTCGTCAGAAATAATATAAATGCCCGGGTGCTTACGGAATACTTTTACCAATGCTTCCAGTTCATCTCTGCTATAAACTGCGCCACTGGGATTACAGGGAGAAGAAAATAAAAATACTTTCGTCTTATCAGTAATAGCCGTTTCCAGTTGCGAAGGAGATATCTTAAACCCATTTTCCGTGGTGGTATGTATCTCTTTTACTTTACCTCTTGCGATCTTCACCAGTTCGCTATAGGTAACCCAGTACGGTGTCGGGATGATCACTTCATCGCCCTCATCTACTAATGCAAGAACGGCATTAGCCAGGCTCTGTTTGGCCCCGGTCGAAACAACAATATTTTCCGGTTTATAATCCAGATTATTATCCCGCTTAAATTTGGCGCACACCGCTTCTCTCAGATCGGGAAAGCCCGGTACAGGTGTATAGTGACTCCAATTATCATGGATAGCTTTTACCGCCGCTTCCTTAATATGCTGAGGTGTGTCAAAATCAGGTTCGCCAAGACTTAGATCGATTATATCAATTCCCCTGGCCCTTAATTCCCGGCCAAGCTTAGCCATTTTCAACGTTTCCGGCTCATTGAAACGCTGCAAAAAAGAAGATAATTGCATCATTGTTTTTTATAAATTAATCCTTTTTAATAAACAGGTGCAAATGTATGAATTTGATAATAAACCCGTAAGGTTTACTATTCATATGGCAAATCTTACAGGTTTATTCGCTATAATCAAATCGCAGTGAAGATAGATCAGGCTTGTATTTTCTCTCTCTTTTCAATTCATGATCATAGACCACCCGTCCAAGATGTTTGAAAAAAGGATAGCCTGTCGTGTCGTAATCGTATTTATCATCATTATAAATTCCATCACTGTTGCAGGAGATAGCGGCAACAAGAATGAATTCAATATCATGTGTAAAATCAGCTACATAAGACAGGTCGATCAAAAAACCATAAGCTGTTCCGGTCTTATTGAAAATACGGATACCCGGTTCCATCTTTACTTTATCGCTCCCGTACATAAAATGCTTGGCATAGGTATCATTATATTCAGAAGAATCATAAAAAGGGAATTTCGATTCCCGCGGGAACATGGACATATATTTATGCAGGAAATCATAGTCAGCCGCCGTAAGATCAAACCGCTTACTGGCCGGCACATTACCCGGGAACATTATGCTGCGCAGGATGGCATGCAGGTCCGTTAAGGAGAGCCTGTTCTTTTTGGAAAAATCAAAGGGCTCATTAATAAGCTTGTTGCCGCTCATATACCCTTTTCCAAGTTTCGTATTTCGTTGCGCATATACCAACCCGCTTCTCTCTCCCGGCTTTTCATAAATGAGCCTGCCGCTGCTATCATAAAATCTCACCGGGTTTGTTTTACGATTTTGTTCTTCATTAAAACTGACATCAAGACGGTGAATGATTTGTACGCCTTCGTAGCCCATTTTATGCAACGAAGTATTGATATATTCCTGCCCAAGAAATTCGTATAGCCGGTTAAATGCATCATTATCGCTCACCAGCAATATCTTTTTGATATATCCCGCAATTGTTGGTCTGCCGTCAGGACTATTGGGATCGTTATACACAGCAGTTTGCCAATCTTCCTCCGTTTCCGTGATCATCGTCGTGTTTTTATCAAGTCCCGGGATGCTTAATTCATTCAATTTCTGCAACGCCAGTATGGCAACCGGGAATTTTACCGTGGAAGCCGGGTAGAAATAATTATTGTCATCTACATTGAAGTAATAATCCGTAAAAGCGGCCTTGCCATTTCGTTTCCTGTCTATCCGGGTATAAATCACCTGTGCATTCAGCTCGTCTTTTCTTTTTACTATTGAATCAAAATAGAGAGGGTATTGCTGTAAGAGAGCGGATAATTCATTTTTGGAGACATCCATTGTTGTGACTACATTCTTTTTGGAAGAAGAACAATTACTGAAAATAAAGACCCCGGAAATGATCATCATGGAAACCATTAGTTTCATATCCTGGTTCATGTGGTTAAATTAGCAATTATTTCAACATGGCCCGACCCGGATCAATTGGGTTTTGGATTCACTATCCTGCCCGGATTCTCGTCTTTAATACTCTGAAAAACAGGTAAAACCAACACAGAAGCTGTTAAAACAGCCCTGTAAAACCTGTTTAAACTTATGCCTGAAAACCCTATCTTTGCCGCTCTTTAAAAATTCCAGTAGCCTTTACCCACCGGAAACTGTGCAGCAGAGGCTTAACCAATGTAAATCTCTCAATGTATGCAACTGAAAGGTTTGGTTCGATTTTTTACGATCCTGCTTATTATCTATTCGATCTACCAGCTTTCTTTTACCTGGATTGTACGTGGCCATGAAAATAAAATGGCTGCCCGGGCAAAACGGTTCATGGATGCGAATTTTTCCTCTCCCGAGGTAAAATATCCTGCTAATAAAGACTCCCAGGCGATTTACAAAGAAGTACTGGATACGATCTACCGGCAAAGATTAAAGCGTGCGCTGGACAGTACCAAAGACGAAACGATCACCTATGGTATTACCGGGGCTATCAGTTATCAAAAAGCAAAAGAGCAGGAATTGAACCTCGGCCTGGATCTCCAGGGTGGTATGAACGTTACCCTGGAAGTAGAAATGACCGGTTTGCTCAGAACTTTATCCAACAATTCAAAGGATCCTGTCTTCTTAAAAGCAATCGATAATGCAGATAAGCGCAAGGCCAATAGCGACGCGAATTTTGTGACCCTGTTTGGTGAAGAATATGAGAAGCTGAATCCAAACGGGCGCCTTGCTTCCTTATTTGCTTCTGCGAGTGGTGGCAAAATCAATATCAATTCAAGCAACCAGCAAGTAAGAAATTATCTGAATGACCAGGCACAAGCCGCCTTTGACAATAATTTCCGTGTACTAAGTACCCGTATTGACCAGTTTGGCGTGGCACAGCCTAATATTAACCCTGACAGGGATCGTGGTATCATCACTGTAGAACTGCCGGGTATACAAGACAGGGAAAGAGTAAGGAACTACCTGCAATCATCCGCTAACCTCCAGTTCTGGGAAGTATATGATCTCAAAGAAATAGGAGCCGGCATTGGCAAAGCCGATGAAGCTTTTTTTGCCATGATGGGCGGGAAAGTTACAGATACTACAAAAAAGAGCGGGGCGGACAGTACGAACCGGAAAGCTGATTCGACAAAGAACCGCATTGCCGATTCGACCAAAAAACCCGATACCGGCAAAGGCAAAATACTTTCCGCTATTGACAAACAAGCCGGCCCGGATACTTCCACAGGCATCAAGAACCTTCCTTCCACAGAAGAAGATAATGCCAAAAAACATCTTTCCGCTTATATCCAGTTTGCTATTGATCAAAAAACCGGGCAGCCCGGAGAAGCCGGGTTTATCGGTTATGTCAGGGTAAAAGATACTGCACAGGTAAGAGGTTTTTTACAAGCCGATGCCGTACGCTCTAAACTTCCTTCTGATATTGTATGGATGTATGGAACCCGTGAGAAAAAATCGGATGCCGTTACTTTATATGCTATCAAAACGCATGGAAAGGATAAAGCACGGCTTGAAGGCGATGTGATCACAACCGCCAGCCAGGATTTTGATCAGTATGGCAGGCCGGAAGTCAGGATGTCCATGAACAATACGGGTGAACGGATATGGGCGCAAATGACTACTGAAGCTGCAGGCAAACCCAATGATCCTTCTGATAATAAGCATATCGCTATCGCGCTGGATAATATTGTTTATTCCGCTCCGGTTGTAATAAATCCCATTGAGGGCGGTATTTCAAGTATTTCAGGCAGCTTTACTGTTGATGAAGCAAAGGACCTTGCAAAAATATTAAGCGCGGGCCGGTTATCCGTACCCGCCAAGATCGTACAGGAACAACAGGTAGGCCCTACCCTGGGAAGGGAAGCCATACAGCGTGGTATGCTGGCCTTCGGCATTTCATTTATTGTCATCTTCCTGTTGATGCTCATTTATTATAATACGGCAGGATGGATCGCCAATATAGCCCTGATCCTGAATCTTCTTTTCACGATAGGTGTATTAGCAGGTCTTGGCGCTACACTCACAGCGCCCGGTATTGCCGGCCTGGTATTGACGATCGGTATGGCCGTGGATACAAACGTAATTATATATGAACGTATCAAAGAAGAGCTGACAAGAGGTAAAGGATACATCCCGGCCATCAATGAAGGATATCGCCGTTCATTGCCCCCGGTACTGGACGGGCACATGACCGTCCTTATGACAGCGATCATTTTATTCTATTTTGGATTAGGACCCGTTAAAGGTTTCGCTACTACCCAGATACTTGGTATTCTCCTGTCATTGTTCTGCGGAATCCTTGTAAGCCGCTGGGTCAGCGATTGGTTTACCAGTAAAAAACGCCATCTCGAATATTTCACTCCTATTTCCCGCCGCATTTTCAAACATGCAAAGTTTAAATTCATCGAGTTTCGCAAAATAGCCTATGGTATTTCCATGGTTGTGCTTGCACTGGGAATAGGTTCTTACTTCAATGGCTTTAAATACGGCGTTGAATTTGACGGCGGACGCAGCTATACAGTACATTTTGATAAACCCGCCAATGTTGAAAAATTACGGGATCAACTGAAAGCAACTTTTGGTGGAGAAAATGCCGTGATTAAAACGGTGGGCGACGCAGCAACACTGGATATCACTACTTCTTACCTGATTAAGGATACGCGTGCTGATGCCGATTCATTGGTAGAAACAAAATTATTCGAAGGGCTGAAAAGTGATTTGCCGGCTAATACAAGCTTTGCAAAATTCATTAACGGCGAGGGAGGGATTGGTAAGCAAGGCTCAAAAAAGGTATTGCCTACTATCTCCGACGATCTGAAGAGAGGAGCCATCAAAGCTACTATCTTCGCTATTCTAATTATCTTCCTCTACATCTTCGCGCGGTTCCGTGACTGGAGATATTCATTAGGAACTATCGTAGCCTTGCTGCATGACGTTCTGGTAACCCTGATCGTTTTTTCCTTCGCAAAAGAGATTGTGCCTTTCCCGCTTGAAATTGACCAGCACTTTATTGCCGCAGTACTAACGGTAATTGGTTTCTCGATGAATGATACTGTCATCGTATTTGACAGGATCCGTGAATACAACAGGCAGATGCATGGCGCCACTCCAACAGAGGTTATTAATAAGGCCATCAATGATACGCTGAGCCGCACGATCATGACATCATTGACGGTGTTTCTCACGATACTCATTCTTTTCCTTGTAGGTAGTGAAGTGACAAAAGGCTTTGCCTTTGCTATGCTTATCGGTGTCATTACCGGTACTTACTCCTCGATCTTTGTCGCCGCGCCGATCCTGGTGGATCTTGGAAGAAAAAAAATTGGCAAGCAACGCAGTTCAGCTGCCAGTAAGCCATCGGTGACTACCAGGGCCGCCCCGGTAAAATCATAATTCAGGTGATTACAATATAAATAGCCAGTCCCATAATAAATGAGACTGGCTATTTTATTTTTTAAAAATAGACGGGCAAAGTGGCTGAGTTGCGTGCAAAAGAGAAGGCGATATCCTTCTTGCTGTTACCTCAATAAATTTACCGGTAAATATTATACGGCGAAAGAAGTTCCGCAGCCACAGGTAGCGCTGGCATTGGGGTTTTTAAAAACAAAGCCCCGGTTATTCAACCCATCTTCCCAGTCAACCTGCATACCATACAAGTATATTTCATGCGCTTTATTCATAAGACAGGATATCCCGTCAATAGTGAAAATTTCATCATTATCCTGTTTATGATCAAACCCTAAAACATAGGTCATACCGGAACAACCTCCTCCCTTCACTCCTACACGTAATGCCTGCGTGGTATCAAATCCGGCTTCACTCATCAGCTTCTTTACCTGCGCGATTGCGCCCTGCGTCAATAATACAGGTGTCGTCATTGTTGTTTCCATTGGGCAAAAATACAACAAAAAGCCATTAGCGGTAGTGGGTCAGTTTCAATACTTATGTGGGCCACAGAGGACCCAGAGAAACAGACAATCTCAGAGGATTCATGATAGTCCTCTGTGGCGCTCTTTATCTCTGCGGTTCTCAGTGGACATATTTCAAACTGACCCGTTACCCGATCAGCTAATAGCTGTTAGCTTTTGGCTTTTAATCTTACTTTTGCCGGCAAATAAGTTACAATGGACATTAACATGATATCGCTGATCGTATCAACAGTGGCTTTATTGATAGCGCTTGGCACATTTTTCTTCTGGAATTCAGAACGAAAAAAACCAAAAGCCGACGAATCTTCTTTCAGCTCACGTCCTTTACAATTGCAGGCTTATGAAAGATTGGTGTTGCTGGCAGAACGAATAGCATTGCCTACCCTCATCAGCCGGTTGAATACCGCGGGCATCAGTGCAAAAGAAATGCAGTCGCTCCTGCTGGAAAGTATCAAACAGGAGTATGAATATAATGCAACACAGCAGATTTATGTAAGTCCCGTTGCCTGGGAAGCGATCAGGAACCTCAAAGATCAGAATATGCTTATCATTAACCAGGTAGCGGCTTCCCTGCCCGCAGACGGAACCGGCACTGATCTTAACCGGAGACTAATGGAATATGTCATGACCCAGAAGAAAGGTTCATTGCATACGATCGTGCTGGAAGCATTGAATTATGAGGCGAAGAAACTGATGAGATAAAGCCCATCCACACCCTCCCGAAAGGAAGCTTAAACTCCTATAGATGAAAGAACCTTCAAAGAAATATACAGATAGCGGAATAGAGATAAAAGAAATTTATACCCATAGAGATGTTCCGCAAGTATCTCCGCCGGCCGGCGAAGGAGTCCCGGCAGCTATCGGGATAGAGAGGGCCGGCTACTTCCCTTTCACCCGTGGCATTCAACCCGACATGTATCGCGGCAAGCCATGGACCATGCGGCAATACGCAGGGTTCTCCACAGCTGAAGAAAGCAACAAGCGCTACCATTACTTATTGTCACAGGGAGTAATGGGTTTAAGCGTAGCTTTTGATCTGCCTACCCAGATCGGGTACGACAGCGATCACCCGATGGCGGAAGGCGAAGTGGGGAAAGTAGGTGTAGCTATTGACAGTATCGAAGACATGGAAACCCTCTTCAAAGGAATAAAGCTCGAAGAGGTAAGCACTTCCATGACCATTAACGCAACTGGTTTTATTCTTTTGGCCTTCTATACAGCATTGGCAAAAAAGCAAGGGGCCGACCTGAAAAAAATATCCGGCACTATTCAAAATGATATCTTAAAAGAATATGCCGCAAGAGGCACTTACATTTATCCCCCAAAACCTTCGATGCAAATCATCACGGATATTTTTGAATGGTGCAGCCACGATTTGCCAAAATGGAATACCATCTCTATTTCCGGCTACCATATCCGCGAAGCCGGAAGTACCGCCGTACAGGAAATTGCCTTTACACTGAGTAATGGTAAAGCCTATGTAAAAGCCGCATTGGAAAAAGGGCTGGATATAAATGTTTTTGGCAAACGTTTATCCTTTTTCTTCAATGCGCATAATAATTTATTTGAGGAAGTAGCGAAGTTTCGCGCTGCCAGGAAAATGTGGGCGGTAATAATGAAAGAACTTGGCGCCACTGATCCCAAAGCCATGATGCTGCGTTTTCACACACAGACCGGCGGCAGTACACTTACGGCGCAGCAACCCCTTAATAATATAGCGAGAGTGACCATTCAAACATTGTCTGCCGTACTGGGTGGCACACAATCATTGCATACCAATGGCTATGATGAAGCCATGAGCCTGCCTACGGAAGAAGCGGCGAGAATCGCTTTGCGCACACAACAAATAGCGGCTTATGAAAGCGGCATCGCGGATACCGTTGATCCGCTGGCAGGATCCTATTTTGTAGAATCACTCACGCAGGAAATAGAAGAAAAAGCGCGTGAACTTATCCAGAAAATTGATGCTATGGGCGGCAGTGTACCGGCTATTGAACAGGGATTTATGCAGGACGAGATCGCGCGCAGCGCTTATGAATACCAGCGAAAAGTGGAAACCGGGGAAAAGATCATTGTAGGAGTTAATAAATTCCAGGCAGACCGGGAGCAGCCCATACCTGTTCTTAAGGTAGATGATTCGATCCGGCAACTGCAGTCACAAAAACTAATCGCTTTACGCAGCAAACGCAATCCTGCTAAATGTGATAATCTCCTGCAGCAACTAAATGACAAGGCAAGCAATGGAGAGAATATTATGCCCGCAGTGATCGAAGCCGTAGAAAATTATTGTACACTGGGAGAAATCGCAGATACATTAAGAGAAGTGTTTGGAGAATATAAATAACCTCTTAATAAATAATCCATCAATCGTGTAAGGCTAATAATTATTTTTCATGTTATCCGCTCAACTTGCAAGTACTACCCGGGATTTGAAACAGATCCTCCGCTTACAACACGAAAATCTCCCCGCAAACATTGACAATGCCGAAATGCAATCCCAGGGATTCGTCACCTTGCGTCATGACCTGCCCGTACTGGAAAAGATGCATCAACTGGCTCCCGGTGTTATTATTAAAGACAATGATACGGTGATTGCTTATGCATTGACGATGTTGCGGGAATGCCGCGAGCTTATCCCTGACCTGGAACCTATGTTTTCCGTATTGGATGAACTGGGCTGGCAAGACCGGCCATTAAATGATTATCGCTTTTATATCATGGGGCAGATTTGCATAGCCAGGAATTACCGCGGCCTGGGATTGTTTGAACAACTGTACCAGCATCATAAAGAAGTTTACAGGCACCGGTTCGACCTTCTTGTGACAGAAATATCCGCCCGGAATCACCGTTCATTGAGGGCGCATGAAAAAACAGGCTTTAAAACAATTCATACACACCGGGACAAATTAGATGAATGGAAAGTGGTGGCGTGGGACTGGAGTTAAGAAGGTCTATAAAGTAATCATCCCGCCGGGGCGGGATGATTAAAAAAGTAAAGGACGGTTTACTTTCATGGTTTTCATTGGTATTGGCCGACCAAAATGATCAGTCGTTTTACTCAGTTTTCAAGGATATATTGTTTTCAAGGGATACTCAATTTTAGGTTCTTCAAGGGTATTCGGTTTTCCAGGATACTGTATTTTCCGTTCCAACTGTATGACACAAAGAAACACTGAAAAAAGACCTGGAAAAATAGTAGGTTATATGATTCAACAGTACTGGATCGATTGACAAGGCTGTAGCCTTTTTACTACAAGAATATGCTGTTTACCCTTATTTATTCCAGCTTTGATTATACCTCATTTTCAAAATCTTATACGCAGCGTTGATCGTTTTCCCAAGCCCATTTTACCGATGATTAAATAGGGATAGAAAGGGTTTGAAGCATAAGACGAACCGGTTTTCATTATTGTAAGGCCCTATCCTTATTAAGCTGCCTGCCTTAAAGTTTTTCCAGTATAAGAGAAAAGGGCCTTTAAAATATATAAGCCGTATATAAGCCGTATTTAACCCGTATATAAGCTGTATATAAGCCGTCCCTCATAGATACGGCTTATATACAGCTTACAGGCAGCTTATTTAGAGCTTATAAGCAGCTTAAAGCTACTGGAGCCCAAAACAAGACCGGCTGATTATAATATGCACTGCTGATTCATAGATACACAATTATTGCTCCCGCTTTATGAAGCCAGAGCCGGCAGTGCTATTTTTATCGCCTTTGTCCTGGTCTTTGCCTGCAAACTTATTCCTGTAAGTCTCTGTATAGTTGAGATCAAGCTTTTTGCTCACAGAGAAATCGCTGATGGCGCCGGTATAATCGCCTGAGTTCTCTTTGGCTATGCCCCTGTTGTACCAGGCATCAGGCATTTGAGGCGCTAAATTTATCGTACGGGTAAAATCAGCAATGGCCTCTTCATACTTTTCCAGTTCAAGCCAGGATATTCCGCGATTATAATAGGCTTTGATATAACTGGTATCAAGCCGGATAGCTTTCGTATAATCTTCGATAGCGCCGGTATGATCGTTTAATGCATCTTTGTCCCTTCCCCGGTTATTATAAGCCCCTGTAAGTTGCGGATTCTGGTCAATAGCTTTTGAACAATCGGAGATAGCGCCGGCATAATCCTTTAGCTCTGATCTTACCCATGCCCTGTTATAATAGGCTTCGGGGAAAAAGCGGTCGAGCCGGATAGCTTTAGAGAATAATTGCCGGGCTTTTTCATAATTTCCCTTTTGCAACATCCTGTTCCCCTTATTATAGATTCTTATGGCATGCTGACCATAGAGGCAAAGGGCCAGGAATGAAATGCTGACGAGAAGAAGTAATTTTTTCATGGCTATACTTTTGTGATTAATAAATAGGCTATAAAATAATAGCCGGA
This sequence comes from Bacteroidota bacterium, assembly GCA_030706685.1. Taxonomy (GTDB): domain Bacteria; phylum Bacteroidota; class Bacteroidia; order Chitinophagales; family Chitinophagaceae; genus VBAT01. Next base: position 19,543 of record JAUZOA010000052.1, read on the forward strand.
TACTGTTCAGCCATCCGGCTCAATAGTAAGTACACCAGCCTGGAAATTCTGTTGCAGGTATGAGACGCAGGGACAGGGATATTGTTGCGGATTGCGTAAACCCGAATAAAAAAGAGATTTCCCTCATACATTTTTATTTAATTGAACAGGCATAGCCTACCTATGGCAGTTATACATGATATTGCCAATGGTAAACTATCCACCCTTGTAAATGAAAAGTAGCTGTGCTATCCGGCGATCAGGCCATTACTCTTTTTTTGGAGACTATTTTTGCCGGCGTTTTCGGCGGCACTGGAGGAGCCTCTTTTGAAAACCTGGCCCCGGGAGACACCTTAAATAGTTGATTGGCCAAACCATATTTAGGTGGGTAAAGTTTTTGGGGGTTCCCCTTAAACAGGTTTTCGCATTTAAAATAATTCACCGCTTTATTATTAATATCCGGATATACCCGGGTATTGACGACAAATTCATTTTTAAAATCACCCTGATAGATGATAAAATTTTTTTCTGCTTTATTAACAGCGCCTGCTTTTTCCCTTACATCAGCAATCTTGTCATCGTTGTTGGTCCTGCTATCATGTTTGATGATCTCCCTGCCGTTCGAATCAAGGTAAACCCGTTGTTTCCTGAGTCTTTCTGCCTTCCTGATCAATTGCCTGTTTTCATTCTCCCTTATTTTTCTTTCAAGATTAAGTTGTTTCCGGAACTCCTCTCTTTTGGCGTCCCCTTCATTTGTCAATTGCTTTCTTTGGTCTTCCAGCATTTTTCTTTCCATAATAATTTGTTTCCGGTATTCTTCACTTTTTCCATTATTTTTTTCGACTTCCTTTCTCATTTGCTGTTTTTGATCTTCCAGGACTTTTCTTTGCATATCCATGTATTTCGATTCTTCCTCCCTCTGTTTCATACGCTCTTTGTTGTTCATTTCATTTTCCCATTGTCTTTCGGCCATCATCCGCTTCCTGTCCTCCTGTCTCCTTAGCATATCAGCTTTTCTTTCTTCCAGTCTCCTGGCCCTGTTTTCTTCTATGGCAAAATATATCTTTTCGATAAGCGGCTTATAATTATCTGTATCACCCTCAGGGATGCTTTTGCCATCAATGATAAGACTTGTAATCTTATTATTCAGCTTGCTGATCTTATAGGTCTTCCCATCCTCAGTGGTTACTTCTATATTTTCGGTCCTTGTCTTACCGTCATCATCAAGATGGTGCGAAATGCCCTGAAATTTAATATCATCATAGCCTGTCTTTTCATTTTTCATCGGTGAGACGGGAACTGTATCTGCCAGGGGAGCGCCCGGCAAATTCGTTAAAGCAGGTTTGTTCTTTTCTTTTTTGACTGCCTGCTTAGCCTGCAACACAGGTGACCTGGATAGAGCCTGGGAGACGGCTACTCCTCCTTTCCTTTGAGTTACTTCCGGAGTGGCTGATTCCTTAGCGACTAATTTACCGGTTTCTTCTTTGGGAATGAATGTAAAAGCTGTTACGACAGCGAGTCCCGCGATCAATAATATTTTTTCCATGAGATTTAATTTTTTGTTTTCCCGTGTAAGTATTCTTTTTACACGGTTCAATAAATAATGTTTTTTACTGCTGATACCCATTGCATAGCCGGAAGCGGTCATGGAATATTCCTGGAAAGAAACCAGGGCATCCAGGTAGCTTCCTTTGTGATGCGTATTGGCGACCACTACATCATCACAACAGGCTTCTCTTTCCTGCCGGATGAGGGAGGATATCCAGAGAAGCGCGGGGTTAAAAAAGAAAACAGCTTCTGTAAACCGCTGGAGGATATTCATGATATAATCCTTGCGCCGGATATGCGCGAGCTCATGTAATAAAATGGCCTCTACCTGCCCGGCGGGAAGATTTGAAAGCAATCCTAAGGGAACAAGAATGACGGGCTTGAAATAACCGATAGCCGCGGGAATTTTGACCAGTTCTGATTCAAGCAAACGGATGGATCCCGGGATATCAAGAGCTATTGCCAGGTAATCCAATTTCTCCTGCCACTCTTTTATTGGCGAATGTGTTTTAAAAGTTCTTAACCGTTGAATTCCGGCAAGCCCTGTAAATAATTTAATGCAATGAATTAAAAAGAAAACAGCCCAGGCCAGGACAATAAAATCAGCATGTGTATTGAAATAGGTGACCAATTCATCCACTGCAGCGGGTGCCTTTACCGCGGTTATTTCATATTGAGTATTGACCGGGAAAATAGGTGTCGCTATACTGTTCAAACCGGCGACGGGTTTTATACCGGCGTTATTTTTGTTTTGCAGTGAAAATGTCACCAGGGTGGAGACCAGGAAGAGCAGCATTACCAATGCGAGCAAATTGTACCTGGTCCTGGCAGACGATCTGCGGGTAAGGGCAATAATAATCCCCGCCAATACCGCAGCCAGTAATCCCTGCCACAATGAATGGATCAATGTCCATACTATAGCCCTTTCTACTTCTTCTGAAAAAATCGGGTGAAGAAATAATAACTGCATAAAACGAGTTTTAGTTTAATCCGGTTTATCCATTTTCTTTATCAGTTCCCTGATCGCATCCAGTTCCTTTTTGGATGTTTTCTTATTACCGAGCAATTGCATCATCAGGCGGCTGGCTGATCCGTTGTACATGGTATCAACAAACTTGTCCAGTAAAAAGCTCTTGGTCTGGCTTTCTCCGGCAGCTGCGCTGTACACATGCTTCATCTGGCTCTCGTCCCTGTTTAATAGCCCTTTCTCTACCATGATCTGCATCAGCTTCAAAGTAGAAGTGTATTGCACTTCCCTTTTTTGTTCGTTAAGATGATCATTGACAAACCTAACTGTTGAAGGACCATACTGCCAGAGAACCTGCAGTATCTCCAGTTCTGACCGGGTCGGTTCAAGATGGCTGTTTTCTTTTTTAGATGCTTTCATATACCTAAGGTAGGAATTTTTTCGTACGAACCAAATTTTACCTTCCTCTTTTTACTAAAAAGCGGAAAATGGATGATAAACGGCAAATAATAAGACGGGAAACAATTATAGGCCCTGGTGAATATTTATGACAGGATATGCCGTGAACCGGGATAGCGGGAGATGAGTTTTATAAATGGGATAAGACGGGATTCAGGAGAGGAATTTTTCAAAATCTTGTACAATCCAATGTTTGCCTTTTCTTGTCACTTTAAATCCTTCCGATTCCAATATCTTTTTTTGCAAGGTCTCACCCCCCGGGTATTTGGGATTAATGATCCCTTTTTCTTTTAATGTTCTCCAGTAAGGCGTGACGCTTTTTTTGCCTGATTGCTCCCGCTCATTGGCTGCGTTGGCTGCTATCCAACTGAAGATACCGGTTGTAAGCGGGCAGGCAATATCGGTGTGATGTGTGGTGGCCAGTTTTTTACGGATATTATTGATCGTGGTCAGCTTTCCTTTTTTTACTTTCTTCATCAGCGCATCCACTTCTACGGGAGCAGGTATATACATAGTCCCTTTCCCCCATCTTGAATTTGTTTTAGACAAATCAACCACCCTGGGAAGGTCTTTTGCATCCAGTAATTTCTCTGTCCAGGATTTTTTCTTCGCAGCCATATCCTTTTTTTTAAAAACCACTTTCCTTCTTTCTACATCCATTTAGTTAAAAACCGGTTGAAATCACGCAGGAGCTCGCCGATCACTCTTTCTAAGGTTTTATAATCTTCTTCCAGTTTATTTTGTTTTTCAGCCAGCGCATCTTTTACATGGTTGTCATGTGCTTTTATGCCGCCTGCAGCCTCCTGAACGAATTCATTGATATGATGCCTCAGCCTGCCAATATTATTCCTTTGTAAAATGAACTGGTTTTCAAAATGCTCAATGTCTTGCCGGGCCTCAAAACTTGTATTTTTCCAGGCAACTTCCTGTAACCTCGTTTCCATAATATGTAAATCATCCTTGTAAAAGCTCAGACTCTTCAGCATTTCTGACTGAAGATGATTAAGACTGGAAATAGGTGTATAAACCATACATTATTTTTTGTAAAGCTATACAGGTATGCAAGTTGAGCTCCTGAGGATGATCAGGCTGGCGAATGATCCGCATCATTACTATTCAAGGGTTTCATGGGAAATTAAAGGGTGACCGGGAAAGAAATTAATTCTTAACAGCTAACCGGGCTCCATGTATTTGCCGGGTTTACTGCTTCACGAGTTCCAGCGTCTGTACCACATTGGCCCGCTCTTCGCATTTATCATAAACTGTTTTAAAGCTGAGCCTGTCATCATTAATCCTGAAAATATAAGTTCCGGTAAAACTGGTATCGCAATAGGCGGCTGTAACGGGGAGATCCTTCCAGGTAAGCAAACTGTCTTTCACGGTATATTTTGCGGCTGCTACCAGTTGATCCTCTACGAGCAGCTTTATGGTATCCTTCGCTGTGAAATAGATAACCAGGTCATCTTTTCTCCATTTTGTATTTTTTAATGGATTGGTTTGCGTAGACCCTATAAAGGAAAGAATGACGACAGCAATGATTAATAGTATTTTCATGAACTAAAATTACTCAATTGTGTGAATGAACAAAGGGTCATCATAATGTGGGGCATGACAAGTACAGTATTTGATTCCTCATCCTTTCTTCTGTTCTTTAGCCCATGCGTCTTTTAGCGTAACCGTCCGGTTAAACACCATCCCGCTGGTGCTGCTGTCTTTATCCAATGTAAAATATCCTTTGCGCAGAAACTGGTAGCGCTCATCAAATTTTGCGTTCTTCAATTCCGGCTCGGCATACACCGCCTTGATCACCTGCAATGAACCGGGATTGATATATTCTTTAAAATCACCCTCCTCGCTGGAAGGGTCTTCGACTTTAAACAAACGATCATACAATCGCAGTTCAGCTGTGATGGCATGTTTCACACTCACCCAGTGCAAAGTTCCTTTGACATTTATACCCGATGTATCATTCCCGCTCTGACTCTCCGGGATATAGGAGCAATGAAGTTCCACTACATTGCCGGTTGCGTCTTTTATTACTTCATCGCATTGGATAATGTAAGCGCTTTTTAATCTCACCATCTTGCCGGGTGCTAACCGGAAAAACTTCTTCGGCGGGTTTTCCATAAAGTCTTCCTTTTCTATGTAAAGCTCTTTGCTAAAAGGCACTTCCCTTGTCCCGGCTTTTTCATCTTCCGGGTTATTTTCGCTTTTCATGAACTCTTCCGGGTTCGTGTAATTCGTAATTACGATCTTCAGCGGATCAAATACCACCATCCTCCTCAGTGCTATCTTATTCAAATGTTCCCGCACACAAAATTCGATCAGCCCCATATCGGTCAGGTTCTCTCTTTTAGCAATCCCTACCCTGTCGCAAAAATCACGGATGCTTTCCGGAGTATAGCCCCGGCGGCGCATGGCACTGATGGTTGGCATGCGCGGATCATCCCAGCCGGCGACATGTTTTTCATTTACCAATTGCAACAGCTTTCTTTTGCTCATGACTGTATAAGAAAGATTGCGCCTGGCAAATTCGTATTGATGTGAAGGAAATATTTCCAGCTTTTCAATCAACCAGTCGTACAGCTCCCGGTGCGGCACAAATTCAAGCGTGCAGATGGAATGTGTTACCTGTTCAATGCTGTCGCTTTGGCCATGGGCAAAATCATACATCGGGTAAATGCACCATGTATCACCGGTACGATGATGATGAGCATGTTTGATGCGGTAAAGTACCGGGTCACGCATCAGCATATTGAGATGCGCCATGTCAATCTTTGCGCGCAATGTCCGGCTGCCATCCGGGAACTCGCCTTTTCTCATTCGTGTGAACAGGTCAAGATTTTCCTGTACGCTCCTGTTACGGTAAGGGCTGTCCCTACCCGGTTCCGTCGGGGTTCCTTTTGAAGCCGCCATCTCTTCCGAAGTACTGTCATCTACATAGGCAAGACCTTTGTTAATAAGTTTGACGGCGTATTCATAAAGTTGCTCAAAATAATCGGAAGCATAGAGTTCATTTTTCCATTCAAACCCCAGCCAGCGGATATCATCCTTGATGCTTTCTACATATTCCGTTTCCTCCGTCTCGGGGTTGGTATCATCAAAGCGAAGGTTGGTATAACCGGGATATTTTTTGGTAAGGCCAAAGTTGAGGCAGATACTGGTAGCATGACCCATGTGCAGGTAGCCATTTGGCTCAGGCGGAAAACGCGTAACAATGTTTTTGTATTTACCGCTTTCCAGGTCTGCTTCGACGATCTCTTCCAGGAAATTGAGGCTCTTTTCGTCTTTCTTTACTTCTTCAGTCATTGGGTATTTGTTTTGTCACCCCCGGCAAGGCGAAGGGTATTCAGACATAGGGTAGCAAATATAAGAAAGCGATGGCACACCATTGCCTGTTCACCTGTAGGTATCTGCGCCCTTTATTTCCCTGTAAGGCTTATTAAAAAAATCATTCACGATCTTATTAAACTGGTCTCGTTTCATGACAGGTGTGGAATGACCCGATTCGGGAATGATCCACAAATAGGATTTGTTAATATTTTGCGCGATAAGCACAGTATGCAATACGGGTATCGCGTCGTGATCGCCCCCAATAACAAGAACGGGGCATTTAATAGTATGCAATTGCCTGAGGCTGATATGCGGCTCGTAAAGATCAAGGTCAGAAATTTTCAACTCATTCTTTACCTCAGGGGTTTGAGGTTTTTTTCTGAGCCCGGCGCTGGTATTGATGATATCATTCCAGACATAAGGCGTAAGTCCTGTGGTGTCGGGCCAGAGATTAGCGCCGGTAATAGCCAGTTTCTTTACTTTGCCGGGATGGCGGATCGCCAGCAACAGTCCATTGATACCACCATCACTCCACCCGATTACATAGCAACTGTCAAGGTGCAACGAATCCAATAAAGCATTAAAATCATCCGCCATCATTTCAAAGGTCAGTGAATCACCCTTGTCAACCGTTTTTCCCTGTGCACGGCTGTCTACCGCGATCACTTTGTATTGTTTTGAAAAATACGGTATATTATAGGTAAATGCTATGATGGATCCTGCATTGCCATGAATAAAGAGCAGCGGTTCACCTTGCCCGTATATCTCATAATATAGATTAATACCCCGCAGTTTCATATAATGTCCTGCTTCTTTGTTATTGCCGTATTCAATTTGCGCATACAGGACATGACAACTGCTTATCAAAAAAATAAAGCCGGTAAGATAATTACGCATTCTGCATGTTTTAGAATTAAATATAAACAGGTTCCCTATATTTTCCTGTTTTTAATGTCATGACAGCCCTGTATTCCTATTCATCGGTTCCATAAATCGCCCCATCGCTGAATTGTTTTAACAATTTCATTTTTTTTGTTTGGGTAATAAAATCCAGGCCCACCAGGTCGGGATTATCCCCGTCATCAAACCAAACCACATAACAATGAGGATCCTTTAAAAATTCCAGCACCGCCTTTTTTAATTCTTTGTGAGGCAAAAATTTTCCCTGTCTCCCGGTGAAAAAATAAACAGCATCATTGGCATTGGAATAGATCGTATAATCTTTCTGAAAGGGAAGCGAATCTTTCTGAATAAATTGTACTGTTTCTGAATACTTCCATTGATCTTCTGTATAACCCGGTATTCCCGCGTCTTTAATACCATCCCATGTCTCGTAATCCGCTGCAAGCTGGTTGTATTGAAAGCCTGTGAAAATGATCACTCCTGCAACCAATAGCCATTTCTTTTTTGCAGTGTTATGAGATGAAGAGACGACCCAATTGCTGCAAATCCACAATAATGGAATAAAAACAGGAGATAAAAACCTGCTGTCCAAAGTTTCAAACCGGGATAGGCTGGCGATCACGACCATAAACAATAAATAGAGTAATGAAAAGGCTGCAGCCATATCTTCAATACCTGTTAATCGCCGGTTGCGCAAAAATCGTTTCCCGCACAGCCATGCAAGACCTGCCATTAAAAAAATCGCCATCACACCTGCCCCCGTATAATGTCCGCGCAGAAAAAATAGCCAGTCATAAAACACAGAACCGGCATCATGAATATTGACACCTAAAGACGTGATTGATTTTTCCCGCGCACCGGTAGCTGTTCCGCTTACAGCATAGTTCCTGGCAAGATTAATGATCAGCAACAAAGAACTTATTACCGAGTAGATGACTGCATCTGTTAGCTTTCGTCTCCATGAAAGTTTCATATCCAGCAGTAATAATATTCCGCCTGTGGCTATGATTGTAACCCCTGCATAACGTGTTACCGAGGCGAACGAGACAATCACCGCCGCAGCAATCAATGCCTGGCGGGAATAAGATTGAAAATACCTATGCAAGGATATCAAAAAAAGCAGGAGCAATGGCAGGAAAAGCGTTTCCGACCATAGCATTGAATACACTTCGAGTAAGCAGGGACTTACAACGATGCAAGTCAGTAGGGCTATTTTATACCATTTTGACCGGTATAAAAATTGCTCCATGATAAGCCCTGATAAATAAATAACGATTGCGAAAAGCAGGCCATTCAGAACAGGGGCGAATAACAATGGTTTTAACCCGGTCAACCACATAACCGCACTGAGAAAGAAAGGATAGAAAGCCGGGAAATCTACAAGGGCGTTGTGTGTGAAATCCGCCAGTTTGCCATTGGCTCCCAGGTTTTCAGCAGTAGTCAGGTAAACAACCCCATCCGGCTCAATACCGATACCACCATGGCGGGTAAACAAAAAGATAATGAAAAAGCCTGCAGTAGCGGCTAATAAACTATCTATATTCTTCTTGAATGATGAAAAAAGAAGCATGGTGCTGCAGGTCTTGAAACTAAGATGATGCAATTTAAAATAAAGTCAACAAGTGAAGACCTCCCAGGGAATAAGTTACGGTTAATAAAGCCGGGTCTGTGTTTACCGGTTTTGGAGAATAACAGGAAGAAGTCCTTCCCGGTTTATTATAATGAGTAAATTCGCAGGGACTTAAAAAATCATTCCAATGAATAATATTGCACGGGAATTCGTTGAGCAAAGTATTTCCAGGATAGAAAAAAATACTCCCAAAATAATTAAATGCCTGGGAGAGTTAAGTGAAGAGCAGGTATGGCAGCGGCCCAATGAGGCCTCTAATAGTGCCGGCAATATATTGCTTCACCTGTGCGGGAATATGAGGCAGTATATCATTTCTGCACTGGGCAATCAGCCGGATACCCGGGAAAGAGACAAAGAGTTTTCCACTAACGGTGGGTATAGTAAAGAAGACCTGCAAAACAAACTGGTTTCGACAGTTTCGGAAGTGAAAAACATAATAAGCGCAGTTGATGAAAACAAGCTGATGAAGGTACACAGCGTACAGGGATTTAATTACTCAGGCGCCGGCATTATTGTTCATGTTACCGAACATTATTCTTATCATACCGGCCAGGTCGTTTTTTGGACCAAGCTGCTCACAGGTAATGACCTTGGCTTCTATGCCCATATTGACTTAAATAAGAAAAACAGGAATTGAGCAGGTGGTTTTTACGTTCATCACCTGTAAAAATTGCCCTTTACAGTGCTAAAGATAAACCTCTTACTTCGGCCAATTAAGACTACCTTCATGGTGGCATATTGTAATTAAAATGATTGATGTATGAAAGACACCCCGAAGAATGAACAGGAAAAATCAAACCGTAAACCCGGCGAAACACTCAAAGATAAAATCCACCGGCACCTCAATGATATAAACGATATAATTACAGAAGAAGACATCAGGGACAGCCTTACGAACAAAGAATCTCCTGAAAAAGACTCCGCTAAAACAAAAGAAATAACGAAATAGATTTATACTAACTTCTCCTTGCCGCAGGTATCTTAACAGCGGCCAACCAGGCTTACTATTCAAACTATCTGTGTTAAATGATAAACCTTTTACTCTGGTTAATTAAGAGTATATTCACACAAACCTACCCATGGGCATGCGCCAGCTAAAGATCAGTCAATCTATTACCAACCGGGATTCACAGAGCCTGGAAAAATACCTGCAGGAAATCGGTAAAGTAAAAATGATAACTGTTGAAGAAGAAGTGGCTCTTTGCATGCTGATCAAACAAGGCGACCAGGCAGCCATCCAGCAACTGGTAAAAGCCAACCTCCGGTTTGTAGTATCAGTAGCCAAGCAATACCAGAACCAGGGGCTATCTCTCCCGGACCTGATCAATGAAGGTAATATCGGTTTGATCAACTCCGTAACACGTTTTGACAGCAGCCGTGGTTTTAAATTTATTTCTTATGCAGTATGGTGGATACGCCAGGGAATTATTCTTGCCCTCGCAGAAAATGCAAGGATGATCAGGATGCCCCTCAACAGGGTATCGCTAAGCGGTCGTATTCAAAAAGCCATATCACTGCTGGAACAAAACCTGGAAAGATCACCTTCCGAAGAAGAACTTGCCGAGTTAATGAATATGGAAGTCAAAGACATTACCAGCAATATGGCCGCGACCCATCGCCATGTAAGTCTTGATTCTCCTCTCTCCGATGGCCAGGAGGGCACTTTGCTGGATAGCCTGGTAAGTACAGATACAGAAGCCACCGACAGAAAATTGTTTCACAATGAATCGCTTAAACTTGAGATTATACGTTCTATGCAACATCTCAGCGCCCGCCAAAAAGAAACACTTTGCTGTTTTTTTGGCATTGGTCTCCGGGAGCCCCTGAGCCTGGAAGAGATCGGGAAAAAATTTAATGTCTCATCCGAAAGAATAAGACAAATAAAAGAGAAGGCCATTAAAAAATTACAAACAACTGATAGCAGGGGCAGGTTGCGTTCCTTCCTGTGAATATATCTTCTTCGACAGGCTAAAAATTATATTCTTTTAGTACTCAGCCAAGCTATACCTTGTCTCTATTGCAAAACACAGAGACGATGATGGCTGACCAATAGAATTAAGAAAGGGGAACAGGCAGCCTTACCGGCTGATGAATACGTATGATCTTTACCCAGTTGAAAAAACGGATAATGGCGTACGTAGGATCCAGCTCAAACCAGCGGAAGCCAAAGTTAGTACCTGATGGATTTTTATGGTGGTTATTATGGTAGGCCTCCCCCATCATCAGGATATCCATTTTAAATAAGTTGGTGGAAGTGTTTTTCATTTTGAAGTTGACCGAGCCATATTTGTGCGCAAACCAGTTGATGATAACACCCTGGAGCGGTACCATTAAAATGTGAACGGGCAATAATAAAAACCACCAGGCAGACGGGGCAAATAGTATGTAAAACGAAACATACAAAGCGATCCAGCCCAGCCGTGACCAAATGGCGTGCGCTATCTTATCCAATCCTCTCCAGTCAGGCAAATTTTTCAGGAAACGGGATTCTATTTCCTGCTTTGCTTTATAAATACTGACAGATAATTGGCGCAGATGCCACATCATAGTAAAAAGATTGCGTTCATTCTGCGGCGAATGAGGGTCTTTATCTGTATCGGTATAGGCATGATGCATACGGTGCATGATGGCATAAACCCTCGGGCTCACATACGATGACCCCTGCGTGATATACGCGGCAAGAAAAAAGAAACGTTCCCAGAATTTACTCATTGTAAAGGCGCCGTGCGCGGCGTACCTGTGCTGAAGAAAAGTCTGCATAAAAAGAGACAGGTACCAATGGACTGCTAAAAAGAGCAAAATAATTATCATTACAAAAGATCACTATTGCTGAATACTGACAATACAAGATAGCCTTATTCTTTATCTTTTATCAAGATAATTTGCTATTCACCGTTATTTTAACATTACGAATGTCTTTACTGGCAACCTATTATCTTTTCGCGTCAAAGATTAATGGCAGGTTACCGATTAATGCTGTATCTTCACGAGGTGATCAAAAGTTCTTCCAACATTCAGTCCGGATCAGTATCAATTCTTACTCTTCGACTTAGTAATAGTTAATATCTTCTTTACTTTTTGCTGCGGTTCTTTATCACGGGTATTTTAATTGTTTTATTATTAAATTTATGTTTTATGAACATGTACGTTTCAAACCTTAGCTTTCACACAGTAGATGATGATTTAAGAAAATTATTCGAACAATTTGGCGCTGTTTCTTCTGCCAAAGTGATCACCGACAGGGAAACTGGCAAAAGCCGCGGTTTCGGTTTTGTGGAAATGAACTCCGATGCGGAAGCAAAAGAAGCTATCAAAGGACTCAACAACAAAGAAATTGAAGGCAGGGCCATGTCTGTTTCTGTAGCCAGGGAAAAAAGCCCCCGGTCAGATAATAAGAGATGGTAAAATAAAACGTTTTAGGGAAAGAGGCCGCTCAAAGGTAAAAGAGATAAGTAATACTCATTTTGTGCAGACCTTGTACTGTGATATTACCATCAATTTTTGAGATGCCTCTTTCCGTTTTTTAAAAGCCTTTATCCAATTAATACGTTTATGCCATTCTTAAAAGAAGATCTTTCATTCGATCATTATATCTGGAAAGAAGAAAGGAGCAAGTCAACCTTTAGCGGTCAGCCCAGCCGTCGTCTTTTTGACCGGTTCGATGGCGACCAGGTACTTTTCATGATTAATTTTTATGGCTCGCTGTCAGACAAGTTTACTATTGAAGAAGGACGGAAGATTGAAGAACTGATCATAAATCAATTGCCCGCTGATACCAAAAGCGAAATATCCGTTTTCAACTGGCTCAGGGAAGCTTACGCTCTTCTGACTGAGGCAAAATAAATCACTGAAGCCGGTTGCTCATTGAAGTGCATCTATTTTTCTCCGCTTACCGCGCCTGTCCTCTCCTTTCACTGAGACCAGTTATTCTTTTCCTAAGAATACGACGGAATTAAAACAATTTTTATCACCATCACTACGCAGCGATTCAACATGACCGTAATCAATTGTCATTACTGTAATAATTAAATGGGGCAATACGGGAAATAAAAGGTACCTTACAGGTATTGCAGATCATTCTGTCTGCATAAAATCCCCAAAAAAAGATGTCAACGATTTTGCAAATTGCGAATGCAGACCGGAACCTCAGTATTTTAATAAAAGGATTGAAAGCTGCGAACCTCGAAACCACATTAGATGGTATAGGTCCTTTCACGATCCTGGCCCCGGTGAATCTTGCATTCGGAAAATTGGCCGCTCCTGACACTTTTGAAAACCTGGTAAAACAAAGTACGAACAATACAAAGCTCACCGATATCCTGTCTTACCATGTTCTGAGCGGTAAAAAATTATTGAAAGATTTCAGGGATGGCCAGAAATTAACAACCGTAAACGGGAAAGATGTAAATATTACCATACAAAACGGAGACGTTCATATCAACGGCGCCAAAATATTGGCGCGTGACAGGCAGGGTTCCAACGGAGTGGTTCATTGCATAGACGCAGTTAATCTTCCTGCATAACCAATATTCCCTTGTCCTATATCATTTACTATTCACAACATTCTTAAAACAGGCCGAATGAAAAAAGATACTATCGTACAGTTTGTCTGCTTTATCACCGATATCGGGTTGGATGAATTTATGCCCAAATGGGAACGTTATGCTAAAAGGCTGATGAAGGGTAATGCTGAAATGACTTTGCAACAACGGGGAGAAACAAAAACCAGATTCAGGTATATTTCACAACACGTTTGGCCTGACCAGGATTTCCGTTTTACATTTATGAATGAACGGCAGTCAGAGCATTTCCCGGAGCATAATGTAAAAGTTGTGCAGGCGGGCGGCTACTTGCAGGTGCAGGCAGAAGGACAGCAGCAGGAGGACAACGGGGATCACAAGCTGGTCGCTTTTATCGGCCATAATGAGAATGATATAGATTTTTACCGTCGCTTATCCTGCTACCGCTTCCTGAACATTTTCCAGGCCTATTATGAAAGTTGCCTGTATGGATATGTACTCGAATTCATCGTTTCGGAAACCGATATTGACGAATTGGTTCAATTGTTGAAGCAAAGATCAGGTGTTGAGACAGGTATTTATAAAGACTGCCTGGTACCGCATGTATAGACCCGGCGGGTTATTTCGGTGACCTATAAGCCTGTTCATTACCACTGCCGCCGCAATAAAGTGCTTTCAAAGCAATACTTTTCATTGAAAATATTTCCGGAAGATTTAAGATATTTGAACAGTTATCTTACTATCATTCATAGAAAAGCCTTCGCCGCTTTCCGAAAATGTGCTTACGGAGAGTAGCAAAGGTTTATACCCGCAATGAATATGGATCATACAATGTTCGAAAATCTCCTGGCTCATATCAAGAGATATATTTCACTTAGCGATGAAGAAGAAAAAAAACTACTCCCCTATCTTACCTATAAGGAGCTGAAAAAGAAAGAACATGTCTTAAAGGAAGGAAAAGTTTGTACAGCCAACCATTTTATTATCAAAGGTTGTTTACGTATGTACTCCCTTACTGAAAACGGCACGGAGCAGATCGTTCAATTTGGTATTGAGAACTGGTGGATCACTGATTATATGAGCCTGGATACACAAAAGCCCGGTCAATTTTCTATACAGGCCATTGAGCCTTCTGCGATAGTCATTCTCCACAAAAACACCCAGGATGAATTGTTCAGAAAGATCCCAAAATTAGAGCGTTATTTCCGGCTTGTGCTGCAGAGAGCTTACGCCGCCTCGGTCATGCGGGTAAAATACATCTTTACCGAGTCGGGGGAAGAACGATTTCGCCAGTTCACTAATTCTTTTCCGGAATTCGTTCAACGGGTACCGCAATATATGCTCGCATCCTACCTTGGCTTTACACCCGAATTCCTGAGCAAGATCAGGGCGAAGAAAAACTGATTGCATTTCTTGAACAAGTTCAAGTTTTTTCTACCGGCTTCACCAGAGCTTTGTGCCATAAAATCAAAAATAATTATGACAAAGAGAATTAGTATTAAGAAGGTTGATCCTGCTGCTTACAAAGCCATGTATGCTTTGGAGAATTACGTGGAAGCCAGTAAAGTGACGCCCATTCACCAGGAACTGATCAGGATCCGCGCATCCCAGGTAAATGGCTGCGCCTATTGTATTGATATGCATACAAAAGATGCAAGAAAGAACGGCGAAACAGAGCAACGGATCTATACTTTGTCCGCCTGGCGGGAAACTCCCTTCTTTACGGAAGAAGAAAGAGCGATACTGGCCCTGACAGAGGAAGTGACATTAATCAACCAGCAGGTATCGGATGAAACCTATGAAAAGGCGGCAAAATTACTCGGCGAAGAATACCTGGCACAGGTAATCATGATAATCATTACCATCAATGCCTGGAACAGGATTGGGATTACTACAAAAATGCAGCCGGCATTGGATTAAGCGCTTATATTTTTATATAGCGCAGATACTAAAGTTTTTCTATGATAGAATTTCGCAAACGTTGATATATTTTCTTTGAAGTGATCCTGTTATTACAAATAAATATTACCTGAAACTATTTTTCATCACTCTCAGCATGCCCGCGGCGCTCCATTCACCCGGAATAATCACCCGGCGGATGCTGTAAAGAGGATCGTTCTCATCGCGGCGATCAGATAATTGGAACACCGCTTTAAATTTATATCGTTTCAGGTTGGCAATGGATTCCTTATTCCATAAGCCAAAGGGATAAGCGAAATACTCAACGGGCTTACCGGTGATGTCCGCCAATTGTTTCGAAGGTTTTTCTACCTGTATCATCCAGTCGTTGCCGGTGTATTTTTTTACATTATGGTGATCCCAGGTATGCGAGCCAATGATATTTCCTTCATCGGAAATTTGTTTTACCTGCTCCTTGCTCATATACCCCGGCCTTCCTAATGAGACGGTCATAATAAAGAATACACCTTTATACCCGTATTTCTTCATTTCCGGGATAGCAATAGTGTAGTGATCCAACCGGGTATCATCAAAAGTTATCATGACGGGCCTGGAAGGCAGCGCTTTACCATAAGCCAGGTAATCATACAACTGGTCGGGCAAGATGGAATGATAACCACTATCGGCCAGTAATTTCATTTGCTCCCGGAAATTGGCTACCGGTACAATATAGTCTTTGGCTGTATGGGAATCCGTCGGCTTGAAATCACGGATCTGGTGATAACAGAGTATGGGCACTTCAGTCCTGTGCAGTATTGTAGCTGCATCGGCCATAGGGCCATTAACCGGGGGCGTTTCCGCAGCCACGGTTTTGGGAGCAGGGGGACTGGCCGGTTTAGCCGGCTGGCTATCGCTATCGCAACCCGAATACAATGTTACAGGTAAAGCAAGAAGAATAAACAGGCTGATCCTTTGTACAGTTAGTTCCAAAACATTTTTCATAGAAAGTCGTAGGCAAAACCTTCCGGTTAAACGCAGCCCGCAACGTTTTATTTTTTTCAATCCTGTTTTTATTTCATAAGAGTTGATAGCATCTTTACGATTGCTGCCAGGAAATAAATAAGGTTTGACATTCCTCAACAAATAAACGGGGGCAAGATAATTACTATCGTAAAAGATACAAAAAAGCAAAAAGTATTTGTGACCAAAATTCATTGAAATAGTACGATGATAAGGGAATCCCGAACCTTAGCACAATATTTGGCCTTGGTATTCTGTTTTTTCCTAATCCAATACCAATGAAAAATTTCTACGGCTTATTACTTATTGTCTTTTTTACAATTCACCTCTTTGGCCAGTCCAAACAAGTAATAGTGGAAGCTGTAGATTCCCGGTTCCCGGTTGTCAATAAAGATACCCCTGGCAATGTAAATGGCCCGGCCTGGGAAGAAGTTGGTGCATGGGTAAATGGTTTTGCCAGGGTATCCTCCGGTCATAAATGGGGATTTATAGACCGCTCAGGCAATCCTGTGATCAAAGCAGTTTACGAAGCCACCAGGAATTTTACCAATCATCTCGCCGCCGTTAAGCAAAACGCAAAATGGGGATTTATCAACGAAAAGGGAGCAATCGTCATCCCTTTTGAATATGATATCGTTTATGATTTCAAAGAGCCGGTAACTGCTGTCTATAAAAACAGCAAATGGTTTTTAATGAATGAACAGGGAAATGTTATTAAGACGCTGGATGCAGATGTGTTCTGGGGATTCAATAAAGGATTAGCCCGGTTCACACGCAAAGGCAGATCAGGCATCATGAACAATAAAGGCGAGATCATTTCCCTGGAGCCTGAAAAGCCTGCCCTGTCAAAAAAAATAAATTCACCCGCATTAAGAGCTCATTCCGCCGAATCGGGCGCATGTCCCGCCAATATAGATTTTGAAAACGGCGACTTTACCAATTGGACCTGTTATATAGGTTCGGTGGCGGCTGTCGGTACTACGAATGTTGTCACCGTTACTCCATCACCGCCCACTCCCAACAGGCATGTGATCATTCCCAATACCAATCCTTCCGCCATAGACCCCTATGGATTATTTCCCATCAATCCTCCCGACGGAAGCGGCTATGCCGTAAAACTTGGAAATGATATCAATGGTGCGCAGGCAGAAAGAATAAGTTACCAGATCAATGTTCCGGCCAATTCAAATGATGCTTCCATTACCTATCGTTATGCAGTTGTTTTCCAGGACCCCGGGCATCTTACTTATGAGCAGCCGAGGTTCAGCGCCAAATTGCTTGATGTGGCGACAAACACCTATCTCCCCTGCGCGACCTATGAATACATTTCTACTTCATCGCTTCCGGGATTCAATAGTTCACCTATCGACGATACGGTAAAATATAAAACATGGGCCTCTGTATATGTCAACCTGAGTCATTATGCAGGCAAGTCTTTAATACTGGAATTTACTACAGCCGATTGTACAAGAGGCTTACACTGGGGATATGCCTATGTGGATGTGGGTGATTGCAATATCACAGCCAGTGTTCAATACCAATGCAATCCTAACCAGGCCGTATTTACAGCGCCTCCGGGTTTCCAATATTATAACTGGTACACCAATAATTTCGGCACACTGCTCGGTACCGGAGAAACCATGACTATGACTTCACCACCGGCACCGGGTACAACGATCCATGTAGAAGTGATTCCTTACAATGGTTTCGGATGCAGCGATACGCTGGAAGTACCTTTTACCGTCGGTTTCCCGGTTGCCAATGCAGGCCCTGACAAATCTTTGTGTATTGGAACCCCTACTTCCATCGGGAGCAATACAGTTACGGGCTACAGTTATTCATGGGCGCCTGCCTATTTTCTGTCAAACCCCCATATAGCTTCGCCATTAGCGAATCCTCCGGCAGATACTACTTATATTGTTACAGTCACCAACAATGCTTCAGGTTGTACAGCACAGGATACGGTTACTGTTCATGT
>JAUZOA010000053.1 GCA_030706685.1 Bacteroidota bacterium
AATTACGCTTAACCAGTTACAACATGATGGGCGAGACATCGTCGGGAAAGCGTCAGCGACGAGTCCGCCCTCAATACACGCTTAACCAGTTACAACATGATGGGCGAGACATCGTCGGGAAAGCGTCAGCGACGAGTCCGCCCTCAATACACGCTTAACCAGTTACAACATGATGGGCGAGACATCGTCGGGAAAAGACCTGCCAATTAAGTTTTAACAGGTCGTTGCATAAAAAAACCGCCTGCGTAAACGCTTCGGCGGTCAATGGGAGGTCCCGAGCGGATTCGAACCGCTGTAGGAGCTTTTGCAGAGCTCTGCCTAGCCACTCGGCCACAGGACCCTTTCTATTTAAGATTTCAAATTTTATATTTAATATTTAGATTTGAATCTTAAAGCGGGCAAATATACATTTTTTGCCCGATTCCCTTACTAAAGAACGCCTAATCATGAGCCGTATTGCCGAGTCAGAACTGATCATCAACCCAAGAGGCGCTGTCTATCATCTTGACCTGCGGCCCGAAGAGATAGCCGGTACGGTGATCACCGTCGGCGACCCCGACAGGGTAAAAGAAATCAGCCAGCACTTTGACTCCATAGAAGTAAAAGCACAGCATCGTGAATTCATTACCCATACAGGATACGTAGGCAAAAAAAAGCTGACGGTACTGTCTTCCGGCATCGGCCCGGACAATATTGATATCGTCATGAACGAGCTCGATGCCCTGGCCAATATTGACCTGGAAACAAGACAAATAAAGAATAAGCTCCATTCCCTCAACATCATCCGCCTCGGCACTTCAGGTTCCCTGCAGGCCGATATCCCGGTCGACAGCTTTGTAGCCTCCACGCATGGGCTCGGGATTGATAACCTCCTGAATTTTTATCGCCATGAGCAAAATGATGAGGAAAGACAATTATTGCAGTCTTTTGTCACCCATACACAGATACAGGGGGAGATGAGCCATCCTTATATCAGCAGTGCCGCTGCTTCTTTGATCAAGCATTTTGTGAAAGGGTTTCATCTCGGCATTACCGTTACCTGCCCCGGTTTCTATGGCCCGCAGGGAAGGATATTGCGGTTGGGTGTCCGGAATCCGGAACTGATCAACCGGCTGACCGATTTTCGCTTCGGCCAGCACCGTATCACCAATTTTGAAATGGAGACTTCCGCCATCTATGGCCTTGGCAAATTGCTTGGGCATAATTGCCTTGCGATAAATGCTATCGTGGCCAACCGGGTGCAAAAAGAATTTTCAAAGGATGGCAAAGCGACTATCAAGAAACTCATCACGAAATTTCTTGAGATATTCAGCGAAATGCCATCATGAAGATTAAATTTGCAGCCTGATACCACCACATTATATTTCATGACAGTTAATTTTTGCAAATACCAGGGTACCGGCAATGATTTTATCCTGCTCGACAACAGGAAGCACGAATATTCCTCCCTGACTACCGACCAGATACGCCGTTTATGCGACAGGCGTTTTGGCATCGGCGCCGACGGGCTGATGATGCTGAATGAAAAACCAGGTTATGATTTCGAAATGAGATACTTTAACTCCGACGGCCGGGAAGCAAGCATGTGCGGCAATGGCGGAAGATGCATCACCAAATTTGCCTATCACCTCGACATCCACCGCAACGATTATAAATTCTGGGCCGCGGATGGCGATCATGAATCGGAAATAGATCCGGACGGAACCGTTTCACTGAAAATGATAAACGTGGACCAGGTAAAAAAGAAATCCGGCGATTTTATATTAAATACCGGCTCACCTCATTACGTAAAACTCGTGACCGATGTGATGGACCTTGATGTTTATAAAAAGGGACGCGATATCCGTTACAGCAAAGACTATGAAGAAGAAGGCATAAATGTAAATTTTGTAGAGCAGGCAGGCGAACACGAGATTATCGTGCGTACGTATGAGCGGGGCGTGGAAGATGAAACTTATTCCTGTGGTACAGGGGTAGTAGCTTCCGCGTTGGTTTGCTATCACAATGAAAATGGATTTAATGAAGTACAGGTAAAGACCCTGGGCGGCACGCTGGCAGTTGAATTTGAGCGGCTCGACGATGATCATTATTCCAATATCTGGATCACGGGGCCGGCAGAGAAGGTTTTTGAAGGGGTGGCTGACGTGAAATGAGATTTTAATTAATAATTATTAATTGATAATCCCTGGTACTTTCCCTTAATTCCGGATTTCATTCCTGGTTCCCAATCCGTAATTCATAATTCCCAATCCCTACTGGTAAAATATGAACAAGTTCAACCTGAGAGTTTATGGCATTCTCATCAATGACCAGAAACAAGTATTGGTAAGCGATGAGTTTATCCGCGGTAATTATTATACAAAATTCCCCGGCGGCGGACTGGAGTTTGGAGAAGGCACCCGGGATTGCCTCGGGCGGGAATTCCTGGAAGAAATGAATTTGCGGGTAGAAGTAGGCGAACATATTTATACGACCGACTATTTCCAGATGTCCGCGTTCAACCCGGAACACCAGATCATTTCCATCTATTATTTTGCCAAAGCGCTCGAAGAAATAAGTGTTCCCCTAAGAAATAAACCTTTTGATTTTGACGAAAAGCAACTGGCCGTTTACCGGGAAAAAAATGAAATAGAAACTTTCCGGTTTATTGACTGGGCCCATTTTTCTGAAGAATCAGTAACGCTTCCGATTGATAAGATTGTGGCGGGGAAGGTGAAGGGGAGGTTTTAGCTGTTGGCTAGCCGGCTGCGGGTATATTGGCAAATCCGTCATCTTCCTGTCCCATGGCTGACCGTTTCATCTTTGCCGCTGTCTCGTGCCCAAGATATTTTTCGATCCTTTTTTCAACTATATAAATGAGAGGCGTAAGAATAATGGCCATCGTGAATTTATAAATATAATTCATCACACAGATACCCAATACTAATTGCCAGCTCCACCGCTTTCCTATTTTAAAAGCAATAAAGAGAACGATAAAACTGTCCACCAGTTGTGAGACCAATGTAGAACCTGTCGCTCTCAGCCATATCTTCTTGTCGCCGGTTATTTTTTTTATCTTATGAAAGATGGTCACATCCACTATCTGGCTTACCAGGAAAGCGGTAAGACTTCCAAAGATGATCCACATTCCCTGGCCAAATATGGAATTGTACGCTTTCGACATATCGGGAACGCCATCGGCAACACCGGTAGAATACCAGAAATCGGCAGGCGGGACCCCCATTGACAAGTAGAACATAATAAAGGCATAACCGATCAGTATAACAGCCGTATAGGATATTCTTCTTACCGCTTTGGGACCGAAATATTCATTGACGATATCCGTCATGACGAACTCGAGCGGCCATAATAAGACGCCACAGGTCAGGTTGAAGGATAAACCCTTTTCTCCAAAGAGGGTAAAGTTTACAGGATGAGCGCCAAAGAGTTTCTCCAGGGAAAATATTTTATTACCGATCGTTTCAGCGATCAGTGCATTGCAACAGAAGAAAGCCGTAAAGCCAAGAAAAAGTTTAGTGGGTTTGTGCTTAAGGATTGCGGTTACCATTCGAGAAAATAATATAAAATAATAAAACAAATAGAAACAAAATATTCGATACTACCAACCATAAAGGAATAGTCAGTTTTTTGCGGGCGATTACAACCCCGAGATAACAAAGAAGCGTAACGGGGACGACCACCATGCCGATCACATGACCAATGACAATAATCGTGGAAGTGATTGCTTCGTCATGTGTCCAGTTCTTTATAAGCAGGGATAAGGAGAGCAAAAAACTAATACCGCAGATAAAGGAGAGACGTGATAAAAATAAAAGCCAGCGCATAAGGCGTAAATTTATCAACTATTTGTAATATTATCCTGATGAAAAATTTCTTAAGTGTGGTTTGGTACCGTGTATTACCGCCCGCCTATGGCGGCCAGAAAGGGATCGCGCTTTTCAATCAATACCTGGGAAAGAAAGTTCCGCTGACTTGTTTATGTTCACACGACAATGTTCCCGGTAAAGATCTTTCTTATCAAGTAGTAAACGTGTTGCCCGTTTCACGTTTCCAGTTCTGGGACC
The DNA here is from genome assembly GCA_030706685.1 of Bacteroidota bacterium. GTDB lineage: Bacteria > Bacteroidota > Bacteroidia > Chitinophagales > Chitinophagaceae > VBAT01. The sequence goes on from JAUZOA010000053.1 coordinate 4,065, forward strand.
CCTTAACCCGGAAAAAGATACTTGCCCGGATCCGGGAGCAATCATTCTCGCATATTATTATTGAGCATCCTTATCATGCATGGATAGGAAAATATATAAAAAAAACCGGAACCCGGTTCATCGTTCATGCGCATAATATTGAGCATCTCCGGATGAAAGCAAGAGGTAAATTCTGGTGGTGGCTGGTGAAAGGAACCGAGCAAAGAGCTTTTGCACTGGCGGATCATATTCTTTTTAAAACGGAATCGGATCAATCTATGGCCATTGAATTGTTTGGCATCTTACCCGGGAAATGCATGGTTGTTCCTTATGGTACCCTTGAGAAAGAACAACCTGCTGCCCATCCTGAAACCAGGAGAGATCTCATGCGTAAACATGAAATAAGCCCCGATGAAAAAATCATCCTATTCGCGGGAACCCTGGATTATGAGCCCAATGCCCGCGCGCTTGAAAATATCCTGGAAGATGTGATACCCCCGCTGATGAAAAAACGGTTCCGCTTCCGGTTGCTGATCTGCGGCGCATGCCCGCCCGCTACATTAACCTTGCTGAATTCGCTGGATCATGTGACGGCGACGGGCTTTGTTCCCTGTATAGAAGATTACCTGCAATCGGCTGATGTGTTCATCAACCCCGTGTTAAGCGGTTCGGGCATACAGACAAAAAACATAGAAGCTATTGCCAGCGGCTGCAATGTTGCCACCACCGCTTTCGCGGCTAATGGCCTGCCACGTTACCTGTCAGGCACAAAAGTATTTGTATCCAACGATCATGACTGGGAACGTTTTGCGGATAATATCATCATGGCTGCATCGCGCCCCGCGATCGTACCGCAGCAATTTTATGATGAATATAACTGGCAAAACATTATTGACAAGTTCCTGGAAAAGGCGGACGGGTAGAAATAGTATATTTTGTTGAACGTGCTTTCCCGCTAAGGCATATTAGAACGCTAAGAAATTTAAATTGACTGTAATTTACCTTTTGAGCTTAGGTCTTTGCGGGAAATATTTATTTTTTCAAAATAGCCGGTAAGACGACAAGACGGTAAGGTTTGATTTACCAGTCGTTTTTCTTATCGTCTTCCCGACTTCCCGGCAAACTGGTACATTACCTAAATAGCTGACTACCCGTCGCAGGAATAAAAGATGTTATCGCAAAAAACCATTTATTTTGTCCCCTAAATCATTTGGTTCATGAAATCCATCAACTGGAAAAAGATACTACCGCATGTTATTGCCGTTGCCGTTTTTGTGATCATTGCGGCTATTTTCTGCAGACCCTCCCTCGAAGGAAAAGTACTTTACCAGCATGATATCATGCAATATGACGCCGCGAGCAAGGATATAGCTGATTATGCAGCCAAACATGGTAAAGCTCCGTTATGGACCAATAATATGTTTAGCGGCATGCCTACTTACCAGATATGGATGCCGGCTAATAATGTTCTTCCTACTTATGTAAATAAGGTATTGACCCTTGGCTTGCCTCAACCCATGCAGTTCTTTTTCCTTGCCTGTATTTTGTTTTATTTTCTTTCACAGGTAGCAAGGGTGAATCCGTACATTGGTGTTTTAGGTTCCCTGGCTTTTGGCTATTCCACTTACAATATCGGGATGATTACGGCCGGCCATGTCACCCAGATGTGGTGTGTAGCCTATATGCCGGCGATGCTGGGTTCCCTGATGCTGATCTACCGGAAAAAATATTTGATCGGTACGGCGATGCTGGCATTGTTTACGGCAACGCAGATTGGTTTGAACCACCTGCAGGTAACTTATTATTTATTCTTCATACTGGCCTTTTATACTATCGCGTGCATCATCCAATGGATAAAAAACAAGGAATACGGCCATCTTATAAAATCACTGGCATTAACCGCTGTCGCTGCATTGACAGGTGTGATGGTGAATGCGGTTTCTTTGCTGACTACTTATGAATACTCCAAAGACACAATCAGGGGGGGCTCTTTGTCCCTGAAAGATACTACTGCGGCAAGTTCGACAGGTCTCACCAAGGATTATGCTTTTTCCTATAGTTATAAGCCTATGGAAACATTTACCGTCATGTTTCCCCGTATTTACGGTGGCAGTGATGGGAACAGGGAGATCGGTGAGGATTCCAAAGTAAACCAGGCGCTGGCCGATGCGCCCCAGCAAATAGCACAACAACTCAATGGCATACAAAACGGGTATTGGGGAGGTCTTCCTTACACCGCTGGTCCGCCTTATTATGGCGTTATTACCTGTTTTTTGTTTATCGTCTTTCTTTTTTTTATTCCCGGGGCAACAAAATGGTGGATCGTTGCTATCAGCGCTTTCGCCATATTACTATCATGGGGTAAATCTTTTTCCGCATTCAATTATTTTATTTTCGATCATTTGCCGCTTTATAATAAGTTCAGGGCGCCTTCCATGAGCCTCGTCATACCACAATTATTATGGCCATTCGCCGCCATTCTTGCTTTGCAGCAGGTAATCGTACAGAGAGAGAACCCGGATACATGGAAAAAATTAAAGAAAGCCGGCATTACCGCGGCAGCCGTTATCGTAATTATGCTGATGGCCTACCTGTCATTCAGTTACCTGGATGACGGATCTAAACAATTAAAAGAACAGATGGCCACCCAGAATGCGCAAGTCAGCGGGCCCGTTCTAAACGTAGTGAAGTCATTGACCGAAGACCGGAAAAATATTTTTCTCCAGGATATACTGAAGGCAATAGCGATCGCCGGGGTTTTCTTTGTTGTGCTTGCTCTTTATGCAAGAAATAAAATCAAGAAGGAGACATGGTTGCTGGCCGCCGCGATTATTTTAGTGTTAATAGACCTCTTACCAGTAGACAGCCTTTACCTGAATAAACAGGCAAACGGTGAAGATGCGTGGTCTGAAGGAGATGAAACAACAAGCAAAGAAAGAATAATGGGAAAAGCAGACGAGCAAATCCTGAAAGATACAGGCTGGTACCGGGTATTGGACCTGTCTGGCGGCAGTCCCTTTGCCGATGCTTCCGCTTCATATTTTCATCATTCAATAGGCGGATACCATGCTGCCAAGATAGGCCGCTACCAGGACCTGATTGAAAACAAGCTTACTGGTGAGCTTCGCTTATTATACAATGATTCAACTATTGGAACAGGCCTGAATCAATCCCGCTATACCGGGCTAAATATGCTCAATACAAAGTATATTATTTTCCCGGGTGCCAATGCTAACCAGCCACCTGGCATCCAGGTCAACCTCAATGCACTTGGCCCCTGCTGGTTTGTCCACCAGGTTCGTTTTGCTGCCAACCTGAAGGATGAAATGAATGCCCTTAATGGACTGGATGCATCGCAAACAGCCATCGTACCCGCCGGTGATCAGAGCAAGATAACGCAACCGGTATATGACTCTTCGGCTAAGATTGAAAAAGTAAGGAATGGCGACGACCACAATATGGTTACCTATAAATCATCTGCTACGACTACACAGTTTGCCGTTTTCAGCGAAGTCTATTATTCCGAAGGATGGAATGCGTATATAGATGGCAAAAAAACAGATTATGTAAAAACCGATTATACGCTCAGGGGCATGAATGTACCGGCAGGAAACCATACAATTGAATTCAAATTTGAACCGTCCTCCTTTGAACGCGGAAAACTAATAACAAGTATTGGTCAAATACTGGTGTTGTTGTTGCTGGCCGCGGGAATCTTTTTTGAAATTAGAGACAGCAAGAAAACAGTGTAATGTACGATGTTAGATGTACGATGTATGCCTCTCTGGCAATTGAAATGTCTTTTGAACTTTCGGAGAGGCGTACATCGTACATCTAACATCGTACATCATTTCCTGGTAATGCGCCAGTAAAGATTCTTCAAAAGTACAGTGGTGCTTTCGGGGTTCCGCAGGTCGATTATTTTCCGGTCAATCACGGCTTCCTTTAATTGCTGCCAGTAAAGCTCTTTATGTTTTTCCATGATATAATTCACGATCTCGGCCCTTTTTGGTTCGGATTGTGTAAGCAGCATAGACTTTTCAGTCACCCGGTAATTCAATAAATACTCTTTGATCACGCGCACTTGCCAGCCTGCCGCGGTAAGCCGTATCCAGAATTCCCAGTCCTCGTAACCGCTTTTCATTTGTTCATCATAGCCGCCTGCTTTTTCCCAGCATTCTTTCCTGAACATAGCGCTGGCGCAGCTCTCTTGCCGGTATAAAAAGTTTTTGACATCGCCGCCAAGTGGTTTCCACCGGAATTTTCTCCCGCCAAAACTTTTTAAATAACAAGTGACGGCTCCCACGATACTCTCTTTTTCCAAAACCATCACTCCTTTTTCAATAAAACTGTTTTCAAACTTGTCATCCGCATCCAGCGTAACAATGAACAGGCCTTTTGCCCGGTGGATACCGTAGTTACGGGCAGAGGACAAATGACCATTTTCTTTGTGCAGTACAGTGATAAGCGGATGATTCAAAGAATTGAGCTTTTGAATGGTAGCCGCATCTGTAGAGCCATCATTGACGACAAGGATCTCAATATCCTTAAAAGTTTGGCCGAGGGCCGACCCGATCGAATCGTCCAGGTAATGCCCGTCGTTATAACAGGGAATGATCACACTTACGAGCGGCATGGTCTTTTTTGTTATTTTAGCAAACTAAGGCAAAAAATTAAACAAAGCCATCAAAATTTCCTGTATTGAAACCCCTGAGCTTTATTATTATTACTTATAACCGGCCCGATGATGCATTGGAACTGCTGCAGAATATCGCCGGCCTGGATGAGGCTGCCGGTTTATTACAGGAGATCATACTCGTCAATAATCTTTCTTCTGTAAGCTATAGTAAAGTGGAAGATTATATCAGGTCACAATCGTCCCTTCCTTTTCAATATATCCAGGCGCCGGAAAATCTTGGTGTAGCCCGTGGCCGCAATTTTGCCCTGCGATTTGCCACCGCCCCGGTCCTGATCCTGCTGGACGATGATGCGGTATTGCAAAATAAGGACGCCTTAAAACAAATAGTACAGGCTTTTGCGGAGCCGCCAGCCACTCCGTCACCAGGTGAAAGAGAAACAGCTATCGTTTCTTTTAAAATATTGTATTACGATACTCTCGAGATGCAAAAGAACGGGTTGCCTCATAAAAAATATAGCCAATACAAAGACAAACATTCTTTCTATACGTACTACTATGCGGGTGGCGCCCATGCTATAAAAAGAGAAGTGCTGGAACAGGTGGGTTATTACCCGGAAGATTTTTTTTATGGCATGGAAGAATATGATCTTGGTTACCGGATCCTGGATAAAGGTTATGCCATACAATACAATGACAGCATTGTCATGTTGCACAAAGAATCGCCGCTGGGCAGGAAACCAACCAGTGAGAAATTGAGAATGATGTGGGTGAATAAATCAAAAGTTGCCTGGCGCTATTTGCCAAAAGCATATTTCTACAGTACGGCCCTGCTCTGGTCATTTCAATACCTGCGGGTGACGGGTTTTAACCTGAAACATTATTTCAGGGCCTGGAAAGCGATCACCTCCATACCCCGAACAGAACCGAGACACAAAATATCGCAGGCTACAATGGCTTACCTGCGAAAAGTGGAAGCAAGGTTGTATTATTAGAAATCGCTAATTAACGCTAATTAACGCTAATTGACGCTAAGCCCGCTAATTACGCCAAGGTCTTATGCAAGAGGACAAGAGGCAGCAAAATTGGATGATAGAGCGTACTGGTTGGCTCATATTAACCTGTGGTATTAGCCCTCAAAGCAAGACGCACCGCCTCTCTTGCTATTGTCCGGTGGCCACAAATTCTTAAATTTGGCGATTAGCCGCTTTCAGATTACCAGAGTTCAGGTACCGGAAAAATTTTTTCATGTTTCACCACAAACCATTTATTGCTATCCGGGCAAAGTTTTTTCATGTTCTTATCAGCGTGAATCTTTCGTTGCTGTTTCAACAAGGCGCATCCGGTCAGCAACTGGTAAATGCAACAGGAAATACCATTACCGATAACAATATAAGTATTGAATATGCTATCGGTGAAATTGCCATTACAACATTGTCTTCCGGCGACGTCTTTGTCACGCAGGGGCTTTTACAGCCCATTATAAAAATTGATGGGGGAGATCCTTGTAAAATGCTTGATTTGATACCCAATGCCTTTACTCCTAATAATGACGGGCTGAATGATTGTTATGGTCTGAAGCAATGGCCTTATGCCTCATCTTTTGAAATGAGCATTTTTAACAGATGGGGCGGGTTGATCTTCAAAACAACGGATATGTTTGCCTGCTGGGACGGGAAGTTTAAGGGAAAAGATCAGCCGGTAGGAGTTTACGTTTATATGATACGTGCCACGACCAGTTGCGGCCCGGTATTTAAAAAAGGCACTTTTGCTTTAATAAGATGATGCGCTTTCCGCATTCAACCAGGTTTAGTGCCCGGAAAGTTCTTCTGACTAACCAAGATGTCCACTACAAGTAAAGAATAATGAAGCTGTTTATCCTTATACCTTACTGTGTATTGGTAATTAATATCACCTATTTGCGGGCACAGTCTTACAGTTCTGTTCGCTATGACACAAAAGATGGGCTGCCAAGCTCTACGGTGTATGATGTTTCGCAGGACAAAAATGGATTTATCTGGTTTGCCACGGAGAACGGGCTATGTCGTTTTGATGGAAAAAATTTTAAGACTTTTACCACTAAAGATGGATTGCCTGATAATTCAATTCTGAATGTACATGGCGATAATTCGGGCAGAGTTTACTTTACTCCTTTTACGCATAGCCTTTACTACTACCAGGATGATAAATTTTTTCATGTTCCTATTCCTGAAAAATATAAAGTAGACCTGTCTACTATCTCTCTTTTTCTAAACAAAAAAGATAAAATAATTTTATCCGGTATTACGGATAGCTACCTGTTAGAGAATGGCAGTTTTATTTCATTTCGTGATAAGTACAAAATACATCCAAAAAATTTTTCTATCAGGAGCGTCTATGACACATTAATAATAGCAGCATCAGACGACAGCCTCTTTTTCATACCCGATTCAGGAAAAATCAGGTCCGTAGGGGGAGATAACGGAAAAATTGTAGAAGTATTTGATGAAAACGCAAAAGAGCAACAATTAATCCATAAAAGCAAGTCTGTTCCCGGTAAATACTTATCGCATAATCTTCTCTACATCTATTTGAACAATTTTATTAATATCTATAACACTACCACCGGCAATTTGATTCATAAGATTAAAGTTGATAAATTCAGTAATGCATTTGTAGACAATGAAAACAATTTATGGATTTCTACTCTTGGTGATGGCGTATACAGGTTTCCTTCTTTTAGCTTCAGGGATATCAGCTTTGGCGGAAAAAGAGAAATTTTCTCTCTTACCAAAACAGACCATCAGCTGATAGCAGGAACAGACTTTAGCAAAATGTATAGTATCCCTTTCAAAAGCGCCGGAGACTTCTACACAATCATTGATTTTTCTAAATTGATAGCAACGTCCGGAAACACGGTAACACATCTCACTAAAAGAAACAGAATATTTATACTGCACTCCCGGGGAAACAATCTTTATATCGGCGCCGATGCCTTCCTGTTGAAAAAAACAGGATCGTCTGCCCCGCTTTTCAGAAATATCTATCCCGTAAAAGATATTGATGTGACAGGTAAAAAAATGCTGGTTTGCACAGGCCAGGCTGTGTTGTTATTAGAAGAGCAGGATATGTCGGTAAAGGATACATTGCTGAGACAAAGGGCAACTTGTGGCATTGCTTACCGGGGCGATTATTATATCGGAACACTCGGAGGCCTGATCAAAATAGATGCGGCGACTAAGGCGATTACAGAGTTATACTCTTTATTCGCGCCCCTCAAAGGCAGGATCACCGCCCTGAAAAAGGGGATAAATGATGATCTGTGGATTGCCACCAGCGGTTCCGGCCTGGTTCGGTTTAAAGACAATAAAATCATTCAAACACTAAAAGAGGAAGATGGGTTGACCAGCGATATCTGCACCAGTCTTTTTATTGATAGCGATTTGGTATGGCTCGGAACGAACAAAGGCCTTAACCGGATTGAAACCGGAAAAGAGAAAGCAGTTGTTACGAGGTTCACGTCAGCTAACGGGTTGGGCGCTGATTTTATCAATGCGGTGCTCGTCGCAGACAGTAATGTTTATGTAGGCACGGCAACAGGACTCACTATCTTCAGCAAGAATGTTCTGACAGAAAAATCTGTATGTATACTCCATATCCTGCAGGTTTCAGAAAATAGTAAGCCCCTGAAAACAGAAAATACTTATTCCTTTCCTTATAGTGCCCTTAATATTCAAATTGATTTTACTGCCATTTCATACAAATCTGCCGGCGATATAACATATTATTACCAGTTGAAAGGCCTGGGCAACAACTGGAATACTACCACTGCCAATTTTATTAACTTTTCAACCCTGCAGCCCGGTAACTACACTTTATACCTGAAAGCCATTAATAAATTTGGGGTGGAAAGTGATACTAAAGCTATCAGGATTATTATACAGCCACCCTGGTGGCAAACCTGGCTTTTCAGGATAACAGCCCTGGTAATGCTTGGATCGCTGGTGCTGGTCATATACCGGTACAATATCAGGAATATAAAGCGGAAGGAAGAAATAAAGAGAGAATTTGAATCAAGGTTTTCAGCCCTTGAACAAAAGGCACTGCAGGCGCAAATGAACCCACATTTCATTTTTAACTCCCTTAATTCGATACAAAATTTTATTCTCGATCTTGATGCAGAAGGCGCCAACAGTTATCTCACCAGCTTCGCCAGCCTTATCCGGCAGACACTGGAAAATTCCATGCAGCCATTAATCACGGTTGCCAGTGAATTAAAATACCTTGAGACTTACCTGGGCCTGGAAAAATTACGCTTTAGGGACAAATTTGACTACAAAATCCTTGCAGATGAGGCCATTGATCAAAACAAGACATTACTACCGGGAATGCTGTTGCAGCCGTATATTGAGAATTCAATTCGTCATGGCATTCAGCACCGCAAAGACAATAATGGCTTAATTTCACTGACCATTAGCAAAACTTCCGATAACTGCATTCTTTATGCCATATCAGATAACGGAGTGGGTCGCAAAAAAGCGGAAGAATTGAAGTCGTCCAGGCATATTGCCTACCAGTCGAGGGGGATTTCGATTAATGAAAAAAGGATTGCCGCCATCAATAACCAATTTAAAACAAATATCCGGGTGAATACTGAAGATATAGTTGATGAGAATGGAATGGTGACAGGGACAACCGTAACCGTACTGATTCCCCGGATTCTTAAGTGACAATCTATGATACAAGCCATAATCATTGATGATGAACCGGGAAATATTGATGTCTTAAAAAAGATGATTGCAGATTTCTGCAAGGATGTTGAAATATCCGGCACAGCAGCTTCCGTTGACGAAGGAGTAACCGTAATCAAAGAAAGAAAACCGGACCTTGTCTTCCTGGATATAGAGATGCCGGGAAAAAATGCATTTGACCTGATTGATTATTTTACCCCTGTTGGGTTTGAAATCATATTCGTTACTGCTTTTGAACAGTATGCACTTAAAGCATTCCGTTATAGCGCTATTGACTACCTGTTGAAACCTGTAAGTATCAGGGAACTCCGGGAAGCTATTGAGAAGGCAAGAAAGTGTATAAAAGAAAGAAATTTCCAGGACCGGCTTGATAATTTTTTTGCTATTGAAAGAAAAAAGGAAACCAAAATTGCCATCCAATTGAAAGATGGGTACAGTTTTATTAACTACAATGACATTGTCTGCTGCTCATCAGAAGGGGCCTATACCGTTATCTCCTTTGTCAATGGCAACAAATTATTATCCAGCAATAACCTGAAACATTTTGAAGATCTTCTTCCGGAAGATATTTTTTGCCGGATTCACAATTCTCATTTGGCCAACCTGGATCATGCGGTTCGTTATTCAAAAGGGAGGGGAGGCAACCTGCTAATGGTCAATAAGATGATGCTGGAAGTATCCCAGCGAAAAAAAGATGAACTGCTGAGCCGGTTCAAAAAATAATGCCTTGCAGAAAAGCCCTGTTTCTACTCAGTTAAAGCCCAAAATAACTCACTTATAAAGATTTTTCTGAATATTGAAATTATTTTTGCGCTTATCCTTATTTTCATAGTAGTTATCAGTCGAAACCATTAACCATTTCATTCTTATCCACTCCAGTATAAAACCAAAAAACTTTGCGCAGGGGAAAATATTTTTTATCTTTAATAACTACTGTTTTTTGTAAAAAGCAACTGTCCTCTTTTTTGAATCCAAATGATTTAAGTTCTATCCCTCCTGTGTAATACCAGTTTTTTTATCAAAAAAAATTGAAATGTATAGCCACTGCCTGTTTACGTCCCTATCAGCCAAGCGTAAGAACATTTTTATCACTTTGGGGATCGTGTTCTTTTTTTACAGTACTTCTGCCCAGAAATTAATAAACGCAACCGGCGCTACGATCAGTGACAACCAGTACAACATTGAGTATTCTGTTGGTGAAATTTCCATAGCAACTCTCGCAGCTAATGCGAATACCAGTTTTATAACCCAGGGGCTATTGCAACCCAATATTAAAATGATAAATCCCGCCTGTGAAATTGTGAATGATACGGTCAGTTGTTTTCCCAACCCGACAGAAAACATCCTCAGCGTTGTGTCAAGGGTTGACTGGATCACCAGCTATCGCATCTATGCAGCCGATGGTAAACTGGTAAGAGTGGCTCCTTTTATCAATAACCAGATCAATATGTACAGTCTTCCCGGGGGCGCTTATTTTATAAAGCTTTACCCGGGATGTAACGATAAATTCAGAGTACTTAAAGTAATCAAGCAATGAAAAAAATCGCCTTAACCATTTTAACCCTATCCTTTATTATCTGTGTTTCTGCACAGACACCCCAGGCAATGAATTACCAGGCTATTGCCCGTAATTCTCTTGGCCAAATAGTACCCTCACAAAATATCGGGGTCCGTTTCACGATAACAGATGCTACTGGCAATACTGTCTATTACCAGGAAACACAAAGTACAACCACCAATAATTTTGGGTTGTTTACCCTCGCCATTGGAAAAGGTACTGCTGTCAGTGGCGCGATTGCACCCATTGACTGGTCAACGGGGGGCGATAAATACCTGAAAGTGGAAATTGCCCCGCAGGGCGGAAGCAATTATACTATACAAGGAACGACTCAATTAATCAGCGTTCCTTATGCTTTATATTCCGAAAAGACGAAGCTGATCGGCGGTAATGCCATAACCATCACTAATGGGAACACGATCAATGCAAATTATATCGCAGGACCCGGCATAAATATTACAGGCAATACTATTTCATCATCTGCCTGGCTTTTGAACGGGAATGCCGGCACCACAGCATCTAATTTCCTTGGCACTACAGATAATCAGCCCATCAATTTCAGGACGAACAATATATCGCGGCTATCGATCGGCGAAAGCACGATTATCGGATCCAATAATGTAAGCTATATCGTAGCAGGCCAGGCATCGAATTTTAATACAAACCCTGTGAGTCTTGCTATATACGGAAAAGATATCAGCGGCGCGTTCCTGCCTTTTGGCGTGGCTACCAATATTGCCGGAATGACCTGGGATCCCACGAGTGGCAGCACTCATACGCTTGGTCGCCAGGTAAGGTGGTCACAATGGCCCGATAATACCAATTTCGTGTTTTATGACCAGGGTATTGACCAGGAAGGGGACTTCTTTATAACCGAGCAGGGCCAGTCAGGAACAGGGGGAGTTTTTCCCAAAAAAATGCTGCAGATAAGCGCTACCGATAATGTAGGTATTAATATGGCCTGGGCAGAGAACCCGACCGCTAATTTTCATACCAAAGGAACTTTGCGATTTGAAGGTATCGCTGCCAATAATGCATTATCCAGGGTTCTTGTCATGGATGCAAATGGAAATGTTGCCAGCAGGGACGTGGCAACTTTTGGTGGTTTTTGGGTAGCTGACGCTAACGGTATCCACAATAATAATACGGGTCATGTTGGGATCGGAGACTTGTCGAACAACTTACAGGAACTTACCGTATCCATGCTGGAAAATACTATCGATGGAAGATCGACAGCAAGGTTTATTTCTAATGATAGCTGGCAAACTGCCGTAAGTATTGACAATACCACTTCCAATAAAGCGTTCAGTCTTGTAACAGGAGGAACGTCCAATATTCAGGCTACCTATGGTGCCGGAGCCAATAACTTCGGAATTGTAAACGGTACTGTCACCGCTTCACCAAATACTATTCCATTTATCATCACCAGCGATGATAAAGTGGGAATCAGTTCCAGCCTGGGGGGCACTAATAATTTGCCTCATTCACGGTTGCATGTACGGGATGGCGATATTTATATTAATGATATCGGTTCGGGAGTCATTATGAAATCCCCGAACGGGCAATGCTGGAGAATGACGGTAAGTGATGCCGGAACTCCTGTATTTACGGCCATTCCCTGTCCATAACAAAATCCAGTTCATACAGAATTAATAATATATTTGTGCCTTTTTATAAGGCACTTTTTTTATGCCTGGGTACAGATCAAAAAACTATTTTAGGAAGGATCACAAAAGGAGCTTCTGAAAACTGATTTCAATTTCCGATGTTATGAAACTGACGCGAATAGCTGTTAAGCTTATAACCTATGTGTATTTCCTATTTAAATACCGTTCTCACAGCATTGCCAGCATCTTCGCACAAAATAATTTACTTCTGAAAACGACGTCTATTACCCATCGCAACGGGAAGAACCTGCAATTTACCGGGAACGCGAAGAATTCGTTTCCGTTGCAATCGCTGAAAGATTTCAACCATCAGCAACTAAGCTTTCTCATTGCATTACTCAATAAAAATAACATATTCATCGTCGATACAGGCAAAGGCTATATAGTATTGAGAATCGATGACATCGATTATAGAGTCGTATCCGGACCCAACCTGGCCATCATGCATGAGTTATTTATAGATAATAATTATGGTATCTCAACAGGGAAAGAATATATTTTACTCGATATCGGCATGAATGTCGGGTATGCCAGCCTCTATTTTTCATCTTTTAAAAATATTAAAAGAATTTATTCTTATGAGCCGTTCACCGATACCTTTAATATAGCCCGGCAGAATATTAATGCAAATGATTTATCCGCTAAAAAAATTAAGGCGCATAATTACGGAATCAGTAATTATACCGGAACGGTCAATGTCCCTTTACCGGAAGAAGGTTCTGTCATTGCCAGCACGGAAGAGTCTTTCATAAAGAAACACAACTTTGACCCAAGCAAGAGTATTCGGGTAAACGTTCGTGATATCCTGGAAGTTCTCAAAGAAGTCAGAGAAGAAAATCCCGGCGAATATCTTGCTTTGAAAATAGATTGCGAAGGTGAAGAATATAATATTTTAGAATCGCTTGATAAGAATGACAGTTTTGACAAGATAATTTTCCTTTGTGTCGAATGGCATTTCAAAGGCCCTGATCGTATTAAGGAGATACTAATCAAAAAAAACTATACCGTTTTTGATATTCCTAAAACTTTACAGGATGATCCGGGTATGAATTTCGGCATGATTTACGCCTTCAAAAACCCTGCTTTATGAAAATATTGTTTGTTGCGGGTTATATGGCAGTGCAGCCCTGTTTGACTGCCTGTGCCGGCAGGAAATTCTTGTCACTTTCTTATTTTTGATTCAAGTCCATGTGACCCGGATATAAACATCAAAATCGTATATGGGATTCGACACCAACGCTATAAAATTTTTACTCCAGGTAAAAAAAGCCAACACCCGCTTAGGTAAAACATTGACTCTTGGGAGGCAGAGCTACCAACTGGACAAAAATTATTTATCTGAAATCCTGGCTGGCTCCGGCCTGGAGAAGGAAAGGATCAAGGTATTGATGCAGGCAGATCCTGTATATGTAGAACCCTTTTTGAAGGAGATGGGCGCTTCTGAAGTAGATAGCCTGGATGCTTCTTCTTACGAGTCCGCAAATCTTATCCACGATCTCAATTTCCCGGTCTCTGGAAGTTTGAAAGCCCAATATGACACTGTTATTGACGCAGGTACACTTGAACACGTTTTTAATTTCCCTGTCGCAATAAAAAATTGTATGGAAATGCTTAAGGTAAACGGGCATTTTATCAGCATAACGATTACCAATAATTTCTCCGGGCATGGATTTTACCAGTTTAGTCCGGAATTGTTTTTCAGGATATTTTCGCCCGAAAACGGATTTAAAATGAAAAAAATGTTATTGGCCATTAATGAACCAGGGAATTACTGGTATGAAATTCCCGATCCGAAAGACATAAAAAGAAGAGTCATATTTGAGAATGCCAGACAGTCTCTTTTGCTGGTACTCGCAGAAAAAGTCGCCGTCAAAGAGATATTCCGGTCAACTCCTCAACAAAGCGATTATGAACATCTCGCCTGGCAGGGTAATGAACAACTTCATGGGAATAAAAGATCCTCGTTTCAGAAAATGTTTTCTTTTATTCCCAATCCCTGGAAAAATAAGATACGTCATAAGTTAAGAGTCTTGGATCCAAAAGCCTGGAAAGTCTTTCTCCGGGATACCGGGAGCGGGCATACTAATGATTTCAAAAAACTAAAAAATATGTAATGTATCTTGAACCAGGCCTGTTTTCTGGCCGGGTGGGTTCAAAAAATCATTCACTTTATTGTACTATTGCTGAAAATTAAGAAAAAATGAAGGTTGGGATACTTTATATCTGCACGGGCAAATACTCTGTTTTCTGGAAAGATTTTTATGAAAGCGCTGAATCTTTATTGTTACGGGGACATGATAAACAGTATTTTGTGTTTACTGATGCAACTGAGATAGCGTATGAGCAAAAAGAGAATGTCCATAAGATATTTGAAGAAAAGTATGAATGGCCTTTGCCTACTGTACTGCGGTTTCACGCATTTGTAAGGGCAGAAGATTTGCTGAAAAAAATGGATTATCTCTTCTTCTTCAATGCGAACATGAAAGTCGTTTCAGAGATCACCGGCGAAGATATATTTCCCGACCCTGTCAAAGAAGATGGTTTAACCGTTGTTTTGCATAGCGGCTATTATAAGGCAAAGAGCAGCCAGTTCCCTTATGAAAAATATAAGGGATCGTTGGCCTACCTGGAAAGTGGCCGGTATTATTTCCAGGGAAGTTTTAGTGGAGGCACCAGCGCTGCCTATTTAAAAATGGCCCACCAACTCAAGGAAAATATACAAAAGGATCTTGATAATAATTTTATCGCCACCTGGTGGGATGAGTCACATCTTAATAAATATATGGTGGACAAAAATCCTAAAATAGTTTCTCCTGCCTATAGCTATTCTGAGGGTAAGCAATTTGAGTTCGCTCCCAAATTGCTAATGCTGAACAAAGCCAAGTTGGGCAGTTATAAATATATGAGAGGTCAGAAAGAAAGCCTGTTGGAAAAAATAAAATACTTTATTAAAAAGAAGATAAAATAATCATTTTGCAAGAAAGAAAATACCTCTCCCTTTTATAACCCGTCACCTATAGCAGGATAACCATTATAAAATGTAGCGCGATGATCCCTTTAATGAAAAATGCCTTTTTGAATGAGTTTGAAACAAAAAAGGCGCTGGCAGAATTTATAATCCAATCGAACAGGCTGAGCATGGACGTCAAATGCGCGGAATTTGAGAAAAAATTTTCCGCGGAGCAAGGCGCCGCAGAAGGTATTTTATTCAATAGCGGCGGAAGCGCCAACCTGGCTATGCTGCAGGCTTTGAAGAACCTGGGGCGGCTAAAGGATGGCGATAAGATCGGGTTCTCGGCACTTACCTGGTCAACCAATGTCATGCCGATCATCCAGATGGGTTTTATCCCGGTAGCCATCGATTGCACGATAGAAACGCTTAATGTAATGTCATCCAACCTGGCGGAAAGATTAAAAGAAGTAAAATTAAACGCGTTTTTTGTCACTAATGTACTGGGCTTCTGCGGCGATCTTGACAATATCCAAAAGATTTGCAGGGACCAGGATATCATCCTGATCGAAGACAATTGCGAGTCACTGGGTACCGTTATCAAAGGAAAAAAAACGGGGAACTTTGGCGTAGCAGCGAGTTTCTCCTTTTTTGTAGCACATCATATGTCGACCATTGAAGGAGGAATGATTTGTACGAGTGATGAAGAACTGGCGGAAATGCTGAGAATTGTAAGAGCGAATGGCTGGGACAGGAATTTATCAGCCAAACAACAATTCAGGTGGAGAAAAAAATTCAATATTGAAAACGAATTTGAAGCTAAATATGCGTTTTATGACCTGGGATTCAACCTGCGCCCTACTGAAATAACCGGCTTCCTTGGCTTATACCAATTGCAGTTTCTCCAAAACAATATTCTAACAAGACAAAAGAATTATTTCGAGATTGAGAAGATCATCGCTCAAAATGACGACCTGCTCGGGTTAAAGAGAGATAATATAGACGTATTATCCACTTTCGCAATGCCTGTAGTTTGCAAAGATGCCGGAACCCGGAACACCTACCTGGCCAGGTTCAGCGGCGCCGGAATTGAAATACGGCCGATGATAGCGGGCAATATCCAGACCCAGCCTTTTTATAAAAAATACGTGAAAACTTTTTATAAACTGGAAGGCACGGAATTCCTGCATCATTGCGGGTTCTATTGCGGCAATTATCCCGAACTTACCCCTTCGGACCTGGAAACTATTTCAAGCTGTTTATTCAAATACTGATGATCGTTGTAAAACTCATAGGAGGACTGGGCAACCAAATGTTCCAATACGCATTTGCTTACCGGCTGGCAAAGTTGTCGGGAACAGACCTGAAAATGGATATAGCAGGTTTTGAAAAATATAAGTTGCATAAAGTCGCTATTCACCACCTCAATGTCAATTATAAACAATCGGTAATAGATAGACAGCGGGTCAATAAATTGATCCATGCCTATGGACCGGCAAGATGGCTGAAGAAATACGGGGTGCTGAAACCCGGCATTAAAATAATCAAAGACAAAGAGCAGGGCTTCCAGGAAGAACTTATTTCAAATTATAAAGAGGATATATACCTGGATGGGTTCTGGCAAAGTGAAAAATATTTTAAACCGGTAGAAAGCGAAATCAGGGATCACCTGCGGGTCATTACACCGCCTTCCCCGGCCAATGAGTCAATTCTTTCAAAAATAAAAAATTCGAATGCCGTTAGTGTTCATATCCGGAGAGCAGATTACGTGACCAATCCTGCAACACTTGCTTTTCACGGAATATGCAGCATGGATTATTACAAACAGGCAACCGATATCATTAAATCAAAAACCCCTAATCCCCGTTTTTTTATCTTCAGCGATGATATTGAATGGGCCAAACAGAATATTCATTTTAATGCGGAACAATTCTTCGCGGATATAAATAATGCAGATACCAATTACGAGGATCTCCGGCTGATGTATTCATGCAGGCATCATGTTATCGCGAACAGCTCCTTCAGTTGGTGGGGCGCATGGATGAACCCGTTAGGAGAAAAAATAGTTATCGCGCCTGGAAAATGGTATAATAACCCTGAATTTAATAACCCCGATATCATCCCCGGCTCGTGGATAAGGATCTGACAGCTCACCTGTCATTTCAGTTCTTCCTTAAAGAACCGGTAAGCGAGTTGTAATCCTTCTTCGAGCGATGTTTTGTGTTTCCAGCCCATGGCATGAAGCCTGCTGCTGTCCATTAATTTGCGGGGAGTCCCGTCGGGCTTACTGGTATCAAAATCAATATTCCCTTCGAAGCCTACCACCTTTTTGATCATAAGGGCCAGTTCTTTTATGGTCAGATCTTCTCCTGTTCCCACGTTGATAAATAGTTTATCGTTGTATTGTTGCATCAGGAAAAAGCAGGCATCGGCCAGGTCATCCGTATACATGAATTCCCGCAAGGGCGAGCCGCTTCCCCATATTGTAACCCGGGAAGATTTATTGAGCTTAGCCTCGTGGAATCTGCGGAGCAATGAAGGTATTACATGCGCATTCTGCGGATGATAATTATCCCCCTGGCCGTAGAGATTAGTAGGCATGACTGAAATAAAATTACAGCCATACTGGTCCCTGTAAGCTTCGCATAGTTTTATCCCGGCGATTTTCGCGATAGCATACCCTTCATTTGTCGGCTCCAATAAACCGGTAAGCAAATACTCCTCTTTTAAAGGCTGTGGCGCCAGCTTTGGATAGATACAGGAGCTTCCGAGAAATAATAATTTTTTTACTCCCTGCCTGTAAGCGGCATGAATGATATTGGATTCAATCAGGAGATTATCGTAGAGAAACTCGGCCCGGTAAGTATTGTTGGCAACGATCCCCCCCACTTTGGCGGCAGCCAGGAAAACATATTCAGGTTTTTCCTTTTCAAAAAAATTATTTACCGCTTGCTGATTGCGAAGGTCAAGCTCTGCAGAGCTCCGGGTTACGAGGTTATTAAAGCCATCCTGTTTTAATCTCCGGGTGATGGCAGACCCCACCATCCCGTTGTGCCCGGCTACATAAATTTTACTGGTCTTCTCCATTATTCAAATTGTCTTAAAGTATGAAAGCCTGACTCTTTAAGAAGAACATCCTTTCGGAAAAGTTCGATATCCGCGTGAACCATTTCTTTTATCAATTCATTCAGGTTGTATTTTGGGGACCATCCCATTTTTTGTCTTGCTTTGGTCGCGTCACCTTGCAACAGGTCAACTTCCGTAGGCCGGAAATAGCGTTTATCCACTTCTACCACCACATCACCTTTTGCAAGATGAATATCCGGGTCGGCTACTTTTGTAACAACGGCTTTCTCTTTTTCATCCTTTCCATCAAAAGCTATTTCAACCCCGGCATGAGCAAATGCGATCCTGACAAAATCCCTTACAGAAGTTGTGATGCCGGTGGCGATCACAAAATCTTCGGCTTCTTTCTGCTGAAGCATCAGCCACATGGCTTCTACATAATCTTTGGCATGTCCCCAGTCACGTTGCGCGGAAAGATTTCCCAGCCACAATTTATTTTTTAATCCCAGTACAATTTCGGCAACCCCCCTTGTGATCTTGCGGGTAACAAAAGTTTCACCGCGTAAAGGGCTTTCATGATTGAATAATATCCCGTTACAGGCATACATGCCGTAAGCTTCACGGTAATTCACGGTGATCCAGAAAGCATATAGTTTAGCAACTCCATACGGTGACCTTGGGTAAAAAGGCGTTTTCTCATTTTGAGGTACTGCCTGCGCTTTGCCATACAATTCAGAAGTAGAAGCCTGGTATATCCTTGTTTTCTTTTCCAACCCCAGGATACGGACAGCTTCCAGAATACGGAGTGTACCCACGGCATCTGTGTTGGCAACGTATTCCGGCTCTTCAAAACTTACATGTACATGGCTCATGGCGCCCAGGTTGTATATTTCATCGGGCTGCACCTGCTGAATGATACGTATAATATTGGTAGAATCCGTCAGGTCTCCATAATGCAATATCATTTTCACATTTTTCTCGTGCGGGTCCTGGTACAGGTGATCCACCCGCTGCGTATTGATCAGGGAAGTACGTCGTTTGATACCATGCACTTCATATCCTTTTTCCAAAAGCAATTCGGCAAGGTATGCCCCATCCTGCCCGGTAATTCCGGTAATAAGCGCCTTCTTCATCAGATGAATCAATTTCAAGCAAAAGTAACGTGTTTATAGCAATGTTACCGGTTACTGGTAGTAGGTACATATTCGCTATCCTTCTGTCCTATAATCTGCAGGAATCTTTCCATACCCTGTCGTTTCCTTTCGTCCAGGCGATAGCTCAGGTGAAGCGTATAATATTTTTTCAGATCATAAATATCAAATGCCGCTTCCGCGACGATCTCATCAATATGCAGGAGCCCGAGCCCGTTTGCTTCATTAAACAGACTGATAAAATCATCCGGCAATTTTTTTGTACTCACCCAGGCAGCAAAGACAAAAGGAAGACCTGTAATGGCTCTCCATTCAGAACCCAGATCATAAATAAAAGTGGATATCTTTCGCTGTTCCAATGCCCGGTCACCGATAACAAGGCCCGCGGTCGTGCCTTTTATCTCCCGGCGATAGCTTTCATCTCCCGCCTGTATGATCTCCGGATCAATGCCCCAGTATTCTTTCATCAGCCATTTCAGCAGCGCTACTGAAGAACGGCTTTGATAATCGAGGTAAACCTTTTGTATTTTATCCATCGATACTTCGCTAAAGAGGCAAACAGATGCGATCTCTCCTTCGGCGCCAATACAATAATCCCCTACAATATGCCAGGAAGGAAGTTCAGGAATGACGGCTACCGGTATTAAACCTAAGTCTATCTCATTTTTCGCCAGCAGTTCGGCCAGCCGTGCAGGATAAGCAGCTACCAGCTCAATCTTTTCGTTGATGGGCGGAAGCTGCAAACCATACAGCAGCGGCTTTGTATTGAGATAATTAACTACGCCTACTTTAATCTTCCTACCCCCCACCCCTAAAGGGGAATTTTGATCATTCATTTAAACTGCATTTTCTTTATTATTAGAAACGTAATACTTGGCAAAGTCCACTTCTGAGTTTAGTATCTTTGGCACAAATGTAAGTTCTCATCAATTAAAAACCAGAACACGAAAATCTCTTTTAGTAATGGAACTAAATCCGCTCACCGCTATTTCTGCCATTGATGGCCGCTACCGCAAACAGGTACAGCATCTTGACGAATATTTCTCAGAATATGCGTTGATGAAATACCGCGTGCTGGTAGAAGTGGAATACCTCTTGTTTCTTGAAAAGAAAAAATTCTTCAAGTTTACCCATAAAACGATCAAGCAGCTTCAGAAACTGGAAGCGGATTTTGGCCCTGAAGACGCGCAGGAGATAAAACAAATCGAATACATCACAAATCATGATGTGAAGGCGGTGGAATACTTCCTGAAGAATGAGCTGGGTAAAAAGGGTGGTAAAGAAGCACAGGAATGGGTGCATTTCGGACTTACTTCGCAGGATATTAATAATACTGCCATACCCCTGCTATGGAAACATGCTATAGAATATGAATACCTGCCTTCCTTACTGAACCTGAACGCGCAATTGAAATTGCTGGCGAAGGAATGGAAAGATATTCCCATGCTGGCACATACACATGGCCAGCCTGCCAGCCCGACCACATTAGGCAAAGAGATAATGGTCTTTGCAGAAAGAATACAGGACCAGGTCGAACAATTCATTGGCATCCCTTTCAGCGCAAAATTTGGCGGAGCAACCGGTAATTTCAATGCACATCATGTGGCGTTTCCCAAATCGAACTGGGTAAAATTAGCCAATGAATTTATTGCTCAACTTGGATTGTCAAGGCAACAATTCACGACCCAGATTGAACATTATGATAATCTCGCCGCTCATTTTGATTGTATCAAAAGAATAAATAACATCCTGGTTGATTTCTGCCGTGATACCTGGACCTATGTGTCCATGGAATATTTCAAACAAAAAACAAAAAAGGGAGAAGTAGGATCATCGGCTATGCCGCATAAAGTGAACCCGATTGATTTTGAAAATGCAGAAGGTAATCTTGGGTTTGCCAATGCAATTTTCGAACATCTTTCTTCCAAACTTCCTGTATCCCGGTTACAAAGAGATCTTACAGATTCAACGGTGCTGAGAAATGTCGGTGTACCCTTTGCTCATACGATCATCGCTTTACGATCTATTGAAAAGGGCCTGGAAAAATTAGTGGTAAACAATGCTAAAATGTATGAAGACCTTGAAAATAACTGGGCGGTTGTAGCGGAAGCTATCCAGACTATTTTGCGAAGGGAAAACTATCCCCAGCCTTATGAAGCCTTAAAGGAATTAACCAGGGGTACAGGTAAAATGGATAAGAAAACTATCCACGATTTCATTGATGTATTAAAGATTGATAATGAGGTAAAAAAAGAACTAAAAAAAATAACCCCGCACAACTATACCGGGGCCGAGATGGAGTTTTAGCCCTACAGCCAATTGACCCTCTTCCGCATTGTTATTAAATCCAGAACAAGCGGCCTTTTCCTTTGCCACTTTACCCTCCTGTAGTACCTTCACCGAAGGCCTTACACCACCACCTACCATGAAAAGAGCTGAATTGTGCCTTCTGCTATTCCTTACCTTAGGTTTAAGGCTTCACAGTCAATTTGCTGATTTTTCAATACCCGATACTGTTTGTGTAAATGCCCCGGTAAACATTATTAATACTTCAACCAACGCAACTAATTATTACTGGAACTTTTGTTCCGGCTCATTAAATTTAACCCCTGCCGGCAGCAATTTTGCTTCTCCGAATCTTTCGATGCCCTGCTTTTTGGATATTGTGCAGGAAGGGCCTAACTTTTATGTCTTTGTTGTAAATCATACTGGGTCCTTATCCCGAATGGATTTTGGCAATAGTCTTTTGAACGCTCCCACTATAACCAACCTGGGCTCTTTTGGTGGCATTATCCCTTTCCAGGCGGAAGGAATAGAAATTGAACAAGAGGGAACTAACTGGATCGGTTACATTATCGGGGGACAATTTGCCAATTCCCGGCTTTTGAAACTTAGTTTCGGAGCTTCCGTAGCCAATATCCCTACAGCAACAAACCTTGGAAATATCGGGAATCTTGATTATCCCGTTGATTTTACCCTGATACAGGACGGAGGTAACTGGTATGGCTTTACTGTCAGTGCTGACAATAATACCGTTACAAGATTTAGTTTTGGAAATTCATTAAACAATATTCCGGTTGCAACCAATCTTGGTAATATTGGCAACCTGAACTACCCTGTAGGATTATTTATTTTAAAAGACGTAAATAATTATCACTTATTCATAGCCAATAGAAACAGTAATAGCATAAGCCGGCTGGATTTCGGAACGTCAGTTGCCAATTTGCCAACGGGTGTTAATCTCGGCAATCCCGGCAATCATTTGAATACGCCCCGGGATATCACAGTGATCAAAGATTGTGATAAAGTATTCGGATTCGTAACGAATGAAGTTACTAATGCTGTCACCCGGCTTGATTTTAATAATAATATACTTTCCGTACCCGCGACAACAGACCTGGGTAATGTTGGTAACCTGAGTTTTCCAGCGTCAATCTCCAAGATATTCAGAACAGGCGATGCCGTAAATTTCTTCTCCGGCAATGTGAATTCTAATTCTATATCCAGGATAACTTTTAATAACTGCAGCGCTTCTTCTATCCCTTCCTATATTGGTCCGACACCTCCGCCTTTTCAATACAGTCAGCCAGGCGAATACAATATCTCTCTTTTTGTGGATGAGGGACTGGCGACTCAAAGTGTGGTTTGTAAAAAAATAGTAGTAAGGGATTGTGGCAGAGCCTTATCAGGAATCATCAACGATTACACTGAAGTATTGGCTTTAGATCCCTGTAAGAACATACTGACAGTGGCCAATGCCGGCGCTTACAATGTTGGCGATACGGTTTTACTTATCCAGATGAAAGGCGCTGTCATAGACAGCAGCAACACGGCTGCATTTGGTACGGTCACTGATTATAAAAATGCAGGTAACTACGAATTCAATTATGTAAAAAGTAAAACAGGAAATAGTATTGAATTAAAGAACTTTCTCACCCGCCAATATGATATCCCGGATGGAAAAGTGCAATTGGTAAGGGTGCCTTACTATACAGATGCAGCAGTTACTTCTGCCATTACCTGCTTACCCTGGGATGGCAGCAAAGGCGGTGTAGTTGCACTCAATATTCGAGACACGCTAACAATGGTTAATGGCATTGATGTAAGCTACAAAGGTTTCAGGGGAGGCATAGATCCTGTTTCAAACCCGTCTTCTTTCAATTGTTATGAAAACCAGTTCTATTATCCTCCCAACCCTGATCTTGCATCCGGAAAGGGAGAAGGCATTGCCTCCATATCATCACAAAAATCTTTTGGTAAAGGAGCGCTGGCAAATGGTGGTGGTGGCGGTAATTCTCATAATTCCGGAGGAGGCGGTGGAAGCAATGGAACCGCGGGTGGGTTTGGAGGTTATAACTTTGAAGGCGCTCCCTGTAATACGACAGTGCCTTTCGATAACAGAGGCATAGGAGGAAAGGCGCTTTCTTATAATAACGCCTCGAATAAAATTTTTATGGGTGGTGGTGGTGGCGCTGGCCATACCAATAATCCTGAAGGTTTCCAGGCCCTTGGAGGAAATGGTGGTGGTATTATTATCGTTTCTGCCAATACACTTATGAGCGGTACCGGAGGTTTCGCATCATTAGGGATGACAGCTCCGCCGTGTTCGGGATTAGGCCAAACAGGTTGCCATGAAGGGATGGGCGGTGGCGGCGCAGGTGGCACGATTCTTTTGAATATTGATAATTTCGGGGGGGATTTACGTTATATCACCAAAGGGGGACAAGGTGGTAATACAATTGTTGGCGGATTTGGAAGGTTAGGTCCGGGTGGCGGCGCAAGCGGCGGCGTAACGTGGTTCAAATCTCCCTCTTTACCCGCTAATATTGCCAGCCAGGCTGATGGCGGTGGAATAAATGGCGTAAACACCGAATACACCAATGATCCATGGGGCGCAACACCCGGGGAAGAAGGATTGCAAGTTTTTAATTTACAGATTCCCATTGACAATATTCCTTTCAAACCTAATATTGATTCTGTAAAAATCAAAGACAGTGTCACCGGTTGCGCAAGTTTTGATTTTAAGGGTTTAGGTTACACCAATACTAATCCTGTCGCCGGGTGGCAATGGTATTTTGGCGACGGTAATACAGCCAATAGCCAAAATACCAACCATACTTATGCCAGTTCCGGTACTTTCACGGTTAAGTTGGTAGTGACCGATATTAACGGTTGCAAAGACAGCATTTTTACACAGGTAATAGCTGAGGGGCTGAATTTTGATTTCAGTTATGATATAAACGCCTGCAGCCCTTTGTCTGTGCAGTTTACCGGCTTCGGAACTACAGTTACAAATGCTTACTGGAATTTTGGAGATGGAAATTTTGTAAACAACGTATCGAATCCCATCCATACCTATGCAACTGCAGGAAACTATATTGTGAAATACAGCGTAAGTAATGGCACCTGCACCGATACTATCACGAAGAACGTATCCATAACAATTATTCCGGATAATGTGATTCTTACACCTGATACTACTATTTGTCCGGGTGCAGTGAAGCAATTACATACGGTTCCTTCTTTGAATTTTTGCTGGGCACCCACCACTTATCTTAATGACCCTAATTCACCGGAACCCATTACTTCCACGCCGCAGGATATTACCTATTTCTTTACTACTCAAACGACCGGAACCAATCTTATTGTAAATAATGATTTCTCGCAAGGCAATACTGGCTTTACCTCCCAGTATACTTATAAGCCTCCTCCCAACGTTCTCGAAGGCCAGTATTATATTGGAACCAATCCACAGGTCTGGAATGCTGGAATGGTTCCCTGTACAGACCATACTACCGGAACCGGCAATATGATGCTTGTCAACGGATCGCCTTCAGACAATGTGATAGTGTGGTCACAAACTGTCCCGGTTCAGCCCAATACAAACTATGCCTTCTCAGCCTGGATTGAGAATATTACAATACTCAATCCTTCAACGTTGCAGTTTTCGATCAATGGCATCAATATCGGTTCTGTACTCCAGGCAAGCAATACAAGTTGTTTGTGGCAGCAATTTTATACTACCTGGAATTCCGGCATCAGCACAACAGCTGTAATTTCTCTTGTAAACAAAAATCTTATTTTAAACGGAAATGATTTTGCCCTCGATGACATTTCCTTCGCCCCTGTATTTATTAAAAGAGATTCTGTAAAAATTACCGTTGATCATCCTGTTGTGAAAACCAATAATGATACGACAGGATGCCCGGGTATCCAGGTGCAACTGAATGCTACCGGTGCTACCGGTTATTCCTGGTTTCCACCTGCAGGTTTGAATAATCCTGCTATCTCAAACCCTCTGGCTTCACCACTTACAACAACACAATATATTGTAAGCGGCACATCGGCAAGCGGATGTATCGCCAAAGACACCGTCAATATTATTGTCAACCCCAAACCTGTCGTTAACGCGTCCAACGATACGGCCATTTGCAAGAACTCCTCTCTTCAACTGTTTGCAGGAGGCGGAGGTACGTATGCCTGGACACCGACCGCTACACTGAACGATCCAACTATTCCGAATCCCGTCGCGTCGCCCACAACGAATACAACCTACTATGTAACGGTCACCGGTACCAATACCTGTATCAATACAGATTCGGTTAAAGTAAGTCTTCATCCCGACCCGGTTTTCACTATCAATCCTCCCATTACTATTTGTGACAAGGATTCCGTCCGGTTAACAGCCGGGGGAGGTAATATTTACACCTGGCAACCCGATCCGTCTTTGAACAACCCTGCGATCGCAAATCCTGTCGCCACGCCTGCTGTTACTACAATTTATTCTGTTAACATCCAGGAAACAGTCTGCAATAATTCCGCTACGCTGACTACAACAGTTATTGTCAATCCATTGCCTGTCGTAAGGGCAAGCAAGTCCAATGATCTTGATTGCAGCAATGATCGCAGCCAGTTGAATGCAACTGGTGCGGCAACCTATGTTTGGACGCCCGCTTCATCACTAAATAACCCTGTTATTGCCAATCCTGTAGCATTGCCTGTAATCAATACACAATATGTCGTAAAAGGCACCGATGCATCGGGTTGCAGCAACTATGATTCCGTTACCGTCAACTTTGCTTCTGTAAATACAAGCGGCTACTTCATGCCCAATGCTTTTACGCCTAATCATGACGGGTTGAATGATTGCTATGGTATCCGGTACTGGGGAGTGATCCAGCAACTGGAATTCAGTATCTATAACAGGTGGGGCCAACGAATATTCTTTACTACCGATCCCAACGCTTGCTGGGATGGAATGTATAACGGGAAGATGCAAGACATTGGCGTTTATGTTTATATGATAAAAGCAAAAACGCTATGCGGTGATACCTTTAAAAAAGGTCTCTTTACTCTTGTTCGTTAATCAATTTTAATAAAGCAAATATCTCCCGCAAATGACCTCACTGAAGTTTCCATTGGTTATTAGCGCTTTGTGATCTTCGTGTGAGAAAGCATATTCAAGTGCGTACATGATCTCATTTCCCGCAGCTTTTAGCATAGTATTTGATTTATATACTTCAAATAACTCTCTATGCGACAGGTATTGTGCATTTTAAGTATCCTATTGACATTATCCGCCTGCAAGAAGAATAACAATAACAGTAGTCCTGTGGCGAATAAATTACCCGGTCACTATAGCGGCACTTTCAACAGAACAGGAATGGATACCGCGAATGTTAGTTTTATTTTTTCGGATAGTACTTTTTCCGGAACCGGGGGCCCTCTGAATTACCCTGCTATTTGCAGTGGTCATTACCACCAAAACGGCGAAAGCCTGGTGGTAACCGATACCTGTTCATGGACAGCTAATTTTGACTGGACACTGATTTTTAACGGCAATTATTCTATCCATTTCATTAATGAAAATAAAGTGCGGATATGGAGAACTACCGGGCTTACGACCGACGAATATTTATTAAACAGGCTTACCCGTTAGATAATTGTCGTTTACCTGCATACAAATTCAACTCCCGGCCATCTTCCATAATGCCTCCGAAAAGAAATTGTCTCAAAATAACAGGGCGTCGGCAATTATTTCCCAGTGGTTTATACTGCTTCTTTATGAATTTCTGACGTAAAATGAAATTCTATAGCCGGGTTGTTGGTTCTCTCTGTATTTAAGAACCACTCGCTCTGAGCCAGGTACACCAGGTGCCCGTCCTTATCTTCCGCGATGTTAGCCTGTTTGAAACGGGTAAAATCCAGCAGTTTTTTGGGGTCGGCGCTGGCGATCCAGCAAGCTTTGTAAAAAGGAAGCGTATTGAATACGACCGATGCTCCATACTCATGCAGCAAACGATACTGGATAACTTCGAACTGTAATTCACCTACGCAGCCGATGATTTTTTTATTACCCCCGAATTGAGTGAACAATTGCGCAACGCCCTCATCCGTTAACTGCAGCAATCCCTTTTCCAATTGTTTTGTCTTCATCGGGTCCTTGTTCACCACCTCCTTGAATATCTCGGGAGAGAAGGAAGGTATGCCGGTAAAATAAAAATCTTCTCCCTCCGTCAGTGTGTCACCGATCTTAAAGTTGCCTGTATCAAACAATCCTACTACATCCCCGGCATAAGCATCTTCGATAATGCTTTTGTCGCGGGCCATAAAACTATAAGGATTGCTGAAACGGACTTCCTTGTCCAGCCTTACATGATGGAAATATTTGTTGCGCTCAAACTTTCCTGAGCAGACCCGGAAGAAAGCGATACGGTCGCGGTGCTTGGGATCGAGATTGGCATGTATCTTAAAAACAAAACCGCTAAGTTTGTCTTCCTCTACATCCACTACCCTGGCGGTTGTTTCGCGGCTTCTTGGTGTGGGAGCAATGCGGATAAACGTATCCAGCATTTCTTTTACACCAAAATTGTTAATCGCGCTGCCAAAGAAAACAGGCGCTACTTTACCAGCGAGGTAATCTTCCACTTTTAATTCACCATGAACTGTATCCACCAGTTCCACATCTTCTCTTAATTGTGCTGCATCATTTTCTCCCAGCTTTTGATCCACCACTTTATCCTGCAGGTTGGAAACAGAAATGCTGTCTTCTGCAGTCGCTTTAGTATTAGCCGTAAACAATAGAAGGTTTTTATCGTGAAGATTGTAAACTCCTTTGAATTCTTTACCGCTGTTGATGGGCCATGTCATCGGGTGTAATGAAATGGATAATTCTTTTTCGATCTCCTCCAGCAAGTCAAAACGATTCTTGCCATCGCGGTCCATTTTATTGATAAAAACGATCACCGGTGTATCCCGCATGCGGCAGACTTCCATTAATCGTCTTGTTTGTTCCTCTACCCCGTTCACGCTATCCACCACGAGGATAACGCTGTCAACAGCGGTTAATGTGCGGTAAGTATCTTCCGCGAAGTCTTTGTGGCCGGGGGTATCGAGCAGGTTGATCAGGATTTTATTGTATTCGAAGCTCATAACGGAAGTAGCGACGGATATGCCTCTTTGTCTTTCTATCTCCATAAAATCACTGGTCGCGAATTTTTTGATCTTATTGCTTTTGACGGCGCCGGCGACCTGGATAGCGCCCCCAAACAAGAGTAGCTTTTCCGTCAATGTCGTTTTACCGGCATCCGGGTGGCTGATGATAGCGAAAGTGCGGCGGCGTATTATTTCGTTATGATATTTCATGATGAAAGTCCGGAAGACAGGAAGACGGAAAGCCCGAAAGACCTGTTCTACTGCCTGATCATTCCATATTTTATAAGTGTGCAAAGGTACACTCTCACAGTTCGCTAACAAAACGCGTTTTATCTTTAAATCATGCTTAGAAACAAGCCACAAAGCTCTCACACAAGCATACGTGAATGAAGTCTATAATCTTTTTTTAGACTTTAAAAAAACCTCCAATAAAATCCGGCAGAGCCAGTACAAATAAAAATATTTTTGTCACAGTATTCTTTTAACCGATTGGATAAAAAGTTTCCCTGTTACTTTGCAGATATTTTTATAATCGCCTTTGAAATGAAATATACGATTGTCATCCTTTACCGCGCTACCCATCTTTGGTTATCCCTGACCCGGGAAGAACGCGGAAAATTCTTTGCCACTAAAGTCGCTCCGCTTATCCAGCAGTTTAACGGGAAACTCTCGATCCGGCTTTGCGACAGTGAGGCTTTCCATGCAAAGACATCTGATTTTATGCTGGTGGATTGCAATAACCTGAAAGACTATTATTACTTCATCGAATACTTGCGGGATACAGATTTATTTGGCAAACCTTATGTTGAGGTCAATGATATTGTCATTGGCATCAATAACGGGTTCAAGGATTTTGAAGAATCCGAATACAAAAAGAACAATAAATAAGTATACTATGGGCAAATTTCACGACTCCATCAAACCCCCTCACCGGGAATTCATCGAAAAACAACATCTTTTTTTTGTTGCTACCGCTCCTTTAAGCGCTGAAGGAAGAATTAACCTGTCGCCAAAAGGCTTGGATTGCTTCCGGGTTTTATCCGAAAATAAAGTGGCCTATATGGACCTGATCAGCAGCGGCAATGAAACATCGGCGCATACATTGGAGAACGGCCGTATTACTTTCCTGTTCTGTTCTTTTGAAGGATCGCCGAATATCCTGCGGCTGTATGGAAAAGGATTCGCCGTGTTGCGTAATACGGAGGATTGGGAAATCTATTCACCCCATTTCACCATTTATCCAAGCACAAGGCAGCTCATAGTCGCTACGATTGACTTGGTGCAGACTTCCTGCGGCTTTGGCGTACCTCTCTACAATTATGTTGGCGAAAGAGATTTTCATTTTGAATGGGCGGAGAAAAAAGGCGAAGATGGACTGCGGGAATATGTCAGGGAAAAGAACCTTGTAAGCCTGGATGGCTTGCCGACAGATTTGGCGTTGAATGAATGAGGATGTCCGGGAAATCCGGAGGGTCATTTCCGGCAATAGAGTTTCCCTCTTCCCGGTTGATACAACAGAATATATTTTCCTCCATTATTAAAATGATTTTGTGAAAGACAGACCGATTCTTTCGGACTTCCCGGCTTCCGGTCTCTTTTTCCCACTTAAATAAAATCTTTCCTCCCTCGACCAACTTCTGGTAAATTTGTACTATGATTCGCCGCACGATAGAAATCATTGGCAGCAGTTTTAAAATGGCGCTGCAGGAATTGTGGAAGAATAAACTCCGCACTTTTCTTTCTTTATTCGGCGTCACGATCGGTATCTTTTGCATCATCGGTGTTCTCGCGGTCGTCAATAGCCTGGAACATAATATCACGAATGAAATAAAATCAATGGGCTCTAATTCCATTTACATTGATAAATGGGAATGGACAGGTGGCGGCCCCGATTATCCCTGGTGGAAATATGTAAACCGTCCCTCACCCAAGTACGCGGAGATGCGTGAAATAAGAGAAAGAACGTCGAGCGCCGAGTATATAGCTTTTAAGATCGAAATACAGGATAATGCAGAATATGCCGGTAATACCCTTTCCAATGTGCATGTGTATGGTATCTCCGAAGATTTTGACAATATTCAACCGGTAGAGATCCAATACGGCCGCTATATTTCCGATGCTGAATTTGACAGGGGTGTAAATGTAGCCGTGATCGGGAATGAAATAGGGGAAAAATTATTCGGATCGCCAGAACTGGCAGTTGGCAAGGAGATCACTATAAGGGGCAAAAAGCTGGTAGTAGCCGGCGTCATCAAAAAACAGGGAAAACAGATGATTGGCGGCTGGGAATTTGACCAGAGCGTTATCATATCTTACAAGTTTGCCCGAAACATCATGGATGAAAGAAGGGCCGATCCTTTCATTATGGTAAAAGGCTGGGACAACCTGACCAGCAAGGCCGTGAAAGATGAGTTGTCAGGAACCATGAGAGCTATCCGGAGAATAAGCCCTACCAAGGACCCTAATTTTTCATTGAATGATATCAATGACCTGAGCGATTCCATTAGTTCCGCATTTGTCGGACTCAATATCGGCGCTATTGTGATCGGTGGCATCAGCCTCATCGTCGGGCTTTTCGGGGTTGCGAATATCATGTTCGTAACCGTTCGTGAACGAACCGGCCAGATCGGTTTGAAAAAAGCTTTAGGGGCCAAAAAAAGGGTGATATTGAGTGAATTTCTTCTCGAGTCGGCTTTCCTTTGTATCATCGGCGGAATAATCGGGTTGACATTGGTCTTTCTCCTCACTATTATACTCAGCGGCGCATTGGAATTTCCGGTTTACGTATCCGTAGCTAATATGGCCTGGACTTTTATTATCTGTGTCCTGGTTGGTATTATTGCCGGTATCATACCAGCTTACAAAGCCGCGCAGATGGATCCGGTGGTGGCGATCAGGAGTAAGTAAGGCCCCTCCCCCTCAGGGGGCTTACGAAGTCTCTTCTTATTTTTGCAACTTCATTTAAATAGATAGGTGCCAATTACAATTATAGCAATAGAATCCAGTTGCGATGAAACAGCAGCCGCGGTCTGCGTGGATGGAAAAATTTTGTCCAATTTTATTGCCAGCCAGAAAGTACATGAGCAATATGGAGGAGTAGTCCCGGAACTGGCGAGCCGTGCGCATATGCAAAACATCGTTCCGGTAGTGGATGCAGCTCTAAAGATGGCTGCAAAAAATCTTCCATCTCCGGTCTTTCATCTTCCATCAATAGACGCTATCGCTTTTACTCAATCTCCGGGTTTGATTGGTTCATTATTGGTAGGAGCGCAATTTGCCAAATCGCTTTCACTGGCGCTGGACAAACCGCTGATCGCGGTCCATCACATGCAGGCGCACGTGCTCGCGAATCTTATCGCTGACCCTAAACCATCATTTCCTTTTTTATGCCTGACGGTCAGTGGTGGTCATACCCAGATCGTATTGTGTGAGTCGCCTGTAAAAATGAAAGTGATTGGCGAAACAATTGACGATGCCGCCGGCGAAGCTTTTGACAAATCCGCCAAACTCCTGGGTTTGCCTTACCCGGGCGGGCCGCTGATCGATAAATATGCGCAGCAGGGAGACCCCAATCGTTTTACATTTCCTGAACCCCAGATACCCGGGTTAGACTTTAGTTTCAGCGGGCTCAAAACTTCTATTCTTTATTTTTTACAAAATGCCGGTAAAAGCCATGTCTATAAAGAGGAGTTCCTGGCTACTGAAGAAGAAAAGAAACATTTCGTTAAAGATAACCTTGCCGATATATGCGCTTCCATCCAGCATCGCATTATCACCATTTTACTCAATAAACTAAAAAAAACAGCTATACAAACAGGCGTAAAAGATATTTGTATTGCCGGCGGTGTATCCGCAAACAGCGGGTTGAGAAAATCTTTTGAAGAAAACGGGAAGAAATATGGATGGAATACGTTTATTCCGGCTTTTGAATATTGTACAGATAACGCTGCGATGATCGCCATTACGGGATATTATAAATACCTGGCCGGTGATTTTGCTGATCTGTCAGTGAGTTCATCGGCGAGGGCTGAATGGCGGGAAGGCTGTTAGCTATTAGCCGAAACCGTGCATTGAAAAATATTGTCATAAACGAGCCCGGCTAATAGCTAAAAGCCTTTCAAATGGCAAACAATTATTTCCAATTCAAACAATTCATTATCCACCAGGATCGTTGCGCCATGAAAGTGACCACGGATGCCTGTTTGTTCGGGGCCTGGGCAGCCAAAAGAATCAGGAATTCCGGGGACCGAACCCTGAATATGCTTGATATAGGAACAGGCACAGGTTTATTAAGCCTGATGATAGCGCAGCAATGTGATGCATTGATTGATGCAATTGAAATAGATAAGGTGGCAGCCGGGCAGGCAGAAGAGAATGTTACTTCCTCACCCTGGAAAGAAAAGATCAGGATTACACAAGGTGATATAAAATATTTTGCGAAAAGTTCTTCCTCACGGTATGATATTGTCATTTGCAATCCCCCGTTTTATGAAAACGAATTGGTATCCCCTAGCCATGAAAAAAATATAGC